>CAWHPS010000001.1:0-8871 GCA_963831235.1 uncultured Fibrobacterota bacterium
GGCACCGCTTTTGATTTCATTAAAAAAGCCTGTAAAGCCCGCACTTCGAGCATTGGCCGGAAATTAGAGAACATCTCACCGGGATGGTTGTTTAATATATTTGGAATTTCCTGCTGAGAAAGCTCTCTTTTAAATAGAAGATTTATGGGGAAAAGAACACCTATCTGGTTAAGAAAATGGGATGCAGGGATGGAAAATATTTTATCCAGATTATCTTTTCGGACAAGCAAAGGCTGTTTCGAACATACGAAGGCTACATCACCGGTGGTCATTTCATACATCTCGATATAGGGAAATACAGAATAAAGTGTGCGCAGCACATCGAAAAAGAGTTTATCATCCATCCAGTACCTGTGCATGAATTGGAGATAGACTCCGCCTGGAGATAGCAACCGGGTCACTCTAACAAGATTCTCTTGTGATAAAAGCGCATCCACACCGCGGATCCAGGTATTGGTGAGTTCACTGCTTATAACATCGAAAGTGTCCTTTGAAACAGCATAGAAAAGGGATGCATCCTGTATGGTATAGGAGACCTGTTGATTGTTGATAATAGGTCCAGTTATATCGGGAAAAGCCTTAACAGAAGCATCAACAACATCCTGAATAAGTTCCACCACACGTAAATCTTTAACGCCGAAATGGTAGGCCATGGCAGATGTCATGCCGCTTCCCATTCCCACTACCAGCATATGCCGGACCGGCATGTCCACATAAATCATGGGGAGCACCGCGGATAAAGTTTGGGCCGGAACATCCCGCCCCGTTCCGGCATCCACTTTTCCATTGACAATAAGCATTCGGCTTCCATCACGGCTTCGAAATGCTGCAACATTGGCCATAGTGCCTTCTCTTATGTATAGGGAATCCATTCCGAACCAGCGGTTTTTATAAAACTGAGAAAATGAATTATCATGTAAAACATCCCATGCAGCATAGGAACCCGTATGAAGAATCTTTGAATCCCATGGAGGGCGGACAAAAATGAAAACAGCCAAGGCAAGGTAAAATACTAACGCTCCTATTTTGAACCGGGACCATTTGACAAGGCGTATTGTCAAATAAACCGCAAGGAAAAGGCAAACCAAAACCAATAAGAACAGGCTGCGGTAAGTTCCCAAGGATGGAAATAAAAGCAATCCAGTGAGAACCGCTCCTGCTGCGTTTCCCATGCCATAAAGTCCGTAAGTCCATGCAACTGAACGGAAAAGGGTTTTACCGATCCGGTTAAAGCCGGTCATCGCAGCTGGTAGAAAAGAACCAAGGGCCAAACATGGTATCATCAAAAGAATAAAAGAGAAAATCAGAATTGTCAGAAAATAAGGAACCAAAGTCGTTTGCGGCTGAAGCCATTTAACATACAAATATGGCAAAAAAGGGTATGCAATCAAAATCCAGATAAAACCAAGCGCCAAAACCGCCGGAAGAAATGCAATCCAGGATTGAACGTTTTTTCCCTGCTTTCGGTAAAGGGCGCTTCCAATACCGGTAAGTAAAAGAAACATGAAAAGGACCCCTGAAAAGCAGAGCGTCGAACTGCCGCATGTGAGGAACATTAGACGAATGGAAATAACCTCAAGCGCCATTGAAGAAAAGGAGAATAGTAAAAGCACTGCAACCATTTCGGGTTTGCGAAGCGGAAAAAGTTTTATAGCTGCCCCGTCAGAGGATTTTAATTGCGATGGTGTTTCGTTTCCAGCTTTTTGGCGTGAGAGTGATGAAAGCTTGATTGAAACAGCAAATAGAAAAACCCCCATAAATGTTGATATGGCAATAGTGATATATATCCCCATGTATGGTATACAAAATACGCCACAAAACAAGGCCCCTATACAAGCGCCCAAAAGATTCCAGAGGTATATAAATCCGGATGGATTAGTAATCTGTTTACAATAAAGAATAGCGGCCCTTATAAAAAGGGGAAACGAAATCCCTAAAAAGAAAGCCGGAATAAAAAAGAGGAAACCAATTGATAGGGAAATCACCACTGGAGATGCATTCCGTAACAGCACGACCATGTTTTGTAATAAAGGAAGACTGGTTATGCAAAAAACCGCGACCAACCCTTCCAGAATTCCATACACAAGAAGCGGACGATCCGTTTTATGGAAATAGCCGTAGCTTCCGACAATGGCACCCAATGAGTTGCCAAGAAGAAAGAAACCGGTAATGAGGACTGAGGAAAGAAGCGACGAGCCTATGGTTTGGGATATCAGCCGGAACCATAAAGTTTCATAGCATAGAGCTGTGCATCCTGAAGTGAAAGCTAAAAAGCCTAGGAATGGCATTTAAACCACCGGTTTCTTTGAAGCAGTTTTTTTGAATCAAATCAAGTATGTTTGCAATCAAAATTCGCAGTTATTTCAATAATATCAATAATACTTTTACCCTTTAAATTAAATATCTTCTAACAGCTCATTGCAAGCTTCCAATCTGTTATAAATCTAACCAGTTTAATATTGAAAGGGTTTTTTGATTTACAGCAACAAGAGGGCCAACGGTTTTCATGATTATAATAATCCTGCCTTTCGAGGCTCTTAGTCACTATGTAGAAACCGCATTCCTCCGAGGAGCTTGAGGATTTTTTCTTGCTCCTTGGAGCATCGAGTTGTCCATTCTGAAATCTGTTTTCCCGCTTCAAACCGTACCAAGTGAATATCTTCGAGGAGAGACACGGCCTTATTGACCGTCATGGATGGGTATTTTTCTGTCAATCGTTTTTGAGTATGACTCCAAAGCAGATACGCCAGGTAGACGACCGTCGTATAGGCATCTATCCGATCACGGTGCCGGTAGCGGATAGGGCCCAGAGAAAGTTCCCCCTTGATCGTTCTGAAGGCTTTTTCGATCTCATCCCTCTGGAAGTAAGTGCGGAACAGTTCCTCGGCACCGTACTCCGGATTCGTCGAGAACATCAGAAATCTGCCGTCGCCCAACCGATCCTGTGCTGCTCCTTTTTTGTCCATCACAAAGCCTCTGCGCCCCGGTGCAGGAATAGCAAGAGCTCCAAGATCATCACGGAGATCGCGGAGTCTTCCGGGGTTAGTGGCAATATCTGCGGCGTGGATAAGGCCGTCTCTCTCCACACTTTCTCTTGCCGCACGTAGCGGATCCAAAACCAGGGCAACACGCATTGTCTTGCGCCCCATCAACGATGCGCGCCATGCCCGAACATAAACCTTAGCACCTGAAGATCTCTCCACCACATACTGGGGTTTTTCCAGTTCCTGGTTCGGCCAATGTGTAATATAGGACCAAGCTTCCTTGTGCGTCTCGGGGACAAGACCGACGAGATCAAAACCGGATTTCACCACGCCCTCAACATTCTCGCGAGAAATCATTCCGCGATCCAGTATCAGGGTGAGATGACGAAATCCCCTAGCTTTCAGATGATTAGTGATGTCCTGCACAGTGAGTGTATCGCTACGGGAGCCTCGGATAGCACGGCAGAGGACGGGATATTGACTATGGCGTGATGTTACCATCCCGAATCCCAGCACATTTTTGGATGTTCCACCCGGGAAATATCCAGGCTCGGCATAGCAACAGGTATTGCCGTAATACAGTTGGCGTGTGACATCGTAGTAGAATTGCGCGGGTTCTCGACTACCCCCACGCCAGACACGGGTCATCTCGTGCTGAAGTGCCAAGCCCAAGTCTTCCAAGCCTCCATCGGGTGTTGAGTGGCAGAGACGGTGCAAGGCGCAATCAAAAGAATCCCGGTTCAGTCGTGCCATGTCGAGTTTTTCCCAGCGAGGTATCGGACTGCGAGCCACCCAGGCGGGGAGATCGGTCAGGGCGCGTCGGGGACCGATCTGGTTAAGCGCAAGACAGAGGACATGAACGGCGGCATCATGATCAACGCCGAGAACCTCCTGAACATGGGACACAACGTTCAGTTCACGTGCGGCCGCATAAAAGATGGCCAGAGGGCCAACAGGCAATGACCCTGAGACGGAACCCACGCGTGTAGCAGGAGCGACAATGACACGCCCTTTCTTGTCTACTCGCCCCAGGAATTTCAGTACCCGTTGGCGAGGTTGTTTTAGCGTAGTGTCCCAATAAGACTCCACCTCGTAGCGGTAGAGGTATTTGCCAACGCGACGTGTGACTTTGTATGCCATACATTGTAATATATATCACTATGTTTGTAAAAGTCAATACTTTTTTTATCTACGTTTTCATAGGGGAAATGTGTCTAAGAAGCCGACCTAGTGGCTAAGAGCCTCGAAAGGCAGGATAATATCAATGCAATTGTTTTTTGCCCGTAAGCAAATATTCATTAAGTTTTTTTTGCTTATAGGCAAATATTCACTGCCCACTACCACCACCCCTAAAACTGTTTTATTGGCTATTGGCAATTGTTTATTTTTTCACGGTTTGATTGATACCAAAGCAGTTTTCCAAGGAACGGATTAAAGCCTTTTCCGGAATCAATTAGGACAATAAGGAGGACAATTGAAACGCACACAGATTATAGTTAATGATTTTGTAACACACCCCATTTCCTTGTGGATAAAACAGGGGATGTTACTTACCGCAGGTGATTTTGTGTCAGGTAAATTTAATACCATGACCGTGGGTTGGGGCGGTGTTGGTGTGATGTGGAGTAAGCCATTTATCCATGTGGTAGTACGTCCTGTACGGCATACTTTTAAGTTTATAGAAAAGCATGAAACATTCACGGTTTGCGCTTTTCCAAAAGAATACAAGAAGGCATTGGCCCTTCTTGGTTCAAAATCCGGTCGTGATGGCGATAAGATTGCTGAATCAGGGTTAACACCAATTGCATCAAATGTGATTGCTGCACCCGGCTTTGAGGAAGCGGAATTAATTATTGAGTGCCGAAAGATATATTCAGATGATGTGCGACCGGAGAGGTTTATTGACCCAGCCATTGATAAGAACTATCCTAACAAGGATTACCACAGGTTCTATTACGGAGAAATAGTCAGGATAGAGGGTGCGTCTTGTTTTGGCATATAACATCACATTGCATTGAATATGATGTTATCGGATATGTCAAGCTGTCGATACTCGTGAATCACAGTGAATAACTCAACCTAATATCTTGAACATAACCAATCAACCAATTATGCTATCATTTTATCAATAAAGCAATTTGATACCAATAAAAGAACGCTTCGGGATTAGTCTTTTTAAGTTTGTTTAACTTATTATATGTAGGATGGTGGATTAATAAATCAGTCACTTGCAATGGAGATTCAAATCTAAAGAACGATGTTTTATTCAATTCGATCAGTTTTGCAACATAAGCCGCACGGGAGGCGTGAATTATTGCTTTCTCGATCTGGTAGGACTCTGAAAAAATAAAGGACTTGATTCTTTTAACTCCATCCTGCAAATCTTGAAAGTTTCCTTTTCCTTCTTTCCCTCTTGTAGCCAAACATAAGGCGGTTAAGACAATATCCTCTATAACCAGATCAGCATCTCCTTGCATATCACGATAAGCTATTTGTTTCTTTGCAATTTCTCTAAATGTCTTCCCAATAACTGGCAAATTCTCTGCTTTTTCAAAAAGATTCCCAATATCATACAATTGCTTGATAATTTCCATAGACCGGCTCTCCCCACCTTTTATGTAAGGTATTCCGGTGGTGTTGGGAGCAAAAGCTGTTAATTTATCTGCAAGAATATCTTCGATACTTGGAATGTTGACTTTAGCTGGAGAACCTGTATGTTTGATGAATGGAGAATTAATTTCAACTGGAACAACTGTTTGATAGGATGAAGGTTCAACGACAATATCAAGCAAGATATAATCTTCGGGTATTTTTGTCTGGAATACAGGGTGATAATAAAATCTATAATGCATCTTTTCAATTGATGAAGTTCCAACACGATTCTGCCGGACATGTTTTGAAAAACCTTTGGCAGCAACAAAGTCATTAAAAATGCCCTCGAAATCGGTTTTTTCAGAAACAAGAATATCAACATCAATTGAAAATCTTTTAATCGGGTCCTGAAGCAACATCACGGCGGTTCCACCCTTAAAAACAAATGACAATCCTGATTGCGATAAACCTTCTAAAAGAAATAGCGCTCGGATTACTTTTTCAAACAGGATTTTATCAGCATTACGATTCTTGCTGGTAATGTCCCTTATCCAATCAATGGATAGCGTGTCTTTTGAAATCATGTTTTCCAATTCAAATTAATGGCAATAAATATTATAAATTGCCATTAATTTTATTTATTGAGCTTTTAATTTCTTCCTTTTTCCCTCTGCGGGCTGCATAGCGTAATAACTTGCCATAATTGATTGAATATTTTTCTATGGCATTTTTCGTTATATGGAATAATTCATTTCCCTGAATAAAAGAGAACAAATCTCTGTCCGCATACAAATCGACCAATATTTTCTCCAATGCAGGCACGGAGAAGCCATCGACTTTTTCAAGCGGTGATTCACTTTTTAACGCATTTAAAACAATCGAATCCTTAACCTCTGATATATAATCTTCAATAAGAGTCTTGGTTGGTTCTCGGAATATGTTCTTATATGATTCATGCAGAAAATGAAAGACCGGATCAACTGCTTCGGGTTCAACTTCCACAATCATACAATTAAAGTTTGCAATATGATGATAAAATTCCTGTAAAAAAGAAGTGTGCCATACACAAAATGAAACCAGTGGAAATTTTTCTTTGATAGACTTTGCTACTGATTTCTCCCTTTTTTCAAGAACAGCTTTGAAGCCAGGCTTAAGATTAGTTGTATAAATACCACGCCCGATTCTATGAAATAAACCTTGTTTAATAAGTTCGTAGATTCTCCAGTTCACAGTGCTTTTTCTTACCGAAGGTTGCAGAGAATTATAAAAGCGGAAAACATCTTTTGTAGCAAAAGAGTTTAATTTGTTGAACCTGGTAAGAAGGTCTTCTTTAAATAGCTTTTCCATGTAAGAATATATAATCTAATCAACGGCAATAAATCAATTAAATTGCCGTTAATTAGATTATTGGCTTAGACAGTGGATAAGGGTAGTAGCGCACTAATCGAGTTGCCAAAAAATACCTGTTTTAAATAAATCAAGGTATTTTGATGCTCCAATGTTAAATAAATCAGGGTAATATTAATGCGATTGTTCTTTGGCTTAAATTCCAAAACAAGTTTTCACTAAAGGGGTGTTTCCACCCTTTCTCATTTTACATTCACCTGCGGTTTGCGGAAAATGTATTTTAATGCGGAAACCTCTATGGCATTGATAAAGAACGGCTTGAATTGTGTCGACTTATATCTGGTTTAACGGGGTGATTTATGGAAAATGAAGTAAAAACAATCTGGAATGCCAATGCCGACTTCTGGGACAAAAAAATGGGCGAAGGCAACGATTTTCATAAAGTGTTGATAGAGCCAAATCAGTTGGAACTCCTGAATATAAAAAAGGGTGACCGCATTTTAGATATTGCCTGTGGTAACGGTCAATTTGCAAGAAAGATGGCGGAGCAAGGCGCTTCTGTTACGGCAATTGATCTTTCTGATGATTTTATTCGCATAGCCAAATCAAAATCGAAAACCGGCAATATTGATTATAGAGTTGTCGATGCTGGAAACCCTGATCAGATGTGCCAGCTAAAAGGATTATCTTTTGATTCTGCTGTATGCACTATGGCAATAATGGACATTGAATATATAGAACCGATGTTAAGCTCTTTGCCTTCTATTCTAAAACACGGAGGAGTATTTCTCTTTTCCATTCTGCATCCCTGTTTTAATTCTGGCGAAAACACCTTGGTTCACGAGCATAATGATATCGGCGGGACATTAAATGATAAATATTCCGTTAAAATCAGCAATTATCTTATTTCCGGTAAATTAAAGGGAGTAGGAATGAGGGGACAGCCAATGCCCCAATATTATTTCCATAGACCGTTGAGCGAACTTTTAACCCTTTGTTTCAAGAATAATTTTGTCATGGACGCTATAAGAGAACCATCCTTCAAGGATATCGAAGGCAAGAATACTTGGGAGAATGTCTTTAAAAATATCCCACCAGCGATAATTTGCAGGTTTAGAAAGCTCTAGTGATCGACACACCAAGACTTCTTATTCGCCCTGAAGAGCCAAAGGATGCCGAAGCACTCCAAAGATTACTGGCAGACCCAACAGGCAGGCAATATACGGGCGGAACAAAAAGCTTTTCAATAGATAAGGTCAAGACGACACTCATTGAAAGGAAAGGCAAACTCAGTGTCGACTGGGAAAAGATTAAATCTGGTGAAGGGCATTTCTTTTGCACTGTTGAACTTAAAAACAGCAATGAATATATAGGATATTGCCTATAATGTTTCTGGAAACAAAGGGATTCAAATAAAGACAAAAAAGGGCGAAAACATTTTATTCGGGACACAAAAGCCGGATGAGTTCTTGAAGGCATTGGAATCTATAAAAAAACCGTAGTAATAAACGACAATATTCCATGAAAATTAATTGTGTAATATTTTTGCTCCTGTTTTTTATCCCTGTTTTTCCAGAAACCACACAAACAAGCAAAGGTTCCGCATATTCTCCGGTAGAATTATCGTTGGGGGTTGGCTTACCGAATGGCGTTCATCTTCAGACCTCACTAAACCTATCATTATTTGATCAGTTGATTCGCAGATTGGATTCCCGCTATTTTATTTGATGGGATGCAATTACATATTGCACCTGTCAACCTTTACCCACATTGGATGGTCACGATGAACGAAGTTGTATTGCAGTCGATTCTTGGAACAGACAAGCGCAATCCATATTTGCATGTTCTCCGTCGTAAAGACACGGACAAGCTGGAAGTTTACTATGGGGCACAGCGTCTGGAGACGGTGGTTGATGATAAGGATCACATCAGCTACCGGGCCTGTTTG
>CAWHPS010000002.1:0-34859 GCA_963831235.1 uncultured Fibrobacterota bacterium
CATCTTGCCGGCATATTCCGGCTCGAATTCACCGACCTTGAGTTCCAAGGCTACCATTGATCTAAGAAACCTATGATAAAACAGCAGGTCAATGAAATATTCCTTATCATTAAGGGTAAGCCTGTATTGACGGCCGATGAAACAAAATCCGTAACCTAATTCCATAATAAAATGCTGGACCTGATGAATAAGACGGTCTTCAAGCTCCCTTTCCCTGACCTCTCTATGGATACCAAGGAACTCAAGGTTGTAAGAACTTTTAAGGGCTTCGTCTGCCTGTTCGGCAAGATATTCAGGCAGCACCATAGGGAAATTGTGCACTTTCTTGTCGGCCATTGCTCTTTCATACGCACGAGCTTTAATCTGATTCAACAGCACATCCCTGCTCCAGCCGAATTTAGATGTTGCCTGGATATAATAAAAACGAGCTGAAGGGTTTTTAATTTTGGAAAGATAATTGGCATGGTGACCCCAAGGAACCTGAGCAAGAAATTCTAGAACAGACTTTGAGGTAAAATGCCTTTTTTCGTCTGAATTAGCCAATTCTCTCACAGCTTGTGAGAGAATTGGCTTTTTTAATGTAATTTCGCCTGTTTTTTTAAGCTCCTGCAGAGCTATTTCAAGAAAACCCGAAGTTGTATGGTCAAGATAAAACTGCCGCATACGCCAGACATTCTGAACAGAAAAACCATGAGTTTGAGGGAAAGATGTCTTAAGATCACGGGCGATCATTTCGACAACGGATTTACCCCACTTGAGTTTTTCTTGCTTGTCAACTATCCCCTTTCCAATATCCCAATAGAGGAATATGATGTCACGGTTAATGGCACGGGAAACCGATATGCGGGCTTCAGTGATGCGGGTTTTTAATGCCGCAATGAAATCCCGGTATTCATTGGTATTAGTGATGTTTTCTTTCATTTTACAT
Organism: uncultured Fibrobacterota bacterium; assembly: GCA_963831235.1. Lineage (GTDB taxonomy): Bacteria > Fibrobacterota > OXYB2-FULL-49-7 > OXYB2-FULL-49-7 > JAEUSG01 > CAWHPS01. Next base: position 929 of record CAWHPS010000002.1, read on the forward strand.
AATATATATCATGAGTGTTTTAGGATTAAAGAAATAGTTTCCCGGAAGACCCGACAGCCCCTTCCCTACTCTTAAAGCTGCTCCAAAGATTTCTTGTCCAGCTGCCAATGGATAAGGACCGCCGGACACAAGCGGGATTTATTACGATAAGTGTTTTGAGACGAGTTTGGTCATTTCAAATATGTTGACTGGCAACGGCGGCCTTGATGATATTGGGATTGCATAATTTCTTATCTCGAACCAAGGCAAATTCATTATCCTTGAGTTTAACGGAGATATTATTTCCTTCTCTCATTTCATTTAATGCCATATACAGCTTCCCTAATGAGGAAATCCTGAAACAGTATCAATCTGATGTTTTGACATCTTATTTGATTAACTGTACAATCCGTGTTTTCGTTTTTTTGTTTTGTTTTATACCTTGAACAAAATAGGTTCCTGTGGGTCTGCCTTGAAAATTAACAGTTAATACTTTAGCTTTCTGTAAATATTGAGAAAAAAGCAACCGTCCGAAAATATCATATATTTTTATTTGCAATGGTTCCTGGTTAGCCCTAATATTGACTAATCTTCTGAAGGGGATTGGGAAACAGTCAAACATGGGCAATATGTTGGGTGGTTTGGCCAATTCATTATGAAGAAGATTAAGGGTGATAGAACCTAACAGATTATTATTACCCCCATAATACAGTACCCCGTCCTCAAAAAGAATTGAATTGATTTGTCCTGTTTCTGCAATTGAACAAAGCTTTTGAAGTGTATTATTTCCTGTTAACAACCACAAGTTTTTATTATTGTCTAAAAGAATACAGTTTCCCTTGGATATAGTATCAAAACAAATTACTTTGACCGGATTATCCTGATTCAATAAAGACCAATCCAAACCAATATTCGAGCTGATATAAAGCAGAGAATCTTCGGTTCCAATACCAATGATTTTATTAGTGTCATAAAGAATTATATCATTTAATCTGGTAATATGGAAATTACGACCATTAATAACATAGCTTGTTCGCCAGCTGTAGCCGTTGTCTATAGTTGAACGAACTCCTCCCAATAAAACTATTGCTTTCAAAGAATCAATCTGCAATATTTTATTTCGATATCCATTTAGTGTGTTGATACCTGTAGTATCCACTTGAACACCGTTATACAACCTTACAAGACTTTGATTAAAAGGATTGACCATTTTTATTGCAAACCCTGAATATGTTGAATCCAGATTGCCCAATACGATGCTGTCGGCTAGCTTAGACCATCCACTGTTCAGGTCTTGTGAGAAATAAAGATTGTCATTCATGACAACATATCCGGATCCGTTTGGAAACTGTTTAAATGAATTAACTGTACCGACAGCCGGAAGTTTTATGCCAATCCAATCAGTGTTCCCTCTGTATTTTATTCGACAATTACCTTGTGACCCAATGGCACAGATATATCCAAAACCATGTTCCAGTTTTTTAATACTTGAATTGCCAGAACGGTACATACTCGCAAACTCATTAAGATAAATGATTTCACCATAACTGCTGATTGCAATAAGGACATTATCCTTATACTGGATATCCATCAATGCTCCTTGCGCTATACTTTTTTTGTTAATGCCCCCATGAGTTGTCCGAATTTCAAGTTGTCCATCAAGAGCACCAACAAAATATGTGGTATCGTTTATGGAGGCTATCAATCGATATTGTGTATGGCCACTGTCCAATTCCAGCCAACCAGAACTATCATATTTTAAAAGTGACCCTATATAAGGAACAAAAACAGGAGCAGAATCAATTGTTGCCCCATTTAGCAGCATGCCACCGTTAGGAGCACGGGATAGAAACGGCACCCATGTTTGACCCCCATCGTTTGTTTCTAATGCCACACCGGCATCGCTACCGATATAACCCACATTACTATTTTTAAACCAAAGAGAAAATATTCCAAACTCACCACCATTAGGATAAGAATATGACCATTGATTCCCAGAACCTATGTATAATTCGCCCCGTGGGGTACCCACAAATATTTTTCCATTATGTACACACAATGCGGTTAAATTATTCATCCCGAGTCTGTCATCAAAAACAATCGATGAATCCTTAATCCGGAAAAATGTACCCATTTCTCCTGTGACAATAACGGTACCATCGTCTAAAGGCGCAGCTTTAAGTAAATCTATTGTCGTTCCTGTATTGAGCGGAAACCATGAAAGGCCTTTATTATTTGTCTTGATGCAGTATCCATCCTTGCCAACCACGACTTGGCGCATTGAATCGATAATTGCTACAGAGTTAAGTTTAAATGCTAATGGGTGACTATTTATCAGCCATGATATACCATATTTATCTGCCAGAAACATATTACCAAGACTGCCACGAATTAATATTGCTTTTGCGTTAGAGGATACCTCTTCCAGTTCTTCGGACCTTGTTAACCCAAGGTAACCAAACTGCGACCCAATGGCTCCGATTGCCACTTCACCGCTATTCAGCGCCAACAAAATTACGCTATCTCTTAAACAGATACTATTGATAGTGATATTGGAATCAATGAACATATTGAGATAAGACCATGTTGAACCCGTATCAACAGACAACATCAGTTTATTACCTTGTGTAACACCGATACATTGGCCATTCTTACTGATATCAGCGGTGATTATCTTCATATTGGAAACAAGCGGCACAATGCCGGTTTTTGTATAACGAACTAACGAACTTTCTGTTTGATAGAAAAACCCACCATTAAAAGACCAAATGTTTTTATAGACAATATTTGAATCTCTTTTACTCCACCTGCCTGAAGTCATTTCATAAAGATTCCCTGATTTATTTATACACAACAGAGTGCCATCTGAACTTATAATCTTATTTGGCGTAAAAAGCTGTGAGCCACTCATCTCTTTAATTTCTTTATTTAATAAATTAATGCTCATTACCTGGCCATCTTCCAAGACATACAAAAGCGTTGTGTCATTCATTATACACATAGTGTGAATATTCAGCCCACTACATAAGGTATCGTAATTATTGCCATTATATTTTATAAGAGACGAACCTTGTATATAGATATGATTGTCGTCAGTTTGGACTATTTTTGGAATAAACGGCATACCAAAGAGAATAATGGTAAAATTGGCTAAGAAGATATATAATAAGATTAGTCGCATAGAAAATAAAATGGCTTCTACCAATGGATAGAAGCCATAAAATAATTATTATAGAGAAACTTTCCTTATTTTATCATCATCATCTTACGTTGCAATACTTGAGAACCACAGATTAATTTATAGGTATATACCCCTGTTGCAACCTTTCGATTCTGCCAATCCTGTCCGTTCCATTGAACGGTATGGTATCCAGCCGGCATAGTTTTTCTTAAAAGAGTTATTATTTTTTTCCCCATTAAATCATAAATTGATAATTCTATCGGATAAGACGCATTAATCTTGCCACCGACATTGAACCCAATGGTTGTATTAGGATTAAACGGGTTTGGTGTGTTTTGCGACAATTCCGATTCGAAGGTGATTTCCTCAAAAGTTGTGTCAATACTGTATTCTTTTTTCAAACCATTAGGCGCAAAGAACAAACAGGCATTACCGGAATAAATATAGCTCGGAATAATAATTGATTTTGTCTTTGCATCAGTATCATAGGGAATAACATACTGGGAGCTGTCTTGAATGGCAAACAAACCGATATTCTTCATTCCGATCTTATAGAGTAACCTGAAATAGTTTTCCGGTATTTTGAACTCAAGCCGGATATCATTGGATGGTAAGCTTTTATCTTGCCAAGGTAAAGAGACTGTCCAGTATTGAGATAAAATTGATTTCTTTGTTTTTGTTTCGATAGTCCCTTCTTCATTTATAAGGCTTAATGTTTTATCCTCAGACGCTATGCTTGTGGATGTATTGTTTACAGCAGTTAAACTACCATCGGAAGATAAGACTTTGACAGATGGGCGAAGACTTATCATCTGAAGGTGCGGAATAGCAGTAGACCAATTACTACCTTGAACCGCCTTTGGACCACCATAAACACCCCTGTCTGGCTCGCTTCCGTCGAAATCTCTATCTTTATAAGCAGTATAACTCATAGAAGATTTACTATATGCAAATGGTCCTATGAACCCATCACGTGCATATCTGTTTCCAGAATTTACACACGGTGAACTGGAAGATAGCGTATAATTATTAGTATTAGCATATTGAGGGTCTGTTGTTAATAAACCAGTATAAGGTGACCCTGCGGTAGAGTAGAAATTATGATTGGCGGGAACATTATATATTTGATCATTGTAAATATAATATTGGTTATTACCTGGAAATTCATTTCTGTTTTCAAATCCATAACCGTCTGAGGATGAGACATTTGAGACGATATTATTATAAATAAAATACCTATTGCTATTGGAACCTGTGTTCAAAACATTTTGAAAAAGAGGTCCATTGTGTTGCGTTGCGCAAGTATTATTGATGAAAGAAACGGTTTTTTGAACATTCGGGTCTAATGAACGTGACTGTTCTAGAGGATAATACACATTTCCACGAAATAAATTGTTATTTATAAGTACGTTATCACTATTGACTGCACTAACACTTGCAGCTCCGTCTATAGGAAATTCAAATATGCAGTTTTCTACCTGGATATTGGACGAGCGTGTAGCAACAACTCTGTTTCTTGTCTTGATGTTTTCTATTTTAACATTTGATACTAGACGAGCATAAAAGAAAATCCCTACCGATGAATACCCGAATATGTTAACTGTGCTTGCATCAGCGCCCATTATGTATTGACCACTTTTTAAATTTATGGTTGGAGTAGGAACACTTTGAGTATAGTTACCCGGTAAGAAATATGCCATGGTATTCGCCGCCATAGCATTTAATTTTGATACCAGCTCATCACCCTGTTTAAATATAATAAATGGTGGTATATTAAAATGAGTGTTTAGAACCTGTAAATTTGAAGTATTAAGGTTATACAAAAATTCTATCAAGTTAATAGGAGGCCTTTGGGTTCCTGAAACATTAGGAACATTGTTCTTGGTGGCATTAAAAAGAGACTGGAAACCGATATAAACATTTTCGTTCTGACCATTCCCACTGCCGTTATCGTCCGGACTGTTATCATATAAATCATAAAGATAGCCTGCTACTGCTAATTCATTTTCATAGCCTTTACAAGGATATGTAGAGGACGCCAAAAGTAACTTTTCAAAGTTAAATGTTACACCGTCTGTTAGAACCGTGGAAGAACCATATCTTACCACAGAGAAAAAGTTTGCCCACCCTTCAGAATAAGCCAAACTAGGAGAATATGAAACTCCGAGATAGTGATAACCACCAGCATCATTTGACGAGAAACCATAGGAGCCCATGATGTGATGCCCAAATTCATGGTTTAAAGTAAATAAATCTTTTTCATAGGTTGAACCAATACAGATCATATTCGTTGTGGTTCCTGGTTGTTGCCATGCATTATCCTGCCAAGGTGTCCCATCACATGATGGTGAAGATGGGTCATATATCACACCAAGGTAATAAGGGTTTGTTGTTGAATATTGTTTTATAAAATCATATGAAGCCATATAGCTATCATAAATGTAGCAAGCATTTATAAATTGCTCTTTCTTCGAGCAAGGCATTGTAGAGGTAAAAAGAATGCTTTCGTATGCACCCCCGCTACCAAACCTTAATGTGTTATTCGTTATTCCATACCATGAGAAGTCATTAAGTGTCAATGTTGTACCTGTGGGTATGCGAACACCTACAGGATAACCAATACCATCATTATTTGTCTGGTAGGGAAAAATGTCTGCATTATAAATATCTTGATTTAGCACATCTGGTGCGTTAATCGATAGACTTTTATTGGTTGATGAAAATATTATTCTGTAGGACAATCCGTTATAAACCGTTTCATCAAGGGAGACTGAGAAATAGCCATTACTATTGTTGAACTCTGTCGGATATTCGGTTCCAAATGTACCATCAATCTTAATTGGAGTTATGAGAATAGTGAAATTTTTAAGTTTTGAATAAGAAGAACCGTTTAAATACTCTAAATTCCCGTTGAACGAGAAGGACGCAAATGTTTTAACAGCAAACAATGTTAAGACGAGTAGTAATTTCATTAGTATCTCCCTCCATATGTGTATAGATAAATGTTAATCGTTTCTTTGTAATGGTTTTGATTCTTTTTTGAGTTTGAGGCTTTCGTTTCTTTTATTATTTATTGCATTATTATCAATCCTGCGATATAATTGCGTTTTGGTATTAGACTTACCCAATATTCTTGCATTATTTCCAGAATCATAAACATAAAACTGAACAGCCTCTTTTGAAGATATCATAGCCTCTTTATCCACAGTCGTAACTGTTAGGTACATATACCCACATTGCAACGCGACAAAGGTAAATTTCTTGGAATAGTTATCTATTTCACTTGATCTAAGATTAAATGACGCCTCAGTATTATTTATTAACTTTAGCCGATTTGGCACATAATCTATCTTTATATTAATCTCGGAAGACTTACTAAATTCACGATTCAGATTGGTTAAGTGTAAATCAATTGAAATCGTATCGCCTAATGTAAATGAATCGCGTTCCATTCCTACTTGTATATCAAGTAATTTAGGCCTCATTAAAGGCTTTGCATAGATGATATTCGCCAATGAAGCAATAACTAAAAGGAAACAAATAGCTTTAAGGCTTCCGTAACAATTGCGACTTTCTTCTAGAATCAATTTTGCCTCATTGTGAGGTTTTTTTGAGTTCATCATAACACGTTCCTTTCGTTTTTAAGGTGGAATAATATAAACAATGAAATCCAAATTCACCGTAACACAGCAGAACAATAATTAAGTCTTTCTGTTAAGATAAGCTCATGTGCTTATTTATGAATTGAAGACTGACACACATTCTTTGATAAGAACTATAACCAGCTAAGTCTGCAATATCGGCCTTAGAAATATTTAGATTGAGGTTCAACAAGGCTATAGCATTAATTCGATTTCGCATTAGACTATAAATTCGAAAAGGATAGCCAAGTTTATTAATAGATAAATGCTTTTTATGTCTCACATGTCTCCCTGATTTTGAAAGAATATTAAAAAATATCTTTCGCATCCTTTCAACTTCTTGCAATCGTTCTATAATCCTATTGCTTAGAACATCCAAATTAAATGGCTTTACAAAGAAGTTTTCCGGTTGAACACCTGCAAGACCGGCACGAATTATATAGTCAGAACCACACCCTGTCATAGCCAAAAACGCTGTGGCTGGTGAAATTCTTTGTACTTTACAAATGAAATCATAACCAGGACAAACCGGCATTTCCATATCCGTCAGGATAACATCAAAATAAATCCAATTCATTATTTCAAATACTTTTTCAGGATAAAGACACGCGACAACAAGAGTATTCGGCTGTTCTGATGCGATATAATCGCCAATAAGGTGAATTGTTTCTGGATTGTCATCAACGATTAAGACACTATGAAAGGGCTTATAAATATCGGAAAGAGGTGAAACAGACAATTTGAAATTGGCATCCATAATATTCTTGTTTCCTTTATACCTTAATCCACGATATTTTATAACAAATGTGAACCATGTTTGCGTCAGTCCCGGTAAAAGAAAAGGAAATGAAATTTATTATAAAGACAATTAAGCGTGAGTACTAAACCTCGATTCTTTTTTGAGCAGCCAATGATTTGATCCTGCTGGTAAATATTTTGCCGGCATTGCAGTTCCCGCCTTTTTGCCGGACCTCGCGGTCAAAGTCTTTTACTTCACTTAACGCCCTGCAAATTGTATTTGTATCAAAAAGTGAAGCGACTTTGTGATAAAACGGGTAGCTGTGTTTATCCTGAAGGAGATCAGTAATAAGGGTGAAGTTATACTCCGTGACATCTTCTTTGCTGGCTCCGTCTTTTTCGGTATTAAAAATTTCCAATTGCCGTGCATCCGCGCGTTCAAAACGGATTAATTCAACGCCGCTTGTGGACTCCGCAGGAACAAACTTGAAACCCCCGAGCTGCGGAAGAAGGTTTGAAGCCATCAAACCTTCTGTTGCTTCTTTAAGTTCCTGCTTCAATTTGAATTTTGCGGAAGCGAATAAAGGAATTTGACGGGCAAGATCATGAATATTCCGGATATGGAATTTCTGATAAATGAGCATTTTCCTGAGATAAAGGAAAAGACGCTGCTGCAGACCAGGCAGCTTAAAAAACTCCTCCTCATTTAATCCTAAAAGGAAAACATTTTTCTGCACGGCTGAGAAAAGAATCTTATTGGATTCGATGATTCCTTTTGTTGTAGGGTCTGGATTTCCTTCGGATTCCTTTTCAAGCCAAAGACTTTCAAACAGGTGGAAGGAAGCGTCAATATATCTGTCTTTGGTTGAATCCCAAAAAGCGTTTTTAGCTTCGATATAGATATTGCAGAGGCAGTGAAGGTCGTGAAGAACACGTTGAAAGTTAACCTGGCCATCAGACATGCCGCGGCGGCGGAGAATGGTGTTGATGGATCCAAAATGGATGAATGGTGTGGAAAAATTACTTTCAGACCATATTTGAAACAAGGCAAAAAACGTTTCAGCCGTGCATTGAACACCAGGACCATACCTGCGAGACCATGTTACTTTCCATGTACGTTCCACAGGACCGTCTTTACCCTTGATGGTATCGGAGTAAACAATATTATCCATGCCAACAGGCGGCCGTTTTGAAAGGAAAAATATTGGAAATTCAGCCAGGCTGGTTTCGTATCGGGCTTCCGGATCCGATTCGGCTACGACCGTGGAATTTGAATATTTTTGTATCCTTGTATCCATATATCGCGTTCTGATTTTGGTCTTTTTTAGGCTCTTAAATTAACGTTATATTTAAAAGACTTTAATACGTTAATTTAACTGCCTTCAAAGCCTTGCTGAGCAAGGGAGACAGGTCATTCTTATACCTCATACTACGGTAGCTTATACCTCATACTACGGAAAAAAGGGGTTTTTTATACCTCATACTACGGCCTTTTATACCTCATACTACGGTTCACGCTACCTCATACTACGGTGCCTAAAATCTCCATTTAAACACTAAGAGACCAGCATCAATGGCTGATAATGCAACCAAAGAAAAGCCGAGGAAAGACTCTTTATGATATTTGGCTCTAAGTGAATCAAAATTATGCTGCCGTTGTTCTGGTAGTGCTTGGTCAAAAGATGAATTTCCAGGCATATAGGCATTGTAATCGGAAAGTGTTGAATTAGCCCTTAGAAGATAATAAGACCCGCCAATTACGGAAATTATCCCTGCAGCAACAAAATAGTAGCGATAATGATGAATAAAAGAAGGCTTCTGTGCTGCCGGAACCTTTGGTACTAAAATTGGAGTAACGATTAACGAGGGTATAAAAACATAGGAAAAAGGTTTCATATCAGGAACCGGAACAATTGACCCTGCAATGGAAAGATGCCATTGGCCGTTATATCCAAAGATGCAGTTGTCGAGAAATACAGATTGAGAATCAATGGCGGTGATACCGGCTGTTGAGTTTGCGATAAAACAATATGAAAGATGCGCGGTTCCTTTTTTAATTTCTATCCCGTTCCAATCAAAAGATGAAGTAGTTTCAACAGTGTCCTGAACGGAGGTTAAAGAAATGGGGGAATCTTTGGTACCATCCGCAAGAAAAACGCCGCCGGTTAAGATAATGCCGGCAAAAGGAGAAAAAAGAACCTCACTCCCCTTCCGGATCGTCAGCGTGTCGCCTGCAGGGACTTCGATGGGCTTTGAAACAAGGAGATATTTACCTGACCGGACTGCAAGATCATCGAGGGGCCTGTTTACGGCCATTGTAATAACAGAAAGAAAAAGGGAAAGAATGATAGTTTTCAATTTACACCCTCTTTAAGAGCTGATTCAGCTTCAATGTGTTCTGCTGAACCCACTGGATAAAGATTAAGAACAGACTGCCATGATGCAATAAAATTTGTTGAAGGCACAAGCCCCTGTTTAAAAAGGGCTGTTGTTGATTTTGCTGACCAGTAAACGCAAGAGCGGACAACACCCTGACGCGGAAGGCTGGAAGGCGTCTTAAGAGCGGACTGGAAGGACGCTAGTGCGTCGGCTGGACGACCTGCAGAGAGGAAGCCCCTCCCCTGCTCTATCAGGATGGAAACAGAGTCTTTTGGGACCACGATTGGGGTGGTTGGCACGGCAGACGCTTTAGGATGCATTTTAAGGGGGGGGTCTGGATTTGAGCGGGAAAGGGCCATGGAATGTCTGGATGTTGTGACAAGAGCTGAATTAGGCGGCGTCTGTGATGTTGTGGACAAGGATTCAGGAGGTTGAGCGGGAGATTGCATAGGGGTTGGGATAGAAGAAATTGGGGACGGTGTAATTGGAGTGGAAGAATAATAATGGCGGATAAGGAAAAAGGAGATTATGGCAAGTAGGAGAAGAGAAGCAAATGCGAACCATGATTTATGGGATTTACTTGATTGCCTTGATAATTCAAAAGAAGGGCTTCTGGATTCAAGGAAAGATTGGATAATTTCTGTTGAAGAGGATATCTCCGATGGAGTGGAGAGAGAACGGAGTGCTGTAAGGCAGGCCTGTGAGTTCTCGAAACGATCCGTTGGGGTGAGAGCTATACATTTACGGACAAAGGAAAGAACGGGAATGGGAAGATTTCGGACAAGTGTTTCGAGGGGCGGTATTTTTCCGGACGCTTTAGCGGCAAGAAGGGAAGTAAGGTCCATTTGCGGAAAAGCAGGTACACCGGAAAGTATTTCGTAGAGGCAGATGCCGACCTGATAAATGTCGCTCCTAAAATCGAGGTCACCACCTGCGCAAGCCTCGGGGGACATGTAGGCAACCGTGCCGGGGACGGTACCAGCAACCGTGTGAATGGAAAAATCAACGGGCCTGGCAATGCCGAAGTCCATGAGTTTTGGAATGCCGTCTGTATTGATGATGATGTTGGCGGGCTTCAGGTCCCTGTGAATGATACCAACATGTTGTTTGTCGTAGAGCGTGTATTTAACTGAGTGGGCGTAGGTAAGCGCTTCGAGGATCCCGCGGATAATAACAAGGGCAACCGGTAGCGGCAGCCCTCCCCTCTTTGATATGACGGAAGCAAGTGATGGCCCAGCGATGTATTCCATTTCGATGTATGGAAGACCGCCTGTTGTCTGACCGAAATTGTAACAATGGACGATATTGGGATGAATAAGTTTTGAATTAATACGGGCTTCGGTGGAAAAACGGTCGCGGACATCCGTTTCCGCGTCCGGGGACATGACTTTAACGGCCCGGTGGATTTCCATGGTCTCGGCCCAGGTTTTGTAAACATAGGCGGATCCGCCCGTGCTGATAAGAGACAGCACGATGCCGGAACCGATCCTCTCCCCTTCTATGGGAAGTTTTGCCGTCTGTTCGGACATTTTACAGGTATGACCTTTCCATAGTCAAATCAACTATAGTCGATTTAGCTATAGTCGAAACGACTATAGTAACCCTAATCCCCCGGCCCCTTCTCCCGATTACAGGAGAAGGGGTGTCAGGATTATGTTTAGGAGACATAACCGTTAAGCTTGCTTTCCATAATATTCCAATTTATGTTTGATAATGGCCAGTGCCTGATATTTTCTGCAAAAGAAATACAAAAAGATTGACGATGCCCCTCCCCTACCCTGCTTTTATCGTGTAACTTTCTGACTATAGTTAAAATGACTATGGTCAAAACGGCTATAGTTGTCATTCTTTTTCATCCGTTGGTTTGGATGTTACGCCATGAACCCTGTATCGGTTACCAAGTTTTCCGGAAGTTTCGATGATGGCAACCTGACCGCGGGAAATCAGATTTTGCATGGCTGCGGGAACGCTCTTCCTGGTGATGCCGGATCGTCTGCTCAGGGTGTTCATGCTGATGAAACCCGTTTCCCCTCTGTGGCGGCCGCAGGATTCCCTTAAGAGATACATAAAGAGAACGATAACATTGGGGGACAGGTATGGAAACAAATTGTCCACCAGGTCCCACATGCAGTCCACGTTCCAGAAAAAGGAAGGTTTGACCATGGGCGATTCGACTATAGTCTTATTGACTATGGCAGGCTTTGGGGCGGCAGCGGGCCTTGCAATTTTAACAGGAGCCTGCGCTTTAGGGAGCGGGGCAGGGGAGGGGATGGATTTTTTAACCATAGTCGGTTTGACCATAGACTTATCGACTATGGTTTTATTGACTATAGCTGGTTTGACTATGGCCTTATCGGCCATGGTCTTTTTAACTATGGTGGATTTGACTATGGTTATTTTGGGGATAGTCTTTTTGACTATAGCCTTATTAACCATAGTCGGTTTGACTATAGTTGATTTGACTATACTGTCTTTCTTCTTTTTTGGGACGGGGGAGGGGCGGCGGGGTTTATAAAGAGCGTCGAGTTTCTTGCGCGAATCCCCAAGCCCAAGGTTGGCAAAGGCGTCGGCCAGTCTGTTTTTTACGGTTGGCTTGCTCATTATATGCCTTTGAGGAGTTCAATAGTGAGGTTACGATAGTCAACAGCCGCCCGGCTATTAGGGAAAGCATAGGTAACAGGTTCGTTCATTGCCTGTGCCTGGGTGACTTTGGCGTCGGTGCGTATCTGGCTTTTGAGGAGATAAGCACCGAAGTTTTTTCTTAAATGCTCGACCACCTGCAGCCCCATGTTGGTACGGGCATCCACCTTGGTGGGAAGCATACGGACATCAAAGGTATGCTCCGCATTTTCCTTAACCATGTCGAGAGTGTTTATAAGCTGCTGAAGGCCCTTAAGGCTGAAATACTCTGTTTCGACAGGGATAAGGGCCAGATCTGCCGCTATAAGGCCGGAAATGGTCATAAGGCCGAAGTTAGGGGGGCAGTCTATCAGAATCCAGTCATATTCAACGCTCAAGGTTTTTAACCTGTTAAAGAGCTTTTTTTCACGGCCTATTTCAGAGGCCAGTTTTAAATCTATGGTGGCAAGGTCGATGCCGGATGGAATGATGCTAAGGTTCTCGTATTTCGTCTGTTTTATCGTTTCCTCTATTGGAATGGTTTTATTTATCAGCAGGTCATAAATCGTATAATTCAACTTGTCGGGGTTAAGCCCGAATGCGCTGGTTAGGCTTGCCTGTGGATCCGTATCAACCAGCAACACTCTCTGGCCGCGGTCCGCGAGGCAGGCGCCAAGCATTTGAACCGTTGTGGTTTTGAGAACGCCGCCCTTTTGGTTTACTACTGCTACAACCTTCCGGCTGGTTTTCTTTTTCTTAAGACGGAGTATCTGATCGACCTGTTCCTGAGTAAAATAGCGCGTACCCTTCTTATCTCTTGTGGTATCGGGATGAGGCATTTGTTTATCTTCTTTAAGCCAGGTGTAAAGCGTTAGTTTGGAAACGCCCAGAATCTGAGCCACCTCACCGCTAGTATATTCTTTCATAGATAAAGGCCCCTTTGGAACAGTATATTTGTATGTACTTGTATATTAGATAATTAATATATTTGACAATATGCAAGGATAAAAAACAACTTGTTGGATGAAGTAAAAGACTATGCCACAACAGAGGGTATTTATACAAGTTGCCGAAAATATAGGATTTTAAAATAGATAAGCCAATGTCTGTAACGAAAAAACATATTGCAGATGAGATTGCATTCCGAACAGGATTGACGCAGGTTGATAGTGTAATTATTATTGAGGGGTTGTTGGAAGCAATTTCACGGGCGCTTATTGCAGGGGACAATATTGAAATCCGGAATTTCGGGAGTTTCAAACTAAAGAAGCGGAATGCTCATCTTGCAAGGAATCCGAGGACCGGAGAGAAGGTTGAAATAGGAGAGGGGAGAAAAGCGGTTTTTCAGGCGAGCAGGAAATTGAAAGACATGGTGAATAAAGACGACTCTGCACAGTCTCTGACGAAGATGTAAGAGACAGAAGAGAGAGAAGACGGAAATGAAATAGGAGGAAACCGGTCGCACAAGGAGAAGAATGCCACGGTGGAGTTGTAGTGGTTAGATTATTAAAAGTGTGGAAATTATACCGGAAAAGCATATAATTTGTTACTAATTGGAATTGATTAGATCAATTCCAATTAGTAGTTGGGCCGGACGATGCAGCGCCGCCCAACTCGCGCACTGTAATTGATGCGGAGCACAATTAAGTGTAATGAAGAGAGGATCACGAAATCCGGTGCCAAGATAAACGTAACTGAAAAGCACCTTGCGTAACGGCACCGGATTTAAGGCATGCGTATTCGAGGGCTGTGAAAATACCAGGAAGACCGGCGCGTCACTTGCGTAACTAAGGGAATAGACTTAATTGCGCCGGATTTTAAGAAAAGAAATTTGAAGAGAAATCCGGTGCCAAAGCAAATTTAACGAAAAAGGAACGACATAAAGAATGTTTAACAAACCTCGGATTAAGTGGAGCATTCTTATTTTGATGATAATAAATATAAGCACCTATTGTCAAAGAGACATGAGCGAAGCAGAGAAAAGACAAGAACTGGAGCTTGCTAACCAATATATTCGGAAAACAATTTATCTTTATCCAGCTATAGTATATAAGACAAACAACTATAAATTGCCATTATTGGAGCCGGGACTTCTTAAACTTTATAAAGGCCTAATAACTAGTTTTAAGAGGGTCTTTGTTGACGAACTGCCGGCTGAATGTCTTGCAAATATTAGATCGATTAATCTTATGCCAGATAAAGAAATAATGGATGTTGCGGATAAAATATTCGACCAAAATAGTTTGTCATTGATAAAGCGAGATATTATTGAGAAGGCAAATGAAAGGGCTAAATATTTATTAAATGAAGGCCAAATCAATTCATTCATATCATCTAAGACTAAATCGTCGGCCGTAACAATAGCTGAAGAGAATATACTATTGAATGAAATTTATGTAGCATTTCCTGTATTCGCTCTAAATAATACATACTATATGTTACACAATTGGATTCCATATACGCCGATTGCAGGCATTCCAACGGACTATGGAAAGGTATTATATCGCGAAAATATTAAAGGAGGAAAGGAATATGGGTTTTATAGTGACGTTTTTATAGGGCTAGATATTTACAAACTGAAGATAAGAGATAATCTAAAAGGCCAATATGCCCTTGTAGCTCAAATCAGGGTTGAACCAAGAGCCATAGAAATACTTGATGACGATAAGATTGATTTTGACTGTTGCAACCAATTTTGGGGTGGATATACAAATCGTGAGATGAACTATGTAAGGTACAAACTAAAAAAGGAAATGCTCGAAAATCCTTTAATAGGATTAATATTTCAAGTAATAGGAGGAAATGGCAATGTAATTCAAACTACAATACCGAGCAAGGAAATTGAGGATCTAAAGGTAAATGATTTTTATGACATTTACGAAATTGAGGAACGAGACAGTAAAATAATAAATAGGAAAACCGGAACAGGATATATTCTGAAAATAGGCGAGAGAACCGATAGCGTTTATGGTATTTATGAAGGACAACACCCTGTACAAATAAAAATGCTTGCGGGAAATGCTGATGTTGGAAGAGGGCTGCTTGAAAGAAATTATGATGATTGGTCTGAGGGAATAAGAGCAGGCTATGGATTTGGTGGGATAAATTTAAAAAGCATTAAAACCAAAGAAGGGATAATAGAACGCTTTAAGGTTGACAATATACACAATCTCTCTTTAACAACAAAATTGATGAGCAAATCAAATTTATCCTATTTAAGCAGGTTTGGGGCCAGGGCAATCGCATTAAAATTCGCCACTTTATTTCTTATTGTCAACGGTAATACGTGACACACGATCCGTTCTTGTTCTTGCAGTTACTTTGTTAGACTTGCCAGTTCTAATCATTTTCATGCACTTTACTGTTTCAACCTCCCATTCCACAATTTCGCGTTTCTTGAAATTCATCGCTTTTGCCAAAGCATTGGGAAAATTAACATACCACTGATTTCCTTTCTTCCGTGAGATGAGTTGAATCGTTGTTGGATAGCCCATGCCCAATTCCTTTCTATTTAAGTAGCTCTACGGATATCCGTAGAGCTATATTATAGTATAAAGAAGAGGCAATGTCCACATTTTATTTTACCTATAAGGGGGATTTATGATTTCAACGCCATGCACTTTTATCGAATACTTCCAAGACATACCGGACCCACGCATAGAACGTAAAAAACTCCACAAACTTATCGACATAATTGTTGTCTTGGTATGTGCTACCCTTTGCGGCGCCAAGTCATTCGAGGAAGTCGAATTATTTGGCAACGAGCGAATAGAGTGGCTTAAACAGTTTCTTGAACTCAAAAACGGCATTCCATCGCATGACACTTTTGGGCGGGCCAGTGCCTTGCTAAATCCGAAAGACTTTCAAGAATGCTTTATAAAATGGGTTGAGGCGTTACGATTGCCGAAACAAAATGAAGTAATTGCAGTCGATGGAAAAACCGCACGGCGTTCATTTGATACCAAGGCCGACCGAAATGCTATCCATGTCGTTAGTGCCTGGGCAGCAGAAAATAACTTGGTACTGGGGCAAATAAAGGTGAATGATAAATCCAACGAAATCACCGCTATCCCTGAATTGCTGAATATGCTCATGGTGAAAGGATGTATCGTCACTATCGATGCAATGGGTTGTCAAAAAGCTATTGCCGACAATATTGTAACCAATGGCGCGGATTATGTTCTCGCCGTTAAAGAAAATCAACCGAGCCTGTATGAACAAATCCGCAACCGCGTAGATACTGTCGTGGTGGATGGGTTGAAAGATGTGGCCCATGACACGTATTCAACAGAGGATAAGGGACATGGTCGCGAAGAGCATCGTGAGTATCATGTTATCGATGATATTACCTGGCTAAAAAATAAGGAACAGTGGCGATCATTGTCTGCTATCGGTGCTGTTCACTCCATAAGGAAAACAAAAAAAGCAGAGCAGACAGAAATACGGTATTATATTCTCAGTCGTAAAATGTCGGCAAAACAGTTTGGTCAGGCAGTACGCAGTCATTGGGGAATTGAAAACAAATTGCATTGGAATCTGGATGTGTCTTTTAGAGAGGATGACTGTCGCATTAGAAAATCAAATGCACCAACAAATATGAATGTAGTCCGGCATGTCGCTATAAATCTATTGAGACAGGAAACATCAATAAAAGCCAGTATCGTACGCAAACAATTAAAAGCAGCTTTGAGCACACAATATTTGGAGCGCATCCTTGGAATCGTTAAATTTTAATGCGATTGCCCTGGGTTTGGGGCTAATGTGGATGCATATGTGGGATTTGGAAATGGGACATATATAACAAATGGAAATAACTCTCGTTTATTTAAGGATAGCGGATCGCTTTATCTAAGTT
The DNA here is from genome assembly GCA_963831235.1 of uncultured Fibrobacterota bacterium. GTDB lineage: Bacteria > Fibrobacterota > OXYB2-FULL-49-7 > OXYB2-FULL-49-7 > JAEUSG01 > CAWHPS01. Next base: position 18,321 of record CAWHPS010000002.1, read on the forward strand.
TGGGGATGAGTATAGAAAGCAATAAGAACATTACAACAATTAAGAGGTTAGGGGTTGGGTACCTATGGAATTTCTATATTGGCTACATAACGGCAGGTGGCAAGACAATTTACACAGATTCTATCGGTAACAATAAGGTTTATTCCGTATATCTAAAAGGAGCTGACATTAAGATGGAAGTTGGACCAAGGATCAGTTTTTATATGACAAAGTCTGTTATATTGGATATAGGGGTTAGAGCTATAGCAGGTGGAATAATAGCAGAAAGTGGATTCAATTTCTATGCATATCCTGACATATTTCTTACATTTGGCTTGTGATAATAGATCCATGCTTCCAACAAACGCAACAGCGGCTGCCATATCGCAAGTGGCAGAAACCCAAGTCGTATTTGAAAATGCTATCTTCGTGTTAACCACAAATGTTGAAACTAGCACAGAACCAATCCTTTTTCGGAGGAAAGATGAAATACCATTCACAAGCAACTGGACCAGATAAGACAAGTTTCAGAACTGGCTTTGCAAAAGCAATTTCAATCGCAACCACTACTGATGGCAAATCCATCTTAATACTAGCAAACGGCCTTAACAACCAGCAGGGCCTTTATAATGACATACTTGGGCCTGATTTTGTAAAACAGCTAAGCAAAAGCAAACACATTCTCTATCATGGCATAAATATCTATCTTGAGACAGAGCGCATCACATCGGCATTTCGAAGAGGGGTGATTTTTGCTGCTTATATTTCATCTTCCCTACTCCAGAAGGCTCTCATTGATTCGAGAGGCACAGATGTAATATACCTACCATGGTCGGCACATGAGCTTGCAACCTATTGCGCTGTTCACACCGATTCTGGAATCCTATGAAGATGCCTGTTTGGCCAGCCCAACATTCTCGGGTTGGTACTAACGCTTGTTTGGAAGGAGGTTATTTAACAATGAAACGCATAATGATATTTTCTTTTAGAAAGGCTAAAGAACCATGAATCATCCAAAATACTTTACTGTCATTACAGTAATTATTATCCTACTTGTTGGGTGTGCTAAAAAAGAAATCAGGGAGACAAAATATGATAGTGGGCAATTGAAGGAACGGTATTCCGTTATTAAAGATGAGAATGGAAGTTATCTTTGGGATGGCCAATATACTTGTTGGTATGAAAATAGCCAGGTAAAAGCAACTGGTGCTTATAATCGCAAACCAAGTAACAGTGCAATTGATGATGCTGGGATACCTAAAGGGAGCAGAGATGGTGCTTGGTCATTTTGGTATGAAAACGGCCAAAAGAAAGAGGATGTTTTTTATAAGGACTACAAAGAGGAGGGTGTAAAGACTTCTTGGTATGAAAATGGTCAAAAAAAGGAAAGGTTCACCATTAAAGGCGCTGGATTGGATGGATTGTATACCACATGGTATGAGAACGGACAAAAGAGTGAGGAGGTTCTTTTCAAGGCAGGGGAAGAGAATGGGGTTTGGACTTCCTGGTACAAGAACGGTAAAAAGAATGAAGAAGTTACTTATAAAAATGGAAAAAAAGAAGGGTTAAAAAATACCTGGTATGAAAGTGGCGCAAAGAGGGTTGAAGTCTCCTGCAAAGACGGGAAAGAGCAAGGGTTAAGAACCGGATGGCATGAAAACGGGCAGAAAGAATCAGAAGTCACTTATAAGGATGGAAAAAAGGAAGGGCTGGAGATTTCTTGGTATGACAGTGGGGAAAAGATTGCAGAAGTCAACTACAAAGAAGACAAAGAGGAAGGGATTATGATCTGGTGGCATAAAAACGGTCGGAAGGAATCAGAGTGCACTTATAAAGGAGGTCAACAGGATGGGTTATTTACCTCTTGGTATGATAACGGTCAGAAGGAGTTGGAACTTTCTTTCAAAAACGGGAAACCGGAAGGATTGCGGACCGAGTGGTATGAGAATGGCAGGGTGAAAGAAAAACGCGTTTATAGAGATGGGATACAAATAAGATAAATATTTCCGACACCGTTAATTCATTTTCTTGGAGGGAATAGAGGTCTATGAAATGGGAAGGAATAAATCCTGGTTCGCTGGTGTCGCTGGATAGCATCCTTCGTGCTTGGATAAAAACCAACAGAAAGTTCGTAAAAGCTTGGGCGCCCGATGTTCCATGGAGATATAATGAACGGGCCTCCCTTTCAATACTAGCCGGAGCTATTTGGAGAAAAGGTGGTTTAGCCCTCGAAGAATTTACAACAGAAAAAAGACCATGGAGATTGCATTCAAAAAGATTGAGCAAAATTTATCGCTGGGGCCGTTCAGATTTTTATTTCGAACTCGGTGAATTGGAATGTGAAATAGAAGCTAAATTTTACCGACCAAAGATTGGAAAGATTAATGACAAGATTGAAACCATTCAGAAGTGCTTGCTGAAAAAGCTCGAAAAGGCCGTTTGCGATGTCTCCAGGAATCGTCGTTACGATAAGCGACTCCGATTGGGCTTGCTCATCGTTACCCCCTTTGTTCCCTATGCTTCACTTAAAGGTGATTCGCATAAACATATAGGGCTTTGGATTAATGCAGCTAAAAATATCGCAAAAACTGCCTCCGCATGGTATTTTCCGAAAGAGCTTGAGTTTGGACAATTTATAAATAGCCGACATCGAGAGCATTTCTTTCCAGGTATCCTTGTGCTATTTAGGAAAGCCAGCAATTAATGGTATAAAAATATTCAACATTAAAAGCGGATAAAGATGCACGGCGGTTAGTAATCGTGTATTTTGGTACCGCCGAAAAGGGATTGGTACAAGAAAAAGCAAAGAAAAGACCGGCGCTGGGATCACTTAACTGAAAAGCACAAGTCGTAATGCGCCGGAAATGCTGACACCGCGGAGGCTTGGCACGCGGGCAAGATCGCGGTGCAGCCCCAACTATCGGGTTGGTATTGACGCGCGCAAAGAGGGCAACAAATAGATATTTTGGACTTTGTTGCCTTTAATATAAAGCTCGCTGGACGCTCGCAGCGCGCGCAACACAACCCGCCGCTGTAATTGCCAAAGCAATTAAGCGAGATGAAAATATGATGATGAAGAAACCGGCGCCTTTCTCAATTTAAGCATATGGTATAATGGCGCCGGAATAATTAAAAGAAGGAAGCGCTATGATTCGCAAATCATTCTTGATGACAGTAAACCCGGGATTCGAAAAGGAATACGAAAAAAGACATAATCCTATTTGGCCAGAACTTGAAAAGACGCTCAAAGATCATGGTGCGCATAATTATTCTATTTATTTACTCCCCAAGACGCACCAATTATTCGGTTATGTTGAGATTGAGGATGAAAAAAAATGGAACGCCATTGCGTCAACGCCGATATGCAAGAAGTGGTGGGCCCATATGAAAGACATAATGCCGACAAATACGGATAATAGTCCGAAATCAGTAGATTTGAAAGAGGTGTTCCACATAGATTGAATGCTCACATATTACTGCGTCCCTTGAGGGCAAGTAGATCAGCTAAAAAAAGAGTGGTATAAAATATGAGTTATGTTTTTTTGGATTTGATGTAAAAGCTTGCTTGACGATTGTAGCGCACACAATACAACCTGCAGTTAATATTTAAAAAAATAACAGGGAGCCCCTTTCAAGGGGCGGACGGGAACACGACGAAACGGACTGCCAAGGTAATGGCAGGCCGTTTTGGCGTGTAGGGTGGGCGGGGTTAAATTTGTGCCTGCCGGAGTGAGTGTGTAAACACGAACGAAGCCCCCACCCCATTCTTGCGCAAAAACCGATCAGGCGGCACACGCAGCACCGCGAAAGCCAAGGACGGATTGAGCGGGGCGATAGTGTGACGCCGAATTGTAAGCCCCTTAATCCCCCAAAACCGGCCGCCAAAGGCCGCAGAGCGCCTCCGGCGCCTCTTTTGCGGCCAATGCGGACGGAACCACTGAATAAATGATTTTGGGGTTGTAAGGGGGTTTGGGGGAAAAGGGGCGTTCCGAATAAAACGGTTTTTGCGCAAGAATGGGGTGGGGGTTGCAGGCCTCCAAATGAGTGAATGAAGGACGCGGGAACGCGGACGGAATGAGCGGCAAATCAGCGGTGCGAATGCACGGCGGTTAAATATGAAGCGGCCTGCAGGAATGCGGGATGCAGACAATTTTAAAGAGAAGAAAGCAAGACCCTTATTTTGTCAGTATCATCTTGTTGACCATGCTCCTGCCGTTTGCTTCAAGCTTGTAGAAGTAAACGCCCGAATTCAAACCATTGGCGTTAAAATTCACACTGTGTTTTCCGGCGGCTTTGAACCCGTCGATCAACGTTGAAATCCGCTCGCCTTTGGTATTGTAAACAGTCAGTTTCGCCGTTCCTGCCCGAGGCATGGCAAAGCTTATCGTGGTATTCGGGTTGTATGGATTGGGGGTATTTTGCATCGATTCCGCGCCGTTCTCCAACGTGGAATCGTCTTCAACGGCGCTGGGGTCCGAGGTGGCATAATTCATTCCTGTGGCGGGAGTATACCACATTTTGTAAACGGAGCCATCTTTTATGACGGCTTGGGTGCCGGCGCTGGACAGGCAGACGCCTGATTTCACCCAGGCAATGCCGTCTGATGAAGTAGCATAACCTACTGAGATTACACTGCCGTTGTCCGCGGCATACCACATTTCGAAGCCCGTGGCGGTTTCAAGGACGCAAGGAAATGCCGCTTTGGCGGATTCAAATGTTCCGGCTGCGCCAATATCAATCACCGCACCATTGGCCCCGCCTCCGGGCACATACGTCCAGTTGATTCCATCCGGTGATGTCGCGTAAGCAGTTGTCCATCCGCTGAGCAAATAACGCGTATACCACATGTGATACGTATTGCCGGATTTTACAACCGACGGCGTAACCAATGCGAGCGCGCCCGAACCATCCGCTGTTCTGTCGAAAACGCTTTTATCCGCATTGGGTCCGTCAACTCTTGTCCAGACTGTGCCGTTGGTGGAGGTGGCGTATCCGATATTCCCGATATTCGGCCCGCTTCCCCAATACCACATTTTATAGGTGTTGCCGTCTTTTATCACGGCGGCCTGACCGGCTTTTGTGTTGTCAAACCTGGTATTGTCGTGGGAGGGAACAAGTACGGCCGAATCTACCAGTGTCCAGGTAGTGCCATCAGGGGAAGTGGCGTAGCCGATTTGCTCCACATTCGCGCTGTTTTTCCTGGTGTACCACATCTTATAGGTTGAACCGTCCAGGAGAATCATAGGATCGTATATGCTGGCAGCGGTCGGGTCCAGGGTGGAACCAGCAACGGGATTGTTTGCGTAATTGGTCCAACTTGTCTGACCAAAAGAAGCGGTTGCCGACAGCAGCAGACAGACAGCCATGCACAGATAACGTCCGGGAATCTTTTTCATCTTTGCCCCCTTTTGAAGTATTGGTTGAATGAATAATAAATCTAAACACGGATAGGAATTTTGATCTTTATCTGCTCGTAAATCAAGATCGCGAAAAACCTACGCATTCCACATCGGAAATTACCCTGGTTTGCCCAGCCATCATTCCTATACTCTCTTTGTGTTAAGAATATAGACCCTAAGACGCATGAAATTCAAGGAATAAGATAGGGATCACTTCAACAAGCTCAGTGCAAGCCGCCACGGCGTTTCCGCTGGAAATTTTAATCATTGTAACATATATGGGCTTTGGCGGCCCTTCGATACGACCGCCATTAGACGGTCTACACCTCGATAGGCTCGGTGCATCGCTTAGGGACCGCCAATACGTTAGGGGGTTGCACGGCGGTTAAATATGAAGCAGACCGCAGGACTGCGGGATGCAGGACAATTGTCTTTGGGAGCGCTTGGCCTTTTTCGCTTAGTGTGATTCTTTTATCAGCTTTCCGGCTATTTCAATCATGTTTCCGGCGTCACTGATAACGAGAAGAGCATCTTTTTTACTGTAAATGCTTTTGTAATCCGCTGATTCCCGCAGATCCATTGCTACGGCAAACTTATCGTAATATTCCGGCGGGACAAGTTCTTTATCTATATACAATACCTTGAGAGATTCACGTAAGCAGCGGTGGCTTTTTTCCCGGAACTTTTTTAGAAAAAGAAGCGAGCGTACAGCATGGAAAAAGGCGTAATATCCCTGAATGGTTGCCCATTTGAAGCCGCCTGATTCCAAGCTCTCGTTAGCAGCCTTAAGATCATTCTTACCGATTTCCAATTCCTTATTAACCATATCAGGGCCAACATTGAACGGCACGATTTTACCCATCTCAATGCATAATTTATAACTCATCGCCATCGGCTATGTCTCCTTTCTCGTGCAATAGGATACCCTTTTGTATTTCACTATAAAATGAGGGATCATCCTTACTCAGGGATGCATAATCGCTAAGTGTATAAATAATCGGTTTAATGATGCCGGAAAGAATCCTGTCACGGTCAATAAGCTTACGCAGTTTTATCGCCGGTGTTTCGCTTACCAGTGCAATATCAAGATCACTGTCGTGCCGGTTAAGACCCTGAGCGCAGCTGCCGAATAGAATTATCCGCGAACAGAAGGGCTTAAGAACCTGAACCAAGGGCTGCACTTTTAATAGGTTATCCCATATAAGGTGATGTCGAATGAGCGGCAGATTATCAGAAACACGGTAGAAATTCATCCGTCCTTTGCGGACAACGCTTACAACTCCAACTTTCTGTAATTCCTTCAATACCTGATTAACCGTACCTACGGCAAGCCCCGTCTTCTTACAGATTTCCCGTTCATAGAGGGCATCTTCCGAGTGCAGAGATAATAACGTAAGGATCTTAAGCGGCGCCTTATTAAGAATGAATTCGTAAAACATTTAACCTCTCATCTAAATGAACATATGTTCAATATAATGAAACAATGAAGCCAGGGCAACAGAAAAAAAGGATGGCAAAAAAGGGGAGGGGTTGCCTCCCCTTGCCGGTTTAGGCGTACCAGCTGCAATAATGTTCTTCTGTTTCTGTTGTTTTATGCCAGTGGTTTGCACTATCAATTTTACCTTTGTCGTAAATATAAGAACCCCTGACAAAATGAGTGCCGCCATTTAAACCATAGGGCCGGATGTTGAGATAAAAAACGGGCCCGATAAATGAATTCTTGGAAGGAACACATTGCCCGGCCATTGTCTGCGACTGCGATTTGAGATTTGAAGAAACAGCCCGGACAATGAGGCGGGAAGCGGTTTTGCCAATTACCTGCACAAACTCAACATTTGTTTGTTCCCAGCCCCATGAACAAGAGAGGATCTCGCCTTCTTTGTAGGTTGACAGGATGGCAGGGACAAGAGCTTTTTCTGCTGTGCGATTGGCAGCTTTAAGGTTTTCCCGGGCAAAATGCTTTTTGATGTCTTCCCGGATGGCTTGCTTTACTGGTTGCCAGCTCGGGAACTTTGTATAAGGGACTGAATAGAAGCGGATCTTCTTGGGGTTGAAGATAGCAAGGTGATATTGATTGTCTTTGAGAGACTTCCAGACACTGGCAATGTTGTTGCCGTACGGAAGTTTGATTTTGTGTGAGAGATTATCCATTGTAAAAATCCTTTTTTTAAAAGAGTTAATAGTTGATAGTTAAAAGTTGAGAGTTAAAAGGCATGGGTTTTAATCCTCGTTTGGGAACATGATTGTTATGACAGGATCCAGTGTGTCGCCTGGACCGCAAAGGGCTTTTAACTGCGCTTCTTTTTGATAGCAGGTGCGGCCGTTTGGATGGCCCATTGTATAGAGAACGGAAAAAAGCACTGTTGAACCCTTCTGCTTGGTTATTGCGTAGCGCAACATGTGTAAAGTATCCCATAAACGGCCTTCTATGCTGTTACCAAAACGGCTGGCGGCTATAATATCCGGGACAATTAAAGATTCCCAGACCGTTAAAGTAACGGCAACGGGGAATTTAAAGCCAGCCTCTTTTGCTGTTGTGGAAACATCGATTAGAACACCGTCTGAAATGGCTTGAGCGCGGGTGTATGTGCTGATGACCTCGAAATCTTGAAACATGGGAAACCTCCTTGAAATAGTTGAAAGTTAATAGTTAAAAGTTGAGAGTTAATAGTTTGCATCCAGCACATTGACATCAAAAGACCATGAAAGAAAATCCTGATGGTGTTTTGTGTTGAGTTTGTAAACTGATTTACAGTTGGGATAGTAAAGGCATTCTTCTCCTTTCTGAATGGGTTGGCCGGTTTCTGCGCATTTGGACGGAAAGCGGGCGGTGATGATCCGAGGATCTTGGTTGAGGGTGGATTTGTTGCGGTACATAATGGAACCTTTCTTTTAAATGTGCCCGGGCTCTATGGTGCCGAGCTTGACCTGGTTAAATAGCGAACCTTGTGGAATGACTGGACTAATAAAAGGAACTTGGGGACAATGCGGAAATGTGGCAACTTGCCAACCTGCAACGCCAGAAAGGCAGGGGAGGGCTGAAAGTGGAAACCCGGGCAGGTGGACAAGAACCGGAACACCGGCCCTGACTGCGGACCAGACCGCGAGCCAGGAACCTGACCGGATGGGGGAGGGGGAAACAGGAAAAGAGAGCACCAGGTTTGAAGAGCGCACAAGCTGTATTGTGCGGGCACGGAGGACGGCAGGAAGGCGGCTTTGTGCCTGAAAAACGCGAAGCGGCTGCTTGTGCGAAGCGCACCACGACCGGACAGCATGATCCAAACCTGTTGGACAGCAGCCGGTTGAAGGTGTGGCGCCGGATGGGAGAGAAGCGAGTATTTGCAGTGCTGTAGCGACTGCAGGGCCTTTAAGATTGCGGGAACCTACAAAACCGATGTGCATGGGCAACCCCGTTGGGACGCCGCCGGACACCGCCGCGATGGGAACCTACCCACCACACTGCCGGGGCTTATTACCCGTATTTACACCCCCCTGCCCAGCCCAACGCAACAAAACCGGAGGCTCGAAACAAAAAAAACCCACAAATAAAATCATTCTATTGATGGTTTATTTTGTTTTTTTGTTGCGTGGCCCTGCTGTATATCTTTTAGATAAGCACCGGCAGTGTGGTGGGTAGGTGATGGGGGATTTAATGGAATAGAGGCCGGGTGATGTGTGAGAGAATAAAATTGAGCTGCCAAAGGCAGCAACTATGTAAATGCAATTGCATATTTCAATATGAGCGCCAGAGATATTCTAATACGGCACAGGACAGAGCTGTCAAAGTCAGAGTTTAAAGCCCTTTTCATATCGTTTCCCGCCCAGCCCAACGCAATAAAACCGAGGCTTTTGTTGCATGGCCCGGGGTATAACTTTTTAGTAAGTCCCCGGCAGGGTGGTGGGGTTAGGAGGTAGACTTTGATTTAATACCACTGCAGCTTGCTGCGGGATTAATGATGAAGAAAAAGAGTGAGCGACCCCGATAGGTATCCAACAGACTTTTTGAAACACGGCGGTTTTTAAAGCTATATTGACGCATGATTAGGATGAGAAGATTAAGGGTGCTGATCCATTTTGCCTGTTGGTCAGTCGATTTGACGAGAAGGATAATTCTATGAAAAAAATCAAGAATGCTCAAAAAATGCCTGATGCTTCAGTTGTTCTTTTTGAAAAATTGTTCAGAAAGCATGATGTTATCATGCTGCTGCTGGATGCTGAAACCGCTCAGATCATTGATGCCAATGATGCCGCTCTGATTTTTTATGGCTATTCCTTGAACCAAATAACGGCAATGAAAATTGGTGAAATAAACGAGATGACTCCGGATATGTTTGACAAAGAATTTAAAAAGGCTCTTCGTGAAGAACAAAATAGATTTACAAGAACACATCGGTTAGCAAACGGCCAAGCCATGACTGTTGAGGTTCATACTACACTGATATCGTTTGAAGACAGAAAGTGCCTTTTTTCAATTGTCACCGACATCACCGAACATGCTAAAACACAGGAACGCGAACAGCTATTGATAAACATTCTTGATCTGCTGAACCGCGCTGAAATGACGACCGACCTTATTAATGGAATCCTGGCGATGATTAAAACCCACACCCGCATCGAAGCCATCGGCCTACGTCTCCAAGACGGGAAGGATTATCCCTATTATCAAACAGATGGTTTCCCCGGCCACTTTGTCGAAAAGGAACGGTACCTTTGCTCCAAAGATGAATCAGGAAATTTCATTTGCGACCAAGCTGGCAACCCTTTATTGGAATGCATGTGCGGCAAGATCATCCAGGGCCACACGGATCCCGGAAAGGCCTTTTTCACCCAGGGCGGCAGTTTCTGGACCAACAGCACCACCCGGCTCCTTGACAAGACTACCGAGAGTGACAGGCAGGCGTCTACCCGCAATCGCTGCAATGGCGAAGGCTATGAGTCCGTGGCGTTAATCCCATTGCGCGCGAGTGATACCATCATCGGCCTGCTACAGCTCAACGACCGCCGGAAGGACCGCTTTACCCTTGACATGATTAAATACTTTGAAGGGCTCGGAGCCGCAATCGCCATTGCCGTGTTCCGCAAACATGCGGCCCAGGAACGCTTGCGGTTCCTGGAAGAAAGCCAGCAGAACCAGAAACTCGAAGCCCTCGGTGTTTTGGCCGGCGGTATTTCCCACGATTTCAACAATATGCTGGCGCAGATTTTCGGGTACATCGAATTGGCGCACAAGAAATCAGGGGAAGTAAAAATCAAGGAGTATCTCGAGAAGACATTGGCATCCATGGACAGAGCAAAGGCGCTCACCGGACAGCTCATGACCTTTGCCAAGGGCGGCAACCCGATTAAGAAGATTCAACACTTGTTCCCGTTTGTCCAGGATACGACGCTCTTCGCACTCAGCGGCACAAATGTGAAAGCCTATTTTGATGTTGAACCAAGCCTCTGGCCATGTGATTTTGACCAGAACCAGATAGGACAGGTGGTGGACAACATCATAATCAACTCGCAGCAAGCGATGCCCGCAGGAGGAACAATTGAAATCTCAGCTAAAAAGATTACACTGGCCGAAAATGAGGTGGCCGCGCTCGGCAAAGGTGATTATGTAAGGATATCGATTAAAGACAAGGGCAACGGTATCCCGAGCGACATACTCCCCCGTATTTTCGAGCCGTTCTTTACGACAAAAACCAAGGGGCATGGACTTGGCCTTGCAATCTGCCATTCCATTGTCAAGCGCCATGGGGGTCACATTTATGCCGAATCTGAACATGGCAAAGGAACGGCTTTTCAAATATATTTGCCCGCATTCGTGGGAGCCCTTGACCCGCTGACCGGTGAAAGGCTGAAAGACCATTCGGGCCATGGCACATTCCTCGTGATGGATGATGAGCCGGGCGTATTGGAAATCATTAAGGAAATGCTTGAGTCTTTCGGATATTCTGTGATATGCAAAGATGAGGGGAAAAAAGCCGTTGATTTCTTCATTGAAGAAACCCGCATCGGACGAACAATTGCCGGAATGCTTTTTGACCTCACGGTACCTGGCGGCATGGGTGGAAAGCAAGCAATTGCCGAAATCCGGAAATGGGACAGGGCTGTGCCCGTATTTGTCGCAAGCGGGTATTCGGAGGATCCTGTAATGGCGAACCCACATGAATATGGATTCAATGCAAGTATCTGCAAACCTTTCGGTATGGACAAACTTGCCAGTATGCTGAACATTCACATTATGTCAATGGGGGGGGGGGGGGGTAAAATATCGCGGAATTTAAGTGTGTATTAAACGCTGGATTTATACAAACGTCCTTTATTGAGTATTGGGATGCAGCTTTAAAAGAAAACCCCCGGACCCAAGGGGGATCGGATCCGGGGATTTTTCACCAATTAAAAAGGAGGATCTGATTTATTTTTAGGCGCTCATTGCCATTTCGTATGTCCTATGGCCGGCTTGCATTTTTTCAAGCGCCTTTTTCTTTATTTGTCTTACCCTTTCTTTTGAGATTTTAAGCTTATGCCCGATTTGATCAAGATTAAAATCAGTTTCATGATTAAGCCCAAAATAATATGACACAACGGATCGTTCCTGCGGGTTAAGAACATCCATAAGCTCATCTATGGATTTCTGGGCAAAATTAAATATTTAGGGCAAATCTGTCGTAAAATTGACAGGAAGAATATGGAAAAAAGCTATAAGCCTCTTAAATTGCGTTAGTTGTGTGGTTTTCAATATAAACACCGGAAAAATACAGCCAATCAAGATTACAGGCTTATAAAGTCGCCCCTTTTTACGTGCCAAGTTTAATTTCGTTATTAGGCAATACAATCTCGCCGGAAAGAACCTTTAAGGCCACCTCTTCATCGCTCATTTCTATAATTCGATTAATTGTACCCTTCCTGAGTTCTTTTACAAGAAATAATGTTTTCTCTGTGAGTTTGCGGAAATATTCGCTCTTATAAGCAAGCGCATCAACTCTATCTTGTTGACTTGCAGTAAGAGTTCCTTTGCGCCATCGTGTATTTTGTTGATCGATATATCCTACGTCTTCTATCTGTCCGCTGTAAAGCCTTATGGCACGATCAATAATAGAATCATCCAGCACGTGTGGTTTATTCTTGGCCTCCAAGAACGTGGCATAGTTTTCTTCTGTGGCGGCAATCCCATCTGCAACCGTTGATTCAAATAAAGCGATCTTTTCTATAGGATACCAGGTTTGTTCTCGCTTCATGAAATTCATTTTTATGCAACTTCCACGTCGAATATTTCAGGAAGTTTAAATTCAAATGAGTTTTCCAGAGTTCTATCCGAAAAATCATATTCTCCTTGGAGATTAATGTGCTGCCAGGTTACGATTGATCCGTTCTTTATTGTCGCTACCATCACTTTTTTCTCCTCTTCGCTTTGTGTATGGTAGATCAGTTGTGAAAGGTACATGTAGTTCCAGCAAATAATTGCATTTTCTATGAGTCGCTTGCAGCCGTCTGCGACAATTTGTTCCTCCCTTGTGCTTTGCGGGAATTCCTGATTGTTTGCGTTAAAGACAGCGCCACCGAATTTGTTGATGTTTTCCACCTTGTTAAGCTGTTTTTCAATGGCCTGCCGAAGCTCAACATCGTCGATGTATCTGAGCAGAAAGAGGCTCTTGATAATTCTTCCAAATTGCTTTAAGGCTTTATATAAAGGATGCTGGCGTGAGTAAGAACTTAATCGTCGAAACAACTGTGATGCCGTGACTTCTTTTAATTTAATCGTAGCAACAAAACGCAGGATATCATCCCATTGCTCGGCGTTGGTATTAATTTTACCATCCGGCAGAACACGGTAGCCAAGGGCTTTAAGATCGGACTCCTTTTCGAAAGCGTAAATGCGCTGTTTCTTGAAATTCTTAATCCGAGGTGCAAAAGAGATTCCCAAAAGATGTGTGACACCAAATATAATCTCACTGTAACCGTGGGTATCGGTAGAGTGAATATCGCTTTTGACAACATCATTATGCATGGCGCCATCAATAACGTATGGAGCTTCGCGTTCCGCAGGAGAAATGACCGTTGAATAAAATAACAGGTGCCTATGATCAACAAAGGTGTAAGATGTTACCCCCATGCCTTGGCCAAAGTATTTATATGAGCGACTTGCGTTTAAGGAATCAACGCTGATATTGTATTTCTTCCCGTCACTGCCGGTATGCGTAAGACCATCTTTTCTATTGAAGACAGTAGTGAGCGGAATTCGATCGGATAGTTGTAAAATCTTATCATTTGCGTCCTCCAGATTTTCAGGGGAAAAATACCAGTTTACCGTGTTCTCTAATTCATTGTAGGGTATATTGCTGGAAATCTTGGCAATCTTGCCTATACCCAGATTACAGCCATATCCGATGACCCCGGCAAAGAATATTTTCTCCTGCGGTTTTTCTCTATTATGCTTTATCTGCCAATGTTCGAAGCTGTCGGTAAAATTCGTTACCTTATTAACATTCGAAAGGACCTCATACAAAGAAATCAGCCTGTTTTTTGGAAAAAATTCCGCAACAGATCCCGTAGGGTTCTTTTCGACTGCCGGTGTTGTAACTATCAGATTGCCACGAGCATCAAACTTCGCATGCTTGTTCTTTTTGGAGTTAATGTTTTCATTTGTTATCCGGTATTGTTCTTTGAGAGCCTGTTCCAGGGCGGATTGTATTTTCTGAAAATCTACAAAACCAGTTAATCCGGCCCGGTCAAGAAGCTCTTCTTTCTTGCTTTCCCAGACTTCCTTTGGTATCAAATACTCATCAAAAGCTTTGAATTTATAGGAGTGGCATAAGTTCAGTGCTCCAGACTTAATGGCATCGGTAATCTTTTGAAACAAAAGAATCTTATAGAGGGACACTCTCAAATTGTTTTTTTCATCGAAGAGTATTTTCTGTTCGTCACTATCAAGAAAATCAATAGGGGTGGCTGCATCCAGCTTGCCGGCTTTTCGCCTGTAATATGCGATTGCTTCAAACAGTCTTGGGTTGGATGTGGTCTGGTCAAAATCGATATGCTTCACAATCTCTGAGGCACGGTTTTGGAGTTGCACAGAATGGGATTCCAATACATCATAATAATCGTCTTTATTAATTATTCGTGTCGATTCTTTTTCCAATACAATAAGTTTCTCTCTTGTCTCGGAACAGTCGGCTCGGGATCTTTCAGAAAAAAGCTCTTCAATGGCCTTTACCTTTTCACTATCGGTCAACTTCTTATCGGCAATTATGACGTGAATATTATCCAGTGTTGTTAATTGGCTGCCAACAGTTTTATAAAGCTCTCGATTTGATTGATGTTGGGGACCCCGTGCCTCATAAAACTTTTCCTTATTTTCCTTTAAAGCACTGTTTTTTACCGTCTGGGTTGACTGTATCATAGCGTCAACAAGGTTGTCGTTAAGTTGATAGTACTGATGAATTACAAAAGCAATAAGCAGAAGGTACCTGTTATCCTCTCTCTGCGATATTTGGGAAACCTGCGATTTGATTACTATCTGGGCATAATATTTTATGGTTTCAGGGGACAGGTGCAATTGCTTTACAAGAGGTGTGACTATTTCGAAGAGGCTTTTCAAGCTGTCCAAGTCTTCAATGTTTTCTCTAATCTTCATTGGCCTTAAAGACTGGTTACTCGTTTTAAGTAACGTAATCTTGTATCGTTTGATTTTTAAATCCTGCTTTTCCGTCAAATATTCTTCGCCCACGGTTAAAAGATCATCAAGAAGAACTCTTTCTTCATGACTCAAACGCTCCTTGATGGAAAATGCCAGACTTTTCTCAAACTGTTTTAAAGCATCTGTGATTACTTCCGCAAGGGTATTATAAGTGGGGACCTCAATTTTATTCCTCCTGAGAAAATCCACCAGAGACAAAAACATAAAGCGTGGTTTCATCTGATTTGAACTGAGCAATACAGCTTCATTCATAAGGATGCGTTTGCGTTGATCATCAAATTTGTTAATCCCAAGCTTTTCAAGGATAATTTCCTGATGCCGCTCAAAAGTTCTTTCGATATAGGCTTTAAAGTTAATTTCTTCGACTGGCAGTTGCAGTTTTCTGCAAATAAATTCCACATCTTTAACATGAAATTTGTTCGCAACAAAAAACCGATTGACAGCAAAGAAGTATCCCAACTGCAAAATAAAACCAACTTTAGTGATTGGTGTCCTGCAGTCTTTAACTTCATCATCTGCCCATTTTGGCAAATCGAAGAATCGTTTTCTTTCTTCTATATTGAATACAGGGGGTAAGTCAAAAACCTTAATGTCAGACTGACTGAGGATTTTAATATGAGTAGCCATTTGTCCAGCTTAAAACCTATTGTGAAAACGTTCGATTATTCTATATAACTATTTCGATGAAAAATAGTTATATTTGAATAATATTCCATATATAAAAAGTGCCTTTTTCATGTTTTTATCGAAAATCTTATGAAAAGCACAAAAATGCCACAAAAACCGCATAAGACCACTGCCTACCTCCGAGTCTCAACGATCGATCAGGATATTAACAAAAACAAAGCTGAAATCTTAAAACTTGCTAACGAAAAAAACCTCGGCAAAGTTCATTTCATCGAAGAAAAATTATCTGGGAAAATCTCTTGGCGTAAAAGAAAAATTGCCGAGATTCTTGAATCTTCCGGCAATGGGGACAATATCCTTGTCAGTGAACTTTCGCGTCTGGGTAGAAGTATGCTGGAGTGTATGGAGATTCTCTCCATTGCAACCCAGAAAGGAATCAGCATCTACTCCGTTAAAGGAAATTGGCAACTTGATCACAGCATCCAGAGCAAAATAATTGCTATGGCCTTCTCTATGGCTGCGGAAATAGAACGAGACCTTATTTCCAAACGCACAAAAGAAGCACTGATGGTTAGGAAAGCTTCAGGTTTAAAGCTGGGGAGACCTCCTGGGCCAGGGAAAAGCAAATTGGACAAATTCCGACCGGAAATCGAGGCTCTCTTGGCAAACGGCTCGACTCAAAGATTTATTGCCAGCCGATATGGTACTACCGATGCGAATCTTTTCAATTGGATAGCAAAAAATGGGTTAAAAAGACTAAAACAACCCAGGAACGCAGGAATTTAGCAAATAATAGCCGCCATTATGTCAATTTCTACGACAGATTTGCCCTAAATATTTAATTTTGCC
>CAWHPS010000003.1:0-32607 GCA_963831235.1 uncultured Fibrobacterota bacterium
CCTCGGCGAAGCGCCATCTTGACGATGGGTGTTTGATTCTTTATGATATTACTTCAGTGTATATGGAAGGGGAGTATGAAGAATCGGATTTGGTTCGTTTTGGAAGAAGCCGTGATTGCAAACGCGGGCATGAACAGATTGCCATCGGTCTTTTGGCAGATAAAAGCGGTTGTCCGGTGGCAGCAGAGGTTTTCAGCGGAAACACATCAGATCAAACCACAGTTAAAAAACAAGCTGAATTGTTGGCGGAGAAATATAAAGTCAAGGATATTGTGTTTGCAGGGGATCGCGGCATGCTCACGCCAAAGCGGATCGAAGAAGTGTCCGCTCTGGGTTTCAAAACACTGACAGCTCTGACACATCCGGCAATTATGAACTTACTTGAGCGTAAAGTCATCCAATTGAATTTGTTTGACGAGCATAACATTGCGGAGGTAATAGATCCCGATACGTCTACATTGCGTTATATGCTTTGCCGGAATCCCAAGACACAGCATGAGGAAACCCAGACTCGAAATGCGCTGATTGAGAAAACAGAAGCGCTATTAAAGAAGCTGGTGTCAAGTAAGAAACGCAGAACAGAACAGGAACTGGCCGCAGCAGTAGGAAAGGCTCTGGTTCGTTACAAAGTGGCCAAGTTCTTTACATGGGAAATTAAAGAGGGAAAGTTGTCATGGAATCGCGATACGGAAAAAGTGGAACATGAACAATCAATTGACGGATGCTATATTATCCGTACCGATGTAACCGCAAAACAGATGGACAAAGATGAAGCGGTCAGGTGCTATCGTCAACTCATGACCGTTGAAAAAGCTTTCCGCAACATTAAAACTGTCAGCCTGGAAATCAGACCCATACACCACCATCTTGATGATCGCATACGGGCGCATGTCTTTCTCTGTATGTTGGCTTACTATGTGCAGTGGAATATGTGCGAAAGGCTTGCGCCCTTATTCAAAGAGGATGGAAAAGGCAAAGAAAGGCGATGGAGTTTCAGAATCATTATCGAAAGACTAAAATCAATACGAAAACAAAAAGCAAAGATTGCAGGGATTTCAATTGGTGATACTGTCTCGATCCCTGATGCAGAACAAAACCGCATTCTCGAATTATTGAAGGTTAAAATGTAGCCAGACTGGAAACAGTGAAAACTAACTTTAACGACTCTAATATCAAGCGATTATCCATCTCCTCATGGGGGTAAAATGCGACTAAATACCCCACAGGGAAAAGTTGTCAGGAAGCTTATGAGCGGTATGATGTCAGCTTGAATGATACGTTGCAGGTGGATGCCGGAGGACTGGCTTCGGGGATATATTTTTGCGAGCTAAAGAGCAGCGCCACTGCCAAACGGCTTAAACTGGTAGTGATGCGCTGAAAAGGGTTAAAAAATAATATTTCCAAACAAGATCAGACATTGTGGAGGTTAAACCGATTTCAATATCCAAACTTAGCCTTTTTATTCTTTCAGCCATTGTTCCAGTGGAACCAGTCTTATGCGACGGTCTTCCGCATGGTCTTTACGGGTCAGTACGGTTAGCTTCGTATTTTGCGGCAGTGTTTTCTGCGCCCATTCAAATTCCGTTGTGGAAACATGCGCCTGGTATTTAACCTCAATAATGGACTTGCCTGTGAAATCAATTTCTTTTTTACCCTGCCAGTAAGAAAGGGTGTCTTTGTTTCTTTGCCGGAGCTCGGTTGCCACAAGCGCTTCAGCCATATGGCCAGCCATCGCAGATATACCGCACATGTCCTTTGCGGTTGAAAAGACATTTTCCCATCCTTTGCCATAATTATACATGACATGAACAAGGAAGGGGTTGATAGGATAAAATTTTCTGTTTTTTCTCGGCGCAGGGATGTGGGTATGGATATCCGCCCACAAACAGGGAAGGATGATATAATTACGTTCCAAAAGAGCAAGATAGGTTTCCGCCGTGCTATTGGAGCCAATCCCACAATCACGGCTTAACTTTTGCACCGAAAAAGGGGAAGATAGATGCTCCATGAGATAATTCAACAGATGGGGAAGTCGCGTAACGGCGTGCATTTTTTTGATGAATGCCCCCTCAATCCATGATGCATAAAGCTGATAGACATACGCGGGAATTATTTTAAGCCGGAGGTATTCATTAATGGCCCAAGGCATACCCCCTGTCAGCATGAATTCATCAAGCGAGAGTCGGCCGCCAATATCCCTGAACCGCACAGGAAACAGCTCAAAGTCAACCGGATGCCTGCGGCCTCTCCTGCCCGGCAGGAAGTCCGCACCATCCTGAATGTCGGGCGCAGAAGAACCTGTGCAAACGATCAGTGTCTGTTTTAGCACGCCTTTGTCGGCAAGGACTTTCAGACTAAGCCACCATTTTTCAAGGGAGGTGATTTCATCTATCAGGATAACGGAATAGCCGGTTTGAGCGGTTACAACCGTTTCAAGCGCACCTGTAAGGGCATGGCGGTTTTCGTATTCCTCGGCATTAAAAAGCGCCACGGCTTCGGGTGCGATACCGGATGCAAGGGCTTTCCGTGCAAATTCTCTCAGGAAAGTGGATTTCCCAACCTGGCGCGGCCCGCTTACCATCAGTATGCCGGCTGGTTCAAGGTCTATTTGTTTTACCAGTTGCGTTGTGTGCGGTAGCCTGTTTGGAAGATGGGTAATTTCGACAAGTTTGGGATCAGCCTTTTGCCATTGCGGACCACCAATCCATGGTTGATAAATCATGCCTTAAACATAACTTATATATAAGTCAAAATCAACTTATATATTATGCTTTATTTGGAAGACGTCTTTTAACAGGATTTGAAAATATCAGATTTATTTTGTAGTATTCCTGCTCGGTTATGCCCATTACATGTCGGAGCTGCAAGGAAAACCGGAATAAGCGTATTCCAGGCAGTGGAATTTATTTCTGTCGTAAGCTTTGTTAACCCTTATACAAAACAGTTCAGCAGACATCAAATGGTATTCCTTTTAATCCCTGCATAAACATTCGGGTGTCCGGCTATAAAAACTGGACGGAGCTTAAGATAGTGAATGTGAATGGCAAGGTGGTGGCTGATCTGACAAAAGTCTTGAGCAGATTTTCTTCCGGCAATGGCGTTTGTCATTTAACCTGGAATGCTGCGGGTCTTGCGCCGGGGGTGTATTTTGTATTGCTGCGGCAGAATAAAGTAGAACATAAACGCAAGGTTGTACTTGTCAGGTAATGAGATTATTGACATTTCATTATTCAAAGGCGCCCAAACAAGATACAGAATTGTAATCCAAAAAGTATAAGCGCGATAAAATTCATATTCAGACACTGTTCGCATAAAGCTCAAGGGCTTTACTGAATCTGCAAGGGAAATAAAAAAGGTTTTATAAGATGGTTTGGAAAGTGTATTTTAGCAATTGTATTCTCCTTTGCTCACCAATTAATTAAAAATATGTAGGAGAGTGGGGCATAAACGCCGGCTTGAATGTTGTTGGCCGCTTCTCTGCGGCAGGATTGATAAATAGGGGTAATTGAGGGTGTATGCGTCGATTTATCATCAAAATTTTTCTATTCGTTATTTTATTTACCTTCCTAAGCTGTAATAAGAAAAACACTTTGCCTGAACTGGTCATTCTTTCACCTCACTCACCTGAAATCACAAGGGAATTTACACTTGGTTTTACCAAATGGTTTAAGGGTAAAACAGGCAAAGATATTACGCTCCGGTGGCTTAATGTGGGTGGTACCGGTGATGCCATAGAATATGTCAAATCGCGCAATGATCCTTTGAACCCGGCTGGTGGGCTTGACCTTTTTTTCGGAGGAGGCGATATACCGTTTATTATGCTGAAAAAAATGGGTCTGCTTGAGCCATGCAATGTACCTTTAGCAATAATGTCAAACATACCAAAAGAAATAAACGGGATACTGGTTTATTCTCCTGACTCACTCTGGTTTGGTGCAGCTTTGTCAAGTTTCGGTATTATTGTAAATAAAAGTGTTGCAGAAGTCAATAAACTTGAAATTCCATCTCATTGGGAAGACCTGGCAGACCCTTCATACTTTGGATGGGTGTCAACAGGGGATCCAAGGTATGGCGGAACACTGCATGTAATGTATGAGATAATTCTTCAAACCTACGGCTGGGAAAAAGGCTGGGAAATTCTGCTTCGCATGGGAGCGAATGCGAGGTCCTTTGAAAAAAGCGCAGGCATTGCAGCCAAATCAGTGGCTTTGGGCCAATCAGCCTTCGGGCTTGCCATTGATTTCTATGCTTTTGCGGAAATGGATCGCTACGGACGTGATCGTCTTGATTTTATCATTCCCGACAGTCAGTCAATTATCAATCCTGATGGAATTGCCATGTTAAGGAACGGGAAACAGAAAGAAGCTGCACGTCTTTTCATTGAATACACATTGTCAGAGGGACAAAAGCTTTGGATGCTTAAAATGGGTGAAAAAGGCGGGCCTGTTAATCAATCGCTTTGCAGGATGCCTGTTGATTCTTCGCTTTATTCAATTGATGTTTCAAGACGTTCGGTTACGCTATCGCCTTTCAAACTCAAGCCTTTGCAATACGATAGTAAATTATCAGGAAAACGGTGGGGGTTACTTAATGACCTGATAGCATCGCTTATTCTTTCTCCTCATTCTGAGCTTAAGTGTGCATGGAAAAGAATGATAGACACAAAGACCCCGGAATCATATTATAATGTTGTATTTTCTCCTGGAATTACGGAAACAGAGGTCTCTTTGCTTTCGGAAAGGTGGAATTCAAAAGAATATGCGCTTGATAGGGTAAAAGCAATGAACCGTTTTACGGAAATTGCTGTTGCACGGTATGCTGCAGCGGCGCATAAACAAAGAGGTTATAAATGGGAATGCTTGAATTAAAGGATATCACAAAGACTTTCAGCTACAAAATGGTTCTTAATGGGGTTTCGCTTTCAGTAAATGAAGGAGAGTTATTTTTCCTGCTTGGTCCTTCAGGGTGCGGTAAAACAACGCTACTTAGAATTATTGCAGGCCTTGTAAGTCCTGATAAGGGAAGCATTATGTTTCGTAATAATGATCTTCTTGTTAGGCCGGTTGAAAAGCGCAATATTGGAATGGTTTTTCAGCAATTTTCATTATGGCCCCACATGACGATTTATGATAATGTGGCCTATGGCCTTAAGCTCAGGAAGGTATTGCCGGATGATATAAAATCAAAGGTCAGCAAGGCACTTGAAATGGTGGGGCTTGGCGGATACGAAAAAAGAAAGCCCGGGACATTATCCGGTGGAGAGCAACAGCGTACTGCACTGGCAAGAGCGCTTGTTTGTGACTCTGATATAATTCTTCTTGATGAGCCGCTATCGAATCTTGACGCAAAGCTTCGTACGGAACTTCGCCTTGAGATTAAACGCATTCAAAAGTCTCTTGGGGTGACAATGGTTTATGTGACGCATGATCAGGAAGAGGCTTCTTCAATGGCAGACAAGATTGCTGTTATGCGAAATGGAAGCGTGGTGCAGACAGGCACGCCAGCCGAGATATACGAGAAACCGCAAAGTGTTTTTGCTGCTGAGTTTTTTGGGAGTGCTAATATTATTCGAGGTGAAGTGATTGAAGTTGATTTGCATAAGGTAATAGTAAAATGCGGGGACCTTTCAATATGTGCTTTGAACCATAAATCAATAAAGGTGGGCGATAGAGTGGTCCTTGTTATAAGGCATCAGGATGTTGCAATCGGCAGCCGGTTGGATGAAATAAATACGTTTAAGGCGGTTCTTGAGAGCCGTGAGTATTATGGAGCCTTCAGCAGGTATCACTTTGACGTCAATGGTTTCAAACTGATAATGCTTGATTATTTAAGACAGGGAGAAAAGATTACTGGTTTATCTGGTGCAAATTCAATAATAATGATTCCTCCTGAAAAGATTTTGGTCTTGGCTGATGAAATGAGCTCTCACCCACCAACACCTTTATCAAATGGGAGAGGGGTCGGGTGACAATGCAGTTGAGTTAATGTTGACATGGGAAAATTAAAATATTAAGATGTCTTTCGGCCTTTTCTAAGTTTGTCCGGCGGCACAGAGGCCGCCGGCTAATCATACGATCGGTTCATTAATACAACCGAGCCAGAGACGGCTCGGTGGGAAAAAGGAAAACAATAGTAGCTAAATGCGAGGCCGTCTCTGGCCTCGCATATAAAAACACAAATTTAATTGAACAGCCGGCGGCCTCTGTGCCGCCGGACAAAAGTAGCGAAAAAGAAAGTTGAGTTTACTATTAAGCATCAGTCAATCTTAAGTCAACGACATTGGGGACGGGGGTAAGGGTTTGAAAAAAACCTCTGTCATCGTATATTCTTTGCTTTTCCTGTTCATGGGGTTTTTCCTGTTATATCCTTTGTTTGGTGTTTTTCTGAAAACATTTCACTTTAATAATAAGTGGACGATATTACTGTTTTTGGAAACAATGTCAAGTCCTGTTGTAAAAGAGGCGTTTATTAACAGCCTTCTTATTGCATCCGCATCAGTAGTTATATCTTTTATCGTCGCACTTCCTCTTGGCATATTTGTTTCGTATTATAAGTTTCCACTTAAGAATATCATTTCAGGGCTTGTTCTCTTGCCGTTAATTCTGCCTCCATTTGTCGGGGCAATCGGCATACTGCGTATGTTCGGACGTTATGGTCTTGTAAACATGGTTTTCGGAACAGCGCCATTTGACTGGCTTAATACCTCGGGGTTTTTAGGTGTTGCGTTTCTTCAGGCCCTGCATCTTTATCCTGTCATGTATCTGAATTTGACATCAGCTCTTTCCAATGTTGACCCGGAGCTGTCTGAAGCAGCGCGATTAAGCGGCGCTGGGCAATATCGAATATTCCGCGACATTGTTCTTCCTCTTGCAATGCCTGGTGTCATAGCCGGAGGGCTTATAGTTTTCTTATGGAGTTTTACTGATATCGGTACACCACTTATCATGGGCTATAGAAATGTGCTTGCTGTTGAAATCTTTGATCGTACCTCGGCTATTGCCAATGACCCCACTGGGCCTGCAATGGTTGTGTTTATAATAATTTTAACATTCGCTGTTATGGCAATTTTTAAACGTTTTCTCTCTTCAGATTATTCAGCTTCAGGATCCAAAGGATTAAGAACAGGAGATGCGGTCAGGCCATCTTTTTCAATGTCTATTGTCATTTACACATCCCTTGGTATAATCTTTCTTTTGTCAATTTTGCCCCACATAGGCCTCATATTAACATCTGTTGCAGGGGATTGGTTTAGGACTGCGCTGCCATCAGAATACACACTCAGGTTTTTCAAAGAAGCATTGACAAGTGAAGGGATCGGGCAGGCTGTAAGGAATTCCGTGCTTTACAGTTCGGCCAGCACAATCTTTGATGTTGTCATCGGTTTTGGCCTTGCATATCTTCTTATAAGGCGATCCATTAAGTTGGGGTGGCTTGTTGATGCCCTTGTCATGCTTCCGATAGCGCTTCCTGGACTAGTGCTTGCATTTGGTTATCTGGCTGCATTTTCGGGAACTTTTCTTGACCCGCTTATTAATCCAGTGCCGCTTCTGATAATCGGTTACGCTGTGCGCAGGCTGCCATATACTTTCAGGGCTGCCTATGCCGGGTTGCAGCAACTGAATGTGAGTTACGAGGAGGCTGCCAGGGTAAGTGGCGCAACACCCCTTAAGGCTGCAATGTCTATCACACTTCCGTTAATAAGCGCAAATATGATTGCGGGTGCGCTTCTTGCGTTCATGTTTGCCATGCTTGAGGTGTCAGAAGGGCTTATTCTTGCGGTAAAAGAGCAGTTCTTTCCCCTTACCAAACAGATATATTTCCTTTTCGGCAAAATACCGGATGGGGATTATACGGCTTCTGCGCTTGGAGTTATCTGCATGGTGTTTATGGCTTTGGGGCTTGCGGTATCTTCCGTTCTTTTAGGCAAGCAATTGGGGAAGATGTTCAGGATGTAATGCTTTTTGACAGGCTCATTGATCCCCAGTTTTAGCAAATGTTAATTTCTACAAGAAACCCACCCCAACCCCTCCCTTTTTCTTGAAGGAAAAAGGGAGGGGCTTAATAAAGCATGGAAACCGTTTATAAGAATAATTTCAGTACAATATTCTATTATTCCTTTCCGGTTCCCCTTCCCTTTTTTCTTTAAAAAAAGGGAAGGGGTTAGGGGATGGGTTTTCCAGGAGAATCTGTGAAACTGGGGATAGGTGAGTTTGACAGGAGGCTTGCTTAAATTATATTGGTACATGTCTTAATCTTTAATTACAATAAAGGATTTTATATGCAAAATCATTATCGAAATACTGACAAATTTAGAGCTCTTTTTGTCAATGACGTTGAAAGTCTTATGGAAACAGCCCATCTACTCAGCTCTCCCAAAAATGCTCGTAGGCTTATCTCTGCATTGAATCGTGCTCGAAAGAATAAAGGTCAAGCCAAGACAGTATCTGATTTGCGTCTCGAAGTTGGATTGAAATAAATGTTTTTATTAAAAAATATTCTATCAAATTCTCATGCTTGGGGATGGATTATCTCGATAAATTATCAGCCGCGAATACCTCTTCCGGTTTGCCGTTGCACGTAATCCGCCCATCCTCCAACCGATAAACCGTGTCTGAAAGGCTCCGTATCTCTGTAGGATCATGGCTTACCATGATGGTGGGTATGCTGAAACGTCCATGTATTTCAGCAATGTCCTTGTGCAGCTTGAGACGCATCTCCCAATCGAGAGCGGACAATGGCTCATCAAGGAGCAGGACATCGGGTTTTTCCATAAGTGCTCGCGCAAGTGCCACACGCTGTTTCTGCCCGCCGGAAAGTTTGCATGGATATTGATTGCCAAGTGTGCCAATTCCCATGGTGTTAAGAATCGCATCCACGGCATCACCATTATTGCCGTTTGTTTGCGCAAAAGCAACATTTTCGCGTACCGACATATTAGGGAAAAGCGCATAATCCTGAAAAAGGAAACCAGTTCGACGGAGACGAGTCGGAATATTGATTTTCGCAGCACTGTCAAACCAAAGCGTGTCCCCATATTTTACATAACCATCATCAGGTGTTGTAAGTCCCGCAATCATCCTGAGAATGGTTGTCTTTCCTGCTCCTGAAGGCCCATAAAAGCAGGCAAATTCCGATGGTCCAACCACTGCTTCCACGGCAAGCACCATTTCACCCTGAACAGAATTGAGCCGTTTCTTCAATGAAAAGGATAGTGTTTTGCTCATTGCAGCCCCTTGTAAAAACGACGATTAACAAGGAAAAGCAAAAGCAAAAAGACAAACGATACAGTAAACAATATTCCAGCGTAAAGATGCGCTGCCGCATAATTCATGGCCTCAACCTCATCGTAAACAGCCATTGAAGCAACACGGGTAACTCCGGGGATTTTACCACCAATCATCAGAACAACGCCGAACTCACCCATTGTATGCGCGAACGTAAGCGCCAGCCCCGTGAATAGTGCTGGCTTGATGTTTGGTAAAAGAACATGGAACAGGGTTTGGCGTTCAGTTTTTCCAAGCACACGCGAAGCCTCTGCAAGGGAAGGGGGAAGACCTTCAAAACCGGCGAGTACGGAATTGACCATAAACGGCAGGCTGAAAATAACTGAACCAATGGCAATTCCGGCAAAAGAAAAAACCAGGCGCATGTGAAGATATTTAAGAAAAATGTGACCGATAATCGAAGCAGGGCTCATGCCAAGCAACAGATAAAACCCAAGTACTGTGGGCGGCAGAACAAGCGGCATGGTTACCAGCACCTGGATCGGTAGACGAAACCATGAACGGGAACAAGACAACCAGTATGCAAGAGGAATTCCTATAATAAAAAGGATAGCCGTTGTTACGGCAGCCAATTTTAAAGACAAAAATAGGGGGTTAAAATCAAATGCCATGTGAGTTAATGATTTTCCTCCGGAAGAATATAGCCGTACTTTTCAAGGATTTCCCTCGCCTTTTTTCCATAGAGGAAAGTGTAAAAGGCCTTGCATGATTCAGGATTGTTATCCGTACCATACCGCAAAACGACAGCGCCTTGTGCCAGAGGGTCATAAAGTGATTTATCCACTTCAACCCACTTGCCTTTGCCTTGCATCTGCGGAGAAATAACAATGGATTTGGGATTAAATCCAATGTCAGCCGATTGCGTGGTGATATATTGCGCAACCTGTGTGACGTTTTCTCCGAATACAATTTTAGGCTTCACGGCGTCATAGACCTGTGTGGCAACCATGGCTTTGACGGCAGCGGGGCCGTAAATTGTTGCCTTGAGGTCGCCGATGGCAATTTTGGCAATAGACGGGTCGCTCAATATGGACAGACCTTTACCAAGATCATAATCCTTCATGGTCCAGAGAACCAGAATGCCGTATGCATAGATTTGGGGCTTGTTTACAGCGTATTTCCATTTGAATAGGGAATCCGGATAGCTCATATCAGCTGACACGAAGATATCGAATGGAGCGCCATTGCGAATCTGTGTTGTGAGCTTTCCTGAAGCACCATAAACACCTTTGACATCTTTTCCGGTCTCAGCCTTGAAAGCGGTTTTGATCTCATCCATTGCGAACTGCATATTTGCAGCAGTTGCAACAGTGATTTGTGCGCCAATGGGAAGCGTAAAAACAGCCGTTATAATTGATATTATGAATAAACGTATCATTGTTTTTTCTCCAGTGTTTAATATAATAATTGCACACCAAGCACCACTGCATCATCGCGTTCCTTGTATGCGCCCTTGTTTTTAGTGTCTGGTGCCTTCTTAGCGAACATTGAAACAGGGTTTCCACTTTGATTGAGCCAGTGGATTGACAGTTTCAGATTATTCTTGTTGAGGTACCAGTTTACGCCTGCATCGAGTATTTTGTCCTGACCAGAAGGATAGTTGATGGATTTGGCATCTCCTTTGAATTTGGTGTACATGATTGCGGGTTCAATAAAATGCTTACCAAGGACAGGAAAAGCATAAGCACCCCTTATGTGCCAGACTTTGTCTGAATAGTTACCGAAGTTTGTAAGTTTTTTTGCTGTAAGATAGGTGTTTGTTGCTAAAAACGTCTCAGAGAAATCCCGGCTCAGCACTGAATATTCGCCATCAAGAGTGAGGCCTTTATAATTTGCAATAAAGTCCGCACCTATAACCTGATTGCTTTTAAAGCCGCCTTTATACCCGCGGATTGTATAAGCGGCCTTTGAGGAATCAAACGCCAGTTTTGTGGTATCGTATTTTTCGTCCACTTGGCCCTGATAGGTCGCATAACCAGATATCGTAAGTCCTGCCCGCTTCCCGAAGGTATTCAGATCGTTTGACAGTTTGTGATACTTGCTTTCAGGTTGGCCTATGGAGACGCCAAGACGTCCTGTAACAAGGGGAGACCAATTAATCGAACCGGCAATGTCGGATGTTTTTTCCTGCGTGGCATCAAATATGCCGACATTGTAAATTATACCCCATATCCGGTTTGAGTCAACACACAGGCCGCCGACATTAACACCGGTCTCGCGAGCTGATGGGCGTGTTGTCAGGTGGTCACGGAGATAATAGTATGTCAATGCGAATTCCAGTGAAGTAACGCCATTCCATGGATTTGTGTATTCACGGCTTACAACAGGCCGTTGAAGACCGAATGAAATATTGGCCCAGGTCGAATCCAAATGATAGTTAAAATAGGCATCCCAAATCCGGAATTCCGTCATTTCAAGCTTCTGCCCAGTACCTATTGTTCCGCTATATGGATCTTTACCCAGATTGTCGAAGGCAAAGCTGAAAAGATAGTCAAGTTGAGGGTGTACCTGGCCTCTTAATCCAAACCGAGCGCGACGCATGTAAAAATCAAGCCGCTTTGCAGGTTCAGGCACATCATTGGGAGAGTAGGAGCCGACTGCCCAGAACTGAGCTTGGGAAAAGAGTTCAAGCGAGCTTTTGCCCTCATCATAGGTGAATTTCGGGCCTGCAAAAAGATTTGCCGCGAGAAGAATTGCGGAAATAAGCAATAAGCTATGCAGAAACCTCATCTGGAACCTCCTGGAATTAAAGTTACTGAAATCGCCTTTATTTTAAAGGCGCTTATAGAGTATTACGAAGATAATTATGAAAAGTGACAAAACGCTATATAAAAAATAATATAGCGGATAAGTTTGGGTTTATCCGCTTTTTGGAAGAAATGATTAAGAAAATAATTCAGAACAATAAAAAAGCCGCTGAAATACCTGTTAGAACAACAATAAGCGCCGGTATTCGCAGATAAAGCAATCCGAAAAGGAATGCGCCAATCAACCCATGTTTAAGGCCAAAAGGATTATTAAGAGCCAATCGAATGCCCGTACCTGCGATAAACCCTATGAAGGAAATAAAAATTGCCTCCAATGCGTTTTGTACCCTTCTAATTCTGGCAATTTTATCATAAACATTCGAAAGCCCGCAAACCAAAAGAAATGATGGGAGAAATACATAAACTGTTGCTGCCATAGCTCCCTTCCACCCTTGCGCAAGATAGCCTACAAATGTGGCGGTGATGACAATCGGGCCCGGTGTAGCCTGTCCCAGAATGAGACCAGCGACAAAATCATAGGATTGTATTATAGCCAGCCGTTCGACAACTTCGTGATACATAATGGGGACTGATGCAAAACCTCCGCCGAATGCCATTAAATCAACGCGGGCCATCGTAAAGCAAAGCTCGAAAAGGGAAGGGTGAAAAAAGCGAAGGGCCAATAATCCTAGAACTCCCGCAAGAGAAATGGAGGATAATATCCATAGGCGGGAACGGGCCGAAACCAAAGTAGAAATAATAGCAGCGCGAGATTCTTCTGCTTGCCCTTGCGTCAATAAAATACCGCAGGCTGCTGATAAAATAATGGCGAATAACACATGGATTTGATATAAAAACAAAGTTAATCCAAGTGTAAAGAACAGGATGTTTCTCCAACCCTTAGTCCGATTTTTGCCCAAAGAAAAAACAGCATGAAAAATGATTGCAATGACCGCGATGCGCATGCCGTTAAAAACAAACATGGGAAAACCGATACGTCCATAAAAAAAGGAGAAGAGACACATCAAAAGAAAAGCGGGCAGTCCAAAACCGATAAACGCCGCTCCTGCACCCGCCACCCCCCTTGTCTTCAGGCCGACATAGGCGGCCGCCTGCATGGCGATGGCTCCGGGGATGGCCTGGCAGAAGGCCACCGCATGCCGGAATTCCGTCTCGGCCATCCATTGCCTATTGTCAACTGCCAGGCGCCGGATGTTCTGAACCATGGCAGGGCCGCCGAAAGAACGGCAGCCAAGAGTAAAAAAACTGATAAAGATATCTGGCAGTGAAGGTGTTTTTTTCATTTCAGATAAAATCATTGATAGTGTGTACCTGCTTTCATTCAATCTTCCGTGCAGTAAGACGTTATGTATAATATACTATAACGTAATACGAGATAAATATTCAAAAAGGGACAAGGTTTATTCAAACTACTCAAGGGCAATAAGGATTTGGGATGGTGGAATGATTGAATAAAGGCGGCGGTTCTTTTTAATCTGGAGTTCAGTAATACAGCTTAACGAAACAACTGTAGTTAGAATGCGGTTTTCTCCGAGCTTAAGCTTGATCTCGGCATTTACCCTGCCTTTCCGAATTTCCGTAACAACACCTGGCAGACAATTGGTCACACTGGTTCGGGGTGGTTCGTTGCCGGTCGCCAGTATCGGAGCAGTTGCCTTGAATAAGGCTATAGCAGGCATCCCAACCTTTAGACCGAGGGCATTGACCCCTTCCCGCATGAGTAGCGCAACCAGACGCATGTTTTCACCGATACGCAAAGTCACTTCGGTATTAACAAGCCCCACAGCAAGATGTTCTACTGTTCCGTAGAATTGATTTCGGGCGCTGATTTTAAAGGCAAGCCTGTCCAACGTACGTGCGGCGCCGCCGAGTCCTTGTATGACATTTCCGGTCTTGGAGACCATACGCCGGTATTCCGCTTCAAGCGTCCGGTAGGAGCGGAGAATTTCCCGGCCGTAATCCGTCAATATGCTGCCGCCGCCGGCACGGCCGCCTGTTGCTTTGGTAACGAGTGGTTTCTCGGCAAGGTTATTCAGCGAATCAATGGTGTCCCAGGCGGATTTATAACTAAGCCCAACAGATTTTGCGGCGCTGGAAAGACTGCCGGTTTCCTCTATTTTAGAAAGAAGCTGGATTCGATCTTTGATGAGGATTTCACGTTCCCGGA
The DNA here is from genome assembly GCA_963831235.1 of uncultured Fibrobacterota bacterium. Taxonomy (GTDB): domain Bacteria; phylum Fibrobacterota; class OXYB2-FULL-49-7; order OXYB2-FULL-49-7; family JAEUSG01; genus CAWHPS01. The sequence continues at coordinate 14,220 of CAWHPS010000003.1, forward strand.
ACAAAAGCCATAACGCGGGCTCATGCTTGGGCAAGGTATTGGATGGCAGTTTTGATTTCTTCATGTTGATTAAATATAGTTTCTGATAGATTCCAAGCTAAAGAGTTGTGTCCCTTTTACTTTTTTGTTACGTATTATACAATACGCAAGTTAAAACGGCAGGCATGGTTTTTCCGAAACAGCCGGAGAGTTAATGTGAAAGAATTCAAGATTGTCTTTGTCGGGACCCTTATTGGTATGCTGGGTGGATTAATAGGCCTGGGTGGAGCCGAATTCAGGCTTCCTCTTTTAGTTGGTTTGTTCCACTTCGGTACTCTCGATGCGGTCATAATTAATAAAATAACAAGTCTTATAGTAGTCAGTTTTTCTCTTCCATCCAGAAGTCAATCCATACCTTGGAACGCAGTCTACTCAAATTGGGCGATTATTGCCAATTTATTAGCGGGAAGCCTGTTTGGCGCGTGGATTGGTGCGCATTTCGCAACAAAAATAAAAACAAAACAACTCGATAAATAATCATGGTTTTACTCGTATCTCTGGCGATTGGGATGATATTCGGGCATAAAATAGGTTCAGGTAATCACATTGCACTATTTTCACCCGGTCCTTTACGCATGATTGTCGGCGTCCTGGCAGGGCTTATCATCGGCGCTGTTGCGGCTGTTCTCGGAGTTGCCGGAGGGGAATTGATAATCCCAACGCTTGTGCTTTTATTTGGCGTTGATATTAAGATTGCCGGCAGTATGTCTCTTTGTATCAGTCTGCCGACCATGATTGTGGCATTTATCCGCTATACACAAAGCGGAGCTGTCGCACTGTTTAAAAGAGAAACAAAGTTCCTGGCTTTAATGTCCATAGGCTCAATTCTTGGTTCCGCAATCGGAGGTAAAATGGTAGGTATGATTCCGTCTGATATATTAATACTTGTTTTGGGCGGCATTCTGTTGACATCTGCAATAAAGACATTTAAACACAGTTTGAAGGTTGCATCTCAGGAAACGGAAAATAAAACACATCAAGCTATCCGTAAAAGCAGTTTATGACAATGTGTGTACAGCCGGGGCACGGTCTATCGTTGTATGCTGCTGGTAGTTTGCAATCTGTTGTGACCGAGGTGACCGCTCAATTTCATGCCCTGAACGGCATCAGGCTGATTTCCACATTTGGACCATCCGGGCTGCTCAAAGACAGAATAATAAACGGTGAACACGCTGATGTTTTTGCTTCAGCGAATACGGCTAATCCTGCCGCTTTAGTGAAAGCAGGTATTGGTCTTCCTGTAAGGGTTTTCGTACAAAATCAGATGTGCGCTATTGTCTCTCCCCGTATCAGTGTTTCATCTGATAATCTTCTTGAAACCATGCTTGATTCAAAAATTAAAGTGGGAATGTCAACGCCTGAAGCTGATCCGGCCGGTGATTATGCCTGGATGATTTTGGGCCTGGCCGAGAAAATATTACCAGGCAGTGCTTTCATGCTCAGAAACAAAGCTCTTAAATTGACGGGGATGCAGGGAACAACTTCACCAGTCAGGGAAAGCGTATACGGTGAATTAGTTGCTTGAGGCAAAGCCGATCTTTTTCTGACCTATTATACGAATGCCGTACTTGCGATACAGGCATTTCCAGAGTTGCGCCTGATTACATTGCCTGCCGCCCTTAAGGTTTCTGCCGAGTATGGGTTGACGGTTTTGAAACGCATCAATGAGAAATATCCGGAAAAAGAGGCGCTTGATTTAGCTGATTTTTTCTTTTCTCCAGTCCCCCAGGACATCTTTAGTTGTCATGGATTTCTGCAACCACCACCATGCTGTGGTTGAATATTCAGCCGTGTTTCTTGTGCTATTCCAGCCGGTATTTAATGGGGAGGCGGATTTCCACCTTTTTTGGCGAAGGGGCATAGGGGGCAGCCCGTTTTACCGCATCCATTGCGTTCTGGTCAAGTAGGGTATATCCGGAGCTTTCCATCACTTTTATATCATCCACGCGGCCATCGCAGTGAACAAAGAATGAGACTTTGACCTCGCCCTGCCATTCCTTTTCCTGCGCAAGTGCAGGATAGGAGATGAGGCGGTAAATCTTATCGCGGATTTCCGTATAGTGTGCCTGGATGTATTGAGTCTTGAGTCTTGCGATGGAATCATCGTAAGCAGCATTTGTCTGAGAGACGTCAGTACTCAAGGTATGGAATGTTGTTGTTGGCAAAGACGATGTGTCTGGTTTTGACGTGTCTGGAAAAGTTTCATGAGAATCCACGACCTTGGGCTGTATTGTTGTTTTAGCGATCACCTTTTTGGGGGTAAACGGTTTTGACTCGATTTCAGATGAAAGCGGGGTTTTTTCAAGGGAGAAATCAATAATTATTGGTTGAGAATTGGATGAGTGGCCGCGAAAATAAAGAAATGCTGAAAAAATAAAAACATGGATTAGCGTTGACAGAATCATTGAACGGCTTGTAATATTTTTTGTCATTTTGATTCGGTTTGCAGGCTCACTCGGGTGAAGCCGTGCCGTTTAACCACATCCAAAACATCAACAAATGTCTGCAATGTCAGATTTTTATCCGCTCGAATCATAACAGGCCAGGTCTTGTCAATACTCTTGAGCGATTTGTCCAGGTTGTCGATGCATGTGCGCTGGTGATTCAGGAAAATAACGCCATCCTTGTCGATCTCGATTGTCTGCATCCTCAGCAGGGTTTCCCGTTCGGATGACGCCTGCGGCAACTGAACCGGCAGCGTGCCGGTTGCCACAAGCGTGGAGGTGGTAAGCACAATCGTGAGGAGAACCAGCATTATGTCAACAAGAGGAATCACATTTATGCTGTCGAATTCCTTTTCATCCATTTATTGCTCTTTTCTATGTTTCAATTCCCATTTCATGATCTATGGCCAGTTTTGGCAAGGATCGGAAGCGTAAGCATTGCCATTTCGCGCTGCAGTTGCTGCTGCAAGTCCTTTTCCGTTGGCAATTCATATTGGTACCGACTGGTAAAAATTTGCCTTTGCTTTTTATCGAGCACATATTTTACCACGGCATCATTCTTATCCGTGCATAGAATCAGACCGATAGTGGGATTCTCTTCTTTTGCTTTAACTTCCCTGTCATAATAATGTACATACATCTGCATCTGGCCAAGATCGTTGTGGGTAAGTTTTTGCGTCTTCAAATCTATGATTACATAGCATCGAAGTTTAATGTGGTAAAAAACCAAATCAGGATAAAAATGGTCACCTTCCAGTGTCAATCTCTTCTGGCGGCCCACAAAAGCAAAGCCGCTTCCCAATTCGAGAAGGAAATCCTTCAATTTTGAGATAAGGGCTGTCTCTATTTTTGTCTCAACCAAACGATGCGATTCAGGCAGGTCAAGAAACTCAAGAACTACGGGTTCTTTTAAGATGTCAATTGGTCTTGTGATTTCCTGGCCCTTATTTGCAAGTGCAATCACGCCTTTTTTATTCCGGCTTTTCAACAGTCTGTGAAACAACATGGAATTAATCTGACGTTCCAGGTTCCTGGCCGACCATTTGTTTTTTATAGACTCAATTTCATAAAAGGCCCGTACTTCTTTCTTTGCAACCTTTAGGAGTATCCTGTAATGTGTCCATGCCAAATCAGGGTGCCATTTACCTGGACGCCAATTCGATTTTTCCTGAACGCCGGATTCGCCACGCAGTGCGTGGCGAATTGCGGCAGAGACATTTTCCAGTGGTTTTTCCAATTCGCCACGCACTGCGTGGCGAATCTGGTTTTGTCTGATAAAGGATGGGTACTCAAAATAAAACTGTCTCATATATCGGAGATTCTGCATGGAATATCCCGACCCGTATTCTGTCTGTAGTCTTTTCGATAGTTTAGCTATTTCCTGTTGCCCATATTTACCGCGGAATTTACCCTGTTGTTCTTCCTCAATAATTTCGTGCCCAACAAGCCAGTGGGCAATAGATTGCGTTGTATTTACCGATCGAGCTACCGTTGTTCTCGCTGATTCAATGATGTTTCGTATGCGGTAATAAATACCGTTGCTTTTCCGACTATTCATTTTTCATTCTCCTCAAAGCTCTTTTTTTCATCCATTTTTCTTTCCCTGTTCAATATCCCATTCCATAAGCAATACCTTGACTTTACGGATAAGTAAATTGTATAAAACAACTGATGGGATTGCTACCAAAAGCCCGACAGCCGTGGCTTTTAAGGCAAGTGCCAGGCCAATCATTATCCTGGAGGAATCCATGAATCCCCGCTCTCCCATGGTATAGAAGGTGAGCATAATCCCGAGTACAGTGCCGAGGAGGCCTATATATGGGGCGCTGCTGCCGATGGAGGCGATGATGTGCAGTTTTCGCGTCAACAATAGTTCAAGCTCACGTTTGTCCGCGAAGTCGCGCACACGGATACGCCGAAAGGTCAGATACCGTTCAATGGCAATACCAACTGCAATGACGCTCAAGATTCCAAGAAAACCTACGATTCCATAATCAATGGCTGCTTTCATCCATTCCATTTTGATGTCCTTTATGGTTGAAAATCATTTGCTCCGGACAGAATCAGGCAATTCTTTCCATTGTTCGGGCAGCCCACGCGACAACCCGTCCCGAATAGCTGGAACACTTATTGCATCAGGAGATTTGTTCCATTCACTGGCCAATGTTTTTAGGATAATGCTATCCTTAATGGCAGGGGCAAGGACGTTGAAGTAGATTGTCCCTTCAACTTTTTTACCTGCCGAGCTGCCATCTTTTTTGGCTTGGGCTGTGCTAAGTCCTCTCATTTCCCACAACACAGAAAGAAGGTAAACCCTGGTCATAATATTCCTTATGTTTCCGGCTTCGAGCCTCGCTTCTTCTGGTGACGCCTTTTTGAGTTTCAAAAGTGCCTGATTAATCTGCTCTTTAAATGGTGTGTTGACCCATTTTGTTCTGCGATCCATAACGGTTTCAAGGCAGGCTAAAAGCGCGGCCACACTATCGGGTGCTCCTTTGTCAGCCGGAATTCTGTCCAGAAATTTCAGCGCGGTATGATATATCACACGCTGGAGGCTTTTTTCAATCCACTGTTTCTGTGTTTTGACATCTTCTCCACGTTTTGCCCTTGTAAAGGCTGAATCAATTTCTTCTTCCACACCCATCCCGTATAATTTGACAAGCACCCTGAAATTGGTTCTGTAAACCTTTTCCACTGCAGAGAAATCTGTTGTTTGTGTTGCTGTCTTTACGTCACCAGGTTTTAAAGACATAAGGCTTGCAATTGACTTGATAGCATCTGAGTAATTGCCTTTTTTCGCAGGTATCACATCCTGTCCGTTTACTATGGCAAAAAGAGTTACTAGAAAGATAAGCTTAAACTGCATTAGAATCTCCTTGTTTGATTATGTTAAAATTCATATTTAGCGCTGAGTGAAATCAAGCGTGGCGCGCCAAGGCACAAACCAACAGTTCCTGATGGCTTATACGCTGCCCAGTAGTTAGTATTAAGCAGATTTACTATATGAAGGTTGATCGTGAACCCATGATCACTCATTGAAATACGATACCTGGCACCGGCGTCATAAAGCCAAACCGGTGGTATTGATGCACTGTTTTTTGCATCAACAAATCGAAGTCCGCAATAAGTGCCCCCTCCTGAAACACACAAACCTCGTATGCCGGGAACATCATATTCAACAAAAGCCTTTGCCTGTTTTTCAGGGACATTTGCAGGGGTTTTATCTTTGATTGCCGGGTCAGCCGCTTTTTCAATATGGGCGTCCATGATTGTTCCGCCGCCACCAAGTGTCAGACAATTCCAAAGCCTGCCCGTTGCAGTAACTTCCAGGCCTTGGTGTATTTCTCTGCCGTCTTGTTTGAAAACAGAATCCTTAGTATCCCTAAACTCATTAATTTTGTTGATACGGAACAATGCTGAGGCCAAATCTACATTCATGATCGTTGCTTTTACACCAATTTCATACTGATTGTTGACACTGGGTGAAAGGACTTCAGTTGAATTTTTTGCTTTCGGGTCATTTCCACCGGATGCGATTCCCTGCATATAAGAGGTATAAGCTGAGACAAAAGACAGTGGTTTCACGTTAATTGCAACACTAGGGGACAGTTTTGACTGGGAATACTTAATAATAAGTCCTGTATCAATATTCTCATTTCGATAATCATACATGGTATAGTTGGCGCCAGCGAGTACTGAAAACATACCGTAGTTTAACCAATCCCCAAACAGAAAAGAATTATATGCCTGTTCCGTTCTCTGTAATTTTGAAGTCGGGGAAAAGGTGTCAGGCATAGGAAAATATGTCAGTTTGGCAATGTTAAAAGTATCGAGAAGGAAGTTTTTAACGGTTTTGGAATTTGTGGGGTTTGTAGCCCGGATAGTGCCATCATAAGTCCAGCCAACAGTAAGTTTATGGTTGATTTCCCAGGTTTTAAATTTTGCATCTGATAGTGCGTAGGCTGAATGTTCAAAAATATTCTCTGGTGCGCCATCGGAATAAGTCTCACTGAAATTCCCGCTATTATCGATTAGGGCTGCCTGTACCCCGTTGCTTTTTCTCCAAATGCTGGAATAATTATATGCACCTCGCATTTTAAAAATAGAGTTAACTCTTGATTCAACACCGAGCCCAGCCATGTCCTGTTTGCCTTTGACATAGACCCACGGTTGACCATACAATTTCACGGGAGCGAACTTGTCCGATTCAGGCACATTGATCCCTTTTGATGGATCAACACTGAATGCAATCTGCTGTCCTTGCAAAAGCAAATCCTGATGTGACATATTCGTCTTTAAAAGGGTATTCTCCAATACCTGATAATTCACTGCAACAGACAGACGGGAACGCTTTTGTGACGCCCCCTCTATAAAGGACCGCCCATCTTCTGTATAGGCATTTATACGGGAGGTAACTTTTTTATCTTTTGTCACCGGACCACCGACATCTGCATGAACGAAATTTATACCACCGTTATACTGTCCGACTGAAAAGTCAGCAGAGGGTGCTGATAAGGGCTGCTTGGTTATAAAATTTATTGCTCCACCTGGTGTCCCAAACCCGTAAAAGAAACCGGAAAGGCCGTTCAAGACTTCAATTCTTTCAACATCTTCAACCGGGACCGGTAAAGTGTTTCTCATTAAAAGACCATCTTGCAGATAAAAAGGATCAAAACCCCGCAGATTCATTTCAGACTGACCGCGTCCATCCGTGGTTGGCAATTGAATTTCAACAGCTGTGGGGTTTGTTTTAAGGGCATCTCCTAAAATATGGGCGCCTCGATTCTCAATTTGTTGGCCGGACGTAACATTTATTGAGAAAGGAATGTCCTTAATCTCGGCCTCGCCTAAAGGGCCTATTTGTGCTTTGGAATAGCGATAGCCATTATCCACACTGCCTTCTTTTTTATGGACTTTCCTGGCGGTTACCTCTACCTTTTCCAGGTTAACAGATGTGTCTGCATTAACGGGGATAGGTATTTCCGAGACTAAAGGTGTTGTTAGAGTGTCTGTGGGAACGTTTTCCTCGGCTGATATGTAAAAGACTACGGACAGTACCAGAAATAAGACAAAATGCGGAATCATGGTTCCCTCCTCTTAAATATGTGGTTATTGTAATACTTTAATATATAAGGCAATAGTATTAAAAAGTAATACGAGCTATAATTAAAAAAGGGACAACTTTTTTCAGAATTTTCAGAATTATAATTAACGTCATAGAAAATCATGATAATCCAAATGTATATTTAACACATGGAAATTCAAAATGATGTGACAGGAATAAAAGGCTCCATTTTCAGTCTCCTCTCTTTTATCTTTAGAAAGCATCATGTATGTTGTGCGCTTGTTGGTGGGTATGCTTTAATTGCAAATAAAGTTCAAAGAATGACCTTTGACATTGATTTTATCATAACTGCGCATGATTATTCCAAAATTGAACCGGATCTTAGTAAGATGGGATATGCCGCTTTTAACCGGCAGGATGCTTTTGTACAGTTGAAGAGCGATAAACCAGGGATGCGGGACATTGATTTCCTGATTAGCGATCCAGAAACTATACAAGGTATTCTCTCCCAGGGAAAAGAGATATCCATTGCCGGTGAGGCCTTTTTCGTACCTTCGCCAATGCATCTTATTGCGATGAAACTCCATTCAATGGCTAATTCCAATGATAGGGAATTTAAGGATTTGCCCGACATTATTCAGCTAATGATGATAAATTCCATAAATCCCATTGATAAAGAAGTTCAGGAATTGTTCAGGAAATATCATGCCATGACCTGGTTTGACAAGGTCGTAAAAGCGATGGGAGAAAGAACATGATAAAAACGATTGAACTGAATTTACCCAGAATTGACGGGAAACCCTTGCCACCGTCGTTACGCTCGGTTGATGAAATCAATGAATGGATCGAGCAGGATTATGCGCTGTTTTTTAATCGTGAGCTCTATGAAAAAGAGAAACGGCGAATCTCGGTGAACGTTCCTTTCTTTATTTAATCTTTATTTTGAACTTTTCGCCCAGTGCCATACCCAAATTTGATTTTCCAAGTGATACAAATTGCTATTAATCACGCGTAAAAATTAATTTATACTTCTGTTTATCGTTCACATTACAGATATAAAGGAAACAAACTTGCTTAAACTTTCCTCAGGTGATTTTGACGCAATACGCGCCTTCAAGAGTGAGCCTTCAAACCGAAAGCACCGGTATGCATTAAATACCATATATTGGGAATATTTTTATAAAATCATTCGCACACAGGCTGAGGGTGGCAGCGCTAAAAATCTCAACCTGAACGAATATAAAGATTTTATAAATATCGGCCTTCTTGATGTTGACCTGCTTGAAAAAGGCAAAGATGATCTGGCTGAAATCCAAAAGGGCGATGTTTTTGTTGATGATCCCAATATTTTCACCTTCGGTTCCTGGATTGAAAAGGAATATCAGCATACACTTAATTTCGACAAGCGAGATCATTTAAAGACCGAGATTACGGCCATTGAGCATGATCTTAAAACACGCTCCAACGAACTTACAGCAAAACAGGATGACCGCAGGAATGTTTTTATGAGTACCATTGATTCCGTTCTTGCCATGCGCGGAATGATGGCAATGAAAAACCAGTATGTCACAAAATACGAACGCATCAAAAACGCTGAGGAGATGAAGTACAACATTCTTGTGAACCAGAAGGAGATTTCAACAGGTAAATTTCTTGATGTCAAGGTAAAAAGGGATTTGTCTGATAAAATCAAGGAGCAGGGAAAGCTTGTTCTTGCATTCAAGAACCTGATTACGGAACTTAAAAACCCTGTAATAGAAAAAGAAATTCTTTCAGCAACCGAGGAAATCGAAACCCTGATAGCTGAAATCGTCGAGATCGAGAGCCGGAAACACAAAAAAGAAGCTGCGCTCAAGACAATTGTCACTCAAACCGCCACACTTTCTCCTCAGGAAGTGGAAGCAGCCATAAACGAGGTCCTCGACTATTTCAAAGGGCTCATGACTTTATGCGCAAAGCGGGTCAAGGCAGAGCCTTTTTCCGTACTTGCTGGTAAATCAAAACCGGTTACAGAGGCGAGTCTTAAGAATGTCATCCACATGATAGAAGAATTTGATCCCAGGGTTTTCAAGAATGATCGCGTAAAATATCTCGGACTTCCCAAATTTGTAATAATTCCTGGACACGGCAACAGTCTTTATGACTGGAAAAACAACGCCATTCTTGTACCCACGGTTCCATTCGGACGTCTTGAAGATTCTCTTTTCAGCGGAGTTGTGGAATACAAGCTTGATATGGATGATGATAAAGCCCTGCTCATGAGCTACAACAAGCTGGAAGACAACAAGGGCATGAAGTCCCATCTACGCCTAAAGGAAAAATTTGCTAAAGATTATGCGATTTATATGGGTCAGGAGATAAAGGGTTATAAGGTCATGTCAAAGGACCTTAGAAACTGGTTCAATCATGAAATTGCTCCGAATCGTTTTGAGATAAAAATTCCATTGGAATTTGATCCCATAACAATGTCCAAAGAAGATTACGAATCACTGCAGCATAATCTGAAATCAAGAATAGATAACAAAACTGCGACGGCAAAGGATTTCTATGGCATGGGTATTTTTGAGTCATATAATGAATCCTTTGAAAAGGCCATGGAATATTTTAAAAAGGCTTATGAGATCTCTCCCACGTTTCTTGATGCCCTTTATAATCTGGCCACTATTTGTATGAAAAAGTCCATGCGAAGGGAAGCTGCTCTGTATTTCACTGAATTTGTCAAGAAGAGCCCCCAGAACTGGTGGACAGGGGTATGCCAGGAACATCTCATGAAACTTAAGTAAACCATTTAACAAAATCATTATGAAAAAACGTCTTTTCAGCGGAATACAGCCAAGCGGTGAAATACACCTCGGCAATTATCTTGGGGCACTCAAGAACTGGGTAAAACTCATGGACGACCACGACGCTATTTTCTCAATAGTGGATTATCATGCCATAACCGTGCATCAGGACCCAGCCATACTTCGGGAACGGATAATAACCACTGCGACAATGCTAATGGCTGTTGGGCTTAATCCTGAGAGATGCAAATTATTCGTTCAGTCACACGTTCCTGAACACACTGAACTTTCATGGATACTGGGAACAGTCATTCATATAGGCCACCTTGAACGCATGACGCAGTTCAAAGAGAAGTCCAAACAACATACCGACGACATCAATGTGGGGCTTTTCACATATCCGGTTTTGCAGACAGCGGATATTGTACTTTACAAAGCCGAGGTTGTTCCTGTCGGCGAAGACCAGCTCCAGCATCTTGAATTGGCCCGCGAAATTGTAAGGCGTTTCAACTCGCGCTTTGGAGATGTCTTTCCAGAGCCGCAGGCTAAAGTATCGGCAGCCGCCCGCATCATGGGGCTTGACGGTCGTGCCAAGATGAGCAAGAGTATGGGGAATACGATTGATCTCTCTGATTCACCTGAGGTTATTGCAGGCAAACTCAAGGTGGCGGTCACAGACATTAACAGGAAAAGGCGCACGGATCCCGGCAATCCTGATATATGCAACATATTCTCCCTCCATAAATATTTCTCCCTTGCTGAAACGGTTTCTGAAGTGGAACGTGAATGCCGTATTGCTGGAATAGGCTGTATTGACTGTAAAAAGAAGCTGGCGGACAAGATAATCGAAGAGCTATCACCCATACGGGAAAGGTTCATTGATTTATCGAACAGGAAACAGGATGTTCGGGCTGCTCTTGATAATGGAGCCCAGCAATGCGCGAAGATCGCGAAGGGGACAATCGAAGAGGTTCGTTCTGCAATTGGTGTAAGATAGCATTGCCAAATTTTTGAAAAGGACTATTTAAGTGATACTCCGCGACAAACTCGAAAATATGGTAAACGGACCTGATGTCGATTACCTTGAAATCCGGCTTGAGACACGCAAAAGCACCTCCATTACATACCTTGGACAGGAACTGGATGAACTTGGCGAAAGAGAATCAAAAGGCGGATGCGTCCGGGCTTGTCATAATAATGGATGGGGATTTTGTTCATTCAATTTAATGGATGATCTTGAGCGGGCAGTCAAGGAGGCTGTTGAACAGGCAAAACATACTGGTCGGGGAGTAACGTCACTCAAAATATCCGCGCCTGTTCGAGGCGCATTTACCCAAAACTTTGGCGAAGACCCATCAAATATCAGCATCGAAGAAAAGAGGGACATCTCATACGGTTACAACAAAATAATCATGTCCAATCCGAGGATTGTTTCTTCCCGTGTAACTTACCTTGATCGAACGGCCCATACTACTTTTGTAAACAACAAAGGTGCCTGTATCGAACAAGACCGTGTTTTCACAGGCATAACTCTTTCAGCCATGGCGCGCGACGGGGTCAATGTCCAGAGGGCATATCATTCAGTTGGGGACCATCGTGGTTTTGGGAATGTTCGAGGACTCGATAAATCAGTTGAAGAAACCGTGAAGCGCGCTGTTGATCTTTTATCATCTGATAAAATTCAAGGTGGACGCCACACCGTGATACTCGATCCCAAGCTTTCGGGTGTATTTGCGCATGAGGCATTCGGCCATATGAGCGAGGCGGACTTTATATTTGAAAACCCAGGCATTGCCGCAAAAATGAGGATTGGCAGTGTTTTTGGCGGAAGCGAACTGAATATAGTTGACAATGGTACATTGCTCGAAGAGTGTGGCGGATATCCGGTTGATGATGAAGGGGTAAAGTCGCAAAAAACCTATTTAATTCGTTCAGGTGTTTTAGCAGGGCATTTGCATTCAATGGAAACCGCGCAGAAGATGGGAGAGGGGGTGTCCGGAAATGCCCGTGCCATAAGTGCCCGGCATAAGCCGATTGTCAGAATGTCATGCACCTACATCGAGGCTGGTACAACACCATTTTCTGAAATGATTAGCGGACTTGAAAACGGGATATATGCTGTGGGGATGCTTGGCGGCAATACAGACCTCGAACAATTCACCTTCTCAGCTGAAAACGCCTTTGAAATAAAAGATGGTAAAATCGGAAGGCTACTGAGGGATGTCATCCTGACTGGAAATCTTTTTGAAACCCTTCATAATATTGAAATGGTCGGGAGCGACCTCAAGCTGTTCGGTGGTATGGGGGGGTGCGGCAAGGAAGGCCAATCACCATTACCTGTCACAGATGGCGGCCCTCATCTGCGGATTAAAAACGTACTAATAGGCTGATTTAAGTCATGTCCGATCTTGATCAAATTTATCGCCAAATCGTTGATCTGCTTCCAGCCGTTAATATAACAGTGAGGGAAGAGGAACTCGACGACAACAGGGGAGGGTTGTTTTCCTTAAAGGGAAAACGGTATCTTTTAATAAATAAAAAATTACCTCTTGAAGAAAATATTGATATGATGCTCGAAATATTAAGAAAAGAAAACCTGTCTGAACTTTATGTTCTGCCTGCAATCCGCGAACTTCTGGAACAGGAAGACGGCTCAAAATAAAAATGTTTAAGAAAATCCTGTTTATAACCGGACTTTCTCTGTGCACCGTCTTTTCCAATGAGAATATTGCAAAACCTGATTCACTTAAAAAAGACACTGCAATAGTAAAACCTGTTACTCTGGCCGCGGATTCGATTGTCCCTTATGAATCTCCTGATATTTTGCACGGTGCTTTCTTTGATCGTGAAGGCCCTTCGGTTATTTTCACTCAGCATCATCTTGATGCAATGCATGCGGTTAATCTTTGCGATGTACTGGATTATCTTCCTGGTCTTTTTGCAGCCAGATCAAGCTTCATGGGTACATTATCTGACATAAGGCAACAGGGTAAAGAGACATATCTTGATGACAAACCAATAAATATCGAGGTCGATGGGGTCGAAATGCGGGGTATAAACGCTTCACGTGTTTATTTAAACAACATTCCAGTCAAGGACATTGAAAAGGTTATTGTTGATGAACGCGGCGGTGGCTTTTCTGGCAGCGAAATAATCATCCGTGTATTTACAAAACAGGAACATATAAGCGATCCTGTTTCAGATGTATTTTGGGAGCAGGGGCCTTTTGAAGCAAATGCAGTCAAATTTTCGCTAAAAAGGCGTTTGGGCAAAAGTGTTGGTTTTTTTATTGGCATGGAAAAGACATACCAGTCTGAAGGACAGGGCTTTTATTCCACCGGGCCAATACAATATACGCATCCTGCCGCAATTGTTGATATCTACCGTGCGGTATTGAACCGGCCTGATAATCTTTATGTTGCGCAAGGAAACAGATTTGAAAATTATTCAAGACTCTGGACCATAAAACTCAACACCACTGCAATCCCCTGTGTGGAACTTAATTCCGAGTATATATTTTTGCGGGATAAACAGGATGATTACCGCGATAACCCCCGTTACGGTGTAAACGGGACAGGTGTTTATCAGAATTTTTCAACACAGAATGAGCTTGATGATTTCAAGGTTTCAGGCAGGGCCACTTGTTTCAAGCAAATTGACATGAATGGAACTGTTTATACTTATGGAAGCCGCCTTGGATGGCCGGCCAAGGGGCCAAGTGTGGTATCAGGAGATAAAGACACCTCGGTTTTCCTGCAAGGGCTTAATGTGCTTGGGGCAAGGTTTAATTCATCATACAATCGTCCTGGACAAAAGTATTCTCTCTTGCTTGAATCAGCACAGGATGGGGTGAATGCAGTCCATGTTGATCGCACGATAAGACGGGACTTGATTGAAACATCAATAGAGCTTGGTCTTGACTCGATTCTTAAAATTCCAATGGAACTTTCAGCAAAGAATGATTTCAGGCGAGACTCCCGAACATCAGGAAACAGCAGTATCAATACAAACTTTTCAGCATCGCCATGGGTGGGCCTGTATTCCATGCTTTTTAGGAACCATTTGCGTCTTGATGTTGATTATGGTTGCGAAAGGCGCTATCCGAATTCATCAATATTATATTATGACAACCCGAAGATCAATTACATTGGCAGCGACTCTGCTGTTAAAAGAATCGTGTCAAGCAGTACAGGTGCGGGTATTGAATTTAATGAAAGTCATTTTGGCTTTGGATATAAATTCCGTGAGCGCTTCACAAGGAACCCGGCAACTCTTCAATTTGTACTTCATCCATCAGGGATTTTGCAATCAGGGTGGCGGTTTACACAAAATGTTGTCAGGTTTGAGCGCTTGCAGGGGCATGAATTGTTCGGCGAATGGCATTCGGAGCATATTTCCGAATATGCCGGCCTTCATATAACGCATGTAAATTATGCAAGGTCTGACACAAGACAGGTATTGCCTTTTTACACATTTAACGTTGTAAACAATTTATCATTTTTCCGGTACTTCATGAAGAACAGACTTTTTGGCCGGATTTCATTTTATACTAGTTTACGTCCGGATGTTTGGGCCGTGGAGTATTATTTGCCTGAAAGCGGACTTGACGTATTGAACAGATTCATTGATTTTAATATGGATATAGAATTTAAAATAAAAGCATTTTCATTTTTCACGAGATTCGAAAACCTTGGAAACCAGGTCATATCTTATGAGCCAGGTTATCACTTGCCGGGTCCTGTTATCCGGTGGGGCATTGACTGGAATTTTGGAGGGTGAAAAGAGAGAGGTTTTTTAAAGGGAATAACAAATGAAAAAATTTATAATTATTCTTCAATCGTTATCAGTATTGATTTTCATTTCCTGCTTTGTGAATTGTGGTTCTTCAGTTAAAATAACACGACAATATTATTCCCCGGGTCCTCTTCCGGATGTTAATACAAGCGGACTCAACGGCAAGGTCATACTTCTTGATCCAGGTCATGGTGGAACAATGAGCGGTGCGGTGGGCAAGGGCGGGCTCATGGAAAAGGATGTTAATCTGAAAGTGGCCCTGTTTCTCCGGGACATGCTTTTAAAAGGCGGAGCACGGGTATATATGACACGAGACACTGACAGAGATTTTCTACCCGAACCCGGAGCGCATGTAAAAATGGATCTGATGCGAAGGTCCGAGATATCTGATTCCATTCAGCCGGATCTTTTCCTTTCCATTCATCATAATGCAAAGGACGCTTCCGATACGCTTCCGGATACCACCAAGGCTTTTTATAAAATGGGAGATATCGGCCCTTCGCTTGATGCGGCAATAAAGATCGAGAAGTATTTTACAATCATGCTTGGAATGCCGCAAAACGCCTTGTCATTCGGAAATTATTCTGTTTTAAGAAATACACATGCGCCTGCGGTACTGGGCGAACCAAGCTTCATAAGTAATCCTGAAGTTGAAGCTGTGCTTAGGGATGATAACAAGCTTAAAGTCGAGGCGGATGCCTATTTCATGTCGGCTAAATCGATCATTGAAAATGCGATATCGATCCCATGGACCTCACCAAAATGTTTTGCCAAAGCTTGTGAAATTCTTCCGACTCCACAACCAAAATCGAGAGCTTTACCGTGAGCAAGTTTGAATTTTATGTCATCTACGCTTTCTAGTAATTCACGAATTTCGTTTATGCCAGTTTCAAAAAAATCTTCCTTATTCCATTTGTTTTTTCTTTTATCTCGAAAAGCAAGTATTTCGAAGAATGGATCTGTCTCGCCGTAATGATTCCAAGTCTCTTTTAGTTCATTTAAATTCATAATAGAAAAAATGATACAGATAATCTACGTTTGTTTATATCTTGAGGATGCTTCTAAACAATTCATCATTTTTATATATTAAATATGGGGTGAGTTCAATAAAAATGGGACTGATATCCAATTCTAATCATTAATTAACATAGATTTATTTTTTTGATTAATTATGAGGGAAGGCCAAAAGAGTGATTTAATTGTTGATATGGATTATTATTGATAATAAATATTTGATTCTACTTATATCTATGTTTGCAATACTTTTTTCAATTTTTACGGTTATCGTTTTTTCATCAACAGGTCACTTTTTTTTAAAAAAAACAGATGTAAAGAATTACCCTGCTCTCGATAGTTTTCTATTAAGTTTCGGATTGGGATATGGAATCTATGGCACACTAGTTTTTTTTCTGGGGTTGTTTGGTTTATTAAAAGTTGAATGCCTGCTGGTCTTAATTTTCTTTGGAGTAGTCCTGTCTATTGTTTATATAAGTTATTTCGAGAATTTGATTCTCAGCACATACAGATTTATTAAGAATTTTGACAAAAATCTCCTGCTCAGGTTTCTTTTAGGAACAGTCGTAATCTTTCTAATAATCAACACATTCATAGCGCTAGCTCCAATAACTTCCATGGATGCTTTGAACTACCATTTTTCGCTTCCTAAGGAATATTTAAGTGCAGGGAAAATTGTAAGTACCGAAGGTTATCTTTATTCTCATCTTCCACAACTTTCTGAGATGATCAACGCTTTGATGATGGGTCTTGGTTCCGATATTGCTGGTGCTGTATTAAACTCCTTTTTTGCCATCTTCTGTACTTGCCTCATTTTTTCTGTAGTACGAAAGTTTTTTGATAAAAAGCTAGCGTGTATTTCAGCATCGCTTTTTTGTTGCTCTTCTCTTCTCACATGGGTAGCCACAGGAAATTTTGTAGAACCTCATCTCACTTATTTTGTGTTGTTGAGTTTGTACTCGTTGCTACTTTTTTTAGAAAAAAAATCCAAGATTTTATTAGTTTTATCAGGGATATTTCTTGGGATTTGCATTCTCAACTAAATTTCTTGCTGTAAGTTTTTTTGTAATTATTAATTTTCTCTTTTTATATAGATTATTTTCTAGGAGGGATGCAAATGCCTGGTTTTTAAGGAATTTATTGTATGGCTGGTGCTGGTTTTTGTTTCAGGTTCACCTTGGTATTTTAGTAATTATGTTACAAGTTCCGGAAATCCGTTTTTTCCCTATTTTACAAAATTTTTGGCGGGAGAGGATGGAGCGTTGCTCTCAACAATTCCTATTTCGGTTCTTTAGATGTGTACGGTTTCGGCAAATCATTTGTTTCACTATTAAAGATTCCTTTTACTCTTACGCTCAAAGGGGATGCTTTTGATCATGGCGAATTGTTGGGTCCATTGCTGTTAGTTTTTATCCCTTTGGGCATTTCTTGTAGATTTGCTAGAGAAGTAAATCTAAAAAAGGTCCTGATTTGCCTCGTTATATCGATTATCTATTTGATAGTCTGGTTTTTTGGTTCACAACAGGCTCGGTTTGTTCTGCCCATACTTCCTGTGCTCTGTCTATTGGTTGCGATTGGACTTGATACGGTTATGCTATCATCTTTTAAGATAGTTCGAGTTTCAGCAAAGCTAATTTTGGTTTTTTTCATTATCTTTAGTCTTTGTATCTCTTTGTTTTTCTCAAAAAAATTTATCAAAGTAGTTGTCGGTTTGGAAACAAAAGAAACGTTCCTCTTAAAAACAATCTGGGGTTATCCATGCATTGTATGGATGAATCAAAAAAACCGTTAAACAAAGCGACAAAGTCCTCTTTTAATGCATATGGTCCATATTACCTGGATATTCCTTATGAAATTGGGAGTTTTGGGACAGGTTGGATAGGGGATTACACCAAATTTAAGGATGTTGACGACTTCTATAAACATCTCAAATCCCAGGAATTACCCATGTGTACATATGGAATTATGGCTCATTAGAACAATCCCCTAGTGGAATAGATTAATAGACAGATATCTACACAAAATCTATGAAAACAGAAGGGTTGTGCCTTTTAGAAGATCCAACGAACTAGCTAAAATAGAAGAGGTCGGAGCGGTTTATCGTTTAAAGTGAACAGATAAAGAAATTAGGGTTGAAGATCGAAAATTTTTATTATAGGTCTATTTTAGAATGAGTTTCAAAACTTTAAAGAAATTTGCAAAAAAGATAACCAAAGAGCAAAGCAAGGATACCGGGATAATACTGGGGA
>CAWHPS010000004.1:0-52272 GCA_963831235.1 uncultured Fibrobacterota bacterium
ACACTACGGGTTCTTTCTGAAGTGGCATGCAGACACACCAATCCCATCACTGCGCTTTCGGCGCCACTTTAGAAAGAACGTGTTGAACGAATCCGAGTGGGGTTCAGCCGTTACATGGTCTATGTGTTTTGCTTTGTGGTTTTTCCCCTGGAACACCAGAATTGAAGGATACGAACTGAAGAAAATCAGCATTGTTTAAACGAAAACCGATGTAACGCGCTTTTTCTGAATCACCAAACATCATGCATCCCTTTCATTTCATCTTAAACGGGCAAGGCAAAGCCCATGCGCCTTACACGAGACGCAAAAAAACGGCCCATTCACCAGCCCAAACGAATCAACGCTGTCTAATTCCGCAATTCAACACTTTCTTCCATCAGACTCCGCGTTCTTTTCCGTTTTGGAATTTCCCTGACCTCCACCATCAGCCCTTTGCCGCAAAACGGACAAATCCTGGGTCTTTGCCGGTGAGCGCTTGAATGACCTCATGCCATTCTTTCTTTTCCTTTTTCTCTTTTTCACCAACAGTCTCCGGCTTCACCGTTTTTCCAGTCTGCTCTGCCAGTAATTTTCTGCATTGTTCCAGCATCTTGGCTTTGCACCGATTGCCGAGAATTCCATAATGGCGGATGCGCATAAATCCATGCGGCACGACATGCAGAAGAAAACGCCGGATAAATTCAGCGATGGGAAGGGTCATGACCTTGTTTTTGCTGTGGTCGGCATAATCCTTCCATAGAAAAGAGACCTTTCCGTCCTGAATGGACAGGATACGGTTGTTGGAGATGGCAATGCGATGGGTGTAGTGGCCCAGATACCGAACCACCGCCTGCGGACTGGCAAAAGGCTCTTTAACGTAGACGACCCATTTCTTTTTGTAGAGATCGTCAACCAGCGCCTTGAATTTGCCTGGCGCTTCATATTCCGCAAGCGAACCGTGAAATTCAATGGTTTTATCCTTAATGCCGGATTTGAAGGCGTCCATGAATTTACCTCTGAACAGCGCTGCCATTACGCGCACTGGAAACAGAAACTTGCCACGACAGCCTTTCCATTTGCCGTCTTCGTCTATGCCTCCGCCGGGAATGATACAGTGAATATGCGGATGATCCATCAGGTTTTGTCCCCAGGAGTGCAGGATAAGAATGAATCCAGTGCGCGCTCCCAAACATTTACTGTCCGCGGACAATGCTGTTAACGTTTCTTTGACCATATTAAACAGCAGGGAATAGCAGGCCTTCTTATTACGCAGAAAGAACGGGTTGAGTTCACACGGTAACGTGAACACGGCATGGAAATACGGCACGGGCAGAAGCTCCTCTATTCGCTGATTCACCCATTTGACACGGGCCAGTGTCTGGCACAGAGGGCAGTGGCGGTTGCAGCAGGAGTTATACCGGATTCTTTCCTTTTCACACTCGTCACATTGATCAACATGGCCACCGAGCTCTTCTGTCCGGCAAGCCATAACATCATGGGCGACTTTGTAATAATCATCCGGCAACGCCCCTGATGATTTCACATAATCCTCAAATCCTATGCGGAATATCTCCGCAACGTCAGGTTTACTCATGACGGCCTCCTGTTCTCCGGCTTCTTTTCGTCAAACGGACTGCCGATGGAGTTTAAGAGTTGGAACGCTGACGTGGGTATACCGGACGGTGGAGCGGATGGTGGTGTGGCCCATAAAAACCTGAATTCCCTGAAGGGGCTTACCGGACTCCAGCATATGCGTGGCAAATGAATGGCGGAGAATATGCGGAGTAACATTCTTTTTGATTCCAGCCACCTGGCCGCAACTTGGACAATCCGCTGGATATGGCGCTTGTCCAGCGGCCGGGTATGCCGGTTGTTTTCGAAAAGCCAGTATTTGGGCCTGAACATGCGATAATATTCGCGAAGCAAAAGGAGGGTCCGTTCAGAAAGCACCGCAAACCGGTCTTTACCGCCTTTTCCGTGAACAATGCGCAAGACCATCCGATGCTTGTCCACATCGGCGATTTTTAGCGCTGCGCACTCGGCCAGCCGGATACCGGAAGAATACAGAACGGCGATCACCGCTTTGGTCTTCAGGTCCGTGCAGGAGTTTACCAGCGTCTCCACCTCTTCTTTGCTCAACACTTTGGGAATTTTGAACGGCTCCTTCATGCGCCCGTAACCATCCATGATGGTGCTGCCAGGCATGAGATGCCGGTAGAAGCTCCGGAGACTGTAGAACACCTGGTTGATGGTCTTTGGGGTATTGTGCTTGACCTCTTTCAAATGCAGAAGATAGCGGCCGATGTCTTCGTGTGTTAGTTCCAGCGGTGACCGATTAAAATGCCGGGCGCATAGAGAAACGTTTAAGACATAATCCTTGATGGTGACGTCCGAGAGACCTTTGAGCTTGAGCTTTTCGATAAATTGCTGACGAGCCAGAGACATGAAGACCTCCTTTTTGTGGGTTGATGGTAATACACAAAAAGGTTTTCGACAGTTTCCTGATTATGCGATAGTCTTAAACGAAAATTGTCAGGAGAAGCAGCAGTAATTTATATTGACTATATGATTATGGCTTCCGCGAAGCGGATTAGTGCAACAAGCACAAGGCCGGTTCGTTCAACAAAAACAAATATAATTATGGATTCTTTTGTTTCACTCACCCAAATTGCAACCCTGTCCATCCGGCGGCACAGCCTTCGTTCGCGTCGCCATTTTCGCGGGATGCCGGCGCTCACTACGGCTGTGTCCCACGGCACTGTCACATCCAGGCACACAAATCAGGCTCATCGTGCGGTGGCCGTGGCCGTCAGGTAGTGTCAAAACTTCGGCATGGCACAAAGACAGCCACGCTAGAAGTGCGCGACAAAAGAAGAGATTATTGAAACCAGGTAAATACAAAATACCTGAATTCCACCATGTTTTTATACACCACACAGGATAATTATCAGACTTTACCTATGAAAACGAGGAATAAAAACACCTTTTTTGTTTCTGAAACGTAGTGTATATATTAAACACTATGCTATCGTACGAAGTCAATGCAATGTTTCCATTTTTCATAGGGAAAAAGCTCATATGTTATTGTAGTGTATAAAAGTTAGGTGGAGGTCAGGAAAATAGCATGTTAAATTTATTTGGCCAATCAAAAAGGAGAAAGAATGAAAATTCTAATTTTATTATTCATAATGCCTTTACTTGATTACGGCCCGGCATTTACCGCCACCTATTATGTGGCCACCGATGGAGATGACGACCACACAACAGTATAGGCACTAAATGCGGCTA
This sequence comes from uncultured Fibrobacterota bacterium, assembly GCA_963831235.1. Classification (GTDB taxonomy): domain Bacteria; phylum Fibrobacterota; class OXYB2-FULL-49-7; order OXYB2-FULL-49-7; family JAEUSG01; genus CAWHPS01. Next base: position 3,268 of record CAWHPS010000004.1, read on the forward strand.
CCCCATGGCAAACCATACAAAGAGCAGCGGACAACGTTCTTGCCGGAGATACGGTAATTGTCAAGGACGGGGTCTATCTCTCCACCAACACAACATCGGCCATCGTGGATTTTAGAAAGTCCGGCACAGCGGCGGCGTGGATTACGTTCAAAGCAGAAAACAAATGGGGGGCAGTTTTTGACGGACAAAATAATACCACGACTTACGGTTGTGTGTTTGAACCCAATGTTTCGTATGTGCAGGTACAAGATTTTGAATTTATGGGAATGAACAAGATGGCTTTTGGTCTTTGGAACAACAGTAACATAAGAATTACAGGTAACAAAATACATGATATCGGAAGGATGTGTACCGATACTGAACTTGGTCTGGTCGGCATATATTTAAACTCATCGAGTGATATAACTATAGAAAGAAATCTCATATATCACCTCGGTTGATTTGCCGCTGGCGAAAATAGTTGCAGCCCGACAACCGGGTATTGGAAAAACCATGATCATGGCATTTATATTGATGGCTCCTCAAATATCGTAGTAAAGAATAATATATTCTATCAGTTGTCAAGAGGATGGGCTATTCAATTATATAGTTCTGACAATTTGGCATCTTCGAATCTCACGATCATCAACAATACATTTTTTGACCAAAATCCCGATCGTACCGGACAATTAGTGCTTTATGGAACAATATCCGGTACTTCATTGATCGCAAACAATATATTTTACAAACCAAACAGCTATGCCGTTAACATTCAAACGGGTTTTATTATGTCTGACGTAACAGTCCGAAATAATATAACCGTCAACGGAACTATCGGTCCCTCTGCTAATGGCATTGTTTTTTCCGGGAACATGGATAATATTGATCCAAAACTTTCTAGCGCATGAACTTAGCGCCCTTCGGGCGGACTTTCAGAGCTCCTCCGTACATTCCATGGAGTAATTGTTACACCCCGGACATCCCACTTTTGGCATTTCACCATCCTGATACTCATTGTTGAATTTAGCCATGCCAATCCCGACATCCACGATGGCCTCGTTGACTTTTATCTCTGTCTTACACAAGGGACAACGATAATTGTATTCCCTCGGCGGAGGGCCGAAGGGTATATAACACCTCTCCCGCTTCAATGATTTCTTTTGCTGACGCATCCATTCCTTTCTTGAGCGCTTCCAGCGCATCATAAATGAACCCATGCTTGGGATGCCAAATTCTCCAGAGTTCCATTTTGTTCCGGCAATGTGGACAAATAAGGGGGTCAACGCCCGTACTCTCCCTGTACCTTTCTCGATAATCTTTTCTCGCAATTATCTGTATACCGTCTTTCACCACACCCTTCACCTTAGCCAGCGCTGTTTCAATGATGGCTTTTACTTTCTCAAATGTTCTTGTCGCCTGCACACCAAAATATCTTATCCGCTTGAACCCCTTCGGCAATACGTGCTGTATCATTCTCCCGATAAAACGATAGACCGGTATTGTCTCCTGCTCCACACGCTTGGTCTTGTGGCTCCGATAATGATAAGTCACCTCTGCCCCATCATAACGGTCTATCCGCTTTACCGATATCGGAGGACTCACAACATATTTCGCCAAATATTTCGCTAAACTCCGATACCGAGAGGGAACATCGCCTTTCTGCACGTTGGCGACAAAACCTTCGGGGTACTTTTTATAACAATCATCCACCAATTTGCCTATCTTCTTCTTGCCCAGTTCCCGCTTAAGCATCTCCAATAAATACCACTGCCATTTCTTGTGTAATACATTGTATGGCAGATATCCTAAATGCTTCCATTCTTTTGTCTCTGTTGTTATCCCGCCACTCGTTCCGATAATATGCAGATGCGGATTATATTCCCCGTTACGGCTATTCGTCTGCAATACTACGATATATCCCCCGCATAAGGTAAATTTGGCGGTTGCACTAAAAAAATCATCCAAACAAGATACCCCACAATGAAAAAATGGTCCTAACAATCCGACATTATCAAAGAACGTCTTCCATAATACTTCCGGAACCGTCAAAACAATATGTCGGTAAACTACTCCTGGATGCAACATCTCGCTGACTTGGCTCACCCAATTATCCACATAGACTTTCCCGCAACGTAAACACATTGAGCCTTTACAACTCATCGATACCACCCTGTGACCCTGGCCACAATCCATACAGAGATATTCGACATACCCCATTTTCTCCGGATTACCACAATCGAGCATCTTTTCTACAACGCTGTTGTAATATTCCGTATCGTACATCGGATGTTGATGCTTGAAGCCTGGCCAATGATCCGAGAATATCTGCTTAAATACATTCCAATCTTTCCTTTCTTTCTCATCCATATCCTAATAATAATTTACTACAACTCCTATTGTCACAATCTGTTAGCCAAGTTTTTTCCCCTAAAAGAAGATGAAAATTCCTATGCATTCAAGTTATGATGCGCATCTTCTCTTTGGAAGCCCTGCTATTAATGCGGGAATAGCAACCTTGGCAACAGATGATTTTGACAGAGTGGTACGTACGGGAAACCCTGACATTGGCGCTTACGAATATGTTTCAGAAACTTCTGTTACCCCAGCAACTCTAAAGACGCCAATTTTCAAGAACATTTCCTGTTATTCCATATATGACATTAGAGGACAGAAAGTCGTCACAATGAGCAGTACAGAAATAAAGAATAGAAATTTTGTTTTGATTTACAGGTCGGGAGTCTATTTTGTTGTGGATGATCAAAGCGGGGGAAGCTTTGTTAAAAAGATTGTTGTGATGAAATAAGGAAACAAGATGATTTCCAATGTTGGATGCGTAAATTTATATTTATTACGAATTTCAGAATATAGAAAAACAATAAATTTAATAGTTGTAATAAAGCATTCAATATATTCGTACGTTTCGCTTGAGATATAAGGAGTGTATAATGGCATCGACAAAAAAAAGTCCCAAGAGTTCTTCAAAACAACCGCACATAGTTATATTCAACCCTGATCATTACAGGGGTGAAGCCCTGCATCATGCAGGAAACCAGGCTGCCGTGACACCATACATGGACGCACTTGTTGAAAAGGATGGCGTGTCATTTACAAATGCCTTTTGTCAGAACGGTGTATGCAGTCCAAGCCGTTGCAGTTTCATGAGCGGATGGTATCCGCATGTCAGGGGACACCGCATAATGCATTTTCTTATGCAGAAAGATGAGCCTGTACTGCTACGGACCCTCAAGGAACAGGGTTATTTCGTGTTTTGGGGCGGTAAAAATGATCTAATCGCAGATGAAAACGGATTTGAAAAATATTGCGACATCCGGTATTATCCTCCGAAACCAATAAAGAAATTCGATGAAATGTCACTTGAATGGCGGGGCTGTATCGGTAGCGATAAAATGTTTTCGTTTTATCATGGCAAACTTGAAAAAGACCCGGGCGAGGAAGTCTATCATGACGGCGACTGGGCAATGGTCCTTGGCACCATTGAGCAGATTAAAAACGCACCCAAAGACAAACCGTTATGCATTTATCTTCCGCTTAAATATCCGCATCCTCCATTCATGGTTGAAGAACCCTATTACAGCATGATAGACAAAACAAAACTTCCTCCCCGTATTCCGGCTCCCAAAGACTGGTCAGGCAAATCCAGCATGCTTCAGGGGGTGTTTAAAAACAATAACCTTGGCGGCTGGACCGAGGATCGTTGGGATGAACTTCGCAGAACGCACCTTGGCATGTGTGCCCGCCTGGATCATCAGGCAGGACTTGTCATAGAGGCACTTAAAGAAGCAGGCATGTATGATGACACCGCTTTTTTCTTTTTCAGCGACCATGGAATGTATGCCGGTGACTTCAGCATAGTTGACATAAATCAAAACACATTTGAGGATTGCCAGACAAGGGTACCATTTATCGTCAAACCTCCTTCATGGTGCAAGGTAACACCCGGTACACGCGATTCAATGATTGAGCTGGTTGATTTTACGGCAACAGTATTTGATATGCTGGGCATAGACCCGGGATATACCTCTTTCGGCTGTTCGCTTATGCCGGTTATCGCAGGGGATAAGATGGAACACAGAGACGCGGTTTTCGCGGAAGGCGGACGTCTGCGTGAAGAGTCCCATTGCAAGGAAATGAATTATAAAGCCGGCCATCAGGACCCCACAAACCTGTATTATCCGCGGCTCATTCTTCAGGCCGGCGACGGTCCGGAGCACACAAAAGCCGTAATGTGCAGGACAAGGGAATACAAATATGTCTTCCGCCTTTACGAAAAACACGAGCTTTATGATCTTAAAAAAGACCCTTGGGAACATAACAACTGCATTGATGATCCTTTATACGCTGATATTTTGCGCAACATGGAACGCCGTATGCTTAAGTTTTTTGTTGAGACCGGAGATGTCGTTCCATATAAAATGAACAAGCGTGAAGTAAAAAACCCATGGGAATAAGACTCAACAGGTAATTTCACAACATATTTTTCACCCCTTCCCCACTCTCTTTTGTTGGAGGCTGATGTGAACGAGTATGCAACATATAACACAATCATAAATACTGTCCCATATATTTGTGGCAATGAGTTTCGTTTAATTTTTAAAGATTGAATTTTTAATCCGCAAGCCCTTATTTTATTAACAATGAAAGACTCCTCGAATCGTTTGGCGAATGTAATTGAATTATTCGTCCACATCAGCATGGCTATACTTCTCATAACTTTTATCCGATATCTCACTGGGACCGGCTTGCAATCCATTCAATCAAGCAAACTCACCATGGCATGGACACTGCCGGCAAGCCAGATACTTTCACTACAGGGGTTGACTCCGGGCTGGAGTTGGATAACTCACCTTGATAAAAGCGATATCCTCTGTATGGGTGGAGTGGCTATCCTTGCAATTTCAATCATTGTCGGCTATATCGTCATGCTTCCTCCGCTTTTTATTCCCGGCAAACGCCGCTTTGCATTCATAGTCCTGCTTCAAATAATTGTTCTTCTTTTGGCATTAAGCGGATTTGTTTCCGGCGGTCAAGGATGAGTGTCTACTTTATAACCGCAAGTCTATTTACTCTGGGTTTCGGAATCGGTATTATTGCCACTATGGCCGGAGTTGGCGGAGCCGTACTTTTTGTTCCGATAGTCGCATCAATTTTCCCATTCCATATGGATTATATTCGTGGCGCCTCATTAAGCGTGGCGCTGGCAGCCTCACTTTCCAGTGCCCCAACCATGCTACGAAAAGGGTGTGCCTCTATGGAGTTGGTATTGCCCATGGCCCTGACTTCCTCAATTTTCGCAATTCTTGGCGCACGGATTGGATTGTCTGTTCCGCAGGAAACCATCCGCATACTTCTCGGGGTTACAATACTTTTCATCTGTATGGTCATGATCGTGTTCAAGAAATCCGATGAAACCCTGATTGTCGAAGGCGACAGGTTGTCAAAACTGCTTAAACTTGAAGGTTGTTTTGTGGATGATTCAAACAACACCCGGGTTGAATGGCGGGCCAAACGAACGCTGCATGGTCTGGTTCTGTTTGGAGGAGTCGGATTCCTTGCCGGATTGTTTGGCCTTGGTGCAGGCTGGGCCAATGTTCCTGTTTTTAATCTTGTGCTCGGTATACCTCTGAAAGCAGCTGTTGCCTGCAGCATGCTTATCATTTCAGTTTCTGATACAGCGGCCGTGTGGGTTTATCTTAACAAAGGGGCAATCCTTCCAATAGTGGCGATACCATCTATCCTCGGGGTCATGCTTGGTTCGCGTGTGGGCGTAAGGCTGTTTACACGCGCAAAGCCGGCGGCAATCAGAATGATCGTTATCCTTTTATTGGCAATAGCTGGAATATCTAATCTGCTCAAGGGCTTTGGCCTCTGGTAATTTCCAAATCAATGAAACCTTTTTCACTCCTTGTCAAACCAGCTTCAGCGGATTGTAACCTACGCTGCCCCTATTGTTTTTACAGTAAAAAGAGCTGTTTATATCCCAAGATAGCATCACATCGAATGACAACGGAGGTTTTGGAACGAGTGGTGTCGAGTTTTTTGGCCACGGATCAGCCGCGCTATTTCTTTGCCTGGCAAGGGGGAGAACCGCTCCTGATGGGTCTCAATTTTTTCAGACAAATTACTGAACTACAGGTAAGGCATGGTCGAAAGGGAATGGTGATTTCCAACGGGCTTCAGACCAACGGGACTCTCATTACAGATGATATTGCCGCTCATCTTAAGGAGTTTTGCTTTCTGGTTGGAGTGAGCCTGGATGGTCCACGTGAGTTTCATGATGCGTATCGATATGACGGGGCACGCAGGAGATCGCATCGTCAGGTGTTTACGGGAATAAACACTCTTAGGAAACGGTCCGTGGAATTCAATGTCCTAACCCTTGTTCATAACGGAAATGTTCGTTTTGGCAGGAAAATATTTCGCTATCTTTGTGAAAAAGATTTCAAATTTCAGCAGTTCATACCTTGCGTGGAGTTTGATGATGATGGCAAACCCCTGCCATATACGATTTCCGGAGAGGAATAGGGTATTTTTTTATGTGAAGTTTTTGACGAATGGCTTAAAAAAGGCGTTAAGACAATTTCAATCCGTTTATTCGACTCAATATTGGGACTGATGTCGTCTGGATTGTCCTCATCATGCCAGATGGATGATAATTGTTGTCAATATTTTGTCGTGGAGTATAATGGCGATGTGTATCCTTGTGATTTCTTTGTTGAAAATTGCGATTCAGACAGTGGGGAGAGGTTTTTGCTTTGTGCGGATAGTATAGGTTTCATTAACTGGCAAAAAATTGGTTAGATGAGGTTCCACAATAAACAAGTCATGAACAAATTGTACAGTCAGGATATGTCAATACATCTGAAAATTCAAACGATCTTACCCGCCAGGAATAAAGTCCGTACTACAACACAGTGTGGATTATCTGGAACGAATATTTGAATAGACATGCGGTTTTCTCATTTGCCGCTGAATCATGTCGGGCGTGGACTACCCATGAGTTCAGGTAGTTCACGGCGCAGACGACGACACTTTTCGCCGATTTTCTTACGCGCTTCTTCCTTTATTCCGATGGTCAGCAGTTGCATCAGCTCCAGAGGAGCAAACAGTCCAAAATAATTTTCTTTGAAGATGATGAAGTAATTGGCCGCGGGCAACAGTTCCCGTCTTATGCTTAAAGGTGTTTTTGCGTTGAACTCCTCCCGTCCTATACGGAAAAGATACAGTTGAAGCAGGTTGTAGGCCAGGAATGTAAAGACGATTTGATTGACAACAAGTGACAGATTGCGTGAAGTAAAATTAGCCAAATCGCTGAAGCACTTGAGCTGCCGGTATCTTTCTTCAATTGATGTACGTAAATGATATCTTCGTCCAGCCATGGGGGGATCGTTTATCTGCTTTGTACTGATCAGTAACCATGTATTTTCGTGTCCATCAGCATAATGCTCCTTATTGGCAATGACGGTCAATGGCACGGTGCAGGTGGACCAACTGGTAAAGTTGCCGATAGCCGCAGCCTCTTTCTTTACAATGACGGTATCGGGCGGTGGAGCCGGTTGTTCTGCTTTATTCTTTTCCAAGGTTTCCTGTCTTTTTTGTTCCCTCTTCCTTATAACCATGGGCTTCAACCGCATCGGACGTGGCGTCTCTTTTTCTTCCTTTGGTTCCTCGCAAACAACCCACTTGACATCGGGTCGTTCGAATAACGGCATTGCGTCGGTATATACGTCCATATTTTTGCGTACCGGAATGAGTGTGTCAATAGCATACTCCTTCTTGTTTCGTGAGATTTCCTCCCCATCAAGGAAGCCACGATCAAGAATCAATTCTTTCATAACGCCCTTTCCTACCGCTTTGATAAATTCCCTTAACAGTTCGTAGAACAATGGGCATTCATGCTCTTCACCAGAGACCACCCTGACGCCCACGAGAAGAAAATATTCCATCTTTGCATTGGTATGCATCAGTGTGACCATTTTATAGCACCGTTTCCACTGACAACGTGCCTTGCGCTCGTCAGACATTTTATGGAAGTCTTCCTGTTTGACAGGGTGGTTGTTTTCATCAAAAAGTAACCGTTTGGAACCTTCATAATTGGGATTGTCCGGGACAAACAGGTAAGAGGCGTCTCCGATGAAAATACCTTCCTTGTCAAAAGCACGCTGTGAGCGTAAAATACGAGCAATATCGTTGTTAAACCACTGTGTCAATGCTTCCGCATTGGTACCTTTGGCAAGCTTGCGAAGAAAATCCTGGTCGCAGGGTGTCTCGCGATCATATTCATTCTTCTTATTGAACCCCTTGCAGGCCAGCGTGATGTCTTTTGTGTCTGGATGGACTACCGGCTGGGCGTTCTTTGGAAAAAAGGCGTTGAGCATGCCCCCTGTCCTCACCACCATGGGATAGCCATGAAAACTGTGTACGCCATGCAACCTCATTGTCAACTGGCTGGCAATATAAAACCACAGGGGAACCTCTTCTTTCTTTCGAGGAGTAGGATACGTCTGCGTGGCCTGCTCAAGAATCTTTTTGGCTCCAATGTGCTTAAAAAATTCGGTCTCGAAAGCCTCGTTGGCCGCCTCAATATAATCAAACTCTCCCTCTTTTAATGCTTGCAAGACCATTGGCTTGTTTTCTTCAAATACAACCAAATCCATATCAGCCCTTTCCTTGCCGCTTTTTACGTTTTGTACCAGCGTTTCTTCTCTTCTTATTACCAATTGATGTCGTGGTTTGAAGCATTTCCTGTAAGCGATCAATGTGTTGCAACGATTGCCGGGCTAGTTTAACCAAAGTAGCCCGGTTCTTACTAAAACGGCGGTAGCTGCGGGCTTGCTGGGCTACAGTCTTTAAACAAATGGCGGAGAGATAAACCATCCTGGTTTTGCCGCTTTGCTTTGTGGACAAGTAGGTAGCGGGATGTCCTTCACCGGTGGCGCACCGGCAGTTAGGTTTGCCGCACTTGCGCCGGATGGTAACCAAGGAGCCGCTGCGCAGAGGTCCTTGCTCTTGCAAAATGTCTTGCACATAAGCCAAACGGGATTCCTCAAATTCTCGAATTAATTGCTTGAGGCGGCTTGCATCTGGTTTCATCTGGTATGCTAATATACTATTATACATACCAGACAAGCAAGAAAATATCGCATAAAATGACATCCCTTAAAAATAATCTGCTTTTTGATTAATGGTCAGATGGAAAACTACGTTGGACAGGGACTGATTACAGAGATAAACGGGTGTTTGGGAGTATTGTTACCCCGGTATGGCGTTTTTTACTGTCTGAATCGCAGTGTTGAAAAGAAGTACAAGCTGGGAAATATCCTGGAAACGGATTGGAACAGTTTGCTGAAATCAGCTTCTTATACAAAGTTCGGTTTGCAGAAATCAAATTACAGCATTGCCTGCAGGGAATGTGAATATGCGGGTTTCTGTGCCGGAGATTGTCTCAAATACCGTTTTTACGGCACAACAGACCCCGGGAACCAAAGCTGGCTTTGCAAGGGTTGGAAAATGTTTTATAAACAGGCACTGCCTGAATTCAGAAAAATGATGATCCAAACCGGGAGTTCCATCCTATGACAAACATTTGTATATGAACAATGCCATCATTAGTGGGCACAGATTATCAAAGCCCTTCTCTATAGGGGTGAGCCTTCATATTTGCAGACCTCGGAATAAAATCCGCATAATTGTTTCCAGAACATTTTGACCGCAGCTCGAAAGACTCCCAGCTACCACTGTCGGCATCGTGACCAAATTTAAATCGTCACAGGCGATTCGCCAATAGGAAAAGCGCCAGATCGGCATAGGCGAATCTGATCCAAAGTAAAATCTATGGAAATCGTTAATTTGTCGTAGAGTTATGCAAATAGTTGCGGAATCGCTGCCATTTATCCAATAGCCTTGAGTAATGAAAGGTGAAATTTGTATCTTGATAAAGCTTATGATTAAGTCACTGTTCTTTTTTGTAATCATTTCTTTGCTGGCAGGCTCTATTTTTTCTAAAGTCATTGTAATTCCCATTGAAAACGAGATCGAACCAGGTCTTTATACCTTCCTTAAGCGCGCTGTTAAAGACGCTGAAGAGCAAAAGCCGGAAGCAATAATATTTGAAATAAACACATTCGGGGGCCAGGTCGAAACAGCGCTTGATATTGTAGAATTAATAACAAGCATTAAAATCCATACGGTAGCCTATGTAAAAGTAAAGGCCATATCAGCAGGCGCCCTTATTGCCTTATCGTGCAATGATATTGTGATGCAAGAGCATACAACAATTGGCGATGTAGCGCCAATCATGGTCGGCCAGGAAGGGCCTGTCATGATGGGCGAAAAATTCCAGTCGCCATTACGAGCAAAATTCCGGTCCCTGGCACAGAAAAATAATTATCCTGTAAAACTTTCAGAGGCATTTGTCAGCACCGACAAGGAAATCATTGAAGCAGTCTATAAAAATGGAACAAAAAAGCTTCTTACCGGAGTTGAGCTTGCGGACATGTCTCAAGCCGAGAAAGACGAAATCGTAAAAAAGAAAACAATTGTACCAAAAGGTGAGCTACTTACATTAAGCGCAAATGAAGCTTTTGAACTTGGATTCTCAAGAAAGACGGTTAAAAATATTGATGATGCGCTTGAATTCCTTAAAGTTAAGTCCATGGAAGTCATAAGAATAGATAAAAAACGATCTGAAACACTTTTAATTCTAATGAACAAAATCGCCCCCTTCCTGATTCTGATAGGCTTGTTTGCAATATATATGGAGATCAAAACCCCAGGCTTTGGTTTATTCGGGATAATCGGGATTATCTCTTTTGCCTTATTCTTTGGTACAAAATATATTGTTGGCCTTGCAAACCATATTGAAATGGTACTTTTTATAACCGGCGTTGCCTTGCTCTTTATTGAAATATTCGTGTTCCCGGGCTATGGTATAATCGCGGTCACGGGAATAACCCTTATGCTGGTAAGTGCGTTTCTTGCCATGCAAACATTTGTCATACCAAAAACACCTTGGGACTTTTCGCTTTTCAAGGCCAATCTATTGGTGATTGGATCAATGTTTGCCATAAGTATCCCGCTATTTATTTTCGCATTATTTTCAGCTTCCAGACTTGTACTTTTTACACGCCTGGGACATCAGACATCAGAGCAGACATCTGAAGGATTTGCCCCTGCAGAAAATTATACATCCCTGATTGGTAAGAAGGGGCATGTTCTAACAACATTAAGGCCGGCAGGCATGGTGGAAATAGATGGCCGTAGGCTTGACGTTGTGGCGGATGGAGACTTTATTAATCCTGAAGAAAAAATCATAGTTACAGAAACAATAGGAAACCGCATAGTAGTGCGTAAAGATAGTTGATAATACCATGCAAATAATTTTAATAATAATCGTAATTCTTATTGGTTTTGCCCTAATCATAGCTGACCTTCTTTTTATTCCAGGCGGTATAATGGCTATTTGTGGCGGGACATTAATTGTTGGCGCGATTATTTCATCATGGAAACTACTAGGCCATAATACGGCAATTGTTGTTGCAAGCGGAAGTGCGCTGCTTGCCGGTCTTATTACTTATATAAGTTTTAAATTTCGTTTGTGGAAAATGTTTGTTGAAGAAGGCACTGAAAGTCGTGCAAAAGGTTTTTCCTCTCATAAAGGAAGTTTGGAACAGCTCACAGGAAAAACCGGAGAGGTAATAACTGATTTGAGGCCTGCCGGCACCGTCATTGTTGATGGCAAAAAATACGATGGGGTAACCGAAGGTGATTTTATCGAAAAAGGAAAAACAATAATAGTAATCGGAGTCAGCACTGGTCAGGTAAAGGTTAGAAACATTGAAAATTCGCAATCAAGCTGAAACAATCTGTTTTAAGGAAAACAATAGAATCAATTTCTAATAAACAACCCAAAACTCAAGGAGTTAAATCATGGAACTATTCATCCTGCCCATCATTCTTGGCGCGCTCGCTTTTTTCGCAATTTTCTTTTATCTGGTCCCTGTAAGGCTTTGGTTCGAGGCATTTGCTTCAGGGGTATCTGTAAGCATAATAGCTCTTATGGGCATGCGTTTCCGGTCAATAAACCCCTATTATATTATACGTCCATTGATAAGTGCACGAAAGGCTGGAATCACAGAACTTACTGTCGCTCTTTTAGAGTCACATTATATGGCAATAGGTACAAAAAACCCTAATGTCAGCACCCGAATGACAAACCTTGTTAAAGCCATTATTTCCGCTGAGAAAGCGAACCTTACACTAACCATAAAACAAGCAATGGCAATCGACCTTGCAGGCAGAGATGTAGTTGATGCAGTCTTGACATCCGTAATCCCAAAGATCATAGAAACACCGCTGATAGCAGGTGTTGCCAAGAATGGCATCCAGGTAAAAGCCCTTGCGCGCGTGACCGTACGCACCAATATCGACCGCCTGGTCGGCGGCGCGGGCGAAAACACTATCATTGCGCGCGTGGGAGAAGGAATAGTAACCACCATTGGCTCATCAGAATCACATAAAGAGGTGCTTGCCAACCCTGACCTGATAAGTAAGACGGTTTTAAAAAAGGGGCTTGATGCGGGAACTGCATTTGAAATTCTTTCCATTGATATTGCGGATGTAGATGTAGGACGCAACATTGGAGCGCAATTACAGGCAGACCAGGCTGAAGCTGATAAGAAAATAGCCCAGGCAAAGGCAGAGGAAAGACGTGCAATGGCCGTTGCCAATGAACAGGAAATGAAGGCCCGTATAGCGGAGATGAGGGCCAAAGTAGTCGAGAATGAAGCAAAAATACCGCTTGCAATGGCAAATGCGTTTGAAAAAGGCAATCTTGGAATAATGGACTACTATCGCATGAAAAATGTAATTGCCGACACGGATATGCGCTCGGCCATTGCACAGGAAGAGAAGGGCGATCAAAAGGGAAAATAAAGAATGCTTACCAAACTCATTATTCTTGTAATCGTCCTGAACCTGGTAGGAAGTTTTCTTAAGCGTTATCAGCAAAAAAAACGCAAACAGGAAATGATGGCAAACGAGCGGAGGTCTGGAAACGGTTTCGCCCGCGCCCCAGCAGCAAAATCCTGCAAACGAAGATTATAACTCGGAAACTGCTCCGTCTGATGCTCCTGACGATCTTTTTGCAGCACTCATGGGTAAGTGGGAGGAGCCTGTCAAGGATAAACCACCAGTCGAATACAGTGCTCCTATTGAAAGCCATGTGGCATATAAAGAACCAAGCCATAACGTGGCATATCAGTACACGGAAACATCTGGAACAGAAGAAGTTCCTGTGTTTGGAGTTGAATACGAAAAGATCCGGGCTGGTAAAAGCATGGTTGACTACATGGAAGATGCTAAAACAAAGCCCCAATATTTAATAGAACCAGAACCTCCACCAATCTCTCCTGCACAAGATAATCTTCCAGACGCAAAACATACTGTTTCACAAGTTGCGACTGTTACAAAAGATCTGACAATGGGACCAATGCGGCTATTTTCAAAAGGCGGATTGCGACAAGCAGTGATTTATCATGAGGTTCTTGGCACACCAAAAGGATTGATTTAACCATCAACCTATGTTGACTATTTATACGAAACATTCATAAGGCAAAGCCCTGCTGCTGGAGCAACAAATCCCTGTTTTTTTTTTAGTTTATCACATGAAAATGCCTCATCCAGATAGTTCAGGGAAACCCGGTTTCGGCCTATGTCTATCAGTAATCCTACAATCATTCTAACCATCTTGTGCAGGAACCTGTCTGCTGTAATTGTCAGTTTGATTTCTCTTGCGGACTCTTCAACATCAACACTTTTAACATTGCAAATTGTCGACTTCTCCCCTGTTGCAACAGATATATTCTTGAAATCATGCGTTCCCAATAGCTTCTTTGTCGCGTTTTTAATCAAATCAATGTCGAGTTTATAATTAATACAGAAATATTGATTACGATCAATGGATCGCTTTCCTTTGGAGATTAAATAACAATATGTTCGGGTTTTTGCGGAATATCTGGCATGAAAATCGTCGTCAACAAGAGTAACATTCTTAATTGTTATCCCATCCTTTAAAAGCCCATTTAAAGAACGCTTTAATTCGTGAGGCAAAACCAGTAGATTGTTGATCTTGAAATTAGCCACCTGTCCCAAAGCATGGACACCGGCATCCGTCCTGCCTGCCCCAATAATTTTTATATCAGATTTAAAAATTGTTTTAAGGGCTGTTTCAATGGATGATTGTACGGATTTATCTTTTTTTTGTATCTGCCATCCGGAATAAAACGCCCCGTCATATTCAATATCAAGGCGTACATTCATGTAATAAAGATACCTTCATAGACATAGGAAATCAAATGGATTAGTAAAGAAAGTATTCGAACCAAATGCAGATTATTTGAAAATGTCTTTAATCTTCGACCAGCTTTTATTTGTTGATGTGTTCCCTGCGAATGCAGGGGCAGAACAAAACGCAATAAAAGCCAGGATAAAAGCTGAAATAATTATTGTTTTCATTTTACTACTATAAATATATTCTAAAACAGACTTAAAATCAACTGGTTTTGCAAATTAATTGATTATTGATTGTAAAAAGCGTCAAGATTGTTGACAACTTTTATCTTTTCCTTTTTTTTCTCGAACCACCCGGTATAAGCCATGTATTTGCTTTGATCAGCCAGATTCTGACGTATTGATTGTAATTTGGTTGCAACCTCCTGTTCTGAAAGCGGATATTTTTTCAGAAGTCGGATTATTGCGTAGCTTCTATTTGCTTCCATAACCGGCGTCAATTCTCCGTCTTTTAAGGAAAACGCTTTGTAAATGGCCTTCGAGGATGAGCCTAAATATGGAAGAAATACCTCTCGTGTTGCATCAGCGTTTGCAGAATATTTGATGGTTGAATCAGTAGTGGTAATGTCCTTTAATGGGACATTACCGGCTTTTATTCTTTCAAGTACCCCTATCATGATGGCTTTTGCTTTTTCCATTTTTGCGGCTTCAAGCAAACTCTTGATAATATCGGCTTTTGCCAATTCGAAAGGCACAGAACCTTTAGAGATTTTGTTTTTAATGTGAAAAACATAAACATTACCTTCGTTTTCAAAGACATCCGCTTCTTTATCGCTTCCAAATGCGAAATGTGCCAGTCCTGAAATAAACTTATTTTCAGTGTCAAAGCCAGTTATGTGGGAGCCTTTCTGAAATGTTCCGGTGTTCTGACAAACAAGACCTTCCTGTAATGCAAGTTCACAGAATGATTTTCCAGTCTTAAGGCGTTCTACAAGAGTATCCCCTTTTTCTTTTAATATATCAACGGTTTCTACGGATGGAGAGACTTTTATGAGAATATGCTTTGCCCTTATCTTTTCTCCCTTGTCTTTTATTTCTATCAATTTTATTAAATGATATCCATAGACTGTACGAACAGGCTCTGAAACCTCACCTGGTTTTAATTTAAGTATGGCATCTTCAAAAGGTTTGACCATCTGCCCTTTTGGAAAAAACCCAAGATCACCGCTGTCTTTTGCTGTCACATCTTCTGACAGCTCAAATGCCAGGGCCTCGAAACTTTCATTGTTTTTTAACCGTTCCCTGATTGATTCCATCTCTTTTTTAACATTATCCTCATCAACAGGCGAAGCGATTTTAGGGATAGCAACATATTCAAGTTCACACATACCATCTGTTTTAAATGAATCAGGATTGGAATTGTAATATTTGCGAGCCTCGTTTTCAGATATTGAAGACGCATCAATATTTACAGAAGAAGACTGGAGAGCAAGATATTCTATTTCAGCCTTTTCTTCAGATGCCAGAATCTTATGTCTGGCTTCAAGGTCGGATATTTTAGCTGTATTGCTTATGAGTATTTGAAGCTGTGAGGCAGGTATTGTGAATTTAGTATGGTAACTCTCGAGGTAAGCCATACCTGGAATATTGTAGGCCTCAGGGGAATCCAGGAATTTATAATATTTTGTGGTGTCAAAAACACTATCGGTCATGAAATAAGGGTTCTGGGCAATGCCTTGAGGCGGATTAGTCCTGAAATATTGGATAAGTTCATCAGGAGAGGCCTTTAGCTTAAGATCGTTTATCGTGTTTTCAAGAATATACTGTGCCACCATCTGCTGAAAAATCTCTTCGCGTAAGTTAGCCATTTTGAATGAAGATTGTTCCTCGTTCTGCTTCTCCATTTTATAACGGTTTACGAGCTCTTCGTTAAATGTGTTAAAGGGTATTTTGCGTTTCCCGATTTCTCCAACCGTTGTTTTATTGAACCGGGTGCCGCCTACATCCATGCCCCAGGCAAACAGAATGGTGCCAACAAAGGTTATGACAACTATAATCATAACCCATTTGACGAATTTACCGCTTCGCAGTTGATCCATTATCATAGCAGATAGCTCCTTGATGAATAATTGACTTAATCCGAAAATTTAACGGCTTTTAAAATACAAATAACGCCCTGTCTTTATCAAGCTGATTATATGAAAATTTTGGCCCGGCAGCATTTATTTCCGAGATTGCCTGTCTTTAATATTTACCCTGAGTGTGCTAAGTGCGCTGCGGCCATCATCGGAATAGACCTTAAAAACAGCATTGTAGGTTCCTGATGTAGTATAAGTATAATCAATGTTTCCAGTTGAATCTGATTCATAATCCACTTTTCCATCATTGTCAAAATCCCATTCATAACTAATAATGTTACTTGAAGCGGCTTTTCCCTGCCCTTTGAAAAAAACCTTTTCATTAACAAAAGCCTCGATATTGTGACCAGCCGAAGCCTTGAGCTTTTTCTTTAAAGGAATGTTTCCAGGCTTTGAAGTTTCTATATGCTTATTAGAGCCATTTTTTTCAAGCAACTTGCCTTTGCCCATAAAATGGTCAGCTATTTCAGAACCCAGCCATTTTCTTAACATGGTCTGGTCTGCTTCTGATATTGGAACCAGTGATTGTATGCCATTCTCTTTTATTACCATAACTCCTTCACCCTCGGAAATCCTTATTGAATCCTGGGTAATTTTACTTTTCACCATGACACTTCCAGAGAAAACCCTAAACTGTGTGATACTTTCTCTTTTTTCGATCACAAACGAACCCTGGGTTGAAAACCCCGACGCATCAGTAGTTGCAAACAATATTTGTCGAGGAATGGGATCACGTATATGATCGGAAAAAAACACATTGCCAGAGGCCACAACCACTTTTACAAGTACTATTTTTCCATTTATTCTAGATGAAACATTTATCCGGCTTCCGCCCCCTGCAATTAGCGTATCGCGACCAACAGCTATCCTGCATTGTGCTTCTTCAGCAACAGTGATGATGTCCTTGTTCGATAAAATCTGGCCTTCGCAAACAGAAATAAAAGTCTTGTTTAATTGGGATGAGACAAGGACATCACCCCTGATAAAAAGCACTTTCTTTAATTCTGGTCCAGGCGGTTTTTCACCGCAGCCAATGAAGAAAACAATAAAGACCACGAAAAGCATCAACCCCCGAATTACCATAAACATGCCTTTAAAAATAAGTCATATCAGCCAATGTCCTTACAACAAAATTCGCTCCGGCAGCCTCAAGCTCGCCATCCCTGGAAAAACCGGTACGAACACCAATTGTTTTAGCACCTATTTTTTTTCCGCATTCGATATCAGCAACCGTATCTCCTATGACCCAGACATCATCAAATTTCCGTTTAAAAAAGTCCTCTGAAACCTGAAGTGCTTTGACCGCAAGACTGTTTCAATCCGGACCTTCGTCTCCAAAAGCACCACAGGGGAAACAATCCCATAGCCCGACTGTTTTAAGCTTTAGTTCAGCACCTTTCTTTATATTGCCGGTAAGAAGCGAAAGCAAACTTTTTTTTGATTCCCTTTCAACAAATTCACGAACACCAGGGTAAACCTTCCATTCGAAACCGTTTTTTGCTTCAGCTTTAAGATATTGAATATAGCGTGTTGTGAAAGCATGCCATGTTTCCGCAAAATCAACATTGCCGTTTGAATGGATTGAATAAATCCTTGAAAAAATATTGCAGTCAAGTTTTCCCGCAAAGTCAGTCTTTGTAAAAGTTATACTGCATGATAACGTTTCTTCAGCAGCCTGTTTAAAAGCTCTAAGCCCTGCTCCTCCTGTATGAAGAAGCGTTCCGTCAATGTCAAAAATTATAAGGCGATTATTGTTCATCTAAATACTTTAATTAGGAGGAATAATCCCCATAAAAAAACGCCCTGATTTTTAAGGGCGCTTTTTTATGGGGTGTCCGATGGGATTTGAACCCACAACAACCAGAACCACAATCTGGGACTCTACCATTGAGCTACGGACACCACGATCTTTGATATTAATAAAATAAATAATTTAATGTGTACCTGATTAGTTATTTTTGATAAAACTAAGCTTTCCGATTAATTAGCGACAAATCAAGTTAAGGCACGCCCCCTTTGATGTTTCCAAAATAGATGATGGAAATATGTCCAAAAGCAGCCGCAAAAGACCCTCAACCTGTTCTAAAATGCTTTTTAGCGTTCTATCATTTTGTTTTTTTAATTAATTTTGTATGTTAATATATATTTTATCACAAATAGAATCAATTCTTTAAATTGCTTTATTGGTATTTTTTACGAACATATTATAAACATTAACATGGTGTTTGCGTTTTGATGTTTATGAAACTATTTTATATGTATGGGAAAAAAATCAGCAATAAAAGTTTTTAATTATACAGACTATAGGAGTTTTCTGAAAGACTATTTCAACGAACAAAAACGGTTGCAGAGAAAATTCTCCTATAGACGTTTTGCAATGCTCGCTGGATACAACTCATCGGGACTTCTAAAAGATGTAATCACAGGCCGAAGCAACATTCAAAGCATGGTCATCTTTAAATTCTCGAGGGCAATCGGTCTTAGAAAACGTGAATCCGCATTTTTTGAGAATCTTGTGCATTTTAATCAGGCCCGTACTGTTCTCGAAAAAAATCATTACTTCGAAAACATGATGGGTTATCTTGCCCAGGATGCACACAGATTGCATGCCGGCCAGTACGAATTCTACTCAAACTGGTATTACACTGCAATCAGAGACCTCCTTTCCATTTTCGACTTCAAAGACGATTACAAAGCTCTTGGCCGGCAACTCGTACCGTCAATCACCCAACAAGAGGCAAAACATGCAATTTATATACTTGTAAAGCACAAGTTCATAAAACGAGACAAGGCCGGTTTTTATCGGGCAGCACAGCAGAGTATTGCAATTGGACCTGAAGTCAGTTCTCTCAATGTAGCGAATTTTCAGCGTGCAATGATGGACTTGGCAAAAGATGCAATACTTCGCTTCCCCGCAAAGGAACGTAACATATCCACGCTTACTTTCAGTGTAAGCGAAGAGGCCATGGAAGAGGTAAAAGCAGAATTAGAGGCGTCAAAAACAAGAATCAGAGGCATAATCGAACGCTGCAAAGGCAAAGATAGAATCTGCCAGCTGAATATTCAGATGTTTCCTTTATCAAAAAGAAAAGGTAACCCGGAATAACGCTATTCATTCCATGCTTCGAAAACAGAGGCAATATTTGCCGCTGGATCATTTAGGCCCCATTCGCATTGAGCTATGACACCACCGCGACCGTTGTCAAGCGCGCACCGAACCCTTCGAACAGCGTCCCTCACTTGCTCGGGCGTACCAAATGGCAGGATGTGCTGTCGGTCAATTTCACCCCAGAAGGTTATCTTGCCCCTGTACTTCGCACCAAGGTTCTCGATGTTCATGCAGAATAGCTGGCTGTTGATTGCATCTATGCCTATTTCGATTAGGTCTGGAAATATCGCTTCGATATGCCCATCAGAGTGGAAGAAAGTGAACTTGCCGGCCTTGTGCAGTATCCGGCAATACTCGGCGTAGAGCGGCTTGAATATCTCGCGCCACATGGAAGGCGAAATCAAAAGCGAGGTTTGCGAGCCCCAGTCGTCCATAAAACTTATGCCGTCTACCGGAGTTTTTGCCCACATCTCAATTTCACGGACGAAAAACTCGTGTAGCCTGCCAAGGAGTTCCATTACTGATGTTGTGCCGTAAGCCAGGTCAACCATGACGTTCTCAGTGCCGCGCAGAAATTGCAGGCGCTCGAACGGCCTGACATGAGTGGAAACCTTGACAAATTTGGACGTCTTTGCATACCGGGCCTCAACATGAGAGAGGTCGGCCTTGTCCAGAAGCTCCCACGGGAGTTTGTAGCTTCCAATCGCAGACTCTTCAGCAAGAATTGGTTTCTTAATCTCGCCCACAACTCCGGCCTCAGCGTTTGTCCACATCACACCCCATTCATCAATATAATCACCCACACTGTTGCAGTCACCGCGTGCCAGTTCTGATGGACCATAAGTTCCGCCGGAGACAGTAAAATCGCTCTCAAACAGGTTGTTCATCTGATCGAGTTCGTCCTTGCGTAACCTTACAACACCAGGCAGAGCCCAAAGTTCCCTCGGGGCACGGTCGGGATTCTGGAACGTCAATGTCTTTATTACACGTTCACGATTCGTCATAATTGATACAACCTAACCTATCGGTTTACTTCCGGTGAATAAAGAGAAAATGCAATAACACCAAAAGCGACTGCGATATTCAGAGATCTCATTACGCTGTTCATTGGTATATGAATACGCATGTCAGCGAGAGATGAGACCTGTTCCGACACACCTTCCCCCTCGTTACCCATAACGATCACGTAATTATTAGCCTTTATCAAGGTAGAGTAATCTTTTCCTCGTTTGCAATCAGTAATAACAATCCTATATCGCTTTGCTTTAAGAGCAGTTAGAATCGTTCCCGATGAATCATCAATTAGTTCCACATTTGCGAATCCGCCCGCTGACCCCCTTACAACCTTAGGACCGAAGAAATCAGCCGTGCCACGTCCGGCAATAACACTCTTGAAGCCGGCCGCAGCAGCACAACGTATAACAGCCCCGACATTTCCCGGGTCCTGAACACAGTCCAGATAGACCGAAAGACCCGGCTCCTCTCCTTTTCCACGCCTGATTGAGGCAAGAGCAATCGCACCTTGGGTTGTTACGGTTTCCGACAATTTTTCAATTTGGCCGCGTTGCATGAAATTGACTTCAATCCCTTTTTTACGAGCCATTACCACAATAAAATTGTGTTTTTGTTTCAGGGTTTCATCAATTATAACTTCTTTAACAGGATAATTACAGTTTAGACAGTGCTCAATAATATCTGGGCCTTCTATTAGAAAGAGCCCCTGTTTATCCCGGTATTTTTTATGCGCGAGAGAGGTGATTACTTTTTCGGATATCATGGATTTAAAAATAATCTGTTACCAAACCAATATTCAACGGAATACCAAAATTTGCCCAAACACAACATAGAAATTATCTTATAAAAAGAATTTATCTTGTAGCATGAAGAAAATTTATTTTATTAACTATAATGAATAAGTTAATCTATAGAATTAATTCCGGAAAAGCTCAGCACTGTTGCAGTGACATGAATCTGCATCTGAATATTGGTGAAACCCTAATTTTCGATATTGAATCCGGCGGTAGCTGGTATGGACATGGCTTCGCGCATAGACAGCCCTATCCATTAAATCGCGAATCACTTATCAACGAACGATTTGCGGTAAACAATATTCAGGCGCCAATCTGGCTTGCTTCAAACGGATTTGCGATTCTGGCCAAAACGAACGAATCCCTGAAGATTTCATTTAATGAAGGAGGTAATGGGCTTTTTTCCATCTCATGCCACCATGATGGAGTTGATATCCGTATCTGGGCAGGAAAACATCTTCCAGAAGCACATTTGAAACTCATGACCTTTCTTGGCTGGCCACCTCCTGTACCCGAAAAATCATTCATAGGAGACACACTATTCTGTACATGGACTCAGTATCCACGGGCCATATCTCAGGCGCGCATACTGGAAATGGCCCAGGCTATAAGATCAAGAGATTTTCCTTGTTCCACGCTCATCATCGACGATCGGTGGGAATCCGGTTTTGGAGAACTTACATTTTCAAAGGATTTCCCTGACCCAATTGAAATGGTTGCATCACTTCACAAACTGGGATTCAAGGTATTGTTATGGGTGACTCCATTTATCAACGAGGAAACTGCAAATTTTAAAACCCTGGCTGAAAAAGGCCTGCTGGTGATGACAATGGATAAAACCAAGCCATCATTATTAAAATGGTGGGGAGGATGTGCAGGATTGGTTGATCTGACAAATCCCGAAGCACGAAAATGGTATAAGGACAAACTGCTTGATTTAAAGAACAATATCGGTATTGATGGATTCAAAATTGACGGTGGTGATGCCAAATATCAGCCTGATCCAATGCTGTCAAAATGGCATTGCCCCATAGGCGATTCCGGTTACTCAAATCTTCTCTTGGAACTATTCGAGGAGATTGCACCAAACAACTGCGAATCCCGAACTGCCTGGCTGTCGCAAAACCGGAAAATTATATGGCGTGAAGGCGGAAAGGACAGCCACTGGGGATTGGATAATGGATTGCAGGCAATGGTGACACTGGGGCTTCATCTGTCGTTAATGGGGTATGATACTCTTATTCCGGATATGGTGCCAGGCCGTGTTCAGACCATGATCTCATCACTTCCCCTGCCTACTGACGAACTATTCATCCGCTGGACCGAGGCTTCTGCATTCTTTCCCCTATTCCAGTTTTCTTATTTTCCCTGGAATTATTCAGAGCCCACTTCTGCCATTGCAAAAAAGTTCGCAATGCTTCATAAAAACCTTGAAGACTATCTGCTGGAAACGGCTGAAAATAGAAAAGTCCCAATCCTGCGGCCATTGTGGTATGATGAACCGGATCGTAAGGAATTCTACTCGGTAAATGATCAGTTTTTGCTTGGAAGGGATTTGCTCATAGCACCGGTCTTGAATGAACATCAGCTTGCCAGGGATATTGTTCTCCCCTCAGGTTTATGGAAAGATGCATGGACAGGCAAATGTTTTAGGGCCAAGCGGATTTCCATGCATCCTGCACCATGTCCGGGTATTCCGGTTTTTGTTAAGGCAACAAATAATGAGCTCTACGAGACAATAAACAGTTTGCTCAAAACTATCAAGATGGGTTCTATTATATCAGGTAAAACCAGTGCAACCTGGCAATGTGGACTGGATCGAAACATAAAAATAACCGGCTGATTTTTTTTCTGGAAATTCGGACAAGTTGAAAAGATCACATCAATACAGCATCATTTTCCCTGTCACAGGCTTTTCCTCAGGGTAATGATTTTCATCGGATTGCGTTGATGCAACTTTAATTCTGTTAAACGAGATGGTATAATAATAAACGCCCCTTGCGGCCCTGTGTCCGACTTCGTCCCGTCCATCCCATTGGCTGTTTGCGCCCGGACTATAAGGCCCTCTTACTCCCTTGCTTTGGAGAAGACGAATTAGTTTTCCTGATTGCGTAAAAACCTTTATCACAACATCCGACGGATCCGTTGTTCCCCATATAAATCTGGTCGTTGATTTGAAGGGATTAGGGTAATTGTAGATTTCGTTTCTGCCAAGTGCAAGCGAGCTGTCGCTGTCAAAACGGACCTTGTATGATTTACGTGTGCAATTGTCGTAATTGTCCTGGGCCATTACAATGAATTCGTATTCCTGGCCGGTCAAATCCTGCATTATACCTGATAATTCATGGTCAACATCCAAGCTGAAATATCTTCGCTCCGGGCGACCGTCAACCGAATTCACGGATTCCATCCTGCGTCTGTCAAAAAGCCCAACCGTTTCATACAATAGACCTTCATTGACGCTGTTTCCATTTGTACGTATGCCATCAGGATCGTCCATCACAACATTGATAACCGAGTTCCGGTTAACAACAAACGATTCTCCTGCAGGCGGCGAATCGAAAGACAAGCCTGGGATTTTATTCGAATTCACATAGATCAATATGTCAGGACCTTTCCCGTCTCCATTTGTGCTGTTCAGGTCAGGAGCATCACCCGAGAAATAAATCCCGGCCTTCTGCTTTTCCGCAACATAATTCCCATACCATGCAAAATAGTTAAGACTGGATCCATTTGTATAAAAAGGAATGCTCTTGGGGACAATAAAATCCAATGTGAAAGCATTGTTTCGGATGTTACCGATAATTGATGTCAGGTTCGAACCCTGACTTATTATCTGAACGCTGCTCGAATCTTTACCGGTGGAATAAGCGACAGTAACAGTCTTATCAGGTGTCGTAAGTCGTAAGGATATCTTTCCATTATAATTCCCGCTGGAAAAATCGTTTATCCGTCCGCCAATATGCACCTTTTGAAGCATTTTCAAAGTATCAGTCACTGTTTCGTTATCAACATCAATAGTACTATGAATGGGATAAATGTATTGTGCAGGATCCCCGAAAAGATTGTAAAAGCGAGAGTTGCCATTATTATTGTTAACCTTAGCAGCAACAAGAGCATCACCAATGGAAACAGCTCTTTGATTGGGCTTTTTAAACAAGACAACAAAAAAGCTGTCCATCAATGCTGCATTGGCGCGTCCTCCTGTAAGGTGGGAAGCGCCAATAGTCGCAACCATACCGGAATTCACTGCAAGCAGGAGACGGGTACATATACTTCCCTGATTTGCAATGTCGTATTCTCCGACATTGCAGGAGGCTGCCCAGAACAAGCCGCATTTGTCAGTATTTGTTAATAGCCCGTATGTCTTGGCAAGTGTGAAAACCTTCTCGTCAGCCATTTGCTCGCAACTTCCATGACCCGCATAAACAGTTACAAGCGCACCACGGTTTATGGCTTCAACAAGATCATATTCAGCCTCAGGTTTTTCGCGAGTTGTTGACTTGACAGGATATTGTTGAAGATATATTTTGGTTTTTTCCATTGAGGATGGCAGGAAATCCTTTGAAAGTTCCTCGGTAGCAGTCATATGATTCAGATCTTGATTGGCGCCATCGAGCCCGGTTAACTGCATATCGTCATCCGCAACAAGAACCGCGCGATTCTTCCAATATTTGTCGGTCAGGTTGTCAATATCAAACTTTATAATTTTATCAACCACCTGATTTGCTTCATTGTCGCTATTTACCGGCAAACGACCAATACGAAGATTGAATCCTCCGGGTATTCTTGAATATGCCGGCGAACATGAATAGAAATCATCCGTTGATCCTGAAGACATCGGTGAAGTTATCAAATTGTTTTCCATGTTGTCAAAAACTTCATATGGAAGTATATAATTGGCGCCGCTTTTATAGTTCCTTTGCCCACTACCCATAAGAACAGCATACATAACCCCCCAGTGATTGCGGGCGAACAGGAGGAAATTGCGCAACGCGGAAATATCGATTTTACCCGCACTGAAATAATCGTAAATATCTTCAAGCAACACCACTTTTCCGTTTTTTACAGCATCAGCATCAAATGCTGTCCTGTGCATTGCCAGTCTTTTTGCCGCATTAAAAAAAGCTGATGGTGCAACAACAATATAATCACAGGATTGTGATGGTGATGGGTTCTGCAAATCACGTATGCAATAATCAAGTACCGGTCTTATGCACAATTCCAAAGAATAAACATTCTGATAAATTAATGGTGATGAAATGCAGAATTTCCTCCTACTTAATGAATCCTTGGCTGGAAAAAACCCAAGGCTATTGAAAATCAAAGAATCGTTTCGATAAACCGTGGAAAATGCACGGGGACAAAGCGGATCAGAAACATCAAGGCAAAACGCGTCCGAAAGACCGGATCCTGATACTGCATACTCGAACAGAGTATCTGTTCCGGAAAACCCATACACAACAAGTGGTGACCCGTGAAAAATCAGACGCCTTTGATAAGAAAAGTCATACCAATCAAGATATGCCTGACCGGTAATCGGGTTCATCTGCCCGATTGAAACAATATTATCATTGTTCGGCGTAAGATTTGCAAATGAGTAATATCCATTCTTACCCATATCCTGTGTACAGATAACATTGTTTAACATTACATCATTCGGCGACATATTGTATTTCAGAATTTGGACATACTCCTTCTGAATTATTATTTCCGCTATCTGAACTGATATGCAACCCGATCCGGCAATAGCATCGTGCATGTAAACATTCATGTTTTCAGAGAATGTTCGAGCATTGTTTAACAGTTCCCATACCCATAATATTCTATAAGCATCTTTCCCATCTGTCGGGTTTTTTACATTAATTTCGCGGTGTATTCTATCTGTGAAGTAATCCACTCTTTTGTTATGGGCCGCCCCTGCTTGCGGAATCGTATCAAGACGCTTTACAGGGTCAGATGTATTCGGATTCTTAAGTAACAACCAATAGTAATTTGTCTTATCATAGGGATGCACCTGAAATTCAAAATTCTTATCAGTAGGGTAAAAACGGGTGGTGCCGGTCGCATAAAATATGATCTCATCGTTTGAATCAAAGACACCGTTGTTGTTGTAATCTTTTAAAAGAATAGGAATCTCCTTTAATACCGGTTGATCCACAATTCCAGTGTCGTAAACCTGATCCAATGCCATTCCATAAGCTGAAGCGTAAAGGCGGATTTCGTCTGTTTCATTGTTTGCAAGCCTGCCGCCGGCGTTAATGATATCCTGTCCTGTCAGCCTGTAAACCCCTTCCCCATCAATTGAAAACTCACTGCTGTTACGGATTGCAATTTTAAATACCCCTGTCTTATTATCTAGCGGTGAACCTGAAAATAAGGCCGAGTGTTTTGCAATGGATGGAGCGAGCCTGAAACCTTTGGCTGTTTCATAATTAATAAGGCATTGCTTTAAAACAAACTCATCCCCTGCATTAAGAACACTGCCGCCTGTCCTGCCTTCAAACTCTACAGACACCCTGACGTTTGTATTATAAGAATATATTCCTTTTAATGGACGATACAATACAGGATAAACCGTTACTTTCAATACCTGCTGATTGCCAAGAGTGGTGATTTCTGTTTGATAAAAACCTTTGGCAGGGTACTGTTCAAGCGAATATATACTCGTATCCGGCAGGAAAACATCCTCGTCCATTTTGCTATTGGCGCGATATTTCTTATATGGTACAGGGGCTATAGGATTCGACAATGTCCCTGAACCGCTTCCCGAAAAGGTTACATTTATTTTATACCCTTCTTTTGGAATGCCGATCATAAACTGGACATTTGGCAATGAGGGACTGCAGGCTGTTCCGGTATTTGTCATGCCTTCAATCGATACAAGGTTGTAATAGGCGTCTCCAAGTTTTACTTCGGACACAGAAGGCCGCCCGAATAAAAGCTCAAGTGAAAAACCTGTTTTGTCGTCCTTTACTATTTTCGAGGTGTAATTTGAGGCAAACACATAAGACAGAAGGAATAGTATTGCAATTAATGTTAGTTTCATGATAACATCAATACAACATCATTTTACCTGTCACAGGCTTTTCCTCAGGGTAATGACTTTCATCGGATTGTGTTGTTGCGACTTTAATCCGGTTAAACGAGATTGTATAATAATAGATTCCCCTTGCGGCCCTGTGTCCGGCTTCGTCCCGCCCGTCCCATAGGCTGTTTGCGCCTGGGCTATAGGGCCCTCTTACTCCCCTGCTTTGGAGAAGGCGAATCAGCTTTCCTGATTGCGTAAAGACCTTTATCACAACATCCGAGGGTTCGGTTGTGCCCCAGATGAACCTGGTTGTTGTTTTGAAGGGATTAGGGTAATTGTAGATTTCGTTCCTGCCAAGTGCGAGCGCGCTGTCGTTGTCAAAACGAATCTTGTATGATTTGCGTGTACGATTGTCGTAGTTGTCCTGGGCCATTACCACAAACTCGTATTCCTTGCCGGATAAATCCTGCATTATTCCTGACAGTTCATGTTCTACATTCAGGCTGAAGTATCTTCGCTCAGGGCGACCATCAACCGAGTTCACGGATTCCATCCTGCGCCTGTCAAAAAGCCCCATCGCCTCGTACAATAGGCCTTCATTTACGCTTTTACCATCCGTACGTATGCCGTCAGAGTCATCCATCACAACATTTATTATGGAGTTTCGATTGACGACAAAGTTTTCGCCAACAGGCGGTGAATCAAAAGACAAGCCCGGGCTTTTATTCGAATTAATATAAATCAAAATATCAGGCCCTTTGCCGTCACCTGTCATGTTGTTGGAATCAGGGGCAGAACCAGAGAAATAAATCCCGGCCCTTCGCTTTTCCGCAATATGGTTTCCGAACCAGGCAAAATAATTAAGCCCTGATCCGTTTGTATAAAAGGGGATACTCTTGGGAACAATAAAATCCAGTGCAAAGGCATTGTTTCGAATGTCACCGGTTATTGATGTAAGATTCGATCCTGGAATTATTACAGGTACACTCCCTATTGCATCCTTACCCTTGGAGAAATCAACAGATACTGTCATATCAGGCGCTGTAAGCCGTAAAGATATCTTTCCATTAATATTTTCTCCTGATATACCGTTTATTCGTCCTGCAAGATGAACTTTCTGAAGCATCTTCAATGTGTCAGTTGCTGTCTCATTGTCGATAATAATGCTGCTATCATAAGCCGGATAAATGTACTGTGCAGGATCACCGAAAAGATTATAAAAACGTGAGTTTTCAGTATTGTAGTTAATCTTTGCCGTAACCAGCGCATCACCCAAAGAAACCGCCTTTTGATTGATATTTTTAAAAAGAGCTTTGAAAAATCCGTGCATAAGGGCGGCATTGGATTGTCCGTCAGTGAGGTGGGATCCACCAATGGTCGCCACCATACCGGAATTCATGGCTAGCAGTAGACGAAGACATATACTTATCTGATTTGGATTGTCGTATTCCCCGACACTGCATGATGCAGCCCAAAACAGGCCGCATTTATCAGTATTTTTCAAGAGACCGATTGTTTTTGAAATCGTGAAAACCTTCTCGTCCGAAAGCTGTTCGTAACTGCCATGGCCCACATAAATGCTTACCAGCACGCCACGGTTTATTGCTTCAACAAGATCGTATTCAGCCTCAGGTTTTTCACGTGTTGTTGATTTAACAGGATATTGCTGGAGATATACCTTTGCTTTTTCCATTGAAGACGGCAGATAATTTTTGGCAACGGTCTCGGTTACTGTCATATGATTCAACGTCGAATTGACAACATCAGGTTTGGATAGCTGCGTATCGTCGTCTGCAATTAGAACTGCCCTGTTTCTCCAATTTTTATTCGTTAGATTATCCGTATCAAACTTTATGATTTTATCAACAACCAGATTGGCCTCATTGTCGCTGGTAACAGGCAAACGTCCTATACGAATTTTGAATCCTCCGGGTATATTGGAATATGAGGGAGAACATGAATAAAAATCATCCGTTGCCCCGCCTGACGACAATAAAGGCGAACGCACAAGATTATTTTCCATACTGCTGAAGGCTTCATAAGGAAGTATATAATTGGAAACCCCTCCTTTATAATTTCTTTGTCCACCGCCCATCAGAACAGCATATCCAACCCCCAAATGATCATGAGCGAATACAAGAAAGTTACGCAAAGCTGAAATATCTATTTTACCCGCGCTGAAATAGTCGTAAACATCCTCAAGCAACACCACCTTCCCGTTTATTACAGCATCAGCATCAAAGGTTGTCCTGTGTGCAGCAAGCCTTTTTGCTGCATCCAAAAAAACTGATGGCGTAATAACAAGATAATCACAAGAATTCGACGGGTTCTGCAAATCACGTATGCAGTAATCGAGTGAGGGCCGCGTGCATAATTCCAAAGAAGAGACGTTTTTATAAGCCGATGGTGCGGTAAGACAAAATTTCCGCTTGCTTAAGGAATCCTTGCTTGGGAAAAAACCAGGGCTTTGAAAAATCAAAGAATCGTTTTTATAAACCGTGGGAAGCATACGTGGACAAAGCGGATCAGAAACATCAAGGCAAAACGCATCTGAAAGACCTGTCCCTGAGGCTGCATAATCGAACAAAGTATCTTTCCCGGGAAAGCCGTAAACAATAAGAGGAGAACCGCGAAATACAATGCGACGCTGGTAAGAAAGATCATACCAGTCAAGATATGCTGATCCGGCAACTGAATTCATGGGCTTGATTGAAACAATATTATTATTGCCTGGCATAAGATTTGAAAAAGAGTAATATCCTTTTCTGACCATGTCCTGGTTGCAAAGAACACTGTTTATCATTACATCATTTGAAGACATATTATATAGAAAGATTTGAGTATCATATATCTGCACTATCTGCACTGCGATATTGCCGGATCCGGAAATAGCATCATGCATATAAATATCCATATTTTCAGAGAATGTAAGCGCAATACCATTAATTGACAAGTCAGTCCATACCCAGCAGACTCTAAAATCCTCTATATCAACCCCGTCCTTTGGGTTCTTGGAATTTATTTCGCGATGAATTCTATCCGTGAAATAGTCCACCCTTTTGTTATAGACTGCCCCTGTCTGCGGAATAGTATCAAGACGCCTAACCGGATCAATAGTATTAGGGTTCTTAAGCAATAACCAATAATAATTTGTGTTATCATAAGGATGTATCTGAAACACAAAACTCTGATCAGTGGGATAAAAACGGGTGGTACCTGTTGCATAAAAAATAATTTCGTCGTTTGGATCAAAGACACCATTGCCATTATAATCCTTCAATAGAATGGGTACCTCCTTCAATACCGGTCTATCTTCAATTCCAACAGTGTCGTAAATCTGGTTTAATGCCATTCCGTATGCCGAACCGTAAAGACGAATTTCCCCTGTTTCAGTGTTTGCAAGGCTGCCGCCCGCGTTAATTATATCCTGTCCGGTCAGCCTGTAAACCCCTTCCCCATCAATTGAAAACTCACTGCTGTTGCGAATTGCGATTTTAAATACCCCTGTTTTATTATCAAGCGGTGTGCCTGAAAATAATGCCGATCGTTTTACAATGGGTGGAGCGATTCTGAAACCTTTGGCTGTTTCATAATTAAGAAGGCTCTGCTTCAGGATAAATTCATCCCCTGCATTAAGAACATTGCCGCCTGTCCTGCCGTCAAACTCCACGGATACCCTGAAGCTTGTATTATAAGAATATGTTCCCTTTGATGGACGATACAATACAGGGTAAACCGTCACTTTCAAGACCTGCTGGTTGCCGAGAGTGATAATTTCTGTTTGATAAAAACCTTTTACAGGATATTGTTCAAGCGAATAGATGCCGGTATCCGGCAGGAAAACATCCTCGTCCATTCTACTGTTGGCACGATATTTTTGGTATGGTATTGGTGACAAAACATTCGCTAATTTCCCGGAAGCGCCTCCCGAATATGTTACGTTTATTTTATATCCTTCTTTTGGAATGCCAATCATGTACTGAACATTCGGCAAGGAAGGGCTTCTGGCTTTTCCAGTATTAGTCATGCCATCAATTGATATACGGCTGTAGTAGGCGCTTCCGAGTTCTGCTTCCGATACGGAAGGCTGGACGAATGAAAGCTCAAATGTAAAACCCGTTTTATCGTCCTTCAATATTTTAGGCGCAGGGTATGCGACAAAAACCAATGCCAGAAAACAAAGTATCGAGATTAATGTACGTTGCATGGTAAATAAATAGTAAGAATCAGGCTTAAATCTCAATCTAAAAGAAGCTTACCTAATTTGTCAAGCTCATCCAGGTAATAACTTCCGGTATAAGGGTAATTTGTACGGATATCCTGAATAAGATGCAGGCTGCCTGGCTTATCTCCTGCTCTGATAAGTTCGTATAATAACGCAATCCTGTCTGTTTTTTCCTTGAGCCCTGTTATATCTACATATCCGGAATCCATGAATTCCAAATCAATACTGGCCCTTAAAACATTCTTCATTTCACCGAATATGCCTTCATTAAGCATGGGATCAAAATATACGGCAAGCCAACATTCTACATTGAATCCGGCAATCCAGTAAGGTTCGCAATAGTATGGCGTCAGATGCTGATTAAGGGCGGTGAGCCGGTCCAGCCAGGATCTTATATCTTTTACTCCAGGTCCATTCCCTGGTAGAGTAATTTCCCTGCAATTTTCGAGATTACTTATGTTTAGATCGTCAAGCGCAGGAAAACCGAAGAAACGGCATGCCAGGGTACGGCCTGAATGAATAATACATTTTTTTGAAACAATATCCTGAAAAACACAATGTAAATTGCCATCAAAGCCATCATGCAACAAGGGGTTGCGTGAAAGAAGTTTTTGAACATTCTCATTGGTTTGATATGACAAAAGAGATTTGATTAGAAAAATAAATTCCACCAATGTACAGGTGGGAGAAACACAACACCTTCCGCATTCTTTGCATGGCACACCGGGTAACTCATCATAAATAATTTTAAGTTCCGGCAGGATATCATTAATTGTCATGTTGATGACAGATAACATATTAAATTTATCACCAGAGTGTCTCTTTTTATTTTTGCTGGTTGACTTGCTAATTATTAGGTATCCGTGATTAAGGCAATCTTTTCCCATTGTCAGCATGTGCTTTAACAAACATGAATTCCTCATTAATTTTTCCTGCAGATTCAGAATAATCTTTTTTCCATTCTTTTCAATTAATGACAGTGAAACCTATTGTAAAACATGAAATAAAGCTTGAACAATGCAGGCATGCGAGTTGCTGATCTTTTCTCGGGGTTATTATTAAAAAAACAAAAAGGGGGGGGTAATCATGGTACAAGTTACCAGCACGTCATTTTCATATTCCAGTGTACTTTTTAAATCAGGGGCTGATCAAAAATCTCTTGTGGACAATCAATCCTGCGGATTTGCGGACATGTTTTCAGGACTATTGAAAGACCAAACTACTCCGCTTCAAGCAGAGCCGCAAACGCAATCCATTTCAACAATTGTGGACAAATTGACCCAAAGCATCGGAACCCTAATAAAAAGCATTGAAACAATAATGGATCATATGAAGGAACAAATGAATATTTCCATGCCAGCAGGTTATGCTCTTCGTCAGACATCTGTTGCTTCACGCCTTGAAATTACCGGCACGTTCACTGATAAAAACAAGATGGAAAATGCTGTTAATAACAATTGCTTTTTGCAGCAAACCTTTCAGGCAATACGAATACACTATACCGAGCTGCGCGAATATTCAACATACCCCACAACCTCAGTGAATTGTGATGCCTCACAATCAACACAGCCTTTTTCAATCTCGTTTAAGGATGGCCGTGCCACAATCAATACCAACGACCTGTCAGCCATTTTGTTCGATAAATTAATTGAAGAGATGGATCGGAATAGTGACAAAAATAAAAACCATACGAAAAAAGGCTCACATCAATCCAATGCAAATTGGATTTGATTCACGTGTTCAGGTCCGAAAAGCGTCCTGAATAATCCTTGCCATTGACATGTTTTGAAGCAATTAACAATTTTTATATTCGGTTTGTTCATTAATATTCATGTCAAGGATTTTTTATGGTAAAAATACCTGATGGAGGCGTTACTTCTGCCAAAGGTTTCATGGCAGCTGGTGTTGCTTGCGGCATCAAAGCATCAGGCAAACCTGATCTTGCCCTGTTGTCCACCAAAGTCCCCTCACTTTCAGAATGTGCGACAACAACAAATCTTTTCGCGGCTGCACCTGTTTTCTGGTGCAGAAAGGTACACGGCCTAAAACGTAATGTTTTTGGAATTGCCGTAAACAGCGGCTCAGCCAATGCAGCAACAGGAAAACAAGGCGAAAAAAACGCTAAAACAATGGCTGAAATAACTGCGCATGCAATTAAGTGCAAACCTGAGGAAGTATACATAGCAAGCACAGGGGTAATAGGCAAACAATTACCCATGGACAAGATAGAAAAAGGCATAAAGCTTGGCGCCGCATGCCTCTCTGAAAACGGCGGCGGGGCCTTTGCGAGGGCAATCCTTACAACAGATTTGGTACAGAAAGAGATTGCAATCAAACTATCCATATCAGGAAAAACAATAATAATCGGAGGATGTTGCAAAGGATCCGGTATGATCCACCCTCGGCTTGCAACAATGCTGGCATTTATTACAACCGACGCAGACATAACAGGCAAAGCCTTGAGCAAAGCCTTCAAATATGCTGTTTCAAAAAGTTTCAACCGCATTACGGTTGATGGAGACACAAGCACCAATGATATGGTTACACTCCTCGCAAATGGTGAAGCCGGAAACAAAGTCATATCCGGAGGCCCTGCACTGGCTGAATTCACAAACGGGCTCTTATTTGTATTCAGGGAACTTGCAAAAATGATTGTCAAGGACGGTGAAGGCGCAACAAAACTTGTTGCAATCAAGGTCAAGGGCGCTAAAACCGAAATGGACGCTGACAAAGCCGCGCGCGCTGTGGCACATTCACCCTTGGTAAAGACCGCGCTTTTCGGCAACGATCCCAACTGGGGACGAATAATGGCTGCAATTGGATATTCAGGTATCAAGATGAAGCCTGAAAAAAGCGAACTCTCCCTTTGTGGAATACTGCTTGTTAAAAACGGCGAGCCTATTGATTTCGACGCTCAAAAGGCTCATGATCTGCTAAAACAAAAGAATGTTGACATTATTGTTGATCTTCATATAGGCAAGGCCGAAGCTGAGATTTTCACCTGTGATCTTTCCTATGATTATGTAAAAATAAACGCTGAGTATCATACATGACTCAAAAAAGACTTGTAATCGGAAGTGATCACGGCGGGTTTGAGCTTAAGGAAAAACTCAAAACCATGATGGCAAAAGATGGATATGAACTTGAGGATGTGGGTACCCATTCATCTGTCAGCACCGACTACCCTATTTATGTCAAAGCGGTTGTAAAATCGGTTCTTTCCGGAAAATTCAATAAAGGCATCCTTATTTGTGGGACCGGCCTTGGCGTCTGCATAGCGGCAAACCGTTACAAAGGCATTCGCGCTGCCCTATGCAACACAAAAGAACTTGCTGAAATGGCTGCAATGCACAATAATGCCAACATACTTTGCCTTGGTGGACGCACAACCAACGCAGACACCGCCCTTGAAATAATAAAAACATGGCTCACCACCCCATTTGAAGGTGGCCGCCATGAAAAACGCATAAACATGCTTGATGAGGAGGCCTAAACCATGCCAATAAAAATCACCATGCAAAACCTTAAAAAGTACGATAATAAAATATTCGATATGATATCACGTGAGGAGCGCAGGCAGGAAGAGGGTATGGAACTCATTGCATCCGAGAACTATATTTCCCGGTCTGTAATGGAAGCCATGGGCACGATTCTTAACAACAAATATTCTGAAGGCTATCCCGGTAAACGCTATTATGCCGGCAATGAGATCATCGACGAGATCGAGCAATGCGCAATTGATCGCGCAAAAAAACTTTTCGGATGCGAGCATGTCAATGTCCAGCCTCTTTCAGGAAGCCCTGCCAACCTTGCCGTATATTTTGCGACAATAAAACCCGGTGACAAGGTACTTGGCCTGGCCCTTGACCATGGCGGTCATTTGTCACATGGACACAAGGTCAATTTCTCAGGCATGATGTACAACTTCATACAATACCAGGTCGAATATGAAACAGGCCGAATAAATATGGACCAGGTTCGGGAGATAGCAGAGCGCGAAAGACCGAAGATGATTCTTGCAGGTTTTTCTGCTTATTCGCGAAACCTTGACTGGAAGAGGTTCAAAGAAATTGCCGACAGCGTTGGCGCAATAACCTTTGCTGATATCGCCCATATCGCAGGATTAATAGCAGGAAAGCAGATCGATTCTCCAATACCATATTTTGACATTGTTTCAACCACCACGCATAAAACCCTTCGCGGACCTCGCGGCGCAATAATTATGTGCAAGGAAAAATTCGCTCAAGCAATTGATACAGCCGTATTCCCCGGCTTGCAGGGTGGTCCACACGATCATATCAACGCAGCCAAAGCAGTTGCTTTCAAGGAGGCACTTGAACCCTCATTCAAGGGATATGCAAAACAAGTAATAAAAAACTCCAAGGCCTTGTCCGATGCCCTTAAAAAGCATGGATTTAAAATCGTATCTGATGGTACAGACAATCACCTTATGGTTGTGGATGTAACAAGCCGCAATGTTTCCGGTCTCACGGCTGAAAGGGCGCTCGACATCGCACACATATCGTGTTCAAGAAGCACCATTCCTTTTGACCCGCGCAAGCCGTATAATCCCAGTGGTGTACGTCTTGGCACGCCTGCTGTTACAACACGGGGTATGAAAGAAAAAGACATGGAAAAGCTGGCTCAATGGATAGACCGCATTATGACCATTGCTGCGGTTGATCCAAGATATCAGGAAATGAAAGGTCCGGAGATTGTGGCAATATTAAAGAAGAGTACTGAACTTAAAAAGATAAAAGAAGAAGTAAAAGAGTTCTGTTTAAAGTTTCCCCTGTTCAGGGACTAAAAAGCGGAACACCTGCCAATGCCGTCAAAACTTCCTAAAAAAACGCGTTCAGACTGGAACAGCTACTTCATTGAAATTGCAAGAGTTGTGGCAAAGCGCTCAACATGTGATAGAAACCAGGTCGGGGCTGTTATCACACGTGACAACATAATACTTTCAACAGGATACAACGGCAGCATCAGGCGATTACCCCATTGTGATGAGGCAGGTCATCATATTATAAATAACCATTGTACAAATACGGTCCACGCTGAAGCAAACGCCATTATTCAAGCTGCTTATTCCGGGGTCTCAATAAAGGATTCAACAATTTATACGACATCAAACCCCTGCTGGAATTGTTTTAAACTAATTGCAAACTCGGGAATAAAACGGATTGTGTACGATAAAACTTATGGCCTTGACCTCACAAGAATAAAAATCGCGGCCAAAAAGTCGTGCATTAAAATTCTACAATGCTCCTTCAAGAAACAATAACTTCTCTTTTAGTTTTTTTCCTTGACCAAAATTTCCAATCGCACCACTTGACAGAATTACTCTATGGCATGGAATTAAAAGAGGCAAAGGATTGTTTGCCATAACAGAACCCACCGCTCTTGCAGCACCCTTGAATCCTGCAAGAGAAGCCAATTCGCCGTAGGTAATGGTTTTGCCAAAACCTATTTTTCTTAATGCTTGCAGTACCTTGCCGGAAAAGCCATCCTTATTGAATAAAAGAGGTTCACTGAACTCAACGGAAAGTCCATTGAAATACATATCGAGCTGTTTTTTCAGGTTTGAAAAATCATAGCCATTGTCGATGGTTTGTTTCTTTGAGAATGATACCTCAATAATTCCATTTGGAATCGCTTTGAAACTGAACTTACAAATTGGGGATTCATAAAAAAATATGGAAAAAGCCCTGTTTTTAGCCTCGAAACCGGTTGAAGATGCTACCATAACTAATTGATTTCCTGTTTATTACGACATACCTAGAAACCACTTTAACTGTTATTGGTTGACAAAAATTATTTAATTGATTATTTTAAATTATTATCATTATACTAAAGCTTATTTAAAAACCATTCGATATTATGATATTGCAATATAATATTGCAGTATTACAAAAGTAAAACATGAAGAAATTGATATTTACCGATAATGATCAGGGCGGCATAATTCAAATAGCCAACATCAAGGGTGGTGTGGGCAAGTCCACGATTGCCACTAATCTTGCAGCATGCTTTGCAAGCCGTGGGCCGACACTGCTTATCGACCTTGATGTCCAGGGATGCGCGACCGCCGCATTTGGCAAGGAGCCTTCGAAGTTCGTAAAGTCCAGTTATAATCTATTTACAAACCGCTACTATCTGCCCGATACTATAGCTCCATCAAAAAACAACAGGACACTTTTAGGGAGGTTCAAAAACAAGCTTCGCCGCACGGTCCTTGGCAGGACTAGTATAACAGACCTTAAAGTCAACATCATGCCCGGACTCGATTTGATCCCCGCAAACTCAAGCCTGTTTGCGAGGCTCGGCCGTAGGGAGCTTAAAAACTTTCACTTCTCCCTCAAGGTCTGCAGGGAATACTATAAATATATCGTCATAGACACCGCCTCCGTTTGGGATGATCTTGTTAAACGCCTTTTTATAATATCTGATCTGAATCTTATACCCGTGACCTTGAACGCCCTTTCAACCAAAAGTCTTAAGGAATATGTAATAGAAATAGCCAAACTTATGCGGAAGAATAAAAGAATAAACGTCCGCATTGTAAAGAACGAGGTTTATGGAGGAATATCTCTTCAGAACCGTGGCAAAACAAGGACCATGAACGAAAACAGGGCGTTTCTTCACTCGCTTTTCGAATCATTCGCTAAAATGACCGGAACAGGCACCATATCAATCCCCCGCTCCATTGTCCTGAACCTTGAAATTCCTGAAGCATCAATAATCAGATCAGCTCAGGACAGCGGGGT
Organism: uncultured Fibrobacterota bacterium; assembly: GCA_963831235.1. GTDB lineage: Bacteria > Fibrobacterota > OXYB2-FULL-49-7 > OXYB2-FULL-49-7 > JAEUSG01 > CAWHPS01. The sequence continues at coordinate 41,632 of CAWHPS010000004.1, forward strand.
CTCGCTAACACAACTGAAGTTTTCCGGCCCGCTTAAAAGAGCATTCGATCAATTAACCGACTCGGTCCAGTTCCTACTTAACCGCATCCACAATGCAGGACTTACCCCATATAAGCCGCGCACAATGGTTTTTAATTATTTCAAGACATTTGCCAAGGCGGCTGTTTTTCTCTTTGCAACACTTTATGCAAGCAGGACCTTTGACGGTGATGTCCCTCCGGTACGCACCCCCCCCCAGCTGGAGCAGACACGAGTCAAACCGACAAATTACATATTCCAGAATAACGAATCACTTTATCAAATAGCCAAATTTGCTATTTGTGAATATCGGGCTGTAATACCTTCAGGAAATGAAATCGACAAGTATGTCAACGAGCTCGTTGACATACATAATCTCACTGCAAGGGAAAGAAGACAGCCGATTATTTCTTCAAGCAACAGAATTGAACCCGGAACTGAGATAGTCCTTTACCCTCCATCATTCCTTCACAACAAGAATTATGATGTTGACTCAAAAATCTTTGAGTATTATAAGACCATCGTAAAGGACGAATACGCTTATATTACCGGCTTGTGGGATGAGCGCGGTACAGGGGGCGGAACGCCCCACACCGGAGTCGATATCGCATGCCGGATGCGGACGCCGATTATAGCGCCTATAGATGGAATCGCATTCACGGAAAATTCCGGTTGAGGCGGCAACATGGTAATAATCCATAAAGACGATTTCGCGCTGCTTTTCGCGCACATGGACAGCCGCGCGGTCAAGAACGGTGATCCCGTGACCAAGGGCCAGGTAATAGGTTATGTTGGTGTAACCGGGGTCACATCAGGACCGCATGTACATTTCGGCTACGGAATCCGGTCTCCTGGCCATCCAGGCAAATACGAATATATTGATCCTAACAACTGGGTTTTCCGTCTTAATTTCGTTAACAGGGAAAAGGAAAATTCGGAGATCGTACTTTCGCGCAATACAAACTAATGTCTCATTTATAAAAAACCTAACTTTGAGATTATATTTTTCACAGTAGTACTAATGAGTAGTTTCACAAAAATACTGATAAGAATTCTACAAGGTAATTCAGATCATAATATTCAGTTTTCGGAAATTTGTCTTGTGTTGGAGAGATTAGGTTTTCAATTGAGAGTAAAAGGAAGCCACCATATTTATTATCGAGAAAACATCGAGGAAATTATAAACATACAAGCGCAAGGGAACAAGGCTAAACCTTATCAGATAAAACAGGTTCGCAATCTTATTCTGAAATACAAACTGGCAGGAGAAACATAATGAGAAACCATACAAACAAATACGAAGTCATCATTTACTGGAGTAACGAAGACAATTCTTTTATTGCGGAAGTGCCGGAACTTTCCGGATGCGCCTCTGATGGAAAGACTTATATTGAAGCACTTAAAAATGTCCAAATTGTGATCGAGGAATGGACCGAGACTGCTAAAAAACTAGGTAGAGCAATTCCGGAACCTCGTGGACGCCTTGCCTATGCATGATTAGGACAACCTAACCATCAAACATCTCAGACCTATTTCATCATTCTATAATTTTAGCCACATATCCTTATGATGTTAGTTATATTTATTCAAAAATGAATATTTTCGATCACTTTTATCCCCTCTACCCTGCCTTTGCCAACGATTATATTAACAATGGATTTGTCAGGCGACTTTTCCATTATTCCCCGGACTTAAAAGGTATAAGCGAGAGGATTGGGGTATTAAAAGAAATGGAATTTGATCGGCTGCAAATCCGAGATCTGCTACTACAACAGAACATAAAACATTCCTGCACTGAAAAAACAATCCAGAACATTGAATCCATAACCAATAAGGACAGTGTCATTGTTTCCTGCGGACATCAGTCCTGCCTTGCCGGAGGGCCTCTTTATGTGGCATATAAAATCCTGACGGCAATTAAAACTGCCGAACTGATAAGTAATACACTTAAAATACCGGTTGTGCCTCTTTTTTGGCTTGCAACTGATGATGATGACATTAATGAGGTTAAATCAGCTTCTTTCCCATTTTTGCCGGATTTGATTTTCGATAATAAGGGATATTCAGGCATGTCAGGTTTTTTGCCTAATCCATCAAGCTCATTAACAAATATCCCTGCAATACAAGCTGATAATTGGGCCCATTATCATTTGAAAATAATACATAAGATATTCGGCGAGTTTGGGATAATAACAGTTGATCCACTTCATTCCACTACCCAAAAATTAAGACAGCCTTTTTTTAATGCCTTTCAGAAAAAAACAAATGAAGCAAGGGCTGCTGCTGAAAAACAAATCAGCGTAATAGTAGATGCAGGCTTTAAGCCCCAGGTCAAGACACGAAAAGATGACACTTTCCTTTACGAAATAATCAACAACAAACGTAAAAGATTACCCGAAGCAACAAAAATCAATAACGAATCATTATCCACATCAGCCCTATCCCGGTTGATGTCCATCGAATATTCGCTCCCCATTGCCGTTGAAATAAGCGGCCCTTCTGAAATAGCCTATCATGGTGAAACAGCCCTTATGTATGAAACAATCGGACGGACAATGCCTGTTATAATTCCACGCTTTTCAGCCACACTCTTTCGCAAAAACGACATTAAAGCGATACAAGAGGCAAACATCACACCTTTGGATATTATAACGAATAGAAACATGGCTGAAAAACAGGCGTCTGAATTGAGTTTGACAGAAGATTCATTGAGCTTTCTGGAAGAGTTGAAAGAAAAACTTGCCAGGGATTTCAAGGATGCAAAAGAATCCCTGACAGTCCTTGATCCCTCTCTTGCAGGCAGTGCTGACGCTGCTTTTAGGAAAGCAATGAGCATCCATGGCTATCTTTATAAGAAGGCTTTAAATTCAATAAGACGCAAACTGTTTGTCAACGACACTCCCCTTAAAGCTGCAATGGATTTTACATATCCGAATTCATTGCAGGAAAGAAAGTTCAATTTTATATATTTTACGGATAAAAGTCCCTGCTTTCAGAATGAAATCCTGGATTTAATTAACCCATTTGATTTCATGCACCAGTTGATTGAATTAAAAGGATAAATCCTATGGAAACATCCCTATTACGAGTTGAAGTTCTTGCAATAGGTGCGCACCCTGATGACGTTGATCTTGCCTGCTCCGGAACCCTTGCCAAAATGGTTGAAGCCGGGCATAAAGTGGGTGTTATTGACCTTACTGCCGGAGAAATGGGCACACGAGGAGACAGGGAAACCAGGCTTCGTGAATCTCATGATGCGGGTGAAATAATGGGCCTCTCCTTCCGTGCATGCTTGTATATGCCCGATACGATGCTAGAGAAACGATTGGATTACGAGAAGAAAATTGTTGATGCAATTCGTATTGTTCGGCCAAGGATTCTAATGTTGCCACTGGGATACGACACTCACCCCGACCACCTGGCAGCTTCTGAACTGGCATCATCCGCCTGGTACAAGGCGGGCTTTGGCAAATATGATTCAAAGGAAAAGCCATTCAGACCTGAGCGAATGGTCCGTTATTTTCTGGGTCAGGAAGCCACGCCAAGCTTTGTGGTTGACGTATCAGCACAGATGGAAAAAAGACGCAATGCGATTTTATCTTTCAAGTCCCAGTTCTTTAATAATGATTCGGGTAAATTCGAGGGCAAAACAAAACTTGTGTTGCCAAATTTTCTTGACCAACTTGAAACCCGCCTTAAATATTACGGCAGCCGAATCCTGAAACCTTACGGTGAGCCGTTTTTAATAAAAGAACTCCCTGAAATCACCCATCCTGCAATTCTTGCAGACGAATCCTCTGTTTTCAGGGACTAAAACAAGAATGCGAATCGGAATCACCTGTTATCCAACATTCGGCGGCAGCGGTACCATTGCAACAAACCTGGGGAAACACCTTGCCCTTAATGGGCATGAGGTTCATTTTATCACATCCGCCCTGCCCTATAAATTGAAATATCATTCTCAGCCGAATCTTTTTTTCCACGAGGTCGAGCGGGTTAATTACCCATTGTTTGAAGACAATTCACCCTATGTGCTTCTCCTCGCCTCAAAGATGGCCGAGATTGCCGATTCCTGCAAACTTGACATTCTGCATGTGCATTATGCTATACCGCATGCCGTGGCTGCGCTTCTCGCAAAAGACATGCTGAAAAAGAAGCCCAAAATAATCACGACCCTGCATGGAACTGATGTAACGCTTATCGGCTCTCTAAAAATGCTTAAAAATCTGACGGCCTTTTCAATCGAAAAGAGCGATGGCGTTACTGCTGTCTCTGAATATTTAAAACATGAGACTATACGGGTATTCAAGACCCGCAAGTCCATCAAAGTTATTACCAACTTCATTGATACCGCCCAATTCAATCCCAAAATTAAAAAATGCACCTGCATAAGAAAAAGGCCGGGTACTGAGACCGCCATCCTTCACATATCAAATTTTCGGAAGGTCAAGCGGATTCCTGATGTAATAACAGTGTTCAAGGGAATTTCGGATAAAATTCCGGCCAGGCTTTACCTTGTTGGTGAAGGCCCTGAAACATGTATTGCGCGGGACATGGTTCGCGATCTCAAACTAACAGACAAAGTTGAATTTTTGGGCCTTATTTATAATGTTGCCCCTATAATAGTTCATGCAGACCTTTTATTGCAGATAAGCGATAATGAAAGCTTTGGACTTACATCACTTGAGGCCCTTGCATGCGGAGTACCGGTAATAGGTACCAATGGTTCAGGCATAGAAGAAGCCGTATCAGACAAGAATAACGCACTTCTTTCAAAACCCGGTGATACCGGTAAAATGATTAAAGACGCCCTGACAATCCTGACAAACAGCAAAAAAGCAGACACCTTTTCAAGAAATGGAATTGCCTGGGCCAAAAACAACTTTTCATCTGATAAAATTGTAATGCAATACGAGAACTTCTATGATGAGGTAATGAAAAGGTGAAGTTCCTGATATTAATCTTTTTTTTATTTCCAGGTATTATCGCAGCCCAGGGAAAGTCCATTTCAGATACTGTTAAATCAGATACTGTTAAAACAGTTCCTGACTCATTAAAGGATTCGACAAAGAAAAGTGCTATGAAGGCCGGTCAACAGAGCGACACTGTGACATATTCCGCTGACATAATCCAGTACCTGCGAAAAGACAGTCTTCTAGTGCTTCTGGGCCATGCCGAATTAAAAAACAAGGGCACTGTTTTAAAAGCTGACACCATCTATTACCGCACGGACATAAAACGGCTTGAGGCTTCAGGCCATCCTGTATTAACGGACAATAGTGGGGTAATATCCGGTGAAAAAATGACCTATCTATTGAATGAAAAACGAGGTAAAATATTTTACGGCTCATCCAGGGCGCAAAACGATGTCTATAACGGAGAAACAATCGCAAGGATGGAAGACCAGAGTTTTCTCATAAAAAACGGTGATTTTTCCACTTGCGACCTTGACTCCAATCCACATTATTTCTTTTTCGGAAAGCGCATGAAAATCATTCCCAAGGAAAAAGCCATTGTAAGGCCAATGGTGCTTAACATTGGCGATGTTCCTGTTGGGATTTTTCCATATTTCGTGTTTCCAATTCATAGGGGCAGACAGTCGGGACTCCTGACCCCGCGCTGGGGACAGTTTTCCGAAGGCGGCAATTTGAACTCTTATCTTGATAATGTTGGTTATTACTTTGCCATTAATGATTATACTGATCTTGAAACAAAGATGGATTTTACCAATGGCCAGGGCTTTTTTTTCCAACGCGTTTACCTGACCACCAACTTCAATTACAAAAAAAGATATCTATTAGGCGGCTACCTTAACGGGCGCATGGAAACATCCAGGTCAGACGAGTCGTCAACCAAAAACTGGGGTATTTCCTACAGCCACAATCAGAATCTTTTGCCTGATGAATCATTTACCATCACCGGTTCTGGAGATATTATCGGAAACAGCAACTATTTCAGACAAAATACCCTAAACCGAACCGACTATCTTAAACGTGAAATATTTTCCAATATGGCGATTGCAAAAAAATTTAATGATGTTGGCATTTCAACAAATGCTCAAGTTTCTTTTAGCGAAAACCTGGATACAAAGACAAATTCCATGAAGGCACCATCTTTCAGCATTTACTCGAAATCAAGAACCCTTCCATTTGTTTTGCGGGAGGATTCAAACGGAGATCCGATTTCACTTGACAGTCTTCCCTGGTACGCAAAGATTAACTGGGGATATAATGCAAGTGGACTTCATACTCGAGAAACAACACTTGAACAGCGTTTTGGACTAAATGACAGCATTTTTAGAAGGAATAATGCATTTGATATGCATCATAACCTGACTTTTGGTCTTGAACAAAGCCCAAAGCTGGGATATTTCAATCTTCAGCCAAGTTTTAACATGTCAAGCGATTGGTTTTTTAAGGAAAAACACCCTACTGGAAGATTCACACTCAAGACCTATACGAATAATAATATTTCTTACGTTGACACAAGCTATCAATTTGATAGCATAGCAGCATTTAACCATAGGGAAGAATATAGAATGGGCGCTAATCTTAATACGACAATATATGGTGTATCCAAATTCAATCTTGGCCGTTTGATGGGTTTCCGTCATACATTGTCTCCAAGTATTGGATATACATACAGTCCTGAACTTAAGGGTGGAGAGAAATTCGTTAGCGCAGGTACAGCAAACAACGGAAACAGGGACGAATTGCAGTCGATTAACATGGGGCTGAGCAACCTGTTTCAGACAAAACTTTCCGGCAACCCTTCGGAAAAAAACTCCAAAGATGAAACATACAGTCTCCTTAACCTGAATGCATCCACAAATTATAATTTCATGGCAAAAAACAGAGCAGGTAAAGCTGTGGGCAGGTGGGACAACCTTTCCACCAGCGCATCAACAAACCTTTATACGCTTGATCTTTCGTACAGTGGTTCGCACAGTTTTTACGATGAACAGGACAAATTCATCTTGCTTCGAAAAAGCGTATCATTAGTTAAAAGGCTGCCGAGGCTTCTTAGTTACAGTCTAAATGCATCCACCGGCACACAGCTATCAGGTAAATTCAGTAATGGCGGTTCCATAAAGGCTGAAGCTGTAAATCCGGCTGAGCCTGCCAAAACCGGCATGAACCCCTGGAGTCTGGGCCTTAACTTCAGCTATAATTATGCGAGCAGCTATAATTCATATTTCAAGTATTTTGAGACATCCTCCAGATTCTCTCTCCGTGACAATCTGACGCTTAATTTTACCGACAACTGGAAAATGAGCTATTCGAGCATTTATGATTTTAAAAATAACGAGCTTGTTGATCAGAGCATGAATCTTATCAGGGATTTCCATTGTTGGGAGGCTGTGTTTAATTGGGTCATGAATGGTTACCGCTCCGGCTTTTATTTTAGGATCGGGGTAAAAGATATCCCTGATGTAAAATTCGAACAGCGCGGCGGACAGTATGGCGGCTATTATGGCGGAATGTCATTCCCGGGCTCAAGTTATATCGGGCAATAAAAGTGTCTGAACCACAGATAACCACTGATGCCGCTGATTACACTGATAAGAAAGATTCTGACTTTGAATTTATCTGTGTAATCTGCGATATCTGTGATTATCTGCGGTACTGATTGAACTGATAAGAAAGAAAGAAAGAAAGAAAGAAAGAAAGAAAGAAAGAAAGAAAATATGGACAATGACTACAAACATTCCGAGATAACGGGTAAAATCATCGGTTGTGCAATGAAGGTACACAATACACTGGGCAACGGCTTCCAGGAGGTCATATATCAGAGAGCCTTGGCTATCGAGCTCGAAAAGGCTGGGGTAGTTTTTGAGCGTGAGAAGGTGATTCCAATATACTATGACGGCATGCAGATTGGTACCCGGCGCGCGGATTTTCTTGTAGAAGACAAGGTCATGGTTGAAATGAAAGCATTATCGCAATTGGAAGAAGTACACTGGGCACAAACAATCAATTACCTCGAAGCTTATGAATTGGAGGTAGGGCTTCTGATAAATTTCGGTGCAAAAAAACTGGAGTTTAAGAGGTTCGTGAACAGCAATCCCTGATAATTCTCTTGACCGCTGATAAGCGCAGATAACACAAATGTCGCTGATAAATCAAATGAGATATAAAGGATTTCTTTTCACATGAAAGAGTTGCAAGTATCTTTCTTATCAGTGTAATCAGCGTAATCTGCGATTATCAGCGGTCAAGACAGGTGCGACTTAAGAAAATGTTAGCATTGCCAAAGAAAATGTTATATATTACACATTAATCGCTTATCATGAAACCAATATTAATAAACATTTTATTTATTTCCATCCTCCTTTTCACAGGGTGTAATATTTTTTCTCCTCTCATAAGTGCCTCAAGGACAAGCGACAGCCCTGAAGGCCTTGTTGAAGAGGGCAAAAAAGAAATGCGTAACGGCAATAATGTGCAGGCGCTTAAATATTTCAATGACGCAATAAAAAAGGACAGCCTTTATTCCGATGCCTGGTACTTCAGGTCAAAAATGCTCCTGCGTATAGGTGACGTTATTGTTCCCATGCTCTGGAACGAAATACAGCCTAAGGATGCAAACGGTGTACTCGATAAAAACAAGGTTCCCTTTTTCCCTAAAGATACGACATGGTCAAAGACGGTAATATATCCAAACAGGGTAGTTGTTGAAAACGGAGTTACATCCACAGTAAATGTCACCAATGCCGACACCCTCTTCAACCATTATTCCCGCATGTATGGCCCGTCCATGCAGGCATATTTAAGTTTAAAGCGCATCTGGGACGGACTTACACCCCGTGGAACAATAACCAGCACCATCATCCGTTCGGACTATCTTTTCCTTTCATCATTCTTTACATCTTTCATTACGTGCGACGTCAATCTGGACTACAGGCTTGATACATCATATATAGATAACAAGGAACGACACGCATACATTACATTTGCCAAGAGCTTCTCTAATATAAATAGCATTCACCTTGATGCAGATGCTGTTTATGGAGTATATACTGTAAAGGATATAAATAAAAGTATTGACTCCATTCTCGGTTCATCCGCTATAACCCTTCAGGTTCTTAACTCTCTTGATGGAGAGATCCAGGCATCAAAGTATTCGGATTCAACTGATTTGAACATGCTTGCATCGCCTCGCAAGCAGCTTCAAGATATCATACGTCAGGCTGGTTATTATTATTACAATGACAGCAGTGATAATGACAATGACTGGTACGACACCCAGGTTAATGGAAGACAAGATAAAATGATTTGGATGGATCTGGATCACGATAAACTAATTGATATAGGAAATGGGCAGCACATAAAATGCGATTTGGAATCATTTAAAAACGATTCAGCAACCAACGGTGTAACGCTCCGAGGCGACCCATTGACAGGTGGGGCAACAAACCTTGTATGTGCATCCATTTACGGTTATCGTAAAATAGGAACAATAAGGTATTTCTTATATCGCGGTGGATACTCAGACGAATTCGTAGCAGGTGATTATGGGGTTGATGAGGAAATAATTGATGATGGAAACAATGACGGCGACAGGAACTACGCTGCTGATACAAACGGATTGAAAGATGAAGACAGCAGGATTGTCCCTGATACAACAGATGAAGACGGGGATTATGTTGAATACTCGACAACGCATACTATTGCAGGTCACAAACAATATGGTTTATTTATTATTACATGGTCAGGCGGATACCTAAATTACCATGGATCCTTCGCAAATAAGGTTGAAGGAATAAGTATTGGAGGTGGTGAGAATGACACAATTATTGATGATTTTGGAAACACTTATCGAATTGAAAAGAAATTCGACAACACTAGAGTAAGAGCAGTAATGGAAATAGATAACGCCACTTTCAAGGATCAATTAAAATGCAAGCTTTATGAAGCCATGATTGTCCGTGCTGAAACCCCTGAAACCCCTCTTCCGGATGCTATTATATGGGATGACCATAACAATAACGGTATGATTGAAGATGCAAATGGTAACAGATTAACATCCCCTCCGGCCGGTTATACAGGTGAGTTCGTAGGTGGCGATTGGGGTGTTGATGAAGAGGTTTATGACGGCTGCGATAATGATGGTGATGGCAGAATTGATGAAGATGGTGATCGAAAATGGTTCGACCCTTCTTTGCCTGCATATCAGAGGCCGCTTAATCCCTAAGAAATAAGAATAAAATGAGAACCCTGTTAATATTGATACTTACAATTGCTACTCTGATAAACGCAGAGATGGGCCCATCCTACAAAGGCGTGCGCAGCATGGGCATGGGTAATGCCGTTACAGCTGTTGTTGACGATAGATATGCCCTCTACAATAACCCAGCAGGCCTCGATTTATTCGACGGCAATTTTGAATTTTCAGCCTCTCTCCCATTTTTCATAAACTCTAACGTCAAAGACCTTGTTGATTTTGTCATGGGCCACAAGGAAAACTTAGGAGACCCCAATAAACTAGACAGGGCCACAATCGAGGATTCATATAAGATCGACGGGGTCTGGACAACAGTCGGCATCTCGCCTGAAATATCTTTTATGTCGCCATTTATGGGCGCGGGTGCTTACATGACCTTCCCGCCACACCTGACTTATG
>CAWHPS010000005.1:0-9902 GCA_963831235.1 uncultured Fibrobacterota bacterium
TTTCTTTTTCTCTCGCGACAAGAAGACATACATGGCAGGAATCACCAAAAGGGTCAGCACAAGTGAAAAGATAATGCCTCCGATTATTGTAATGCCAAGGGGTGCACGACTGTGGGCTCCGGAGCCCCATGCGAGTGCAATCGGCAATGCGCCGAGGGATGTTGCGAGGCTTGTCATAAGAATGGGGCGGAGCCGCAAGCGCGCGGCATTTACCACTGCATCAAGTTTGGCTTCACCGGCCTTGCGTCTCTGGTTTGCGAACTCCACTATAAGGATGCCGTTTTTTGTCACTAGACCTATGAGCATGATAATACCTATTTGTGAAAAGATATTCAGTGTCTGATTGAACATCCAGAGTGAAAGAAGTGCTCCGGCAAAGGCGAGGGGAACTGTGGCCATAATAATCAAGGGATCAATAAAACTTCCGAATTGGGCGGCAAGCACAAGGAAAATAAGCACTAGTGCCAGTCCAAGAGCGAAGCCGGTGTTTGAGGAGCTTTCAGAGAAATCGCGCGAGGTGCCTGCAAGGGCTGTGTTAAAAGAAGGGTCCAGCGTGCGTTTGGCAATCTTCCCCATTTCGGTAATGGCCCCACCCAGAGTTTTGCCGGGGGCAAGACCGGCGGAGACGGTTGCTGATTTAAAACGGTTGTAATGGTAAAGCTGGGGAGGTGTGCCAGCCTCGGTCATTTCCACTAGATTGTCAAGTTGAATCAGGTCGCCCTTATTGTTCCGTATATAATAGGAAGTGAGATCAAGCGGCCTTTCACGATCTTCAATGATGACCTGGGCGATCACGGAATATTGCTGACCGTCCATTATGAAATGACCGATTCTGCCTCCACTCAGGGCAAGTTGAAGGGTACGGGAAACATCCATTACTGTTATTCCAAGTTCAGCTGCCTTAAGCCGGTTTATAGTAATCCTTAGCTCGGGTTTGTTGAATTTGAGGTTGATATCAACCCCTTCAAACATATCATTCTGACTCACTTCATCCAGAAATTCGGGAATAGCAGCCTTAAGTTTTGCGAAATCGTTGTTCTGCAAAACAAATTGCACCGGCATAGAGGTTCTGCTTCCGGAGCCAACGGATATCGTCTGTTCCTGAATTGCAAAACCCCTTGCGTCGTTGAAGCGCGAAAGGTTTCTGTTGATCATAGCCACAATCTGTTGCTGAGATCTTCTGCGCTCCCCTGGATCTGTCAGAGTGACACGGATGTTAGCGCTGTTTCCAGAACCCCCGCCGCCGAAACCTGGCGCTACCATTTCAAGCACTGCTTTATTTTCCGGCACAGAGTCTGCCACAAAAGCGGCGACTCGGTCGGTGTAGTTCAGCATATAATCAAAGGATGTTCCTTCGGGACCTGTCAAAGCAACGCGAAACTGGCTACGATCCTCCATGGGTGCAAGTTCGGACGGCAAAATCTTGAAAAACAGGATGATAAGTGAAATACAGACAGCAAAAATCACAAAGGTCAAACGTCTTTTCCGCATAAAGGTATTCAGGATATCTTTGTAGGTATTGTCCATCCATATGAAAAAGGGTTCGGTCTTTTTATAGAACCAGCCATGACCTGTATGTTTGGAAGTCATAAGCACGTTCAGTACCGGTGTAAGGGATAATGAGACAAAGGCCGAGATAAGTACCGCACCTGCAACAACAATGCCGAACTCCCTGAAAAGTCTTCCTACAAATCCCTGAAGAAATACTATGGGGAGAAAGACAATGGCCAGAGTTATGGATGTGGATATCACGGCAAAATAAATTTCATTGGAGCCTTCCAAGGCGGCCGTATGCCTGTTCATTCCCTTTTCAATTTTTTTAAATATATTCTCGGTGACAACAATGCCGTCATCTACCACAAGGCCTGTCGCAAGAACTATTCCAAGAAGCGTCAGGATATTGATGCTGAAGCCGGATACATACATTATAAAAAAAGTTCCGATGAGCGATACCGGAATATCAATCAAAGGCCGGAGTGCGATAAGCCAATCCCGGAAAAAAAGGAAAATGATCATGATCACCAGAAGAAAGGCGATGATAAGGGTTTGGCGGACTTCCTCCACGGAGCTTTTAACGAATCTGGTTTTGTCCATAATAACATCAATCTGTATATCCTCCGGTGTTTCATTTCTGATTTGCTTCAGGCGCTTGTAGAACTCATCTGCTATATCGATATAGTTTGATCCGGGTTGAGGAATGATTGCAAGCCCGACCATTGGAATACCTGAGTTTTTAAGTATTGTCTGATCATTTTCCGGGCCAAGCTCCGCCTTTGCGACATCTCTTAGATGTATTATCTGCCCAGGGATTGATTTAATTATAAGATTATTGAATTCTTCCTCTGTTGATAAAAGACCGACAGTATTCACGATAAGCTCGGTATTTTTGCCGTAAATCTTACCGGCCGGAAGCTCCACATTTTGATTACCTAAAGCCGTTACAATATCCGAAAAGGTCATTCTGTATGCAGCAAGCTTGATTGGGTCTATTAACAGGCGCATGGCGTATTTTTTTTGGCCCCATACCTGGACGCTGCTTACACCGTCTATTGTTTGCAAACGGTCAAGGATGACGTTTTCAGCGTAATCGTCGAGTTGTAATATGTTTCGAGTGTTGCTGCGCACAGCCACGACAATAATGGCATCGGAGCTGGCATCGGCTTTTGATACAACAGGCTGGGCATCAATATCATTGGGGAGCTGTCTTGTTGCCTGGGAAACCTTGTCTCGCACGTCGTTGGCAGCTGTTTCAAGGTCGTAACCAAGGTTGAATTCCACGGTAATATTGCTGCTACCCTGATTACTCGTGGATGAAATGGTGCGTATGCCTTGAATGCCGTTTATCGCCTTTTCAAGGGGTTCGGTAATCTGGGATTCTATGACATCCGCGTTGGCCCCTGTATAATTGGTGCGTACATTGATAGATGGAGGATCGATTGAAGGGTATTCGCGCACGCCCAGAAAGTGAAAGCCAATCCCGCCGAAAAGCACTATGATGATGCTCATTACAATGGCGAGTACCGGACGCTTGAGGCTTAATGTTGGAAGACTCATGATATGTTCATTGTTGTATGGATTTTACCGGATAAACGCCTTTTTATCTGACCGATAGGGTTACTTTCAGAGTCATTTTAGGTTTTATAAAAAGCAGGGCACTCGTTACCACCGTATCGCCTGCATTCAGGCCTTTCGTAATTTGAATTAGGGAATCACCGCGGATTCCGGTTTCTACAATCCTGAAATCGGCCGCCCCGTTTTTTACAACAACAACCTTTTTGCTTCGCATATCGGGAATTATGCACTGAGTGGGGATCATCAAAGCATTGTTAATCTTTTTAAGGCCCAGATCAATATTTGCAAAAGCCCCCGGGAAAAGTTTGGCATCGTTGTTTTGGACAATAGCTCTAACTTTGATTGAGCGGGTGTTTTCGTCAACCTGGGGCTCAATCGCGGATACTTTGGCAACAAAGGTTTTGCTGAAACCAGCCACGGTAAACTTCACAGGATCACCATTGCCAACAGATGAACTGTATTTTTCCGGGATTGTAAAATCAACTTTGAGCGGATTAATCTGCTGGAGTGATGCGATAGTTGTTGCCGGAGTTATATATGCGCCCTGGCTTATATTCTTAAGGCCAAGCATGCCGCTGAACGGGGCTCGTGTTTCGGTTTTTTCAATCTGCGCTTTTATATTTTCAATATCCGCTAAAACGACTTTGAGCTGGGTTGAGGCATTATCATATTCCTGTTCTCCGACTCCGTTGATCGCAAGCAATTGTTTCATGCGCTTTTCGGTCTTTTCCGCAGTTTCCTTTTGAGCTTCCAGTTTTTTATGCTGGGCCTGCAGGTCATCATCAAAAAATTTTACAAGAAGAGTCCCTTTATTAACAAAAGAACCTTCCTTAAGATTCAAACCGGTAATCACTCCGGAAACCTGTGCGTGAAGGTCAATGTTTTCTGATGCAATAAGCGTTCCAGAAGTGAGGACACTGTTTTCAAGCTCTCTTGGCTGCACAATAAAACCGTTTACCTGAAGGACTTTGTTTTTTATGGCCGGCCCTTTTGTATCAGCATATTGCGGGTTAATGATCTTATTATAGATAATGATGCATAGCATCAAACCCAGTATTGTAAAGGCGACAATCTTGATTTTAGACATTGATAGGGGACCCCTCGTTTTATTTTGCTATAATATAGTTATTTCTTGAAGGTTTTTCCTGGTCATTTAATCCGGATACTGTTGGATTCCGGTCAATCAGCATGATTCATGGTAATTTAGCCACAGGTGGAAAAGTTCGTCCGGATTATCCCTTGTTTCGGTAATTTCAAGTTATGTGGATTAAAAACTCCAGTGCAAACACCTTACAAAGTCCCATCTTTTTCCTTGAATTTTAAGCGTTTCAGGGTCTATATTCTTAACACGCAAAGCGTGCAAGGATGATGTTCAGGCAAAATTATTCGGTATCCAGTGCACATGAAGTAATTTGTTTGCGCTCCGGATTTACGAATAGATAAAAACATTCCTGGGGCTTCCTACTTCTGGCGGTCAGGGGGTTTTTGGCGTTACCTCGGCCTTTGCAGAGCTGTTTGTCGTTAGCAGGTTTACAAGCGACTATGGCAGGGATGTGGAGGCTTTTTTCGCTTTGGCGCATAAAACAGAGAATGATTAATATCTCAGGTATATAAAAGGAGTAAAATGAAAACAGAACAGGACTATGGCACAGGCAGGATAAAACTTGGTTTTGGAAAAACATTAAGCATCCTTATGCCCTATGTCAGAAATAAATTTATTGACCAGATAAAGGGTGTGTGGTTTATTGTCCTTTATCTTATTCTTTTTCAGGTAATTGTCCTCCGTTTGCCAATTGTTTATTCGCTTATGATATCCCTCGGCATTGCCATAGTTGTTCTGGGGCTTATGTTTTTTATGGAAGGAATCCTGCTGGGGCTAATGCCATTCAGTGAAACCATTGGTTCGCTTTTGCCAAAAAAATCAAAACTCCCTGTTATCCTGACATTCGGTTTTATCGTGGGCATGGGTGCAACATTTGCCGAACCGGCCATCGGCGCGCTTAAAGCCGCAGGGGCCAATGTTCTGCCCGATAATGCGCCGCTCCTTTTCAGTCTGCTGAACGAATTCTCAGGGCAGCTTGTTTTCTGTGTTGGTGCTGGAGTAGGTATGGCCGTCCTTATTAGCCTCCTGCGGTTTTTATACGGATGGCGTCTTAGGACTATCATTATCCCCAGTCTGATAATTACTATGACTTTAACCATCTGGGCCCATTTTAACGGTGTGCTTCAACCTATAATCGGTCTTGCATGGGATTGCGGAGGAATTACCACGGGTCCGGTGACCGTACCCATTGTGCTTGCACTTGGTATCGGGGTGTGCCGTGTTGCCGGAAGCGGTGATTCAACCAGTGCGGGATTTGGTACAGTTTCGATGGCTTCAATGCTGCCGGTACTGGCCGTTCTTATCCTCGGCGTTGTCCATTTTTATAAGGATGATTATTATGGCCGTCCTAATTGTAAAAGTACCATTGTCGCCTCCAGGATTGTGGATGAAACCTCTAAAGAAACAGGAGCTCAGAAGCGGTATCACCTGAAGGGTTTTTCTGAATCGGACATAGAGGAATTCAAGAGAAACGGCGAACTGAAAGGAAAATATACCATTGGTTACGAAGGAGGTGTGTCTGAGCTTAGAGAAGGGAAAATTTGCGTAACCAATGCGACCATTGTATTTACAAAAACAAATACCAGTACGGTAAATAAGGACAATGTAAAGAAATGGGACGCCAACAGCCATCTCTTTGCAATGCTTAAAGACTCCGCAATGGCTTCTTTACAGGCCATTATACCGCTGGTGCTCTTTCTCCTGATAACCTTGCGCCTGGTCTTGAGGGAAAAGGTACCGCAGGCTGATGAAATTACTGCTGGAATTATTTTTGCACTTATAGGCATGACCCTCTTTTCCCTTGGGATTTTATTGGGCTTGACCCCGCTTGGCAATCAACTCGGACAGAATACTGTCTCGGCCTTTACCCCCATAGTACCATGGGGAATGGAAGGCGTTCATGGCCCCTTGTACGGCGAAGGCTTTTGGGGGAAACTTGTGGCTATTGTTTTCGGTTTTTTACTTGGATATGGCGCCACTCTTGCCGAACCTGCGCTTAATGCGGTCGGAGTCACCGTGGAGAAAATCACCGTGGGTGCATTCAAAAAGATTCTGCTTATTCAGACCGTTGCCATAGGGGTAGGGGTCGGCATTGCGCTGGGTGTGGCGAAACTAGCATTCAATATCCCCATAACTTACTTTTTATTGCCTCTTTATATCATATGTGTTGTTTTTACCTTCCTGTCTTTGGAGGATATCTGCAATTTTGCTTGGGACAGCGGGGGGTGACAACCGGCCCGATGACTGTTCCTCTGGTTTTAGCAATGGGTCTTGGAATAGGTTCCAATATTCCAGGTGTAATCGAAGGTTTTGGCATTCTTGCCATTGCCTCAGTTACCCCGGTTATCGCGGTACTCCTTGTCGGTATCATTGTAAGAAAAAGCAGCGGAAACCAAATTGAATCAACCCAAACAACGGGAGTGATTGCAAATGACTGATCTAAAATACAATACTGACTTTTCGTTTTTAACCATTGTTTTTCCAAAAGGGACAGCTTCTGCAATAGTCCGTCAGGTGGTAGGTGCAGGCGCGTGGAGCGCCGTGATGCTTAACGCGCGAAGTACTCTTATTAAGGATAAATGGTATCAGATGTTCATGCCATCCATAAGTCCGGAACAGGAAGTGGCTGAAATGCTTGTTCCAAACAATTTTGTGGATGAAGTCATGAATATGGCCGTGGTTTCAGGCAAGCTTCATCGTTTTGGCTCAGGTGCAATTTATTGCCTGCCATGCGAAAGGGCATGGGGGCCTTTCAAGCCGCATCCCGGACACGAGATATCTTCAGGCAATGAAGGTAAGATGTCTTTTAAAAAGGACATGACCGGTATTTTCTGTATAGCACAGAAGGGAAAATCAGAGGAGATTGCGCGGGCGGCGCTTAATATGGGCTCTCCCGGACCTACCATTGTGTTCGGCCGTGGAAGAGGAATCAGAGAGAGGCTTGGAATTCTTAGAATCGCAGTTGACCCTGAAAAAGAATTTATTCGTGTGGTTGTTGACAGTACCGATGCTGAACAGGTTTTTGCAGCCATGGTAACGGCTGGGAAACTGGATTTGCCCGGAAGGGGTTTTATTTACATGATGCCAGTGAAGAAAGGGCTTATAAATATCCAGAGTGTTGCCGGGGTCAACAGGCATTCAGCCTCAATTCAGCAGATTATAAAAACAATTGATGACATTAAAGGTAATGCGGAGTGGAGAATGCAGGCTTCCGTGTCAGATGGGACTGTTTTGGGTAATAAGAAATTTCTGGCAGGGCTTATGCGTCTTACATTCATGGTAGAACGGGGCAGGGGTGAATCCCTTACCAAGGCAGCCATGGATGCTGGTGCACCGGGTGCAAGCATAACATACGGAAGAGAAATTGCCGTTAAAGAACAGGAAAAGACATCAGGCATCCGGATTAGCAGAGAAAAAGAAATAGTTGAAATGATTGTTTCTCCAGCCAAAGTGGATGAAATTGTAAGTCGAATCACGATTAAGGCTGAAGAGGAAAAGACAGATGATCTATATATCTATACGATTCCGGTTACAAAAGCACTCACATATTTAGGATAAGAATTATAAATAAAGCTGATTTTCAAGTCCGATGATTTATCTGATCAGAAAGAATAAACAGCGGTCAAGGCAAGACAACCGCTAAGACCAAGGGGAGCAATCTTTCTCACGCATTAGAAAAACCCGATTCCAACCGCTCAATAAGCAAATTCATTCCTGTTTGTTCGGCGGCAGGGACGCCGCCGACTGTTCTGATGTTTCGGCTTTTGTTTTGGCGCACCCCAGGGACGGGGTGCGCCTTTAACCAAAACATACGGAACCCAGAACAGTGCCGGCCCTCCGTGGCCGGCAAAAACATCAGCAAATGTTGCCATGAACCCGATGTTAAAGTGTGATATCAGAACTGGATGGTCGCCTGATTATACCCACCCTTGTCCGTGAGGCTAATCAGAACCTTTCCATTGTCTTTGCACCATTTTTCCACATCAGAGGGAAAAGAAGGGCAGTCAGCCAATACTTCAAGCGTGGTTCCTGCGGGGATACTTGCGGCTTTAATTGCCACCTTCAGGACGGGTTGTGGGCACTTCATGCCTTTACAGTCCAGTGTCATGATCGCCATTGTTCACTCTCCTTTAATAAGGTTTGTTTATAAATAAAGTGTTTTTTCGCTATTGTCCGAATCGCGGACAACGCGGCACACAAGTTTTTTTGATTTATCAAACATTTTTAATTCCAAAGGCATTTTTCCCGGTATGCTATGAGTTGCGCATGAGAAGCAGGGATCATACGCTCTGAATGCCATTTCTACCTCATTAAGCAGCCCATCCGTGACCTGTCCGTTATGGATAAGTTTCCGGGCCGCTTTCTCGACAGACATGGATATCGGTGCTGAATTGAAAAGCGTGGCAACCATAAGGTTTACGCCGGTAATCACGCCTTTTTCGTCAGACTTGTAATGGTGGATAAGCGTACCTCGCGGTGCCTCGACAATGCCTACACCCTCTTTAGGGGTCTTAAGGTCCATGTTACGGATATCGGGCGAAATGAGCTCCGGTTCTTTTGTGAGTTCAGCAATACGTTCAGCTGCGTATAATATTTCGATTAGCCGGGCCCAATGCAGGGCAAGGGTGTTGTGGACAGGTTTACCACCGAGCGTCTTGAAATAACGTTCATACTCGGCCTGGGCCAGGGGAGTGGCCATACCGTCAGCAGCATTAAGGCGCGCAAGCGGTGCGACTCTGACAATCCCGCTGTCAGTTCCGGCCACAAAGCCCTTCCAGCCTATCTTTTTAAGGTATGGGAACTTGATATAGGTCCAGTCCTCAACATGTTCGGCAACGGATGAAAGATAGCTTTCAGGAGCGAATACCTCGGATTCTTTTCCATTCGGGTCAACGACTCGGACATCTCCATCATAGAAGGTCACCTTGTTGTTTTTATCTGTCATGCCCATATAATAAGTCTTGTCGTAATAAATATCCGACAGAATGAGATCCACATAAGCCTTGTTTTTTAGGACAATGTCCTCGAATGCTTTGAGCGTGAATTGGGCAAAAGCAACCGCATCAGATGAAAATTCCTGGATACGCGACTTAAGGTCCTTGCTGATTCCTTTTGCCACACCGCCCGGGAGACCAAGCACAGGATGAATCGGCTTGCCGCCGATTTCAGTCATGAACTGGCGAGTGCGCTTCCTGATTTCTATTACTTTTTTCCCTGCTTCAATGCCCACTTTTCCAATCACTCCAAGTATGTTCCGATCACCTGCCGGAGCTTCGGGGCCGACAATAAAATCGGGTCCGCCGAGGAAATAGAAATGGATGATGTGATCCTCGAACATGAACAGGTTGTAGAAAAGCTCGCGGATAAGCCGGGCTGTGAGCGTGGGTTTGACCCCCCAAAGGCCGTCAAGCGCCTTGGTGGCTGCCATGTGGTGCGCAGTGGGGCAGACCCCGCAGATGCGGGAGGTGATTTGCGGCATTTCCTCAGCCGGTCTGCCCAGGCAGAATGCCTCGAACCCGCGCAATTCCGGGATCTGTAGAAAAGCGCGTTCAACATCGCCCTTTTCATCAAGCATGATAGAAATCTTTCCGTGACCCTCCAGACGGGTTATGGGATCAATTGTGATTGTTTTGCGATTCATGATTGCCTCCTGCTGCCGAGTAATGAAGAACCTAGTGAATAACGGTAGAATGTTCCTGCCGGGTCCACAACCTGTGATAGCGCATTG
>CAWHPS010000006.1:0-20157 GCA_963831235.1 uncultured Fibrobacterota bacterium
TGACAGCTAATGTAGTCAAAAATGTAGGTACCCTGTAAAATGCGATCGCCTTTCGATTTTAATGAATTTAACAAAAATATTTCTTGACATTATCTTGTTATAATATTATAATAAGGCTATGCAAAAGGATACAACCCCCTACCTCAAAGCATCCTTAGGGCAAACCCACTTCAAGTGCGGTAAAAAGAACTGCCACTGCACGGATAACGAGCTTCATTCCGCTTATTATTTATCCTCCGGAAATCAGGAAAGACCTACACCGTCCATATTCCGCAAGAACTGGTCAAAAGCATCCAATCATTCTGCAAACAATGGAAAGTAATGAACAGGGAAATTGAATCTAACACACATAAAACGATACAGGGGCTATTGAAGTCCTATCGTGCAAAAAGGAGAACAAGAAAGGAGTGAAAGAAAATGTCAAAGGTTACATCAACCGATTCGTGGGACGGAATCCGGAACGAACTACTTCAAATGATGGATGGTATGCTGGAGCGAATCAAACAAAAGACAGGGCGACAATCCGATGGGCATTTCCCGACTATTACAGAGAGGGAGGAACTGGTCGTTGCCTTAGGCAAAGAGATTGGAGAATATCTTCTGGAAAAGAGCATTCTAATGGATCCTGTGTTAATCGAAGTACTGCTTGCCAAAGAATGCGATTGTCCCAAATGTCATACACCCAGCAAGCGAAAAGAAGACGCAGAAAAGAAAGCAAAAGAAGAATCCGTGATGGTTAATACGGCAGTAGGAAAACTCCCGTTTGCAGCACCCATATTCGGCTGTCAGAAATGTCGGCGGGATTTTTCCCCTGGCGTCGTTTATTGGGGTTTGATAGTGTCGATTACAGCCCCTCTCTGCTTAAGAAAATCAGTTGGGCTGGTGGCAATTGCAATTCGTATCAACAGGCAGAAACTGTTTTAGCAGAGATAGGCGATATTTTCATCAGTTATCGGCAAATTGCCAGAATCACAGATAAAATTGGCAAAGAATTATTATCCGTCCGTGACCATAGCCAGCTTGTGGATCAAACTGTTGTCCCCAAAAACCCTCCAGCACGGTTGTCTCGGTCGATGGTGGACGTGTTCAAACCCGTGCGGAGAACGATCTACCCGGAGACACAACCCCCAATGGAAAGCAGACAATATCGCCCATCTCCAGATAATGGAAGCGGACAGTCATGAGGTGACCCACATCCAGAGGTTCCAACAGTCTTCATCGATAAAGATTCTGTTCGTGCCTTGGTAACGGGCTTGGCTGGGCATGCCAAAGCAACCGAAAAAGAAAAGGTCAATAATACAGTTTCACTCCCCCCTCAACCGCATACGCACAAGAAAGACACCATCCTGCTGAAAAGCTGTGTGGTCAGCATGTTGGATGCAAAAGGTTTCGCTCCATTGGTACGGAATGAAGCTGAAAGACTGAATCTCAACGCAGCTCCGAAAAAACTGTTTATCTCAGATGGGGGCACGGGCAATTGGTTGGTCTATGAGATGTTCTTCAGTCACTGGTTAGCGCTCTTGGACTTTGTCCATCTCGTTGAGCATCTATTCGCTGTTGCCCAAGCCACGGTCAAGTCCCAGGAGCAGGCGTGGCTTTTCTATGTCACGTTGATTACTCATGCATGGAAGGGTGAAGTGGTGCCTATATTAAACCTTTTGTCACAAAAACAAACGGAAATTGGTTTGCCTCCGAAGCAAGCGTCCGATAGTGACCCACGAATCATCCTGAGAAGAGCAATCCACTATATCAATGAAAATGCTTCCAGAATGGATTATCCACGTATCCGAAAGTTGGGATTACCGGTATCGAGTTGTCGGGTGGAGAGTCTTATCAAGCAGGTCAATCAAAGAGTGAAAGCCTCTGATAAGTTCTGGACAGAAAATAAAGTGGAGGCTGTTATGCAAATACGGGCAGCCGAATTATCGACAACCAAGCGATGGGACACTTTTTGGGACAAAAGAATGCTGTTCCTCGCGGAGGCAAACCGGGTTTTCTTGAGAAATGCCGCGTAGGGGCTATGCATTAGCTGTCATGCACCCTTTTTCGCTGATTTATTCAAAACCCTGTCATCGGGGACGACTTCCCTCTTCTGGGAAAATACCTAAACAACCGGAGAGCCCCACCTTTATCCAATTTTCATTCGGTTCTTTGGTTTGAAGCCCACAAACACGCCACCTCTTGTAACAGGATGGATTCACTTTCGTGATTTAGCCGGCTGTTCCATCCGCTTTACTACTTTGATGTTGATGAGCGTCATTTCGTCGATGATTTGCTGCAGCTTTCTGTAATTTCCAATCCAGGTCTTAACCATCGGTTCTTTTGCCTTTCCAAGATACACGATACGTGTTTTACCCTTTAGATTGAGGGAATACGTTGGGTGTTTACCTTTTGTCCCGATTCGTACGACACTTCCCCGCATCAGAGGGAAAAGGGTACCGATACGCAATTGCAGTACTTTCAGTCGATTATTAAGGGCGGCGAGTGATTTATTGCTTGCATCCATCATGCTAATATAATATATTATTAGTACATGCTAATAGGCATGTATCATATCCTTTAACCACAGAGACAAATACAATGGTACCCTATCTCTCCTCTTTGTTCATTGCAATACAGACCCGCCTTTTTCCCGCACTCGAAGAAGCCATCGGTGAATTGAGTGATAGGGAACAACGATTCGTACGGATTTGCGAACTTCTCGACTTGGAGAAATATTTGCCGTATACCGGCGCTCTTACGGGAAGACCGCTTGCAGAACGAATTCCTATTGCCAGAGCCTTCATTGCTAAAAGTCTCTATACTTTCCAGACCACCTGCATTCTGCGCGAACATTTACTACTGGATGCAACGCTACGGCGTTTGTGCGGGTGGACGAGTAAATGGGAGGTGCCTTCGGAGTCGACTTTTTCTCGTGCTTTTGCAGAATTTGCACAGACCCAGTTGCCCAGCAACATTCATAAGACCATGATCGAAACTTATTGCGGCTCTAAATTGGCAGGGCATATCAGCCGTGACAGTACCGCAATAGAAGCGCGCGAAAAACCGATAAAAAAAGTAACACTCCCATCTGTTACTCCCAAAAGAAAACACGGTCGCCCTCGCAACGGTGATGTACCGCCCCCCAAAGAACCATCAAAATTGGAGATTCAGTTAACGCGTGGATTGGAGGAAAATCTTGCCGATATTCCTGTGTTGTGCGACCGGGGAACAAAGCGTGACAGCAAAGGCAACAGCTACTCCTGGACAGGCTATAAGCTGCATCTCGATACTATCGATGGCGATATCCCGGCAAGCACACTACTCTCCAGCGCTTCAACACATGACACTCAAGTGGCAATACCGTTAGCCCAGATGAGCAGTCAGCGTGTTACGAACCTCTACGACTTGATGGATGCGGCTTACGATTCCGGGTGCATCCGCGAAATATCAGCTCGCTTAAACCATGTCGCGATTATTGATTCCAATAAGCGTAGGGGAGAAAAGGTTGAGTTCGCTCCCGCCCAAAGCCTTCGGTATAACCAGCGAAGCTCCTCCGAGCGGGTCAACTCTAATCTCAAAGATAATTACGGCGGCTCAACGGTCAGGGTGAAAGGACCCGAAAAAGTGATGGCGCATTTGATGTTCGGCGTCATTGCACTGACGGCCGAGGCACTCTTCCGCCTTATTGCTTAAAAAAAGCATGCCGGTCTCTGATTAATTGACAAGCGTAGCGATAGCTGTGTCTCCATTGTATTGTTGTGTCAACTGTTTGTCGGTTTTCCTTGCCAATGTTCTCTTTTTTTACTTTTTTGCTTTAGAAAACGACGACTGGCATACTGCATTTTTGTTTAGACAAGTTTATGCAGTAGTTTTGCAATTGGCTCGTAATACCTGAATAATACCTGTTTAATCTACCGATGGTACATTGCGATGGGGGTTAATCAGGCCTTTTGTCCAGGTAAAACTCTTTAATTAATTGTATGTTCTGGATAGCATTTCGGATGGCTTTGATTTGAAAATGATTATTAAAAGCCACCACTGTTTGTGATGTTTTTCGAATGAGTTTAAGCTGCCCTTCGAGCCTTTCTTTGATTTCATCCAGCGAATATAGATAATTGTACCGCGCATTCCTGGAGTCCAACCTGTCTTTCGAGGTGGTTTTAAGTCCCCTGGGATACCAATTATCCCGATTTAACCCGCTGTAACGGACATAGCCTTTGTCTGTAGTGGCATAGGATTTTAATGGAAAGGTGTGGCTAAAAGAAGGAATCTCGGTATTGCAAATGCCGATGCCATTGTCTTTTAATGCCTGCAAAACCTGTTCATTATGCCAGGTAATGTTCCTGAACTCTATATGAACATCCACCTTGGATTTTGTAGCGCCTTCCGCAACTGTAAGCAGATAATCCATTGCTTTCAGGCTGCGCTCAACATGATCTTCCAGCTGGATTAGGAATGAATAAAAACGGCCGGTCTCGATTAGCGGGCTTACTGCCTGAACATGCTTTTCCATGAGTACTTTGGCTTTGCCAGCTTCCCAGCTTTTAGTATGGGAAATTTCCTTGTTTACCTTGACAGCATACAGCATGGAAGCCTTGCTGCGTCTTTCAATATCAACAAATGACTGTAAAACAGGCTCCTGATAATAGGTATGGTTAATTTCAACAAAAGAAAAATATTTTTGATAAAACAAAAGCCTGTCCTGCTCTTTTTTCTCGTCTTCTGACAGGGCTTGGAGCTTTTTTCCGGAAATCTTTGGCGGATTGAACCTGCCCAGCCAGTCATCAAAATAGTAGCCAGATGTGCCGATATGGATCCCGGACCTTGCAATATCAGGCGGCGGTTCAACAGGTGAAAAGTCTTTGCTTGCTTCAGATGGTCCCATATTTATCCTGCGCTTGCGCAACTATTGATCGCGGAAAAGTTCGTTTTTTGACGTATGAGCGTAATCGCATCACCGAGCAAACGTTGTTTTCGGTCAACGGCTGTTTCGAACAAGGAGAGTTGACCTGGGTCAGGCTGCGGCTGATGGCTTGCAAGCGTTATTGATTGGATTGCAACGCGCCTCTGATAAAGTGCCTTGAAAGCGTCCCGTGTATAGCTTACCATTGTGCGATAGTCATTGGTTGCATCCGGAAGCGCGATTGTTTTTTGCGTTCGTCTGTTGTCCGTGTATGTAAGCGTGAGTGTAATGTGGCCGGTTGTAAGCCTGCTGTTCTTTAATTCAAAGCAGAACATATCTGTTGTTAAAACAACCTTTTGAATCATCTGCTCCTCATCGTTTATATCCATGTCGAGAATGGTTTTTACATTGATTTTATTTTTACCGGGTTTTTGAGCGTCAAAATCAAAACCCCTTACCAGGCTATAAAGCTTTTCACCCTCGCTGCCAAAATGTTCGGCCATGGATTTTTTATCGATCTTCTGGATTTGACTGATTTTGATTAGGCCATATTTTATAAGCGATTCGCGGCATTTAACGGATAATCCCGGGAGCCATGAAGCATCCATGCCGGCTAATATTGCTTCTTCGCTTCCGGGTTTGCAATAGCGGATGCTATCTGGCCTCGCAATTCTTGCAAGCATGCGCGCAACCAGACGGGAAGAGGAAATTCCCATTGCTATTTCCTTCAGGCCGATTTGTTTTTGTATGGCTTCTTTAAGGTTGTTGGCCAGATCAGGAGCGCTAAACAAACGTGCGGATGGCGTGCCAGCAAGATCAAGTAGAGCTGAGCCCCATTCGCTAATTGTAAACACGGGGGTCCATTTGTCGAAAAGGCGCCTCAATGCCTCAAGGGTATCCTTTTCCCAGGGCCGGTTGCGAGCAATGGAGAGAATGTTTTTATGCCGCTTTTCAATGACCTGAAAAGGCATGCCTTCTCGGATTTTTAATTGTCTGGCCAAGGCTGAACAGGAGACAACGCTTGTTTTATGACTATGCTGGTTCTGTTCAATCACTACAAACGCCTTTCCCCTGAAACCCGGGTGCCAGGCTTCAATAACCTGGGCTTGGAATTGGTCGCATTCCATGCGCAGATATAGCGGATTAGGCCGCGTGGATTTGAGGAACATCATCATAAGTTTTAAAATATTTATACGACATCTCAAGTTTTTTGGAGGCTGCCATAAAGTCAATCTGGTTGGGAGACCAGATTGCGGGCTTTACTGAGCCTGCTTCGAGGCAATGGGAGTCCCAATCCTCCGTGACCTTGCCCCATATTTCAAAGGGACTGTTTGATAACAATATATCGCTATATTTCTCGAATGTATCAGGCCAGAATATCACGTCAAGGCACCCGGAAGAATCTTCAAGTGTCAGAAACTTCATGGGTTTACCCTGGGGCATTACCGTGTGAATGCGTTCTGTAATGGGCCTGCCGAATACTTTAATATGCTTACCTGTATGCAAAGGCGCATCAGAAAGCGGGGTCGCATTCCGTGAGCCTGCGTGGAGCGCAAGTATGTCAAGGATGTTTCCGGAAATCATGTAGCCGAGAAGATCGAGCTCATTAAGGCATTTTTGCATCATTGTGTAGTCGCTCAGGTCAGGATGTTGTCCCGCAATGCCCACGATTGCGCTACCTGAAAATAATTCCGGTTGATCCGGACGGAGCTTCCTATAGGCGGAGTCAAGGAAGAATAAGAGCTCGGGTTGGCTTAAACCAAAGCCGTCAAATGCGCCCACTCTAATAAGGTTATCGATTTCTTTCCTGTGAATATTCACACGTCTGATAAAATCAGCAAGGTTGCAAAACCTGCCGTTTCGCTCTCGTTCCGCAATTATGTTTTCCATTCCTTTTTGGGAAAGGTTGCGTACATGTTGCATTCCCGGTCTTATCCAGTCGTGTTTGCCGATATATTTGATGCGGGATTCATTTATATGAATGGGTAAAATTCTAACGCCCCACCGTCTTGCTTCGTTTAAATAAACATCGCGTGTATAAAAACCGTGGTTGTTGCTTATCACTGCTGATAAAAACTGGGCTGGATAATGCGTTTTAAGATAAGTACATTGAAAGGAAAGCTGTGCGTAACTTGCGCTATGGGATTTACAAAAGCTGAAACCGGTAAAGGAGCTTACGCGCTCCCACAGTTCAACGGCTTGTTTAAGGGAAAGGCCGCTTTTTTGCCGGCAGCCTTCAATGAACTCCCGGGAGATGTTTTTCCATTCATCAGAGGTTAGTATCCCCTCGTGCAGGCTATTCATCATTTTCCTTACCTTATCGGCCTTCTTGTATGTCAAGCCGGCAACATGATTACAGACTTTTGTAACATCTTCCTGGAATGCGAGAACATCATGTGTTTCTTCAAGAAGCGGTTTAAGGGAGGGGTGCAGAAAATCCCAATCACGAATGCCGAGCTTTTCCTTGCGATGGCGTTCAACAAAGACCTTGATATACTTCGTTCCCGCTGGCCTGACAAGGCTTGAAGTGATTGTGATTTCCTCGAATGTACCGGCCTTGGCTTTTTGGTTGAGCCTTATTTGGGCAGGGGATTCTATGTAAAAGATGCCGCGGGTTTTTCCTTTTGCAATTGTATCCTGCACCATGGGGTCGGCATAGCACTTTTCAAGGTCCCATACCTCGGGGTCGGGGAGGTGCTGCTCCTCAAGCTGGAGCAGTGTGTCGCGTAATACGGAAAGGGAGCCGTTGCCTAGTAGATCGAACTTGATGAGTCCCAATTCGTCAATGCCATTATGCATGTCGATTTGGGTGACAATACGGTTCTTTTCTCCACCGGAATATTCGCAAGCAACATGACGCCATATCGGGTCATTGGCAATAAGCACTCCTCCCGGATGCTGGCCGAGAAAGCGCGGTTTGCCCTTTATTTTGGCTGCCATATTCGAAAGCTTTAGGATTTCGCTATCTGAAATCCGGCTGTCTTTTGTCTTGAAGCTATCCAGAATTTCAGTGACCTGCTCTTCGGAATAGCCGAATACTTTTGCGGTCTCGCGAAAAGCGGCTCGTCTCTGAAAGTGGTTTGTGGTGCAGGTAATGGCCACGCGATCGCGACCGAACCGTTCAACAACATGCTGCAAAACAGCGTCCCTTTCATCCCATCCAAAATCCAAATCAGCGTCAGGAGGTGAGGCCCGATCTTCATTTAAAAAACGCTGGAAATAGAGGTTGTATTTAATGGGATCAAGATCACTTACACCGATATTGAAAAAAGTGATGGAGTTTGCCGCGCTTCCGCGAAGTGACCGTGCAATCCTTTGGCCGCCGGTATTTTGTTTTAAGGTGCGAATTGGCCCAATCGCGGATCTCCTTGACCATCAAAAAATAAGAAGAATACCCGAGTTTCCGAATGACCTCAAGCTCCATGTCCTGGATTTCGGATGCGCGCTTTAAGGATGGCGTCCCATTATAGTTTGAATGGAGCCCCTCCAATGCGATTTTAACAAGATAGCTGTGAGGCGTGTAACCGTCAGGCGCGCTGATGGCAGGCATTATCCATTTGTTTAGATTAAGTTTAATGCAACATTGGCTTGCGATTCTTTGCGTATTGGAAATGGCTTCGGGGTGCTTTGGAAAGCGTTTTTCCATTTGTTCCTGTGGTGTAAAGTATGCGCCCATGCTTGCATATTCTTCGGGCTTGAGCCGTGACAAGGTTGAGTTAAGGCCTATGGCCGTTAAAACACGATGCGTTTCCCATTCCTCTTTGTTAAGAAAAAAGCTGTTATTTGTGGCGACTAAAGGAATGCCGAGTTGCAGTGCTGCATGCTCGATGTCCCGGCTTTTGGCCCTGGTGGAAGAGTCGTTGTTTATAAGCTCAGCATAAAGATGGGAGCGGTTGGGAGAGCGGCTTATAAGATGCAGGTACTCCGAAGAATGAGTTATAAAAAAAAGGTTGGGCCATTCCTTTTGGAAAAGCCCTTTAAATGAGAAAGAAGAGGATTCAAGATGGCGCTTTGTGATGATTTCGCAAAGGTCGGAATAACCTGTTTCATTTTTAGCAAGCATAACAACATTGTTGTAAGGCTTGCCGGGCTCGGTAAGTTCAACGCCAAGAATGGGGTTGATGTTTTGCGCCTTGCATTCCAGATAGAATAAAATAAGCCCGCTCATCCTGTTGGTATCTGTAAGCGCCAGGGCGGGCATGCCAAGGGCCTTTGCCCTGGTAACCAGTTCTTTTACAGAACAAACGCCTGCATGGAACGAAAAAACAGAATGACAATGCAGAGGGATGAAACTCATGTTAATGCCTTTGCATTTTGGAAGATTGTTTAATATCGACGGATTACTCGAACCACTTTCCCCAATATTTTAAAGTCAGATACTTTTTCTGGTGTGACAATTATTGGCTTCAGATTATCGTTCTCGGGGATAAGCAAAACAGAAGCCCCCTCTTTTTTTACATGCTTGA
Source organism: uncultured Fibrobacterota bacterium (assembly GCA_963831235.1). Taxonomy (GTDB): domain Bacteria; phylum Fibrobacterota; class OXYB2-FULL-49-7; order OXYB2-FULL-49-7; family JAEUSG01; genus CAWHPS01. Next base: position 9,352 of record CAWHPS010000006.1, read on the forward strand.
GTGTTGCTTCGCCATTCCAAAGTACTGCCGCAATATCGCTTTGGGTGACGCTTGGCTGTTGTTTGATAATTACAAGGTCGCCTTCTATAATGTGCGCATTTATCATGCTGCTACCTTTTACCGTAAGGGCAAAATACTCTTTTTTGGAATTGTTGATTCCAAGCGACGATAAGTCCAATTTCTCCGAAATGTTCTCTATGGCTTCGATGGGGGCTCCTGCTGCGATTCTGCCGAGGAGTGGTACTTCGTTATCAACCGGATGCAAAAGGTTGAGGCTGCGGTGTATTCGCTTTTTCCCGATTTTCCGGTTTTCAAGAAAACCTTTCCTGATAATTGCCTGAACATGTTTTGTTGCAGCCCGGGGAGATGCAAAACCAAAATGCGCCTGGATTTCCTGGAAAGAAGGCGATGCTGCGTTTTTCTTCAGGTAGCCTTCAATAAAGAAAAGGACTTTATGTTGTTTTGGGGTTAATTCATTCATTATGGTATATAAATATATACCAATAATATTTCAATGTCAAATGGAAAATGCGAATATTTAAATTATTATTATGAATATCCGTTGCATGAATGTTGCAGATGTTGATCAGGTTAAAAGGATTGAGGATCAATCTTTTCCAAAACCCTGGTCTAAAAACGAGTTGATTTCGGAAACCAGTAGTGGCATTGCGCTTATAATTGAAGAAGGTAATCGCATTTGTGGATATCTTTTTGCAAGGCGAATAATTGATGAAATTGAAATCCTTAATATTGCAGTTGATCCCACTTACAGAAACAAAGGAATCGGAAAAAGGCTAATTTCTGAAATTATAAATATATCGGAAAAGGATGAGGTGAGGAAGATATTCCTTGAGGTTCGGGCGTCTAATTCCAAGGCAATTGAACTTTATAAAAAGTCAGGATTTAAGCGATTCTCTTTACGTAAGGCTTATTATCATGATGGAGAAGATGCTGTATTAATGAATTATACATCAGATGCAAAGCAATTTTAAATCTCATACATCCTCAGTCTTAGCAAATGTCAATTTCCATAAGAAACCCCAACCCCCAATGCCGTTGACCTAAGGTTGACAGATGCTTAATAGTTTACTCAACTTTCTTTTTCGCTACTTTTGCCCGGCGGCACAGAGGCCGCCGGCTGTTCAATTAAATTTGTGTTTTTATATTCGAGGCCAGAGACGGCCTCGCATTTAGCTACCAGTGTTTTCTTTTTTCCACCGAGCCGTCTCTGGCTCGGTGTGATCAATGAACCAACCATATGACTAGCCGGCGGCCTCAGTGCCGCCGGACAAATTAAGGGAAGTTCCAAATGTGTTCTGATATATTTAAATGTTACATGCCAACCTTAAGTCAACGGCATTGACCCCAGCCCCTCCCTTTTTCTTGAAGGAAAAAGGGAGGGGCTAAATAAAGAATGAATGCAATTTATGAGAATCTAATCTTTTCCAAACAAGATCTCTTTATTTCTTTTCCGGTTCCCCTTCCCTTTTTTCTTTTAAAAAAAGGGAAGGGGTTAGGGGATGGGTTTCAGGGGAGTTTTTGAATTATTTATAATTGACATCAAATTTCTTAAAAAGCTATCTTGTTTTTACTTATGATTTTCTGGTGCATGATTCTTGTTGTATTTGCATTCTTAAGCTATGCCATTGATATAGGGGCTTTGCCTGGTTTTATCTTCCGTCATTTGTGGAACCTCTTATTGCTTGGGCTTGGGATTGTAATCCTTCTTAGGGTAAGGGGTAAGGAAAACCAGGGGTTCCTTGAACATCTGGAGGTACAAATCAATGATTTGTACGCTCGTATCGAGAAAAAGCGTACTGAAACCGTATGGAAAAAAATGGATGAAATTGAAAACCGTATTCGTAAACTGGAAGGCGATAGATCATGAGGATTCTTGTTTATCTTTTATGTACGCTTTCAGTAATAAAGATTTTTCTGGACCTGCCTCCTGAAGGTGATATATTCGCCATTTATTCCGTGTTTATTGAAAGTGTAATCTTTATAATAATCATCGCAATGATTCTAAGGACTTTTTTCAAGCAGCGTGAAGGACGTCGTGAAAAACTTCAGCGCACAATACAAGAATTAAATCAAATGCTAAGCGATATAAGGTAAAGGAATAAAACTTGACCGCTCAAGCGTTTAAAAACATTAACCCAAGACCCCGAATTGAACTCAAAGAGTTTCTCGTAGTCTTTTTAACAGTTGCCATTCTTTTTATACTCTCACTTGAACGATTCAGTATTGCTGAGGAAAGGGTAAATAAACGTAAAGCGGAAAAAACAGTGTTAACAATAATTCATCTTGAAAAGGCTTTTGGCAAAGAGCATGGCCGTTTTGGGTCACTTTCTGAGATTGGTTTTGTAAGCCCCTTTTCCAATAATGTCGTAGAATTTTCAGTTTCTATAGATCAAAGCGGATTTTTTGTTCAGGCAACTGAAAATCCACTGATTGATGCGTTTGGTGATAAAATACCTGGAAATGAATATTTTGTCGGTTATTCGAATGGTTCAATAGAGTACAATAAGAAGCATTAGTCAATTTTTCTTGTCTTTTCCCAAGTTAAATTTGTAATTTAAAGTACGCCAAGTTAAGCCAAATGTTTAAAAAATTAATATTAAGCGTTAAAATATTGTTGGTTATAATTAGTCTGGCTGTATCGAGTAGTCAGGATTCACTTTTCAAGGTTAATGGTGTGAGTAGTAATCAGAAACAGATCACAAGTGGCATGCCTTATCTGCTGAGTTCACTTGTTATACCTGGAAGCGGCCAATATCTAATGGGGCATAATGTAAAAGGTCCAGTTATTTTTTTAACAGAGCTTTTACTTGTGGGGTCAGGTGCGAATGATGGTTTTTATTTAACCAATAAATGGCAAAGCAGGATCAATAATATAGAACATTCCCTATCAAAACCGTTTAACGAGCATAATGCCGTGTTTAACGGCAAGGCTGTTTCATCGGACTCCTTGTCCCTTAATGACTCGCTTGAATCGTACCAGGGATACTATAAATATTCTGAATCCATCAGAAACAGGACGCTTGTATGGGCTGCAGGGTTTCATTTATACAATGTTCTTGATTGCTATCAATATATATCCCTTTCCAATCGCAATCCCATGCATGAAACATCAAGAAGCCCTAAAGGCGCCTTTCTTCGTTCCATACTTCTTCCTGGATGGGGCCAGTTTTATAACAAGGAATATTCCAAGATGGGAATGATGCTCACTGCAATGGCTGGTTTTTCAATGAATATTTTTGTATGGAACAAGACGGGCAATTATTATTCCAGCCTGAAAAACAAATACAGGGCCATTGCAGACCCTCTTCAGGAAAAAATCACTTCGATCCAGTCTCAGCACGACTCTTACAAAAAGTCACTGGATTCAGTTGAAGCGAGATTGAAAAAAGACACGACTTTATCGCCGGTTCAGAGGGATTCCTTACAGGGTGCAAGGCTTGCTTTTTCAGCAATGGAGCAATCAGTGGGAACCATAGGCAAGATGTATTCAAATGATCTTGCTTACGCACAAGAGCGTGAAAATCGTTATTTCAGCAGGGAGAAATCATTTTACTCTGACAGAAACCAGAATATATGGTTTTTATTTGCGGTTTACATGTACGCCGCTTTTGACGCTTATGTTGACGCACATCTGAGCGGTTTTGAACGTAAAATGGAATTCGGCCTCATACCCGCGCCTGACGGGCTTGCTTTGAACATAAACTATCATTTAAAATAGAAGGAGAGTATCTTATGGCGGTAACATTAAAGGACATTGCTGAAAGGGCAGGAGTGACCACGGCTACGGTTTCCATGGTGATCAACAACAAATCAAATATCAGCGAGGCTACAAAGAAAAAGGTGCTTGCAATAGCAAGCGAGCTCAATTATTACCCGAACATCATTGCCCGCGGGCTTGCAACCAAACGCAGCAATGCCATCGGCGTAATTGTGCCTAACCTTGCAAGCGGTTTTATCATGCGAATTATGGAAGGCATAAAAAACACCCTGCGAAATGCAAGCTATACGGTAATACTTTTTGATACCATCGGTCAGGGCATGGACGAATATAAACTTTTTCAGCGTGTTGTTTACGAAGGTCGTGTTGACGGTGTCATAGTTATAACATCGAGCAGCAGCGAAGAAGAGCTGGCTCTTTTCAGGAAAGAGAAGCTGCCTTGCGTGCTTGTTGCAAAACGATCTGAAAATCTCGATTCTATTTATGTCAACAATAGAGCGGGTGCTTATGATGCGATAAAGTACCTCATAAACAAAGGCCATCAGAACATCGCCCTTATAACCATAAACCGCAAAAACCTGAATATCGAGGAACGGATTGAGGGCTACAAGGATGCGCTTAAGGAGCACAATCTGGAATTCACACCTGACCTTATTTTTGAGGTAACATCGGACAGTATAACGGACGGGGCCCACATTGCAAATAAGATACTCTCCCGCGATCAGTTAAATGGAAAACGTCCGACAGCCGTATTCTCTCCTGTTGGAGACATGACTGCCATAGGAATGATCATGGAATTTAAAAAACGCGGACTCAAGGTACCCGATGATATTGCCGTTGTCGGCTATGATGATGTGCCTGCCGCAGTGGTTGTGGAGCCGGCCTTGACCACTGTGCGTCAGCCGAAACTTGAAATGGGTGACCTTGCAATAAACCTGATTATCGACAAGATAGAAAAAAAGGACGAGACGATTGTCCAGCGTGAACTCCTTGCAAAGTTTGTGATCAGGGAATCCGCATAAAACTTATTATGCCCGGGTTCTTTTAAAAGAACCGGGTATAATTTTATATTTTACATTAAATGGTTTCATTCATACTAAAGATTTTGCTTGTCTCTATTATTGCGGCTTATATCTTGAAAATATTAAGCAGAAGCAAAACAAAGACCAGCACTGTTGAATCAGGTCCCAGACAGAAACGTTTTAATCCGGAAGGATATGTAATAAAGGATGCTTCCTTCAGTGAGATCAAAGACCGTCCCGTCAAGGACGAGGCGCATAAAACTGATGAGGAGTTGAAATAATACAGACTACCTTAATACATTTATAGGTGATCCAATGGAAATTATTGTTGCAGTCATTATTATTATTGTGGTTGGGGTATTGGCCATGTACTTAAGTCTTCAGAAAAAAGCACCTGTGGAAGAAAACAGTATGCCGATAATTCATACCAGTGGTATTTATTCTGTTCTGCGTAAGAGTCCAAGAATGGATGTTGCAAAAGCAAAGCCTTCCATAAACGATCTTAAGGCATTTGTCGCATCACAAAACAAGGATGCATCAGGAAGTCCAATTTCCGAGGAAGACAAGGAAGAGGCAATTGCAAACTATTCAGTCAGCCTGGAAGAGAGCATCAGTGCCGTGGAGGAAGGCGATAAACAGGGTGTACAAAGATTTGAAATAATGACTGGCCAGGAATCATTACCGTGTAAAAAGTTTTCGGAGAAGCGTTATTTTATCACAAGAGAAGATATCTACCGTCATCCTGAACTGCTTCCTCCTTATTATCCGGGCTGCACATGCCGTCTTTTACCGGAACTTGAAAATATCTTCGGTCCTGAAATAGTTCATTTGCCAGGTGAGAGCGGGGGCTTTCCCCTTCCAGACTGGAAAAATATCGTTAAGGTGAGTTAATCTTAAGGAACAACATGAACAAAATCCACATCCTGTCATGCGTCCTGGTTTTTATCTTTGCAACAGACTGTCTTCCCTGTCGGGCAGGCGGCCTTGCCCACATTGCTCCTCGCTCCCGGGGCGCGTGCAACCGGCATGGGAGAGGCCTTTGTTGCGGTAGCGGATGATGTTGACGCCACATTTTACAATCCAGGAGCAATGGGGCTTGATCCGCTTTCCAATTCCTGGAAAACCTTTACCCTGTCCAAGGCTGAACCTTTCATAGAACTTGCCGGCAAGGAAAAGCTCTTTTTCGCTGAATTGCCTGTAATATGGTCTGCAACGGAAAAGGGGCTTTATAAATTCGATGGCAACAAATGGCTCAATTACGAAATTTACTACCTTGAACAGAACGATAATATTGAAAAGGTCGTTAAAAAATATCTGGGCCTCGGAGATTCCCCATCAGAAGAAAAAACCCTTAATGAGGCTGTTGAGGCTGTGCGCAAACTCAATGGTCTCAAGACAAAAGGCGAAGAAGAGGACCTTCCTGACTTCAAACTTCCTTTTGCAATAGCCCTTCAGGGAGAGATTATAACAGCACTTGAAACCGATGATGCAGGGAAATTATGGGTAGGCACCAGGAAAGGCGTCTTCTGCTACAGCGGCTCCAAATGGAAGAAGTACAATGATCTTGACGGCCTTCCTGATGATCATATAAGATGCATAAGCGCTAGCGCTGAGGAGGCATGGGTCGGTACAGACAAGGGCGCGGCTAAATTTTCCGGAGGCAAGTGGAGGCCGTTTTCAACGAGCGGAGTTTGTTAAATCCGATACCATAACAGCCATCCAGCCTGATGAAGGCGGATCAATCTGGATTGGAACAACAGGCGGGCTCATCAAGAAAAAAGGCAAGAACATAACCATTTATGATTCCACGAACGGGCTTTGCGACAATGTTGTGAGGGGGATCTCCATTGACCAGGATCGAAACGTATGGGCTGCGACACGGAGCGGTGTTGCGCGTTATCATCTCAAGGCCTGGAAGAAATTCAAGATGGACGACAATGAAGTCTATTCCATAAAGGTTGATTCAAGGGATTATATATGGGTCGGCACAAGAAAGGGTGCATTGCGGTATTTTAAAGGCACATCAAAGATAGAAAACAACAACAGGGTCACAACCGGCGCATTCTGGAAACATTTTCACAGCAAAAACGGACTGCCTTCGGATGTTGTAAAGAAGATCATAGTACAGGACAAGGATGTCTGGTTTCTTACTGATAAGGGTTTGAGTCTTTACAATAAGGCTGATCGTCAGATAGGCGCATTTTACGAGAACCTGCTTCCGGAATTCAATCTTCCCGATCTTTACCATCTGTATTTCAGCACTACCTGGCCCACGGAAGACTGGGGTACTATTGGCGGTTTCGTAAAATATGTTTCCTTTGGTATTAACGATTGGACGGATGAGGTAGGGCGAAAACTTGGTACTTTTAGCTCATTCGACCTGTTTTTCGGAGTATGTTATGGCACAAGTTTTGGAGATAATATTGGGGTCGGCATCACACCGAAGTTCATTTACAGCAAGCTTGCAGATGTACCGGTAGGTAACGAGAGGCGGCGCGGCGTTGCAAACTCTTTTGCGGTTGATTTGGGTTATAAGCAGAAAAACATAGTCCCTAAACTGGACCTCGGCATTACTCTTCAAAACATGGGCCCTGATATAGTTTATATTGATCAGAACCAGAAAGACCCTATTCCATTCAACCTTCGCGCGGGAGTGGCATGGCGTGCTATTGACAATCCAATACATAACCTGAAGGTTTTATTCGATATTAATCGTGAACTTATAAAGCGAAATGATCCCAACCCTCCGGACCCTTTCTGGCAGGCAATTGTAACCTCCCTTACGGATGATTCATGGCAATCGGAAATAAAAGAATTTGTATATTCAATGGGTATGGAATACTGGTACAGCCATTTTATTGCCGGACGTATTGGTACCATGTACGACAAAGCGGGCAGCCGTGGTGAAATAACATTTGGTCTTGGAATAAATTACGGTAATATCCATTTTAACGGGTCGTATATTGTGGGGTCCCCATTCCTGGACAGGCTTATTGCAAAGAATGTTGATCCAGTTTTCGATGGTGAAGGGTCAGCCCGTAACAAGCAGCTCAGGCTTTCACTTATTTTCATGTATTAAAAAATCTATCAAGAGGCTGCCATGACACGCATCAAATGTCAACATGCAATTATTCTGTTTACATTTTTGCTTCCATTAATGTCCTTTTCAGCAACAGGTCTTTTGCCGAAAAATGCCCCTCCAGGAACTGAACTTTTAGGCAAACTCCCCGCACTTGGGAGAGGGCTTGCAATGGGTAGCGAGACCTTCGACAATACATGTACTTGGTGTAATGGTTGAATTCAAGGCTGATCCGACAACTGACAATACAACAGGGACCGGCAAGTTCGGCAGTGATACAAGGCAGACTTATGATTTGGATCCCCGCCAAAATGACAGTAGAAATTATAAAAAATATTTCGAGCACCACCTTGAATTTGCCAGGAACTATTATCAAAAAATATCAAACAACCGGCTGACAGTTCATTACGCTGTTGCGGATGTCAATCCTGGAGTTGATCCGGAAAGTAATCACATCACGCTTCCACAAAAGATGAAGTATTATCATATCCCCAAAAAACAGGATAAGGAAAGCTTTGATGAGTTTAATTTAAGATTGACACAAGGCATCATGGCTTTTGCAAGGGATGCGCTAAGGGAAATGGCTAAAGCCGGTGTGCTGGATTCAGGTTTTGCCGCAGGGCTTTCCGATGGGTCGGATACAGTAAGAATGAAAGACAAACCCTATATTCTGGTATTTCATGCGGGTGCTTCAGGGCTTACTGATGGCGGCGGAATGGGGCCAATATTTGCAGATAGCCCGAGTGATATGATTGATAGTTACATTTGGCCCACTGATTTCAAGGATTACAATGGCACTGAATACAACAACGATGAATCAACCATCACAATTAATTTTGATAAAAAAGGTGACGAGTATGGTATATATTCCAAAGACAGTTCCAATTTTATTTCGCAATTATTAATGTGTTCTGAAACCATGAATCAGGACAAACTCAATTTCGGCATCAATGGTATTATTGTAAATCAGATAGCAAGGGCAATGGGGCTTCCGGACTTATGGGATACTAAAAAAGGTGTAAGTGCTGTAGGCTCTTTCTGTCTTATGGATGTTGGCGGTTATAATACCGTAAGCGGCTTTGTACCTGTTATGCCGTCTGCATGGTGCAGGGTAAAGATGGGGTGGACTGATCCTGTTGTTGCTGAACCTGATTCTGATTTCCATTGGACAGGCATGCTGCCTTCCACTCTGTTAGACTCCGCAACTGTAATAAAAATCCCATTGAGCTCTACTGAATATTACCTGCTTGAAAACAGATCAGTTGCAAAACTTTCGGATTCAACCTGTAAGCTTTATACTGTTCCTACTGCCGCCAGTCCATCAACCGCTATTGATTCTTTTTCATATAATCCTTATGATACGATTTATGGTTCACAAGTCGTAATGACAGCTGATAGCCTTTGTCTTGATACTCCGAACTGTAATAACCTTTATCTGAATCCCAAAAAGGCCAAAGGACTTGTGATTAAGGCTTCCAGCTATGATTTCGGGCTTCCCGGGTTTGGCGGAGTGCTTGTATGGCATATTGACGACCAGGTGATACGGGAAAAGCTTGTTGATGATGGTGTAAACAATTACATAAACCGCCGCGGTGTCAATCTTGAAGAAGCTGATGGGGTAACCGATATTGGCGCTGAGTTCGTGGATTTCCTGGGGCAGGCAATGCAGTCTTACGGTAGTCCTGAGGATTTCTTCCCGCATTATGAATCGTCAACCGGCAAATATATAAACCAGATGACACCCTTTAACGCTCCTACGGCCAACTCCAATTCGGACAGGTATTTCTCCACGCATACGAATACCGGCGGATATACGGGGATAACACTTTCAATAGACACTCTTTCAGGGCGTTACCGCAAAATAGACTATACAAACATATATGGCAAACCCGCTTCAAGCTACACTGCGGATTCGTTTAGAATATCTGTTTCATGGATGCCTGGTCAGGGCAATTGGCCGCAATATGTTGACTCCAATACATCGCCGAGGAACATTGTGAGCATTGACACTGCGATATACACTCTTTCAGATTCAGGGATAATTTATGGCTTCTTATATAACGGCAAACGTTTGTTTGCTGATACTGTCTTGTCGATTTATCGCGGTTTTTCGTCCCCGTCTGTTATGGGGAAAGCGATTGTGTTTACATCGAGAGACAAGGCTGATTCAAGCCACTTGCTACTTCATACATTTGATGTGAATCTTCGTAAAGACAGTATTCTCGCAATAATCCCGAATGATACGGATGTAAGCACCCAAATTGCCTTTATAGGCGGGGATACAATTGTGTTTGGTGCTGGTTCTGGCAAAGTATATAGGTATACTGGAGGCCTTATCACCTCAATTGTTCTTGACGCAACGCATTCAGTATCATCTATTGCTGTTGATGCAAAACGCCTTTTGGCTGTGTGCGGCAATACAGTGTACAAGATTGATCCTGCTGCAATGGTGTTGCGAGGCAACCCTGGTACGCTTCCCTTTACAGCTCAAGGACGTGTTTTAATAGCAGCAGGGGACATTGCAGCAAAATATCCAGGAATCGAGACTGTCGTTAATGATGCAGGCGGCAATGTGGCGCTGCTTGATAGCTCGCTTGGTGTTCTGCCTGGTTGGCCGTTTAAGATTGATGCCGGAGGTGTTGCTGTGCCGCCTGCATTGGGCGATGTGGATGGTGATGGTCAGCTTGATATTGTTATTCCAGGAAATAACATGGTTTATGTTCTTAACTCATCATCTGTTGCTCCAACAGGATGGCCCCATATAATTGGAAGAAGGGAATCTGTGGGGGTATGCACAAATCCCGCCTCGCTTTCTGATATTGACAATGACAACGCGCAGGAGGTTTTTGTTCCAGTACCTAATGGGAACATAGTAATCATCGACAATAATGGTGAATATTTTGAATTCTCTGCGGGCGCCAGGCTCTTGCAGCGTTCTCTTTCAATGGGTGGTAATCCTGGAATGT
>CAWHPS010000007.1:0-34783 GCA_963831235.1 uncultured Fibrobacterota bacterium
AACTAATTGCTCTAATTGTAATTCTATAGAAATCTTCGAAACCTGCAAATAACCAGGTAATATCAAAACCAATGGCAACAAGATTAAAAATTTGCAGAAATAAAATAGTCTTATGTGGATAAGTTGCTTTAAGACTGAAAATTAAATAAGCAAAAATGCAAAGAATAGTTGATGCAGCTTTAATTAGAAAAACACTCCAAAATATGGAAGTTGACCTTTCTCGATCGGCTCGATGAGCGGCAATTGCTCGGTTTCCATATATATTTATTCCTAACAACGCAAAAGTGGAGAATAGTGTTACAATTGATAATGTATAAGAGCTTATTCCTACATTGTCAGCGCCCAATACTTTTGCTATATATGGTAAAGTTATAATTGGAACAAGAACCTGAAGTGACTGGTTGACGATTTCAAATAAATAATTTGAGGATAATTTCATTCTTATTGCTCTTGATTAGATTAACTGATAAACTAATTGGACTGATAGTTTGAAAATGAATTAAGAACAAACAGATACCTACTTCGTCGTCAATGTCACTAAAATCGCCACAGTAGAAATAATCGCACCCGCCACACCAACAGCATCCCTTACCCTATTCCAGTAATAATCATCCGGCTGAGGCGGCACAACGATTATATCCCCTGGTTCCACGCTTTCAACTGAATTTGCCATGATCCATGCGCCTTTACCCTTCTTAAAAATCCTCGTATTCTTTTCATACGCCTTTGAATCAAACCCGCCTGCGCCCTCAATAAAATATTTCCACCCTTTATCTTTCTTATAATCCACCAAACCAGGTGAACATACACTTCCAACAACACTCACAAAATTAAAGACCCTCGGAACAAACACAAAATCGCCATTCTCAAGCAAGGTCTTTGAATTACTGTCTTTCTCTAATAGGCTTTCTTCAAAATTTATATGAGCTACATTAGCGCTTGCCAGCATATAGTCCGACATACCGCTTTTATATGTTTCAGGGGTCTCTTTATTAAAAAACTTTGTCCTGTTAAGATACGCAACATATATATCCGCATCATCAAGTTTACCACCGGCTTTTTCAAACAGCTCCGCTATTGTAGCGCCCTTCTTCAAAAGATATGTCCCGGGGTTTTTTACCCTGCCGGTTATGGTAACCTGCATCTGATCCTGCCAGTAAGGCACTGTTCCAACCACAACATAGTCTTCAGGCCGCATCATATATGTATTGCACTCATCAGGATAACGGTACTTTTTGGTTTCAACGCTGAAACCATCTTGAGTATAGCTTGCAACTGATATGTATGTTGAATCAGCATTGACCCTAAACCCGCCTGCAAAACGGATAAAATCATAAAGCGATTGCTGCTTATAGGCATAGCATCTTGGTTTTAAAACAGCGCCTGTAATAAAAATATCGCTCTTTTTCGGATAAACCATGACTCTATCACCGGTAAACAAATATGGATTATCCTGCGAAACACTGTTAATAAGATAGTTATCAAAATCATATTCCTTACGAGTGCCATTGGAATTTATAACCGTCACATTCCTAAGCGACACATTCGTGGAATATCCAAACACACTATCTCTCCCTATAAAAGCCTTTTCAAGCACCTCTCCCAACCTGACGGTTGATTGAAACTCAAAAGACCCTGGATGCGGAACTTCACCTGTAACAGGGATAATTGTGGACTTTATTTTTGACAGCTGAATTATAATTTCAACATTCTTTGTCTTTGTTTTTATAAGCGCTGTAATATCCGCTCTTAATTCCTTCAGGCTTTTATTGGCCTTTAAAAGGCCCATTTTTGGAACAACTATATTTCCTTCCGGATCAACAACAATTGTCAACTCCTCATCCAGCACATTACCAAAATATGTTATTTTTAACACATCCCCTGGACCAACAATATACAAGCTGTCAACAACAAGCTCATGGATTGCCGTCCTTGGCAAAACATTGGTCCCTTTCATATTGGCCTCGGTTTCAATGGCTTCTCTATTTAGCATACCACTATTGTCATTGAAAGGGCTGTTATCATCAAACATTGATCTGCTTAAGGAACTCTGGGAATACAATAAAGTAGCGGCTAAACCAGAAATAAGTATTAAACGTTGTAACATATTGAGTGGAAAAGATAGTTAATGATTACCATACAATCAACGATTTAACGAGAGCTGCATAAACCCACCTCAACTATCCCCAGTTTTGAATTCTCGAAAGAAGAAATCATCCGGAAGCTTTTGACGTCCGGCGGCACGGGGGCCGCCAGCTAATCATATAAATAAGCCTTTTCTTTCATATTCTTTGGCATTGCTATGTTGTAATAATCTGATGCGCTGTCATACGGAAGGGCGAGTCTTTATTCCTGCTTTTTGTCTGATGCCTGACCATCTTCACCTTTGCCTGGATGGAAAAGAGGAAAAGACAAAGAAATTTATTGCGGAATGGAAATCTTTTATTACACATGAATCCTGGAAAATGGGATGGTCAGGAAAGCTTTGGCAGGCAGGGGCATTACCCAGGGCAATCGCATTAAAATTCGCCACTTTATTTCTTATTGTCAACGGTAATACGTGACACACGATCCGTTCTTGTTCTTGCAGTTACTTTGTTAGACTTGCCAGTTCTAATCATTTTCATGCACTTTACTGTTTCAACCTCCCATTCCACAATTTCGCGTTTCTTGAAATTCATCGCTTTTGCCAAAGCATTGGGAAAATTAACATACCACTGATTTCCTTTCTTCCGTGAGATGAGTTGAATCGTTGTTGGATAGCCCATGCCCAATTCCTTTCTATTTAAGTAGCTCTACGGATATCCGTAGAGCTATATTATAGTATAAAGAAGAGGCAATGTCCACATTTTATTTTACCTATAAGGGGGATTTATGATTTCAACGCCATGCACTTTTATCGAATACTTCCAAGACATACCGGACCCACGCATAGAACGTAAAAAACTCCACAAACTTATCGACATAATTGTTGTCTTGGTATGTGCTACCCTTTGCGGCGCCAAGTCATTCGAGGAAGTCGAATTATTTGGCAACGAGCGAATAGAGTGGCTTAAACAGTTTCTTGAACTCAAAAACGGCATTCCATCGCATGACACTTTTGGGCGGGCCAGTGCCTTGCTAAATCCGAAAGACTTTCAAGAATGCTTTATAAAATGGGTTGAGGCGTTACGATTGCCGAAACAAAATGAAGTAATTGCAGTCGATGGAAAAACCGCACGGCGTTCATTTGATACCAAGGCCGACCGAAATGCTATCCATGTCGTTAGTGCCTGGGCAGCAGAAAATAACTTGGTACTGGGGCAAATAAAGGTGAATGATAAATCCAACGAAATCACCGCTATCCCTGAATTGCTGAATATGCTCATGGTGAAAGGATGTATCGTCACTATCGATGCAATGGGTTGTCAAAAAGCTATTGCCGACAATATTGTAACCAATGGCGCGGATTATGTTCTCGCCGTTAAAGAAAATCAACCGAGCCTGTATGAACAAATCCGCAACCGCGTAGATACTGTCGTGGTGGATGGGTTGAAAGATGTGGCCCATGACACGTATTCAACAGAGGATAAGGGACATGGTCGCGAAGAGCATCGTGAGTATCATGTTATCGATGATATTACCTGGCTAAAAAATAAGGAACAGTGGCGATCATTGTCTGCTATCGGTGCTGTTCACTCCATAAGGAAAACAAAAAAAGCAGAGCAGACAGAAATACGGTATTATATTCTCAGTCGTAAAATGTCGGCAAAACAGTTTGGTCAGGCAGTACGCAGTCATTGGGGAATTGAAAACAAATTGCATTGGAATCTGGATGTGTCTTTTAGAGAGGATGACTGTCGCATTAGAAAATCAAATGCACCAACAAATATGAATGTAGTCCGGCATGTCGCTATAAATCTATTGAGACAGGAAACATCAATAAAAGCCAGTATCGTACGCAAACAATTAAAAGCAGCTTTGAGCACACAATATTTGGAGCGCATCCTTGGAATCGTTAAATTTTAATGCGATTGCCCTGGGGCATTACCAAAGGAAACTATCGGACCCGAAGGAGAATCGGCAGTCATTGATTATGTTCTTCGAAATTCACAAGAAGCAGGTTTGGTTTCTTTATGGAAAGAGTGGCCTTTTTGGGCGGAACCCCGGTATGATAAAAAGGGATGGAATGACTCCTGCGAGGCCGCCTCTGGCCTCGCCAACAAAACAAATGAATAATTGATTAGCCGGCGGCCCCCGTGCCGCCGGACGTTAAAAGCCGGAATAATATACTTTTCTTTTTGTTGAAACTGGGGAGCACTGAGGGCTTTCCCCAATCTCTTCTTTCCCTTTGAGATCAAAATCTCCCTTTTTGTATATTTAGTGCGGCTTATGATGTCTATTAAAAGTAATTTGGATAAGGTCCTGCAACGAATCCGGATTGCAGCGGAAAAAACAGGACGAACAAAAGAAGACATAACACTCGTTGCTGTTACAAAAACACGGCCCATGCCCGATATTATGGAACTTAAAAGTCTTGGAATAAATAACATTGGTGAAAGCCGAGTTCAGGAACTTTCTAATAAATACCCTGAACTCAAAAACCTTTTTTCGGTCCATCTCATTGGTCATTTGCAGACCAACAAGGTGAAACAGGCTGTTCAAATGGCAAATACAATACATTCCGTGGACTCTTTTAAATTGGCTGAGTCTATAAGCAAAGAATGCATACGTATCGGAAAAACAATGGATCTCCTTTTACAGGTCAACACCTCCGAAGAAACTCAGAAAAGCGGAATTGCTCCTCAAGAGTTGCAAAACCTTGTAAACCAGACCTCAAAACTTGAAAATATCCGCTTAATTGGCCTTATGACAATGGCCATGCAAACTGATGATTTGAGCAGAATAAGATCTTGTTTCCATTTACTTAAAGAATTGCACAACAAAACATTGGAAAATGGTCTTGACCCTGCCTTGTTCCGCCACCTTTCAATGGGCATGTCCCATGATTTTGAAATCGCCATTGAGGAAGGGGCCACCATGGTGCGGATAGGGTCAGCATTATTTGAGGAAAATTAAGCTCCATGCTAATTAAAATACAAACCCACCCCTGCCCCTCCCTTTTTTTTTGGGAAAAAAGGGAGGGGTTCAAAAGAATAGTTAAAATAATTTTGGAATCAAATATCTCCAGTTCCCCTTCCCTTTTTCCCCAAAGAAAAAGGGAAGGGGTCAGGGGATGGGTTTCCTTATTGAAAGGTGTCATGTTTTGCCGTCTTGGGGGATGGGTTTCCGTATTTTGATGGGGTTCCTATGGACATAATCTTCATTCTTCTATCACTGCTTCGTGTCTACGAAATGTGCATATTTGCCAGGATCATGCTTTCGTGGGTACAAATAGACCCTGATAATAAAGTAATTGACTTTTTGATAAAGATAACAGACCCTGTGCTTTTACCGGTACGGGAGGTTTACATGCGGATAATGGACAGGCTTAATATCCAGATACCTCTTGACCTGTCACCAATAGTGGTGTTCCTGTTGATAGGTTTTCTGGAACGTATATTGG
Source organism: uncultured Fibrobacterota bacterium (assembly GCA_963831235.1). Lineage (GTDB taxonomy): Bacteria > Fibrobacterota > OXYB2-FULL-49-7 > OXYB2-FULL-49-7 > JAEUSG01 > CAWHPS01. The sequence goes on from CAWHPS010000007.1 coordinate 5,546, forward strand.
CTTCTTATTTGTAAGGAGTTCTATGATTTCACTTACGCCCATGGAAATACACCGTCACACCTTTAAAAAAGGGTTCAAAGGTTACGATGTTGACGAGGTAAATCATTTTATGGAAATTATCGCGGGCCAGCTTGAATCGCTTCTAAGTGAAAAAGAGGGGCTTTCATCCGAAGTACGCGAACTTAAGGTTCGTTTGGAAAAATACGAAAAGCTCGAACAAACTCTTCAGGAAATGCTCATTCACTCGCAAAAAACAGTGGAAGATGCAAAAACCCACGCTGAACGTCAATCATCCATAATAATAAAAGAAGCCGAGATAAAGGCATCTGAAACAAAAAAAGAGTCTGAAAATGAACTTGAGGAACTTAAGAAAAGTATAACCATTCTAAAAGAACAGAAAAAAATGTACCTTCTTAAATTCCGTACCCTGGTAAAATCACAGGTTGACATGTTAAATCTTCTTGAAGCTTATGATCCTGGTACAGCTAAAAAGAACCAGGTGAATCTGCTTCATGTTGATACATCAGAACATCCTGAGCCGGAGCCGGAGAATTTACCAGAACCATAAATAATGATTGTCAATATCCATTTGGCTCCTAATGCCAAAAAGAATGAAATCACTGGTTTTGATAGTCAGGGCATATTAAAAGTCAAGGTCACGGCAAGGCCTGTAGAAGGAAAGGCTAATGAGGCATTAATAGAATTGTTATCAAAAAAATTAAGGTTGCCAAAATCAGCAATCAATATAAAACAGGGATTAACATCAAAAAATAAACTGGTTGAGATAAAAGGACTCTTAAAATTACCGGAGGAATATTATGGAAAAACTGCCTGACAAAATAAACGAATCCGTAAACGCGATACACCTTAAAACCGATTTCAAACCATCTGTTGGAATAATCCTTGGAACAGGGCTTGGAAAACTTGCTGAAAAAATAAAAAGGACCTGTGAGATCGACTACAAAGAAATTCCTCACTTTCCAATATCCACTGTTGAAACTCATGAGGGCAAATTGATTTTCGGCACGCTCTCCGGAAAATCGGTTGTGGCAATGCAGGGGCGTTTTCATTATTACGAAGGCTACACCCTTCAGCAGATCACCTATCCTGTCCGTGTTTTAAAGGCGCTCGGTATTGACACGCTGATTGTTTCAAATGCGTGCGGCGGTATTAATAAATCCTTCAATGCCGGCGACATCATGCTTATTACTGATCATATAAACCTTTTAGGCCATTCCCCGCTTATGGGAGTAAACGACAATAAACTCGGGCCTCGTTTCCCTGATATGTTCAACTGTTATACAAAAGACTTGATTGTCAAAGCCGAATCAGTTGCCCTTGCAGCCAAAATCCCTGTAAAAAAAGGTGTGTATGCTGTAATGAGCGGGCCGTGTCTTGAAACAGCAGCTGAATACCGTATGCTCGGGATCATAGGCGCTGATGTAATCGGCATGTCAACAGTGCCTGAGGTGATTGTCGCGGTTCAATCGAGGCTCAAGGTACTCGGCATATCAGTCATTACAGACAAATGCGATCCCGATTCCCTTAAACCTGTTGACATTGATGAAATAATAGCAACCGCATGCAAGGCAGAACCCAAACTTGTGGCGCTTGTTGAAGGGTTCCTGGCTAATCTGTAGCATGTAATTGTAAAATAAGGATAAATGCATCATGTTCAAGAAACTCGACAAGAAAAAAACCTTTCCTGAAATGGAAAAGGAGATATTATCCTTCTGGCAGGAAAATAAGACTTTTGAAAAGAGCCTTGAAAAAACCAGAAACAACAAACCATTCGCTTTTTACGATGGCCCCCCTTTTGCAACCGGCTTGCCGCACTACGGCCATCTCCTTCCCGGCACGATTAAAGATATCATCCCCCGCTACTGGACAATGCGTGGACGCTACGTTGAGCGCCGTTTTGGCTGGGACTGCCACGGCCTCCCAATAGAAAAACTTGCTCAGGATGAACTTGGCCTCAAAGGTACTCCTGAAATCCTTAAAAAAGGTGTTGATGTATTTAACGAACAGTGCCGTTCTATGGTGCTTAAATATGTCGATGCTTGGCGCGAAACAGTACGTCGCAGCGGACGCTGGGTTGATTTTGACAACAATTACAAGACAATGGACAAGACCTTCATGGAATCTGTTTGGTGGGTTTTCAAGCAGATTTACGAAAAGGGAAGGGTTTACAAGGCATATCGTGTCATGCCATATAGCTGGGCACTTACAACACCTTTATCAAACTTCGAGGCAAATTCCAATTACAAAGACGTTCAGGACCCATCAATAACAATACGTTTCAAATTAAAGGGTAAAGAAAACGAATACCTCCTTGCCTGGACAACAACCCCCTGGACGCTTCCCGGCAATTTGGGGGTCTGTGCCGGACCAGATATTGACTATGTTAAGATTATCGACAAATCAAGTAATGTCTGTTACTATATGGCAAAAGCACGGCTCGATGCTTATTACAAAAAACCGGATGAATACGAAATCCTTGAGACCATTAAGGGAAAAAAGCTTTACGGTCTTGAATATGAACCTCTTTTCCCCTATTTCAAAGACGAGCCCAATGCATTCAGGGTACTGAACGATCCATTCGTGTCAACTGAAGATGGAACAGGCCTTGTTCATATGGCACCTGCTTATGGTGAAGATGATTATCGAATCTGCACTGCTGAAAAAATAAATCTTGTTGATCCATTGGATATCGAGGCCCGCTTTACGGATGCTGTACCTGATTTTGCGCGCCAAAACTGCAAAGAGGCTGATAAGGCAATAATCAAAAAACTCAAGGATGAAGGCAAACTGATTAAACAGGATACCATTGTCCATAGTTACCCTTTCTGCGATCGTTCCGATACACCGCTCATATATCGCGCAATAAACGCATGGTATATACGCATAGAAGATTTAAGGGAACAGCTTGTAAAAAACAACGAACAGATTCACTGGGTCCCTGAATATGTTGGAAGCAAGCGTTTCGGGAACTGGCTTAAGGAGGCAAAAGACTGGAACTTCAGCCGTAACCGCTTCTGGGGAAGCTGCATTCCAATCTGGGAATGCGAAACCTGCGGCCATTTTCACTGCATCGGGTCCATAGAAGAACTCGAAAAATTGAGCAGTGCTAAAATAAAGGATCTTCACAAACATTTTGTTGATCCGATTACCTTTGCCTGCACAAAGCCTGGATGCAAAGGTAAAATGAAGCGAATCCCGGAAGTATTTGACTGCTGGTTTGAGTCCGGGGCAATGCCTTATGGCCAATGTCATTATCCATTCGAAAATAAGGCAGGGTTCGATGCTTCATTTCCAGCGGATTTTATTTCAGAAAGCCTTGATCAGACACGTGGCTGGTTTTATACTCTGCTTGTGCTTTCAACTATTCTGTTTGATAAGGCTGCCATCAAAAACGTTGTTGTAAGCGGCCTTATTCTGGCTGAAGACGGTAAAAAAATGAGCAAGCGTCTCAAGAATTATCCAGCACCTGAATTTGTAATGGAAAACTACGGCGCTGATTCGCTGCGGATGTACCTTATAGACTCACCTGTTGTACGCGCTGAAGAAATGAAATTTTCCGAAGCCGGTATTAAGGAGATACTCAAGTCGGTTATTATACCATTATGGAATGCCTATAATTTCTTTGTGGAATACGCAATAACCGACAACTGGGACCCTGAAAAGGATTTTATAAAAACAAGCTCCAACGAACTGGATCAATGGATACTCTCTGTCATGCAGAGCCTTGTTAAGGAAGTCAATCTGCAGATGGAATCATACAACCTTTATAAGGTGGTTCCGGCTATTGTAAGTTTTATAGAAGATTTAACAAACTGGTATATTCGCAGAAGCCGCAACAGGTTTTGGTCCGGGGCTAATGAAAATCCAATAGAAAAAAAAGAGTGTCATTCAACCCTTTACACGGTCCTTTTCATTTTCTCAAAGGTAATGGCGCCGATACTTCCATTCTTATCAGAAGTCATGTACCAAAATCTTTGTCAAAGAAAAGGGCACAATGTTCCTGAATCGGTCCACTTGTGCGATTATCCTCAGGTTGACGAATCGCTCATCAATCTTGACCTTGAAGAAAGAATGCAGCTTACCCGAACAGTTGTAGGCATTGGCAATACTCTCCGGGCCAAGCATAACATCAAGAGCCGTCAACCATTGTCGGGGATTACCATTGTTATGACAGAGCAGCAACAGAAAAAGGCAGGCTCTTACGAACATCTTATTAAAGAAGAGCTCAATATCAAAAATATCACATGGCTCAACAATCCAGGTGACCTGGTTAAGATAAATATAAAGCCGAATTACCGGGTTCTCGGAAAAAAATTCGGCAGCCGCATGAAAGAGGCTGCTTCGGCAATTTCAGCACTTCCTCCTGAATCCGCACTCTGCCTTGATCGAGGCGAATGCATAGCAATCCTTGGCCAGCCTGTGGAACCAGGAGAACTTTTAATAGAGCGTATTTCTAGCGAAGGGACTGCACTTGAAACAAGAAACTGCATAACAATAGGGCTTGACACTACAATTACCAAAGAACTGGCACTTGAAGGTCTAGCCCAGGAGTTCAAAAACAGGGTAAATACCTTGCGCAAGGAATCGGGTCTGGACAAAGAGGAACGAATCAACCTATATTTTGAGACCGCTTCCGCCAATATAAAGGAATCGGTGCTTGATTATTTCATGGATTTCATCAAGGGAGAGACCCTTTCTCTCTCAATTGAATCCGGTATCAAGACTGAAATGGGCCTGAAAAAGGAATTCGAGATAAACAGAGAAAATATTACTATTGCCATTGAAAGAATAAAAAGGTAAATTTAGTAGTTGTTACATTAAAAAAGGAAGCCGCATGAATCAGAAAGATCGAAAAATGTACGAGAAAATCCTTCTGGATAAGCGCGATGTGCTTTTAAAAGAGCTGGGGCTTATTGAAGAATCCAATTTCAATAAAACCACAAAGGACGCTTCCGGAGACGTATCTTCATATGCCCTTCACCTGGCAGACCAGGCCTCAGATTTCCAGGAACGGGAAAAAGCATTTCATTTCGCTTCAAGAGAAGGGCGCTTTCTGCATCATATAGAAGAAGCACTTATACGGGTCAAAGAAAAAGATTACGGAACATGTTTTGAATGCGGTAATGATATTGATATCGAACGTCTTAAAGCAGTACCGCATGCAAGGCTTTGCATTAAATGCAAAATGAAAGAAGAAGACAAAAAACGCAAGAGCCTGGAATAACAAACCCCTCCATGAAAATATTTTGGAAAGGAGCTGTCTTGCTTAAGACTCTCCTTTTTTTATTTTCCATAAACTGTTTTGCCGTTGATTTTAAGGGTGAAAGGGCTTATCAATATCTGGTTGATCAGTGTGACCTTGGAACACGTGAACCTAACTCAAAAGGCCATGATAAGGCAATTGTATATCTTGAAAATTTTCTTAAATCTAAAAAGGGGCACTTTTTACGCGAAGACTTCGTATTTAACGATAAATCACGAAATACCATTCTGAAACTTTCAAATTTTCATATAATATTCAAAGGCAAGACTGAAAAGCGGCATATTTTATGCGCACATTGGGATTGCAGGCCCTGGGCAGACAGGGACAATGATATTCTTGCGCACAGTAAACCAATACCTGGTGCAAATGACGGGGCAAGTGGGACCGCAATACTCCTAGAATTATGCAATGCATTTTCATCAAGTCCGCCCTTAAAAACTGTTGAAATAATTTTATTCGATGGCGAAGATTATGGAATAGGCGGAAATTCCGACTGGTGTCTTGGCTCAAAGCACTTCGCAGCCAATGCAAAACCCGAAATCTATGCTTATGCAATACTCCTTGACATGGTGGGTGATAAGGATCTTTCAATCAGCCGTGAAGCAAATTCCGAGCAAAGTTCTCCCTGGCTGACAAATAAAATATGGACCATTGCTCAAAACCTTAAGATTGAAGCTTTTTCAGACAAAATCGGTCCTTCAATTTATGATGACCATATTCCCCTTATTCAAAAGGGAATACCTGCTGTGGACATAATTGATTTTGATTATCCATACTGGCACACACTATCCGACACACCTGATAAATGTAGTGCAAAATCCTTAAAAGCTGTCGGAGACGTACTGTTAAAACTGATGTATGAAGAATAAGAACCCTTTTCTGCAGAAACTGAAGAACAATATTATTTATTTTTTTATTGTAGGATTGATATCAACAGTCCGGCTTACCCCACGTTCGATATCATTATTTTTTGCAAGAATTCTTGGGGATGGATTTTATTATATCTTTGCCGGAGAGCGGAAAAAGGTAGAATCTAACCTCTTACTTGCTTTTGGAAACAGCAAAACTTTGGATGAGATCAAGGCAATAGGGCGCAAAGTCTTTGTTAACATTGCCCAGAACCTGGTTGATGTGGTCCTGCAAAATAAGCTTCTTAGCAGAAAAGCTGATTCAATAATGCCGATTACGGGACTTGAAATTGCAAAAGCTGCTCTTGAAAAAAAAAGGGGCATAATTTTTCTTACAGCCCATACAGGCTGTTTTGAAATGCTTTCACCGAGGATATCAATGCTTGGATTTCCAGTTACGGTTCTTGGTACAAAAATATATGACCCTCGAATAAATAGACTAATAATTAAAAATCGTAAGAATTTCAATGTGGAATATATTGAACGCGGTGAAGATTTACGGCCACTCCTTAAATCGCTTCATTCAGGCAATGCTTTTGGTGTTTTATGCGATTTGGACACACGAGTGGAAAGTCGTTTTATAGATTTTTTCGGAATGCCTGCAAAAACCCCGGTTGGCCCTTTCAAGCTTGGTGTAAAATATGACATACCAATTATCCCTATTTTTGCGCGTCGTACTGACGACGGGTGTCAGGAAGTAACAGTATTTCCGGAAATTTCATTGGAAGGCGACAACAGCGAAACGAGGATTACGTCCGCCATGCAGCAATATAATCGTGTCCTTGAACAATTCATTAAACAGGATCCTACCCAATGGATCTGGATGCACGAACGATGGAAATCAAAACCCTGATTATAATTTTCTTGTTATTGGTTTCATGTTCCGATAAGAAGCCAAAGATAAGTAAAACGAACATAAACCCGGACAGTATTCCAGTTCAGGAATTTTTTGAGAACACTAGGCTTTCTTTAACGGAAAAGAATAAAAAACTATGGTCTTTAAACACTAACCATATAATAAAATATCGGAAAGATGGAAGTACTTATATTCAGCCGGTTGATATAATTTATTACACTGACAATGGAAGATCACATCTTACAGCTGACTCAGGACGCATAAGCAGCGAAATGGATACGCTTATCAGTAATGGCAATGTTAAAATTACAACTTACGATAGGAAAGAAGTTACAACATCATATATTGCCTGGTTCAAAAAATCGGATAGGGTGACATCCGATAGGTTTGTCAAAATGATAACAACAGAAGGAGATGTCTATACCGGGACTGGTTTCATAGCCAACACAAGTTTATCAGAATGGAAGATATTGAAAAATGTTAAAGCAAGAATTCATAATATTGACAAAAGCGTGAATGAATAACCTTGTGAAAAAAATATTCCAGATGCATTTCCCTGAATTAATTATTTATTTTATTTATCAAAATAATGATTAAATACATTTTATTAATTATTGGTATCTCGCTATCTTTTCCAAACGGACAACAAGCAGATAGAGAGCGCCCTGATTCAACTGATATTTTTGAAATAAATCCTCTTAGTGGTCTTCATTATATTGAATTAACTATTGAAAAGGATGTTTTCATTCAAAAGAAGATAACAAATAAAAAACCTTCGGATGATTTTTATTTTCGTGTTGAAGGTGATGATGACTTTACAAAAGTTTCCTATTTTGGAAATAATCTTTCTGATTATGTTACTAATATCGAACCAGCTTATAATATCATGAAATCCTATAGAAATCTTAAACTCGCAGAAAATGGTCTATTTTGGGGTGGATTATTAATGGTTACAGCAGGAACAGCTATGTTTCTTTCCTCAAAAGAGGTATCCCCACTAATTTTCATAGGAATTGGATCATCTTCAATAAGTTGGATACCAAATTATTTCAGTAATGATAAAATTCCTCAAGCAATTGATGTTTATAATCAATCAATAACAAAATATCAAGCGCTTAATAACGTTGCTCCTTTAAAACCCTGAGTTTTTTTAGTAGCCTATCGCCTTTATTATCAATTCGTTACTAAAACATTACTTCTATTTTACAATTCTGTGACACAAGACGACTCAAAATTCGTTATATTTATCACGTACAATAACAAAGAGGGCAAAATGAATATCTCATCAAGATTTAAAAACGATCAAGACTTTGTAAATCAGTATTTAAAAGAAATTCGCAGTTATCCAAGATTGGAAAGGGAAGAAGAACGAAAAATTCTTGAAGATTATCATAAAACAAAGAGCAAAGAAGCATTTGATAAGCTTGTAACATCAAATTTAAGGTTTGTTGTTAGTGTATCCATCAAGTATCAAAATCAGGGTCTTGCAATGCCAGAACTAATCAATGAGGGAAATTTAGGACTGATGGAAGCCATTTACAGGTTTAATCCTGCAAATTACAGCGTAAAATTCATATCTTATGCTGTTTGGTGGATACGACAGTCAATAATAAAAGCCCTTTATGAAAAATCACGCCTTGTCAGGGTTTCAGCAGAAAAAGAATCCAAGCTGAAAACAGTAAACCGTTTGGCTGAGGTTTCATTACAACAGAGCGGATACATTGATTATGACTTTGTTGCAAAGAATTCCCAATCAAAAAATTACGAAGTTGAACAGATTTTATCCCTCGGAACAAATCGTGTTTCATTGGATGAACCTCTAAATGACGAAAACGAGGCCAATGTTTACGATCTTATGCCGGACGATGTTTCTGAAGCACCTGATGAATTTCTTGAGCGTGATGGCATAAAAAAATCCATTGATGAGCTTATGGATGTGCTTAATCCTCAAGAGCGTTCTGTTGTATCATACTATTTTGGACTTGATAAGGAAACTGATTTTAATCTTGAACAAATCGGGCATAAGCTAAAAATTTCCAAAGAAAGGGTTAGACAAATAAAGAAAAAGGCGTTGGAAAAGATGAAAGCCACCCATCACACATACGAAATGGCTCTTAGCGCTTAAAATAGATTAGATCCTCCTTTTTAATTGGTGTAAATCCCCGGATCCTATCCCCCTTGGATTCGGGGGTTTTCTTTTATGGGTAAAATTTATTGTATAGGTTCTTCACATAAATTTTTTCTACCGCATTTTAAACACTCTTTTCCCATCCATATATTATCAAAATAATCCATCAATATTCCCACTTCTTTGGCATTATACGTAAATAAACCCGCCTCAAAGTTATGATTCTTATCTGATTTAGCGCCAAGCCCTGCTCCGGTCAGATTGGCACTTCCCACATAAGCCATTATACCATCAACAATAATAATCTTGGAATGCAATCTTGCACAGGGCTGCATTTCTATTCCGCCATGAATTAGATTTTCATATTTATCAAAAGATGATTTAAAATTAAATGAAGGATCTTTTGCATATAAAATCCGGATGGCAATTCCTTTTTCAGATAAGTTTGATAATTCTTCAAGTAATGGGTGAGATCTTCGTCCCCGTACAATATGCAAATTTTTAATGTTTGCCGTTGAGATCCAGATAAACTTTTTTGCTGAAAGAATTCCTTTTTCAACAATTACCTGATAATGATCCCTGTCAAAGATAATAGACATGTGTTTGGATAAAATTGTATTTTATTGAAAGAAGAGGCAAGCAAAGCCTTTTAATATCAATATGAGAATCCTATCATTAAATCCTCCCTTCTTCGATAAATTCTCCAGGGAAATGCGCAGCCCTGCAGTAACTAAAAGCGGCACGCTTTATTATCCAATGTGGTTGTCTTATGCATCAGGCCTTCTTGAAAAAGAAGGCCATATTGTTGACATACTTGATGCTCCAGCTCTCTCTTTGAGCCTTCAAGATGTTACAATAAAAGCCATGGCATTTAAACCTGATATGGTCATGATGAATACCAGTACGCCCAGTATTTATAATGACATTAATGTTGCCGGTGAGCTTAAAAAAGCTATTCCAGGGCTATTCACATTTCTTGTAGGCCCGCACGTTTCAGCAATGGCCGAAGATACTTTAAACCACAGTAATTTCGTTGATGCAGTTGCTATAGGTGAATTTGATTATACTGCCCTTGATTTGGTGAATGCACTTATAAACAAAAATAACCTTTCAACGGTAAAAGGCATTGCGTTCAAGAAAGAAGGCGTCATCATTCGTACGGAAAAGCGGGAGTTTATAAAAGATCTCGACTCCCTCCCATTTGTCAGTGAAGTTTACAAGAAACACCTGGATCATACCCGTTATTTTTACAGTCATTCAATGCACCCATTATGCGTTATCGTTACAGGAAGAGGATGCCCCTTTCAATGTTCCTACTGTGTCTATCCACAGACCATGCATGGAAGGGGCTACAGATTCCGTAGCATAAAAAACGTTGCTGATGAGTTTGCATATATTTACACTAACTTCCCTGATATAAAAGAAATAATGATTGAAGACGATACCCTGACCGTAAACCGTGAAAGATGCAGGGAACTTTCCGAAGAACTGATTAAACGCGGTCTTAATAAAATACCCTGGTCAGCTAATTCACGCGCTGATGTTGACTATAATACAATGGCCATCATGAAAAGAGCCGGGTGTCGTCTGTTCTGTGTAGGATTTGAAAGCGGATCACAGGAGATTCTTGATAATATAAAGAAAAAGATGACACTGGAAAAAATCCGTCAATTTTCAATTGATGCCAAGAAAGCCGGTATAATGATACATGGTTGCTTTATGGTCGGCAATCGTGGAGAAACGCACGATACCCTTAAAAAAACCCTTGATTTGGCATGTGAACTAAATCCTGATACGGCACAATTCTTTCCCATCATGATTTATCCGGGGACTGATGATTATGAATGGTTTAAAAGCAAAGGTTTTTTGATTTCCGAGGATTTTTCAAAATGGGTTACTGAAAAAGGCCTTCATAATTCGGTTGTTTCAAATCCGGATCTTACACACGAGGAATTGGTAAATTTCTGCGATTATGCAAGAAGAAAATATTATCTTCGCCCAAAATATTTATGGATAAAATTAAAACAATCTCTACTTCATTTAAGTGAAGCAAAAAGAAACTTAAAGGCTTTCAAGATTTTTGCAAAATATCTTTTTAACAAGCCTGTTTATAACAAAAAGTAGCGTTTTTATGGTTTTCTTACTGGTTGCATTTTAATTACCAAATATTTATCTTAGAACTTGTGATTTGCGGGCAAGCTCCCGGTCAAACCTTATAATATTCCAAATATGGATTTTGCTTATTTTTTATCAATGATTATCCGTCTTTTTATATTATCACTTTTATTTATTTCCAGCATGAGCTATCCGGCGGAACACGACAACGCATCTTTGGACGAGAAAAACAAATCGCGAAGAGACATCAATATCCTGCTTAATCTCCCTGAAGAATCAAACCTTATAACCCCTTTCGGAGAAAATACCGGCAATCTTGATTGCGCATCCCTCTACCAAAAAGGGGTCACTCTGTATAATCAGGCTGTCAAGGAATATGATGCCAAGAATTACAACAAAGCCCTGGGTCTTTTTCAAAAAGTTCTTGAAATCTTCCCTTTGCATAAGAACGCTTACGCTTATATCATAAAAAGCCTTACTTTGATTCAAAAAAACGAAAATCCTGATACAAGAATCGAAGAAAACAATCAGACAATCGAAAGCAGAAATGAAGAGATGTTTCAGAATGGTCTTAACGAATACCTGAAGCAAGATTATGTCAAGGCGGCTGTAATCTGGTCTGAAATTAAAAGGATTTCGCCTGACTATCGCAAAGCATTTGATTATATACGAAAAGCACAGGATAAAATCGATGAAATCGCCCAAAACTTCATTGATCAAGGTTCTTATTATTATGAAAAAGGTGATGTATCAAGAGCAATTATTGAATGGGAAAAGGGTCTTTCTCGTTTCCCGGACAATGAAAGATTAAAGGTTCAGATTAAAGCCGTAAAGAATCAGAATAAAATAATTTTCGACCAACTGATTTCAGAAGGTGATGCCCGGATAAAAGAAAAAAAATATGAAGAAGCACTAAAGCTTTATTCAGATGGTGTTGAAAAATATCCTGACTCAAAAATCCTTAAAGATAAACAAAAAGAAGCATCCGCCCTTTGCGATAGAATAGTGGATGAAAAAGTAAGCAAAGCCAAAGCATTTTATGCTTCAGGAAATTACAATGAAGCGCTTTCAAATTTGCGATCAGCCCTAAAGATAAAACCTGATTTCATGCCAGCCAAAGAACTGCTGAAATCTTCAGAAGAACAACTCGGAAACGAGTTCAAGCGTTCCGTACTTACGGATCAATTAAAAGAAGCATCCGCCTCTTTGGATCGGGGACAGTATTTGGAAGCCCTAGACAATCTTCGCGAGATCGAGAAACAGGATGCAAATTTATCAGGACTTCAAGAAAAAATTAAAGTTGCTCAGAACGGAATCAATTCGGTTGAGACAAGAAAAAAGACAGCATCGGGTTTTAATAAAGGCCTTGATCTATTCAACAATGGTTATTATCAATCCGCCCTTAAAGAATGGCGGGCCATACTTAAGGACACGCCCGATAATGATATGGTCAAACAGTACATTGCTGAAGCGGAAAAACTGTCAAAAGACGGAGTGGACCACCAAAAGGTAAAGACCCAAAAAGAAGCGGATGCAATAAAACTTAACCAGGCGGGTCTGGATTTATTAAAGAAAAAGAATTATTCCGATGCATATAAAAATTTAGAACAGGCAGTGGAAAGTGATCCAGATAATCAAGCAATAAGGAAATCTCTTAAAACCTGCAGGAAAGAATTAATCAAAGAACAGGAAAAATTAACACCCGAAAGCGAAAAAAAGGTCGAAAAGCTTTTCCTTGAAGGGATAAACCTTTATAGGGATGGGCAATACAAGAAAGCCATTGAGTGCTGGAAACAGGTTATGTCATTGAAACCTGATCATAAAAAAGCTCAGACTTATATAACAAACGTCAGCCAAAAATTGCAGAAAATCGAAAGTATTTAAGCATGCATAAATTAAAAGAAATATCTAATTTTATTTTATTTGCTGCATTTATGCTTTTAATTTTATTTGCAATGGCATCAGGACAATGGAATTATATTAAGGCACCTCAGCAAAGTCTTTCATCAAATTATGTTAAAAGCCTGGCTATATATAAAGACGTAATGCTTGTTGCTTCGGATCAGGGGCTATCCTTTTTCTCACTTACAAAAGACTCATCCGGTACAATTGATAAAAAAAATCTGCCGCGCGGCATAATAAATGATATTAAAGTTGTAGGGGATTCGCTCTGGATTGCCTCATCAGGTGGAATAAGCGTATTAAATTTAAAAACCAATTCAATGAATCTCATTCCGGTTGATATAAGCGGCATATCAAATGCCGTAAAATGCATTTTTACTACGGATAATGAAATATGGTTTGGAACAGATGGGGGCGGTGCATATATTTTCAGCAGTCAAACCAATGAATGGACACGTTTAAGCAAGAACAGCGGTCTTTCCAGTGATAATATACGGTCAATACTGATTGTTGGCGATACGGTTTTCTTCGGCACCAATACAATGGGGTTGTCACTTTTTTCGCGGCGGAATGAGACCTGGAGCCAGCTTGATCGTTATGATGGTTTATCGAACAACAATATTTCTACAATGGTATCAGACCGAACACATGTGTATGTGTGTACTTATCACGGCCTGTCAATATTGGACAAAGGCACTGACAATATCAAGACACGTCACAAAGATAATGGCCTTTTTGACGACATGGTGCTAACGGTGGCAAGAGACGGGCGGTTTTTATGGCTGGGTGGAATGGGAGGCATAACACTTTATGATATTTTTCAGGATAAAATGACCTCTTATTCATCAGCAGCCGGCGTTCCAGAAGATTTTATAACATGTTTTGCTGTTTATGGGAACCTGCTCTATATGGCAACAGATGGGAAAGGCATTGCCGTATTTGATAAAGGGTTTCCATCCTCACAAATTGATAAAGTTGAGTTCAAAGGCCGCTCGGGTACAATTTTCGGGAATGCCTTTACCTTGAACGGAAAAACAGACTGTAACCTTTTATTTTACAACAGTCTTGCACCATCATTAAAATTCAACAAGGGAATAAAACTTTTTAATACAAAAAATGGAATACTTGCTTCGTGGGATATCACTGGAGTAATTGATGGTAACTATATAATAGAACTGAATGCCAAAATAGATAAAGGGCAGGAAAACACCCACAGTTTTGATGTAAATACCGATACCTTTGATCCTGAAATCATGATTGAGGAAATTCCGGCATATACAAACAAAAAACAATTACCCATCCAGGGGTCATTTCGTGAAAAGAACCCGGCGAGCATCCTCCTGTATCCGGGTCCGGTAAAAGCAGCCATTGACTTTGAAAAGAGACAATTCTCCGGTTCTGTTGAACTTATGCCAGGCAGAAACACAATTCGCGCAAAAATATTTGATCAAAGCGGTCAAAACATGGAAGTAAAAAGAAATGTTCTCTTTTCCAACAAAGAAATCTCCCTTATTACACCGGATATTCCTTTGGTCACAAAAGAAAGAACACTCCCAATTCAAGGGAAGATTGAATCAGACATACCTTTAAAGGAAATGTCTGTTTATCCAGGGTCGCAAACAGTGAGTTTCGACAATTCACTAAAATCATTTCAAACCATTCTGACGCTATCGAATGATGGTGAGAATCTTTTTATCCTAAAAGTAACAGATGTTTGCGGAAATATAGCATCAAAAAAAGTAGTAATAAACCTGGATAATGGTGGTCCTGACATAATATTGTCTCCTGTGCGTGAGTTTACATCAGATTCAATAACAACCCTTGAAGGTTCTGTGAGCGATCCAATGCTTAAGGAAATTTCCGTTATTCCAGGAGAGCTGACACTGGCTGCCGACACGACATTAAAGCACTTTACATTCAAACCGAGACTCAAGAATGGAAAAAATACCTTTGTAATCACAGCAGCAGACAAACTCGCAAATATAACCCAAAAATCTGTTACTATAATCCGCGACATGAAAAAACCCGAACTTACGCAACCAGTAATTCCGCCATTAGTAAAAGATATGTTCTTCACTATAAATGGCAAATATGATGAAGATAATATAGAAAGCATAACAATAGATCCTGGTGGAACTGACGCGGTTATAAACGAAATTGAAAATTCTTACTCAGCACGTATCAAACTTAACAATAACGAGAACCCGTTTACAATAACAGCCAAGGACAAGGCCGGAAATATAAACAAGATACAACTTACAATTTATGCAAAAATTGATGATGCAGATAAGGCAGTTAAAATACTAATGGAACGAATATCTGGGCTTGAACGAACAATCGACAGTCTTAAAAAGGCTGCTAAAACACCTTCTACAAAATAGGCGTTTCAAGTAAGTACAAATATGCCAAATACTGCTAAAAACCTACGGCGAACCGATATAATGGATATTATTTTAAAAAAAAGAATATCCATAAAATTTCAGTTCAGCTTCTTTATTATTCTTTTTACCCTTTTCTTAACCGGCACAACACTATACTTCACGCTGAAGGACGAAAGAGAAACACTTACACGGGAAAGGGTTTATATTGGCCAAATCCTGGCCAATAACCTTGCTGCGGGAAGCAAAGAATCTCTTCTTCTTGAAGATGAGCTATATGCATTTGAAATTATTGATGATATGAGGCGGAATGATTACGAAAAAGACATACGTTATATTTTTGTGACTGACCTGAATGGTAAAATCATTGCTCACAATGAAACTAGGTTCATGGACTCGGTTTTAAGCGACTCTCTTACCCTATTCACTCTTAGGCTTAATGTGCCGGCCATGCACCGTATTAGCATCAATGGAGAAGAAATACTTGATTTCTCGCATCCGATATTTGAAAACGTAAACAAAAAGAAAATAGGCACAGCCCGAATCGGACTCTCATCCTCATCAGTAAAGAGAGTTGTGGAACGAGCGGTCAAGAACATATTAAAGACTTCCCTTATAATTCTTTTGATTGGTCTTATAGCCTCCATTATTTGGGTAAGAATAGTCACAAAACCCATATCCATTCTTGCAAAAGGGGCTGAAATAATCGGTACCGGCGATTTAAAACACCGGTTCAGGGTAAAGGCGAGGAATGAACTTGGTGAACTCGCTGAAATTTTAAATAAAATGACACAGGATCTCGAAGAGGCGCAATTTCAGATCATTGCAAAACGCCAAATGGAACATGAAATCAATCTTGCAAAAAAGATACAAGCCACACTATTGCCTGAGAGCATTCCAATCCTGGCGAAAGCGGAAATTGCCGCCTTTTATAAGTCTGCAAAGGAAGTTGGCGGAGATTATTACGACTTTATTACGGTTGATGCTGATCATCTTGGTGTTCTTGTTGCGGATGTCTCTGGTAAAAGTATTTCCGCTGCTTTTATGATGGGCATTACTCGCGCAATCATGCGTTCTTTGGCCCCAAACGATCTTTCGCCATCAAATGTTCTTTCATGTGTAAACGAAGTTCTTAAGGGAAACCTTAATAAAGGAATGTTTGTCACAATGCTGTATCTAATTATTGATATTAAGACATTAAAGGTCAGGATTGCAAGTGCCGGACATGATCCCTTATTTCATCTTCAGAAAATCAAATCAAATTATCGTTTGATCCACCCACCAGGTGTTGCACTTGGCGTAGGAAAGGAAACATTCCGAAAAAGACTCGGTGAAGAAGAAATAGAATTGTCAAGTGGAGATCTTCTGGCTTTAACAACGGACGGCGTCAATGAGGCAACTCCGGATAATCACAACTTCTTTGGGGAAAAAAGGCTGTTCGATTTCCTTGTCAAAAATGCTATGAATAATGTTAATTTTATAGTAAAAGGTCTTGTTGATGATATTGATGAATTCTACTCTGGAGCGGCTCAAAGTGATGACATTACAATGGTGATGATTAAAATTAAATAATAACAATAACAGGAGGAGACAATGCCAGAAATCAAGATTTCCGAATACACTGCAGGTTCTGATAGCGAAATTAAGGTACTTGTGATTGAAGGAAGCGTTGATGCTTACAATTCTGAAATACTGTCCAACAAACTTGACGATGTGGTTAAAAATGACTTTTTTAAGATAATCATTGATTGCTCAAAACTGAATTTTATATCCAGTTCCGGAATGGGAGTATTTCTTGCCATGGAAGACGAGCTTACGGAAAAAGGGGGCGGATTCAAATTTATTTCCGTTCCCGATACAATCCTGAATGTTTTCAAAAAAGTCGGCATTTCAGAAATCTTTAAAATATATCCAAATGAAAACTCGGCAGTTGAAGACTTTAAAAAAGGTATATAAATGGAAACCAAAAAAAGCTTCAGGTGCCTGCTTAAAAGCCTGTCCGAGGTTCGTGATTTGATTCGGAATTTTTGCAGTGAAAATGATATTGATAAAATAAAAGAAAGCGAGATTGAGCTTGCGGTAAACGAAGCATGTACAAATATCATTACCCATAGCAGCCTTAATCCTGAAAAAGACAACTTCAGCCTTTCAATTGAAAAAATTAAAAAAATGCTTGTTGTTGTAATAAATGACTTTGGAAAACCCTACAATTTCAACCAGGTAAACACTGTCAAGAGCCGACGTGAATTCAAGGAAAAAAGGCCTCGATCAGGAATGGGCGTTTATATAATCCGTCAACTTGTTGATGCAGTCATGTATCACAGATTGCCTGATAATTCAAATGAACTTAAACTGATAAAAAATCTTTAAATCATGTTACCTTCTTCCAACTCATCTGTGAATTCCAAACCCAAAGATATTGCAATTGACAGTGTAAAGAGCAACTGGACCTGTGAAGGTAATCTTACGGTCCGCAATAATATTCTTCCGAATCTTTTACTTTATGTAAAGGGAAACCTGATTGTTCAGGGAATTGTCAATGGATCTGAAATAGTGGTCGAGAAAGATGCGTGGTTCGAAGGCGGTATTTTAGCTAACGACAAATGCAAAATAATAGTTCATGGGCAACTCAAAACACGTCGAATAGAAAACGCAACCATTGAATGCGATAATTCAATTGAAGTTTATGATTCAATTATTGATTCATTTATTCGTTCCAAAAAGGCCATAACTGTTGGAAAAAATATTTGCGGCGGACAGGTCCTGGCAGAACACAGCATAAAATCAAGTTCCTTAGGCTCTCCTGATAAAAAGGAAACAAAAATAGAATCTGGCGCAAATTTTCGCTTAAAGATCATGCAGGAAGAAATGAACAAAGAATTTGCGGAAATATCGGAAAAAGCCGAGAAAATACGTTCTGCAGTAGCACAGCTTGAAAACAAAGAAAGGACCCACTATTCCGGGCTTGGATTTCAAGAAAAAAAACTTTTAAAATCATCCAATGAGTCTATGGAGATTTTGGAAAAGCAACTTGACGGTCTTAGCTTGCGTAAATCAAAATTCGAGAAAAAACTTGAAAAAACGTTAAATGCATTCGTTGAAGTCACTGACCGAATTTTTCCCGGTACCCACCTAAGCATACAAAATAGATTTGTTTTGGCACAAAAAGAATATCCTGCTGGAAAATACACGATCCGTGATGGAAAAATCACACGACTAGCTTAATTTAAGAATATTTTTAAGATCTATCAAATAATCGTGCCAATTTCTCGGTAATATCCTCTGTAACTTCTTCACTTTTATAAAAACCTTGATTTACCTTGGCCTTTATTGCATTGAGGACAACGTTAAAATCATTCTTTGAGGAAAGTGATACTGAATCAGAGGATTGGATGAGTTTATATGTACTTACTGAATCAATCTTGGGAGAACGATGATTCTCGGTTTTTTTTATTTGATTAAAATATGGGATTTTATTTACTTCCATTGTAATCAAACCACTTTACAAAGTTAATGCAAACTACCCCATATTTTTATCGGAATATCTTAGCATGAACTTGAGCTAAATTATTTTTATTGAAATGTTTAAGACGAAAATATGATCATTATCATTAAATACAACAAAATCCGACAATACGGTTTCTATTGTAAAATCCGGTCTCAATCCAAACTCTAACAGATATCTTATGAAGTCTCAATACTTTCCGCGAAGCCCATTCATCCTTATCTCAAAGAGTTCCTTGAATGTTCTTAATGTATCAAGCAGCAGATTTACCTTTGTTGCCTCGGAATTATCCCACACTACTGGAACTTCCTTGATGGTATATCCATAACGCCTAGCAAGAAAAAGCAGTTCAGCATCATAGCCCCAACGGTCAATAATAGCGGCCTTAAAAATTCGTTCCCTGGCGCTATGCCCAAACACCTTGAATCCACAGGTAAAATCACTCTGCCACATACAGAGGATCACATTGGTCAGCATTGTAAATACTTTGCCCATGTTTTCGCGGATTAGATCCTGATGTTTTCGTACATTGGCGCCTTTTGTCTTGCGGTTACCGATAATGACAGAATCAGGTTTTGCCATTATTGGAACAAATTTATCCAGTTCATCAATGGGTGTTGAAAGATCAGCATCAGTTAAGAGTGAAAAAGCCCCTTTGGCAGCAAGCATACCACGTTTTACTGCATTTCCTTTGCCTTTGTTGGTTTCAGCTCTGAGATACTGCAAGGCTGCTCGACTACCAACAACACTCCTTGCTACATTTTCAGTATTGTCCCTGCTGCCATCATCAGCAATCACTAATTCATAAGCAACCTTCTTTTGCTCCATATAATCCATGATCTTCACAAGCGATGAACCTATGCGTTTTTCTTCGTTATATGCCGGTATTACTATTGAAAGGAAAATATCGTTCATTTCTTTGCAGCGCTTTCAAGAACAACACCTGATCCATATAGGGAAAATTTGTCACCAAATATAATCAGGGCAATTACAGCAAGCAGGATGACACTTGAAATAATCATCCCTTTTTTTAATGCAGATGATTCATATTTAAAAACCACTTCATGCCTTCCTTCCGGAATCTCAATACCACGGAAAAGGAAATTGGTTTTATGGATTTCTGTCTTGTGTCCGTCAAGCGATGCTTTCCATGCAGGATAAAATACCTCACTGGCAAAAAGAAGGCAATTAGCTTTTGAATCAACTAAAAGTTCTATTTTATGTGGGCTATAACTTTTAATGGTAACAGTGCCTAGAGAATCAGTTGGTATTGTTACATTCATATTCAGAACAGAAGGCTCCTCGATTGTTACATTTACAAAAGGGTTGAAATCAGGGCTGTTTATGATTTTTATTGCTTCGTCGCCGTCTTTAACAATCTTTATATTGCTGCGTAAACTGAAGCGGCTACAATAGGCATTTTCAGGCATGATGTCAAAGCCCTGACCATTTGTTTTAGCCCTGTACTTGACGTTGAAAAGATCCATCTCTTTTTTAGGATCAACCTCATGTAGAAAACGGGAGAGGCGCCCCAGATGAAGCTGGTTATAACCTTCAACAATTGGAATATGGTAAACATTACCTAAATTCAGGTGCCCGAAAAGCCTGACGCCCTTGCCCTCGCCTTCAAAAATGCGTCCTTGCAATCTGAAAGGTGTCTTGTCTATCTCATTTCGAAGCGCATCAATTTGAGGGTTAGGTGCATAAACCTCCGAGCCGGAGACCTTGCTTAGTCCAAAAGTGCTACCATAAAAATAAAGCTCAATGAAAACAAATAGAATTATGAGAAAGGAAGCTATTCGCTTTGATCCGGATTTGAATAAATACAGAATAAGACTTGATGATACGAGAATCGAGAACATACCAAAACCCACGGCATGTTGAGCACAAACCTTTTTTGCTTCTTCAAGCCCGGAAGTTGTTGTTAGTGAAAATAAAAGTACCGCGATACCCGCCACTGCTGCGACAAATAAAGCTTTCTTGCTTTTTCCAGTCTCATCGTTATTTGATGCGCTGTTTGAAATGAATCGATCCAGTGAAAATGCCGATGCCATGATAAAACCAAATGCAAAAATAAAAGAGAATCTTCCTGGAAGGCGGAAATTACCGAATCCTGGAACATAATTGAATACGATATAATAAAGCGGCCCGTTTTTCCCCAAGGCAAGCAGCAATGCTAACAGAGCAAGAATGGAAAAAAATCTAAACATCCGGTTTTTACGCAACACACGAAAACCCGCAACAAAAAGCATGATTGGCATTATTCCTACAAAACAAGCTGTTTCCCAGAAAATATGCGCCCCGCTTCCGCCCCAATAAGGCGAACCATCCTGCCATGAACCTGTTGCCTGGTTGAGCTGCGTTATGCCTGAAATCCATCCATAGAACTTGGGCGCAAGAAACGTTAATAAACCTTGAAAGGATAGGGAACCTTCAATAGACTGATCCCATGTCATTTTTGTTCGCACACTTTCACGCGACAACTCAAATGTGGGGAGAAGCTGAATGAGTGCAAGTCCTCCCGCAAGACCCATAAAAATACCGAACATAAAAAATTTAGTGATTAACTTTTTTTTACCACTGCCCCGATTCCAGTACGCAAAAAAGCATGTGTAAAGAAAAAGGATGCTGGTAAGGAACAAGGTATATTGAGCATAACCGCCAAGAATTGAGATTCCGAAAAACATTGATGCAAGTCCTATGTTCCTGAAACCTCCATTTTCATAAGCCTTTTTAAGATACAGGAAAGCAAAAGGAAACCATGCAATCACATAAAGAAAAATTATATGGATAACGTGGGTACTGATAAACCCGCAGAACATAGTGGCTGTTGCTGCATAAAGTGATGCCGAATATGAAAGATTGAAGGACCTTGAAAGTCTGAATATTCCAAATCCGAAAACAAGAATATGGAGCAATATAAAGTAGATGAAAACCGTACCTCCAGGTTCCGAGAATGACTGGAAAATAAACAAAAGCCAGTTGGGTGGATAAAAAAGGCCTGTCTGCATATCAGCCATATAAGGCATCCCACCGAAAACATAGGGGCTCCACTGGGGCAGTTCACCACTCTTAAGGGATGACATGGTATAAACAGCATTAGGATAATGCTGCTCAATAACATCTTCCCAGAGATAATATGATTTAAAAAGAAACGGAGAATAAAAGACAATGAAAAATACAAGAAGCAACAATGGTGCATATTTTATATATGCGTTAAAAGATGAAGCTGCCCCGTTTAAAACCGGGGCAGCTTCAAGCCTTGAATTATCAGAACATTTCTTCTTTTGAGCCAATGAACCCTCTCTACAACCTGCTCAACTCCTCCTGCGCACCGCGATCTTGCGGATTAGCATCAACCCATTTGCGAAGAAGGGTCTTGAGTTTTACCTTATCATTGGCAGCTTTGTATGATTCGATTAGAATTGAAATTGCACCGACAGTCTCACGGTGCTTCATATTCTTGAAATCAGAATCAATGGAGTAAACCGCTTTCTCAAGATAGGGAACAGCATCCTTGAGCCTCCCCCTGTCGCGCAGTAAGAAACCGAGATTCGCATAATAGACATATTCATCAGGATCCAGGGTTATTCCATCTTTGAGCACCTTTTCAGCCAGGTCGAACTTGTTGTCTCCTGAATAAACCTGGGCAGACAAAAGACGTCCACGCCAGTCATTTGGAAGAATCGAGACGCAACGGGAGAGTTCCCGCTTGATGTTTTCGAATATCGTATCGCCCTGTACCTTGGCAGCAAGCATCTCCTTTTCCTTTAAGGCAATCGTATTTGCATCAGGCTTCTTTGCGGCACGGAGCGTCACGATCTCTTTTTCAAGGGCCTTTTCCTTTTCACGCGCCTGTGAAAAATTGTTTCTAATCTCATATACATACCCTATGAAACATGCGGCATAGTTCGACAAAAGACGCATGTGTTCATCATTAAGAAAGCAATCCTTGTCCCCAAGGTTCGTGTAACGGTAAACATAATCAAGAAGGTGAAGCGTTTTCTCGGAATTCATGCGCTGGTCGGCCTTTTCAGGAAGGAGCCGATAAACCATGCCTTCCATTGAAAGGTATTTTGTAAGGCCCATAAGGTTGCCTTCAGAAACCGTAACAGCAAAATAAATGGGACGTTTATCAACATTGCCATGGACTATATTAAGAATCATGTAATCCTGGATACGGAAATAAGGGGCTTTACTATTTTCAGGAATTTCAAGCTCGAGTTTCCAGGGGCTGATAATGACTTTTTTGGAAGCTTGAAGCATGTTCCGCCTGACATTGATATTCTTCAGGAAGTCCTCTTTTGGCATCAGATGCGGCTGAAACATTTCATCAAAAATAACCAGCGGTATATTAAGCTTGGGCTCAAGGTCTATGAGCTGCGCTATGTACCAATCCGTATTTAAAAGACTTAGATTCACGACCCTTACATCGCGTCTTATGCCGTATGTTTCCTGGAGTGTCCAGAGAGGGAATGTGTCGTTGTCGCCATTAGTGAAAAGTATGCCGTCACGCTCGCACGATTGGAGAAGATTATAAGCATAGTCGTAAGGCACCCAGTTATGGGCCCGTGTTTTTATGCCCATGTTCATTGTAAGAGGTAATGCGGGCGAGGCAAGTATAAGCACAGAGAACAAAGGAGCCATCCATCTGATTTTATTTCGATGGCGGGTGGCCAGAAGATGAAGAAAAGATGCAAAACCAAGACCAACCCAGAGGCCGAATAACATATAGCCAGGGTTCCAGAAATAGTCACGTTCACGAACTTCCATCTGTATTGGTTCCGGCTTCGGCCCCGCCTGACCGCTCTTTTCCCATTGCACCATTTCCCGATATTCGGGAACAGTGCCGTCAGCAAAATTCATATACAGGATCATGCCTATTGTGTTTCCGAAAAGGGCAAGTCCAAAAGTTATTGCAGCAATACGATTTCGTTTATAGACATAGGACATTGCCCATAAAACAAATAACAGCGGCAAAAGATAAAGAAGAAGTTTGAACATACGAAGAAGGGTATTGTCGCCAAGTCTCACCTCACCGGAAAAGATATCTTTGAAGTTGTAGAACTGCACTGCAAGATATCCGCCGAAACCCATGTGCTGATGGTTGATAAATTGACTGAATGCCTGTCCTCTGCGGTGAAACATGCGGGTAATCATGCTTTCGGAGCCGTATTGTTTCCTTTCAACAAAGTATATGAATTTTTCCCAGGTCTCTTTCTTGAATATATCCCCGACATTATTTATAACAACTTCGGGATTGTTTTCATCAACATAAGGATCAAGGTATGAGCGGATTGGAATATAGAAATGCACGGAAAAGCCTATAAATGCAACCAGAAGCAAAAAGAAGGAGAAGCTCCATCTCATTTGTTCCCTGGCTTTTTGTTCGGGTTGTATCATAAAAGGCAGAATTGAAAGTGCAAGGTAAATAAGGCCAAGTATAAAATTAAGACCTTCAAATTCATCATTCTTTTCCATAGGAAGCGCACTGTAAAGGGAATATAATGCCACACTGCCCAAAAGAACCAGGTTGACTTTTTTAGCGGAATCCGTATCAAGAACCATCCACAAGAGGCAGTAAACAAGCAACACGGGACCGATAGTGAGAAATGACGAAATGGAATACATTACAGAAAGCATGCAAAAACCTATGAGCCAGAGCTGCCAGTGTTTTCTTTTTTCTTCATCATTAAGTATGACAAAAAGAAAGATGCAAGGAATCGGAATTACTGTATTAAGCTGAATGCCTATCCCGAGAAACGCAATATAAGTGACAAGAAGAAGCAGCTGATTGCCATAGCGCGTACCTTTGTGGTCGTACCATTTAAGACCTATCCAGAACTGAAGCGCAATCACACAATTCGCAATACCATAAACCTCAGCTTCGACATTGTTGAACCAATTAGTGAATGAATATGCCGCGAATAATGCACCTGCGAAACCGCCTATAATAGGCAACATCTTGAGAAAAACATTCTCTTCTTTGCTGGGATCAAAGAAAAAACGGATTATGCGGTTTATACAGAGGAAAATGAACAATGACGTGAATGCCCCGCTGATTGGAGAAAGAATATTGATGCGCAGGGACTCATCTGAAATAAAGGAAAACAAAAGAAACATAATCCTGTTTATAAGTATATAAAGAGGTGCACCGGGAGGATGGGGAACGGAGAGCGACGAACCGCAGGCAATAAATTCGCCGCAGTCCCAGAATGAAAGCGTTGGGGCGACGGTCATCAGATACGGAATCAGTGTAAGGACAAAGACAAGGAACCCGAAGATACGAACCATTCTTTTTTCATTGTACGTCATACTTCAACCTTTGCTTTTCGTTTAAATGCTATGGGATCTAAGATCCCGTTTATAAAAATACCAGATTTTTCAGTGCTGAATTTTTTCGCCAGTTCAATTGCCTCATCAATCGAGACCTTTGGTGGAATATCATCAAAAAATAAAATTTCCGTGATGGCCATCCTAAGGATATTTTTATCGAGCAGCGCAACACGGGTTAAAGCCCAGTTGTCGCATTGCTGCCTGATAAGTTCATCAATCTCGCCCTGTTTTTCCGATGCTGTTCTTGCAACCCGGACCGTATATTCCCAGACCTCTTCCGCGGGGTTGTTTTCTTTTTTAACATCGTCAAGTACCTTATTGCAGTCTTCACCTGTAATTTCCATGCTGTAAAGCACTTGAAGCGCAAATTCACGCGCTTTCCGTCTTGATTTCAAATCATATCTCCTTAGATTTTCTTGATTAAGTTGGCCATTTCCATTGCCGCAATTGCCGCGTCCCAGCCCTTGTTGCCCGACTTTGTGCCTGCACGTTCAACAGCCTGCTCGATTGTGTCTGTTGTCAGCACACCAAAAATAACCGGCACGCCGGTTTCCATTGAGACTGCGGCTACACCCTTTGCAACTTCAGATGCAACAAGATCGTAATGTGTTGTGGCACCACGTATGACCGCGCCCAAGGCTATTATTGCATCATATTTATGGCTTTCAGCGAGCTTTTTCGCAATAACCGGTATTTCAAAAGATCCGGGAACATATACCTCAGTGATTTTCTTTTCATCAGCTTCATGGCGTACGAGACAGTCGATTGCGCCCTCCTTAAGTTTGCCTCCAATGAGTTCGTTAAACCTGCTTATAACAAGCGCAAACCTAAGCCCTTTGGCAGAGACAATCCCTTCAATTTTTTCAGACATAAATCCTCCCTAAAAAATATGACCAAGCTTCTTTTGCTTGGTATCCAGATATTTAGAATTCTGTTTGTTTGATGGAATCAGAATCGGCACCCGTTCGGTGATTTTGATATCATATCCTTCAAGCCCGTATATTTTACGAGGGTTGTTTGTTAAAAGTCGTACGCGGCGAACCCCGAGGTCAGACAATATCTGCGCGCCCATTCCGTAATCGCGCTTGTCAGCTGGGAAACCGAGAGCCTCGTTCGCCTCAACCGTGTCCATGCCCTTGTCCTGCAGTTCATAAGCCCGCATCTTGTTTGCAAAACCGATACCGCGCCCTTCCTGACGCAAATATACCAGGACTCCCCCATGTTTGGAAATCTCGTGTAGCGATTTTTCTAGTTGGTCGCCGCAATCACACCGCAGCGAATGCAGGATGTCGCCTGTGAGGCATTCCGAGTGCACCCTGACCAGCGTTGGTTTGTCCGTCTTGATTTCGCCTGATACAAGCGCGAAGTGGCACATTGATGAGACCTCATCTTCATAAGCAAAGAGCTTGAAGTCGCCGTATTTAGTGGGTAAATTTGGACTTGCGATACGTTTTACAATCTTTTCCTTCCTGAAGCGATATTCTATAAGACTTTTTATACTTATAAGTTTGAGGTTGTGTTTGCGTATAAATTTCCCAAGATCATGAAGCCTTGCCATTGAACCGTCTTCATTCATAATCTCACAGATTACTCCTGCCGGAGTAAGCCCGGAAAGCCTCGCCAGATCAACACTCGCCTCGGTCTGGCCGGCCCTTATCAGGACACCGCCATCCCGTGCACGCAAAGGGAAGGTATGGCCAGGGCTTACCAGATCGCATGGTTTTGTCTTTTGACTAATCAGGGCCTTTATGGTAAGGGCCCTATCTTTTGCCGAGATGCCTGTTGAAACGCCCTTTTTAGCGTCCACTGAAACAGTGAAGCCCGTGCCGAAGGTGGAACGGTTATCGCTTGTCATCATGGGAAGACCTATGCGGTCAAGGATAGAGCTTTCAACAGCCGTGCATATGAGTCCACGGCCATATTTTGCCATGAAGTTAATTTTAGCAGGGGTTATAAAATCAGCTGCGCATGCAAGATCACCCTCATTTTCCCGGTTTTCATCGTCGGTGATAACGATGATCCCACCTTTTTTATAAACAACAAGAGCTTCTTCCACACTCGAAAATATGTTCAAAAGCCATGCTCCTTGAGTTTGTTTTCTGTAAGCCCGTTATTTTTTGAATGAAGGAGGCTCTCAGTATATTTTGCAAGTATATCTGTCTCAATATTGACCCTTTCTCCAGTCTTTTTTCCAGCAAGAGTTGTCCTCTTAAGGGTTTCAGGAATTAATACCACTGTAAAATCACGGCTCTCTTTTGAAGCAACCGTAAGACTTACACCGTCAATTGCAATCGAACCTTTTTCCACAATATATTTCATGTATTCATTTGCCAAGGTTATGGTACGAACCAGCGTATCCCCATTCTTTTGATCCCTTACAATTGTTCCTATTGCGTCAACATGCCCCTGTACCAGGTGGCCGCCCAATCTGGCTGAAAGCATAAGAGCACGTTCTAGATGTAACTTATTTCCAGTTCTTATTGTAGCAAGGGTGCTTCGTTCAAGGGTTTCGGCTGTTGCAAAAACGGTAAAACATGTATTAGAAAATTCTTCGACAGTTAAGCAGACCCCATCTACTGCAATGGAATCACCTGTCTTTATTCCTTTTAAGATTTCCTCACAGGAAATGATAAGCCTTTTTCCATTCCCTTTTGCGGAAATTCCTTCGACCTTTCCTATTTCTTCTATGATACCTGTAAACATAAGGTTCAATTACCCGACTTTGCGGTTATTAAAATATCGTGTCCGATTCTTTTTAGTTCAACCTGTTTAAGTAAAAGCGCTTCTTTTACCAAACTTGTTTTTTTTCCCTTAATAAAAGGTATCCCACTGCTTAAAATCTTCAGCGACTGGAAAATATAGAAAATATCAACACCCTTTTGCTCTATAAATGAGGTAAAAATTTGAGATCCACCCTCTACAAGAATACTTTTAATGCCTTTTGCACCCAGGATTTCTAATATTTTGCCTATTTTCAAGTCTTTCCCAGAACCCGGAACCTCGATATATTCGACATATTTACAAGCAGGATGGATAATTTCTTTTGAAGTCAGAAGAATGGTCCTTATTGATGATGATGTTCTTGCAAGATAAGATTTTATTGGAAGATCACGTCCACTTGATAACACGATCCTAACAGGAGGCCGTCCTTTAACATACCTGGCATCAAGTTTGGGATCATCGGCAATTACAGTGTTCATTCCAACCAGAACTGCATCAAAAACATTTCTTAGTTCATGAACTTTTTTCCGCGCCTCAAAAGAGGTAATCCATTTTGAATCACCGCTATCAGCTGCAATAAGACCGTTTAATGTCAAAGCAGCTTTTAGCGCAACATAGGGAACTTTCTTTCGGATGAATTTAAAAAAGTCTTCGTTAATGGCCTTTGCTTCCTCTTCAAAAAGACCTGTATCAACCTTTATTCCGGATTTTACAAGCTCTCTTATACCCTTACCATTTACTTTTGGATTGGGATCTTTTACTGCAACAACAACGCGCTTTATTCCGGATTCAATAATTGATTTGGTGCAAGGGCCGGTACGGCCAAAATGGGAGCATGGTTCAAGGGTTACGTCGCCTGGTCGTACCGGCTCTCGCGGGCCATCCTCTCCTTCAGGAGACCGCCCAGCAGCCGGGACACGCGGCGTGTCGCGCCGGGCTGCCTCGAGACGTGCCCAGAGAGCGACATCCTCCTCGAGAGAGACGGTGACGTTCCGAGTCGCCATATCTACGATCTTCGTGAATCACGAAGTCCGTGTCAAGGCCCCGCCCGGGCCCCCGGGCTCCGGACTTCTAGTCGACCGAAGCGGCCGCGTCGGCGGCTTCC
>CAWHPS010000008.1:0-10371 GCA_963831235.1 uncultured Fibrobacterota bacterium
ATATGAATTATGAAAAACATACCGGTCATATTAGCAGTACTCGCAACAGCAACCCTGCTTTATTCTACTGAAGCCCGTGTGGAATCCATGGGAAGTACCCAGGATTTCATACAGGACGATATTTCTGTATTCGACAACCCTGCCACCAGTTTTGATTATGGCAACAGATTGGTTGGCGCTCTCGGAAGAATGGAAGAAAACAACGGGAGTTGGGAAAGAAAAGATGAATGGTTCGGTGGTTGGGCTATTTACCCGTTAAGGGAAAACATCAAACTAAGCCTTGGCGCCACCCTCAACAGACCGTTTAATGTAACAAAACAGTTTCAGGAAATGGAAAAAGCAAATTTCTTTAACGTGAATAATGGGGACAACAGGTTCGAGAGACCGGGAGGGGGCGATTATCCCAGATACGTAGATTTCCTGGAAGCCATTGACGTTAAGGAGCCATTAGGAAACGTTTATGTTTTTGCAGGCGCAAGTTTGTCGGATTATCTAAGCGTTGCCATTGGCGGACGTTATGCCGGCTATGAAAAGAATTCAGGCCCTGATTTGAGTTCCAATTCCGTTACTGGCGGGAACCTGGGTGTTGTATATAAGTTTGACAAGCATTCACTTGAAGCCAATATCAATCTTGATAAATTTTCTCTTGTTAAAAAGCATGACTATCTTTATCATCAGGATTCCCTTCATAATCCCATTGATGTTTCCTTTGATGAAACAAATGTCAATGTGGGTTTGCGCATGTTTTATGCGCTGTCTTCAAAGAATGTCATAGTACCCCTTGTACTGCTTGATAAAAGTGAGCTGCTTGGTATAAACAAGACCGAATTCGGCATAGGGATAGGTTTCAACCGCAATCTTTACAAAGGACTTATATGGTCCGGCATGAAATATATATACCATACCGCGACATATCCTGAAAGAATAGCAAACCAGCTTATTTATCCGAATGGCAATGCCACGGCCTTGCCTGCAGGTATCAAAGAGCAATCCCATAAACTTGTTTTCAGCTTTGGGGTTGAAAAGAAGATGCTCTGGGATTGGTTTACATTGCGCGTTGGAGGTAACAAAGTCTTTGAATATCTGACCAAAAAGAAGGGCGATATTGACTATGAGAAGAGCCTCGAAGAGCGCGATGTTGATGCGGTGGCATGGGGGATTGCGCTTGGAACTCCTGATGACAGACTCATGTTCGACATAACCGTGTCGGAAGCCTTTCCTTACAGTAATTTTCTTGCCGGCGGTGAAGATGGTGTTATGCTCTATAGGATAGCCGCGGCATTGAAATTTTAACAGAATTGATGATATTGCAATAAGGCCTCTTCCGGGTTCCCGAGAAGAGGCCTTTGTATTTTTAGGGCGGTTTACGTTATTCTTCCGCAGCCACGGGTTTCTTGCCGTATTTGTCTATCACCTTCTGCTGCATGAATGCGGGTACAATTTCGTAGTTGGAGAATGTCATCTCAAATGTGCCGCGTCCCTGTGTCAACGCCTTTAAGTCAATCGTATATTTCAGGATTTCAGCATAAGGAACGTGTGCTTTTATAAGAGTAAGTCCTGTACCAACCGCTTCAATGCCTTCAACCCTGCCTCTTCTCTGGTTCATGTCTCCCATGACATCCCCTGTATATGTTTCCGGAATGAAGATTTTAATCTCATAGATCGGTTCCAGAAGAATCGGGCCTGCCATTGCCTGGGCCAGGTGAAATGCGCCTCGGCCTGCTGTTTTGAAGGCCATATCATTTGAATCAACCGGGTGGTATTTACCGTCAACAACTATGGTTTTCACGTCCACAACGGGAAATCCGGCAAGATCACCCTTTACCATAGCGTCAATAACACCTTTTTCAACGAGCGGGAATGAAATTTTTTGGGATTGCACCTCCTACAACACCGTTTTCGAATTCAAATTTCCTGCCGCGAGGCAATGGCTCAATATCAAGAACAACATGGGCGAATTGCCCTGCGCCCCCGGTTTGTTTCTTGTGTTTATAATCCCCATGGCCTTTGCGCTGGATTGTCTCGCGATATGGTACCATTATTTCGACTTCCTGAACCTTAACCTTGTAGTCATGATCAAGCTTCTTTTTTACAAGGTCTATCTGGGTATCCCCCAGTCCTAAAATCAGTGTCTGGTGTGTTTCAGGGTCACGTTTCATCATCATTACCGGATCGTCATCGACAAGTTTGGATAAGCCTATTGCCAGTTTATCTTCCGTGCCTTTTACCAATACTTCGATAGCCACAGCATGACAAGCCTTGGGATAGGGGATTACAAGATCACCCTTTTTTCCATAGTAGTCACCGGCTTTGGAATCGTCAATTTTTACGAATGTTGCAATATCTCCTGCAATGATTTTGCCGGCTTCTTCCAGTTTCTTGCCGAAAATAGTTGAAGTTTTCCCTTTTACGGATTCTTCGGTACGGCTGTTCTCGTAGGCGTTGTCGGCCTCAATTGCTCCCCCCAACACTTTGAAATATGACATCTTTCCTATGAACGTATCAATAATGGTTTTGAACACTATCGCAGATGTGTCAGCTCCTTTTGATTTAGGGGCTGGAGCTGAACTTACGAACAGGTCCAGAAGCTGTTGTAATCCGATGTTCTTTAAAGCGCTGCCGCAGAAAACCGGAATTATGCTTCCATCCTGAATCCCGATCTTAAGGCCTTTTAACGCCTCTTCCGGAGACAACTCCCCTGTCTCAAGAAACTTGTTCATCAGATCTTCGCTGACACCTGCTATATTTTCAAACAACGTGGTCCTGAGGGTGGCAGCCTCGTCTTTTAGATCTGCCGGGATTTCAGCCTTCTTGCCGTCAATCTCGGCTGTATTGGTTATCAGATTGATTATACCTTTGAAATTAGCCTGACTGCCCACTGGAAGGGCAACTGCTGTAATCTTTTCAGCGCCCAGCTTGTTTTTAAGGTCCTCGAAGACTTTATTAAAATCAGCATTATCCCGATCCATTTTATTGATGAATATCATTTTTGAATTTTTGAGCCTGTCTGCATAAGATAGTGTTTGAATGGTCTGTACCTGGATCCCGGATACGGCGCATACAACGGAAACGCATGTTTCGCATACCGATAACGCCCCTGCCACATCGCCGATAAAATCGGGAAATCCAGGGGTGTCGATGAGGTTGAGTTTTATATCTTTCAGTGCGATACTGGCAACGGAAAGGTTAACAGAGCTCTTGCGATCAATTGCAAAAGCGTCCCAGTCCATTACTGTGTTGCCGTTGTCAACAGCCCCCATCTTGGATATTGCCTTGCTTTGTGTGAGGATTGCTTCGGCAACGGTTGTTTTTCCGGAAGAGCCATGGCCGATAAGTGCGATGTTTCGGATTTGTTCAGTGGAGAATTCTTTCAAAATTACCTCCGTTTGTTTTAGTGAAGATAGTCCGATAATATACAATTAATTATTGTGTTTTTCAAAAGAAATGATTTGAAAAAACTTAAAGAAATTATGCGTATTGCAAAGTTCTTCAAGGAGCGGGGAATGCGTAAACTTGCTTAAGGCTACATCAGATAAATATTCTGCTTTTTCTTTTTCCCAGTTGTTGAATCCTGAGGAGACTGTTCTTTTCGGCTGCGGGTACCAAAGGGATCAATCTTATTTTCCTTGAAAGCCCTTTTAACATCATGATCCTGTGTGCAAAGGTCAGGTTCAGTGCCTATTGCAAAAACCTCATCATAAGTGCTGTCGCATTTTTCACCAGCCAGCATATACGACACCTTGCATATTTTTTTGGTGATGATTCCATCAGGCATATCAAACTCAGGGGCAGGTACCCTAAGTGAATCATGCAAGTACATCATAAACGCGGTCCAGACAGGCAATGCCGAATTGGCCCCTGTACGCCCATTGCCAAGTGAACGCTTTTCGTCAATGCCAGTCCATAATCCGCATGTCTGGTTGGCCGTAAATCCGATAAACCATGCATCTGTATAATCGTTGGTGGTACCTGTTTTGCCTGCAGCCGGCCAGGTAATTCCCTGTAAATATGCACCATAAGCTGTTCCGGAAAGAACAACCGAACGCAGCATTGAAGTCATAATATACGCCGTACGGGGGTTCAGAACATTATGATGTAT
The DNA here is from genome assembly GCA_963831235.1 of uncultured Fibrobacterota bacterium. GTDB lineage: Bacteria > Fibrobacterota > OXYB2-FULL-49-7 > OXYB2-FULL-49-7 > JAEUSG01 > CAWHPS01. Next base: position 4,100 of record CAWHPS010000008.1, read on the forward strand.
GGTGTGGTGGGAATTAAGCACGCTCATATCGCGGTTGTAAATCATATCGATTGAAAAGGGTTCTATGCGGACCCCGTGGCTGGGAAAGGCGCTGTATGCTGAAATCATTGCAAGCGGTGTTGCGTCGCAGGAGCCGATTGCAAGGGAAGGAACTGGCGGAAGGTGGGAAGGGGAGAGCCCCATATTCACCGCGTAATTTATAACGGTATTTGTCCCGACCTTCTGCTGAAGTTTTATTGCAATTGTATTTATGGATAAGGCAAGTGCCTTGCGTAATGTAATGAGTCCTCGGAATTCACGATCATAATTTTCAGGACGCCATTCGCCCTGAACCGGATCTTTTATTGAAAAAGCCTGATCAAGCATGGTGTATGCCGGGGTATAACCGTTGTCTATTGCGGCCGTATAAATAAAAGGCTTAAAGGCCGACCCCGGCTGACGATAGGCCTGGGTCACCCGGTTGAATTTGCTGTCTTCAAAATTCCTGCCGCCAATCAGCATCTGGATGCAGCCTGTGTTATTGTCTATCATTGCAAATGCGATCTGCATTTTTCGGTAGTGCATTGAATCGGGGAGTGCCTTACGCAATAATTTCTTCACGGTTTGACCTGAGGAATCAACCTCGGTTTCAGTTTCAGAATAGACATTTTCAAAAAGAGTGTCAACCCTGGCAGCGTATTCCTCTATATGCGCTTTAATTGAATCGCGCGGGGCTTTAAACCTTTTTACAAGCTGTAGTTCGTATATAAACTTATTGTCAAGAGAAACCTGTAGCGTATCGAGCCATGCTTGAGAAAGCGCTTCGGCTTTTCTCTGGCACTTATAGTTAAGGGTTGTTTTAACAGTGAGACCGCCGGTGTATAAAATATTAGCGCCATATTCCCGCTCAAGATATTGGCGGATTGTTTCCACAAAATAAGGGGCTTTTCCGGCTTTTTCAGGGGTCCTGATAATATTCAATTGTTCGGCAACGGCTTTTGTATAATCTTTTCCGGATATGAAGCCATCCCTATGCATTGAAAGGAGTACAAGGTTTCTCCGCTTGACAAGATTTTCGGGGTGATTGTCTGGTCTGTAATACTCTGGTCTTTGAATGATGGCTGCAAGCGATGCGGCCTCACCAATGGTAAGGTCTCTCAAGTCGTCCTTTCCAAAGTATTTTTGGGCAGCTGCCTGAAAACCATAAGCTCCACCGCCCATACATACCTGGTTAAGATAAAAAACAAGGATGTCTTTTTTTGTATAGGTTTTTTCGATCTGAAATGCGGTAAACAGCTCCTTAATCTTTCGTCCAAGACTTCTTTCATGACCTATCGTGGTATAAAGGTTCCTTGCCAGTTGCTGGGTTAAGGTGCTCCCTCCTCGCATGTTTTTCCTGAACAGAATTGTTTTAACCGCAATATCCGGAAGCGTGTAGATGTTCATGCCCCAGTGATGCCAGAATCTTTTGTCCTCAATTGATATTACGGCATTGTAAACAACCGGAGGAATCTGATCGAATGTGCGCCATATACGGCGCTCAGTGTAAAACTCCTTTAAAAGCGTATCGTCGGCGGAATAAATCCTGGTGATAAGGCTTGGTTCGATGTTTTCGAGCTGGGATACGGATGGCAGCTGGTCTTTGACCTTCTTATAAATGCTGTTCACACAGGCTATTGCAAGAATTGCAATAATAATAGAAAGAATAACGGCTATCAGGAGGATGTTTACCTTTCCCTCCTTATTGCCTGTTGGGTTTGTTTTGTTGTTTTTAATGTTGATTTTAAGCATGTTTTAGTTGTATAAAGATAGTATTCAATTACTGGATATGACAAGACGTGTTTCTGCACATTCAAGACTTTTATGGAACCTTTTTATACCCCCGTCCGTTATAACAATAACAAATATAAATGTTTCTTGATGAATTTATCCGGGAATTTTTGGTATATTTAATGTGATATGAAAAACATTCTTATCCTTTTTCCATTATTTCTGTTGTTTCTTTCCGGTTGTTATACACAGCTTTTAACAAGCGGGGATATTTACGGCTCAAGCGCTGTTCCAATAGTTACAACCGATTCAAACAAGGCTGCTTCACAAAATTATTCATCCACAACATCAACATCATCAACTCCCGGATTAACAGATTGCAATTGTACTCCTTACGAGATAAATTACGGTCTTTGCTGGTGCGTATGTGATCGTTGCGGCTCTTACCATCGTCTCGGATACGAATATTGTCCGAGAGGGTTTTACAGTTCTTATGGTGGGTGGGACTATTATATGGATTACCCCTGGTGGAATGATAATTATGGCAACCACAGGCGAAATAATTATCAGCATCATCAAGATGATTATAATACTTCGGATTACCCCTCTTATGGCGATGGGGGTGGAGCTGTGACGAGCGATGATTCCGTTCCTTTTGTGGGTGACAGAAGAAACCATCGTGTTATAGTGAATACAACAACGATTCAATTACCATCTTCCGGTAAAAGCACTGAATCAGCACCTCCTTTCCAACCAGCGCCAACCCCTCTTACTCCGACTGTAGAGCAGTCAAATGGAACTCCTGCAAACAATCTAAACCAGCCTCCGGCACAATCCAAACCTGATACTGCGAGATCCCCAAAAGTCAAAGTACGGGAACGGAGAAGGTTATGACAAAATTAATTTGTTCAATGATATTCGTTTGTTTCCTTTCATGGAGTGTTGTGGCCGAAGATCCAAGTGTATTTGTACGCAACGATGATGGCATTGGTGCGCGCGGTATAGCAATGGGAGGGGCGAACGCGGCCCTTTCAGCTGACTACAGCTCAGTTTATTGGAACCCTGCGGGTCTTACCAATATCCGCCAGCATGAACTTGGTTTGTCCCTGGCATATCTGGCGCAGGATAATATCTCTAACTATAATCATGGACCGGATTATAAAAGCAGTACTTCCAGTATAAGGCTTAATTCAATTGGTTTTGTTTATCCATTTGCAACAAAACAGGGAAGCCTTGTAATGGCATTTGGCTACTCAAGACCCAGCAGTTTGGACTATGTCCAGTTGGATTACAGCGGTCTCTATGAGACCAAAGGTTATACAAGCAGGTGGGAAGGCGCTTTAGGTGTTGATATTTCTCCAAATATTTCTTTGGGCACATCACTTTTTATCAACAGTGGAAAAGATGATGCGGAAACCACGATACCCAGCGATACTTTTGCCAACCGTTTTTCAGATATCGGATCGTTTTTTGGTCTTGGGTTTAATGTTGGACTATTGTATAAACTAACGGAAGCTTTACGTTTGGGTTTTTCTTCAGATCTTTATAGTTATGATGATGCAGATCGTCGTGCAGAAGAATTGTTTAACGAAAATGTGAACGGAGTTTCATTGCAAAAGTTCACATTTGTAAACCCATTCAGGCTTCGTACCGGGATTGGATATCAAACGGTGCCTTTCAGCATTGAATGTGATTTGACCTATACTGATTGGCAGGGAAGCAGGTACTATCTGGAAAATTCAGACACGCCATTCAAATTGGACAAGGTTAGTAATACGCTTGATTTGTCGGTGGGTGCTGAAGTGCTTTTGCCTTTACCCTCCAAGGATATCCCAGGTATAAAAGTTCGTTTGGGTTATGCTCATTATCAAATACCGTATTCTGATTATCACTCGGATAATGGAAAAAATGAATTTACCGGCGGTTTTGGGGTGCTTCTTGACAAGTCGCTCCTATTTGAGGTTGCCGGCAAATATTCTATTGTGAATGAAAATCATTTTGAAGATGTATTGGCGGTAAGCGAGTCCATCACATCAAAAAAGCTTTTCCTTAATTTATCCTATAGGTATTAAGTTCTTTACACTTGTTTCAGATATAATCTTCGGTCTCAGTTCTTACAATATATCACATTTGTGCTATTTAATGTCACATTTTGAGTATTTACAATAAAATAAATATTTTGTATATTTATAATAATCAAATTAGCAGTTGGTTTGGTTTAATATTCAATAAGTCACAAATGTATAATATAAATTATTTATAAGGAGTGCCCATGCCAAAAATCACATTTATCGGTGCAGGAAGCCTGGGATTTACACGTGGACTGGTCCGTGATGTCCTCACATTTCCCTTGCTTCAGAACTCGACCATCTCTCTCATGGACATTAACCCCGAACGCCTTGAATTTGCGCGTAAAGCTGTGCAACTGCTCGTGGAACGTAACAAGGTCAATGCCAGTGTTGAGGCAACACTCGATCGCAAGACCGCCCTTAAAGGCGCGGATGTAGTAATATGCACAATCCTGAACGGGGGAGTTGATGTCTGGCGATACGACATTGAAATCCCTAAAAAATACGGAGTGGATATCAATGTGGGCGATACACGTGGACCTTCCGGCATATTTCGGGCCCTCCGCACAATTCCAGTGATGATAGATATATGCAAGGACATGGAAAAATTCTGTCCAAACGCCATTTTGCTGAACTATACGAATCCAATGGCCATGCTTTGCCGGGCCATGCAGAGGAAGACGTTTATAAAAGTGACCGGCCTGTGTCACAGCGTTCAAGGTACGGCTTGGATGCTTTCGAATTGGATAGGTGCTGACATGAAGGACATTGACTACACTTGTGCCGGTATCAACCACCAGGCGTTTTACCTTTCGTATCGCTGGAAAGGCAAGGATGCTTATCCGCTTATTCGGAAAGCTGTAACAGAGCGAAAAAAGATATACAACGAGGAAATCGTTCGAAACGAGATGTTCTTGAATCTTGGCTATTATGTCACGGAATCAAGCGGGCATAATTCAGAATATAACTGGTGGTTTAGGAAAAGACCTGACCTTATACGTAAATATTGTACTAACGGCACTGGCTGGAACCCGGGACATTATGCCTATATCCTGAAAGGCTACCTTCATTCGGCTAAAACATGGAAAAAAGAAACCCGCGAATGGTTTAAGAATGGCGCGCCTATATCACTTGAGCGTGGGCAGGAGTATGCGGTGAACATTGCGAACGCCTATTTGGGCGGGGAACCTTTCACATTCAATGGAAATGTACCCAATACCGGCGCTATCTCCAATCTGCCCCCGAATGTCTGTGTCGAGGTGCCTGTACTTGTCACACGCAACAAACTTCAAACAATGCATGTTGGAGCGCTTCCACCCCAGCTTGCAGCTCTCAACAATCTCAGTGTTGCGGTGGAGGAGATGGCCGTGGAAGGTGCCCTCACAGGTGACGCAAACCTTGTGTTTCAGTCTGTTCTATTTGACCCGCTTACTGCTGCCGTGCTTTCCATGGCTGAGATTAAAAAAATGACGCAGGAAATGCTGATAAAGAACAAAGACTTTTTGCCGCAGTTCAAATCATTGAAGATATAGTGAATTCAGTATATCGGCAATTTCTTTTACGCTCCGTTGCCCGGGCGCAACCGGTTTTGAGCCGATGAACGCATAAGTTGCAACCGAACCGTATTTTAAAGCCTCAATTCTGGCATAAGCTCCTGCTTCTCCCATTGCAATTGCAATAACAGGATATTTGGCGCTTTTTGTAAACAATATCATCCGTTCCGCATCATCGCGTGACTTCGCCATGCCAGCAATTTTTACGATCTTTGCATGGCTTTTCAAGGCTTCATCAGCCAATGATTCCAGTTCTTGATCCGATGGCATCTTGTCAAAATCATGGTGGGAGACAATCGCCACTTTGTCGGATGCACTTTGGATAACCTCATCTTTAATTGGTGAATCAATCTCAATGTCAAAAGCATCAACAAGCGGCATAATTTGTCTGAACATTTGAACGCGGTTTGCTTTATTCGACCCCGTTTCCCTTAGTGTGGCAATTATGCCAAAAGGTGCGGCTTTACGAATAGTTTCTGCAAATATAAGACTATCCTTGAATGAAACCTGAAGAAGGTCGAATCTTATTTCAGCAAGACGGGCGCCCTCATTGTAAATTCGTACCAAATCATTTGCTGACACCACCTGGTCGAATACCGCAATTATCCGGGGTATCCGGCCAAGCGCAACTGGTCCTAAAAAAAAATCTTTAATCATAACGCGGCGTCGAGTGCTTCGATTAGGTCATCTATATGCTCAAGCCCAATTGAGAGCCTTACAAGTTCCGGTGTAAGCCCGCCTTCCTGCTGCTGCGCCTCTGTAAGCTGAGAGTGCGAGGTGCTGGCTGGGTGGAGGATAAGGCTTTTTGCGTCGCCTACATTGGCAAGGTGCGAGAAAAGTTTGATGTTATCTATAAGTTTAACGGCAGCTTTATACCCATCCTTGGTTCCAAAAACCACCA
>CAWHPS010000009.1:0-47414 GCA_963831235.1 uncultured Fibrobacterota bacterium
CGCACCCAAGCGCGACCGCGCGTTCCCGAAGATCGTATTGCCGTTTGGTGCTCTCCGTATGCTCCAGCACCTGCCGCATCGTTGATTGACGGATATAGACATAGGCATCGCGCGCCAGATGTGCAGCGTCCACTTTCTGTTCAGCGGCTGTAACCATGAACGTCCTCCTTTACAATATCCCACACCATTGCCGAGAGTATCCCGACTGCTTCTCCGTGCGCGGCACAGCTAATCGGCGTCATTGTTGGCGGCTTATCGGTATCGCAGCGGGTGCCCCGCTGATTTATTTGGGGAATGGGACTACCGTAGTCCGCCCACGCCCCAATCCAGGCGACCATTCCCGAACTTATCATAAGCTCCATCTCCTGTGTGCGCTGCTGGTGTATCCGCCTCATCGCGCGCATATGTTCGTAACGTTCCGTCATCTCCGCCGCCGGGTCACCCGGTTTTCCCGGAACAGCCGGGGAGTTTTTTTTCTGCGCAGCCACTGCCCGTTGTACGCTGCGCGGGTGGACGTGTATGCCGAAACGTTCCTGAATTTGTTGCGCCAGAGAAACCGGGCTGATCGTTTCTTCGCGCTCACGGACTTTATTTACAAAGTTCATGATTTCCCCGGTGAGTTTATGCCGGTTTTTCGGACCGCGTTTTCGGGGCAGCAGGCCACTCAGGCCTTCGCTCTGAAAAGCGTCCCGCGCCTGGTAAAAAGAGACGCGGGAAAAGCCGAAGTCCGAAGCGGATTGACTTACCGGTTTCTTGTCATGCACAACCCGCCTCAGCATCTCGTATTTGACCTGGGGCAAATCGCGAGGGTCGAAGAAATCATCGGACACGAAAAGTTCATCCCGCACGGTGTCGGGGTGAGGATTAAGACAGCAATGGCGGCGAAGGATCTCTTGCTTGGATGGTTGTTCCCGGGAATTATTCATGAACGGTTCCTCCTGTAAGGGTTGCTGTAATGTGTTAATTAATATATGCCATTCGCAAGCCAATGTCAAGAAGAAAATAGCACATAGTGCTTTGTATGACATAGCCATAGCAGACGTCAGCCTCTGACAGCGCCTATGGCGACCAAAGAGGCAGTGACATATTTTGCCTAACATAAATGGCATAATTCTCCTTACACCGCCTTTCCTATACCATCAGGGGCAAGCATTTGTTCCACAAGATGGACCAGCCGCACCAGATCAGATATCCTGAACAAGGACCGTCCCGATGCTATTGCTGTAAAAGCGTCCACCTCGCCCGCATCGGTCCAACTCAGCGGCACACTCACCGCCTCGCTGTTGGCGTCAATAAGAATGACCTTCCCGGTTGTTCCATTGGGACGTCCGTAGGAAAGCAAAGAAAACTTCTCGGAATAACGGGGATGAAACGGGTGGGTTATGGTCACCTCTTGTCGCAACTGTGACACCACATGTGCAGTGCGTTGGCCTTTCCTATTCTTGCCGTCAACGTTCCGCCTGTCCAAGCTGTGGAGAGAAGCGCGCTCTTCTTTTAGGCCATCGTTTGACCACTGAAGTCCTGGCACCCGTTACCCACCGGCAATGGGTATTGACCATCCCCAAGCGTCTTCGCATCTACTTCCGCTATGACCGGAAGCTCCTGGGCAAACTCTGCCGGGCATCCCATGGGGTGGCACGCGAAACATTCCGGGATGCCATTGGCGACGACCTTGTGAGTCCTGGAGTAGTCGCCTCGATCCAAACTTATGGGGATCTCGTGAACTGGAATTCACATATCCATTTTATTTCCACCGAGGGCGGTTTTACGGAGAGCGGTCATTTTGTACGCATCCCAAATCTGGACAAGACGGGATGTCTTTCCCTATGGCAGGACAAGGCGATGCACCGAGCTTGTCGAGGTGTTTTTGATCTTCTGCTGCGGGAAGAGAAGATTGGAGAGGATGTTGTGCGTAACATGAGGGGGTGGAAACATTCAGGGTTCAGTATCGACAATAGCGTAAGACTTGAGGCAGACGACAGCAAAGGCGTTCAACGGTTGATTGAGTATGTCGCCCGCTCTCCATTCAGTCTGACCCGAATCATCGGACTTACGCCTGACGGCAAGGTCATTTACCGGGCAGGGAAGTCCGAATGCCAGACCTATCCCGAAGTGGGGAATGAAGAGTTCAAGGCCGGAATACCCCGAAATTTCCAGGTTTTTACAGCCGCTTGGATTTTCTGGCGGAAGTGACACAGCATATTCCCAATAAGGGAGAGCATCAGATCCGTCACTACGGCTTATGTGGAGCTCCACATAAACCATAGCGTCGGCTTTGGCGGTAGTCTGGTTGCGCAGTACTGTTTGCCGTTTATAGATATCCTGTTTTGCTGAAAAGTACACCAATGTCCGGCCAAACCGCTTTGGTCTTATTTTTTTGATACCACGAAAATGCGTATACAGGGAAGCCGCAGTTACGCCCAAAATCGTACACAGTTTTTGCGCTTCAAGACCTTCGGGGGAATCCTCTACCAGCTTGATGACTGTCCGCGTGAGATTACCACAGCGAGAAAAAGATATTCCATCATAACGCCAAATGCCGTGTTCGTCAAACCGGGGGCGCGTCCGGCAGAACATGATATTTGGCATTGTTATTGTAATTGGTATAAACCTTCCACTCCTTTAATCGGCGTCGAGCTGTCTGTAATGAACACCTCAACAGGCTGATAACCATGGCGACGGTGAACACCTTGTTTTTATGAAGCTGCGATGGAACATCGGTCTGGACTTTTCGGGGCATAGTGCCTCCTTTTCTCTTTAGCTTGAGGTAATTGCAAAACTATTGATTTCGGAGGGCGACATGTCGAATTTTCCGCGATTTGGATTTACGAATAGAGAAAAATCAAAATGCCTATTCGCGTCACCTAAACTGAAGAGTGGAGGACGGTAAATCGTAAATATCTAAACCACTCAACGGAACCTTGCAGGAAAGCCAATCCTGTCCGGCAGAGGTTAGCCGCCAGCCGGAAGCGAGTCTTGCGTAGTCAACAGTAATGTTGGCACGAAGCGTAGACAGCGAATACAGAGGCCGTGTTATTGAGCCCCGAGATTTTGTACCCGCCAGCGCGTTTGTCTTATAGGTGTATGAACGCCGCGTTGGGCACCGATAAAGGCGAGGTGAACCCAAGCTGACCGGGGTCGAAGAGCAGGGCGAAGGCATAACAGGTTCCTTCGGAAGGTGAGAGATCCCAACGTTTCCATGTAAGAAAGACCGGATACGAGGGGAACCGGTATAAAATACCCCCGGCCCGAAGCAAGAAGCCTTTTCCTTGCCAAGGAGCGAACAAAGGGAAGGCAGCATGGTACCTGTACGGGAGGTAAACGAACTGTGCAGGAAAGGACGAAGGGAAGTCTTAGCGCCCTCATAGTACCGTTTGAAAGCAGGCGAACCGACCCGAGGGAGCCTGTGAGTAGGAAAGGGGAGTGTCGGATTACGGAACTGTTGTTAGGAAACACAGGGAGGACATCGAGACTTATGTCTGTGTCAACGAAACAGCAACGGATAGCAGAACTGGCGAAGCAATCGCCAACGATGAGCTTCACATCGCTCAACCATTTTATTGATGAAGAGTGGCTGACGGAGGCCTATCGGCGCATAAAGAAAGGGAAATCTGCGGGGTGTAGTGGTGAAACAGCGGCGGAATATGGCGAGGAGCTTACGGACAGGGTGCGAACACTTATTGACCGCGCCAAGTCAGGCAGGTACTTTGCTCCGCCGGTTAAACGTGTTTACATACCCAAGGGCGATGGCAAAGAGAAGCGCCCGATAGGTATTCCGGAGACAGAGGACAAAGTGCTACAACGCGGAGTCGTCATGTTACTGGAACCTATTTATGAGCAGGACTTTCTGGATTGTGCCTATGGATTCCGCCCTGAACGCTCTGCCCACCAAGCGCTGGAGACAATCTGGCGGAAATTGATGGGAATGGGAGGCGGTTGGGTGCTGGATGTGGACGTGCGGAAATTTTACGATACGCTGAACCATGCTCATCTGAGGGGATTTATTCGGCGCAGGGTGGGCGATGGAGTGATCCTTCGCCTGATTGACAAGTGGCTTAAAGCGGGAGTAATGGAAGACGGCGGGGTGGTATATCCTGAAGAAGGAACCCCGCAAGGTGGGGTGATTTCACCGATGCTGAGTAATATTTACTTGCACCATGTGCTTGATGTATGGTTTGAGCAAGAGGTGAAGCCCCGCCTGAGCGGTGAGGCACAGCTCGTTCGTTTTGCGGACGATTTTATTATCATGTTTCGCTGTAAGGAAGATGCGCTGCGAGTGCAGCAAGTGCTGTCCAAGCGTTTTGAGAAGTATGGCTTGACGATTCACCCTGAGAAGACCCGGCTGGTTGAGTTTTTACCGCCGTTGCAACGTGGCACGCATGAGAGCGGCACGTTTGATTTTCTTGGGTTCACGCACTACTGGTCTCGTTCAAGGAAAGGGAACTGGGTTATTAAACGTAAGACAGCCCTGTCTCGGTTTCAGCGTGCGTTGAAGCGTGTTGGTGAATGGTGCAAGCATAATTATCATCTTAAAATAGAGGAACAGCATAAAGCATTATCACAGAAACTTCGAGGCCACTACAACTACTTTGGCATTACCGGTAATTCGGTATTGCTGGGGGAGTATTGGCATCAAGTAAGGCGATTATGGCACTATTGGCTTAATCGTCGTAATCGCGGAAATGATATGCTGTGGAGTCGCTTTCTTCTTTTATGCAAACGCTATGTTTTGCCATTGCCACGGGCGATTCATTCTGTTTGCGCAGCGAATCCGTAATTCGAGGAACCGTATGCGGGAAATCTGCTCGTACGGGTCTGCGGGGGTGCCGGGGAATAATTCACCCGGCTCTACCCGGACAGTTTTAATAGATATCTTTCTCTGTTTAACGCATAAGAACCAGTTTCAACCGTTTGGCTATAGCACCGCTTTTAAACTCGCAGACATATATTCCGGAAGCCAGACCACCGGTCTCCACTTGCGTTGAATGCCTTCCCGCCGACGTCATGCCGCTAATAAGTTTCCTGACCATCTTTCCCTGCGGGTTGTAAAGTGTCAATGTAACAGAGGCTTTCTGTGGTAGGTAATAGCTTATGCTTATGCGCGCGGACTGATTAAAGGGATTGGGCGAAGCGGTAAGCGCAAGGTTTTCCGGCGTGAAACCTGCGGGTTCATTTACTGTGGATGGGACATCAATAACATACCGGAAATATACCGTTGCCGGGCTTCCAGCGCCCCATATCCACTGTGCCGTTGTTCCCGCCGGTATTCCGGATAAATTACCCCATGGCGCGACTTCCACAGGCGCCAATCACTGTCGCGGGAGCCCAAGAAACGTCATCAAAGCTTGTGGTGTTCCATTCCGCCTGTTCCTGCATGCTGGTTTTCCAGTCAACATTTGTGCCATACCGGTAGGTTAGCCAGATTATATCGGCGAGCAGCCCTGCAGGAGCTCCCAAATCAACTGCCTTGACGGCAATGACATTTTTCCCCGGCTGAAGTTCAACGGTATAGTTCTCCACATTCTGCCAATTGTTATTACTCCCGATAAGCCTTCCATTTACAAAAAGATCATAAACGTTATCGGCAGTAATGTTAATGGTTATAAGATTGGGGAGTATAACGGAAGTGTCAAACGTGTTCATGGTATTCGGTATGGCAGACAGGTCCCTTATGCCGGCAACACGAAGGGAATATATTGTTCCCATTGCCAGAGGCGAAACTGAAAGCATAACTGTTTTTTGGTCTATTTTGACGAGACGCAGCCGTTATTTGTATGCCATTGTTGATAGTGTAATTGTCAATGTTTTTCGATGAGGTCAGTTCCACCTTTTCGCTGAAGGATATACGTACCGAAGTCATAAGAACCTGTATGGCAGTCACGAACGGCTTGACCGTATCTTGAGTGGAACCGTTGCCCGCCATCACTATAACCGTTTGGCATATAGTCGGAGCCGTATTCGGATGCCGGAGAATGACGTGATTGCTGCTTTCCATTTCTACGAAGTATTCAAAGTCCGAGAGGGCGGGGGGGAATTCGGCCGAATAGACGCCACGGTTGACATGTGCGCACGCCAGGGTGTCAAAGGCGTTTTGGCCAAGGAGTCGCCACAACACGCGCACAGAGACCGGTTGCCCGGCATCAAGCGCGCGTAGGGTGATCTGCAGCGTCTCATTTTCTTCCAATTGTGACCGTGTTGTCAAGAGCACAATGCGGGCGAAATCTCCGGAGTAAGCGCCGGTCCCCATCAGCGAAGGATAATTGTGGTTTTCCAGGTTTGCGAGCGTTCCCAATTCGCCTTTGGTGGAAAGAGATGAAAGCAAATATTTCCACATCGACGGTTTGTCTATACTGCCCAGGGCTTTCATATATCTGAAGGTGTTGAGCCAGTAATCAAACCGTGAAAGGTTTCCGGCGCCCTGAACCTGGGAGCGTAAACTTTCCAATTCGCTAACGAAAGAGTAATCTCCGCCTCCTCTGATGGATCCTGGCCCATCATCCCAGGTACTGGGTTCAGGCAAGGCTCCGTCTATTCGTGCAAAGATTGCTCCGATGGATGGGCCCGCTTCCCCGCCGAAATGGGCTTTGGCCCATTTATCGTAGAAGGTATCCGCAGACCAGCCATTCGGGTTCCATCCCAGTTGGGCAAGCGCGGCGATTTGTGGGCCGATGACCTTAGTGCGCCAGTGAATCCCAATTAATCCGGTGTTACCGTAGCCCTGTGCCAGGACTGCGTCCCGTTGCACCCGCTTCACCCACAATTGGGGCGCCACTAGGTTCAGGTCATCCTCAAGCCAGGGAATGGCCCATTTGGAACGGCCGGAGATGCGCCCGAAACCCGCTTCAACAGGAGCTCTCCCGAAATAGGGGTTAATGGCGCTCATGGTGATGTCGGCGGGCAAACCCGCGGCCATGTCGTCAGTACCCAGGCTCCATCCGCAGGTGGCGAATTTCAATTCCGGCATGATGCTCTTGCCCGCATGATAAGCAGTCAGAATATTATTCATGGTCTCAGCGTAATTTGGCGTAGCGCCTTCCTTCGTCCAAATCCAGTAATAGTCGAGGGGATGAGCGGCCTTGATACGGGTAAAAATGCCTTGGTAGGCCGACAAAATATCCACCAGATCCACCCCTTTGGGAATGCGGAGCGGTGTTTCCGTTCCGATACACGTTTTAACGCCTATTTTCCCCGCAGAGGTGAATATCCTGTTGAAATTCTGTCCACACTTGTTGAACATCCTGTTGCATTCCTCCGGTGTACTCGGTTCGGGTACAATGCCGTCCATAAAATCCGACACGTAACCGTCCGCATCGAACAATTGGGATGCGCCGTAATTATATGTGGATGTGTTTTTAGGCGTGTAACCGTAGCCCGTATTTTTCAAATTGGAATAATAACTGACCTGATAACTGCTTTTAACCGTGCCATCCGCATTAATATTCGAAGCATCTCCAATCCAGACTGTGGGTTCCCACGGATATGTGTGCAACCCGATAAAATTCATTCCCATTTTAGAAAGCTGCGAGATAACCGCAAGATAGTCGTCAGCATCCCACCAATCCGGCCCTTCGGGAAAATCATGGAAAGGGTTTATCCCCCTGGTATCGAAGAACGGTGCCACGGTTTCGTAAAGGGTATCGAGCCGTGTCCAATCCGTAAACGGCGCATCCGGAATGACGTCGCCGTCCAAGTCGAACCAAACGCCCATAGCGCGGCACAAGGCGTAAGCTCCGTAAAGAACACCCTGTTCATCGCCGCCGGTCACCAAGAGCAAGGTGCAGGCCGGCGTTTTCTTAACCGTCAATAGGTACTGTTCGGCTTTTAAAGATTGGGCGTTGCTTGCATGTTGGGCCCCGTTTAAGGCCGCACTCATAAGCGGTTCGGACGGAAGTCCGATGACGACCGAGTATCCTGACGCAGGCGGCGTGCTGCTTTCAGTAGATACAGGTAAGCTGTGGGTGCGCAGATAAAAGTAACGGCGAATTTCCCTGGCCGCAAGGGCCGTTTTATAGGCGGGTTGCGGCATGGTTACGATGGAATAGTCGCGCGCAACGGATTGAGAAAACAACAGGCCTGCCAGTAGAGAAAAAATAACGGACATTCGGGAATACTTCATGGAGTCTCCTTTCACTTTGGTATTTTTAAGAATAACTTTGTGTTACCATAAAATTAGATTATGTTACCATAAATAACAATAAATAGCAATTGCATGGAATCACCAAAAGTGGTATATTCTCACCATGGAATGGAGTGATGCCCGGGTCAAAATTTCCCTTAGCGATCGTCCCAGAATTGTGCAAATGGGCTTTGGTAGCCACGGAAGGGTCAGGAAGGAGTCCTTTTGCTTCGAGTGCTGGACCCTCCACATTTACTATTATAATGGCAATATCTGCGTGAACGGCGCCGATTTCCCCATCCGTTTTGGATATATGGGCGTCAACCCCCCGAATGCGGAAACGATCTACCGTTTTGATGAACCGAGTTGCCGCCATATTTGGGTACATTTTAAAGCCGATAGGAAAGAAAACAAGCCTATGCTGCGTCTTCTCCCAATTATGCATGATGTCAGTAAAGATTTCAACCGTTTCAACCAGCCGATGGAAGAAATCCTCAGGTGTTATGCCACAGAGCATTTGCGGGTCGAGGTCATCTTGTGGGAACTCCTGTTCAGACTGGCCGAAATCCGCGGGAAAAAATATCAATACGATGCAAACTCGTCACCCGGCCGTCACCTTATCCATGGAGTATATTGAGAATAATTTGAGTCAATTTCTGCCCACTAAAAACGTACTGAAAGCCGTTGGTCTTTCGCACAACCATCTTAACCGGCTTTTTAGCGCCGGCCTTGGCAAAACCATCCGGGAATACATCCTGGAACGACGAATGGTAAAGGCGGCTTACTTCCTGACCTCAACACGGATACCGGTTAAATGCGCGGCGATTGAATGCGGGTTACCGAATCTTCAGCATTTCAATAAAATAATTCATCGGTATTTCGGCATGGCGCCCACGCAGTTAAGGAGAAAGGCCGCCTTGGAAACGGAAAAAACATCATAGGACGAAAACTACTGATAAACTGATAGGAATTTTACTGAGTTGTAGTGTTAAGTGCCTGTTGCACAAAAATATTTTCCGGCATCGTTAGTTCAAGCGGACAGGTAGAAAGGTGCAACAGCTTTATTAAAAAAACTTTATTGTCATTTTGAGAATACCAGCTTTTGCGTAATGACTTTATTTCCCGCCACAAGCTTGCACATATAGACGCCAGCGGCGGCCTTTTCCCCGTTCTGCACTACACCGTCCCAGGTGAATCCTTGCGTCAATGCTTCAATGAAGCCGTCAGCAAGGACCCTGACGCATTTTCCGTCCAACGAGTAAACCGCAAGCCGGACATGGCTTTTCTGCGGGACAGACATGATTATACGGCAATTCTGGGTGAACGATGTCACCACCGGAGCTAATTGGACCCACCCAACCACGGAAATCGGATCCATTTTACCGCTGTTTTTGTATTAGACAATTCACTTTATAAAAGACCCACCAATAAAAGATTATTTCTATATTTCAATTATCATTTGTTACAGGAAGTTCTAAAATTAGATTTCTTTTCCATATAATTATTGGAAAGGATAAATTTTGGAGAAGAAATGCAAATGCTGTGGCAAGGTTTTTAGTCCCAGATGGAACAAAAATACGATAGCCACTTCAAGATTGTTTTTGATGCGCCTGTCTGCGCATCGCTACAAACGCCCGCATGATGTTAATATTGATCTCGATGGCAATATCGCTATGAAGGATCCCAGAAAGCATCGCAACCCCTTGTTCTGTAAAGACGCAGGGCAAGTATCTACGTCCCCCGTAACTTGAGGTCGCAAATTGCGACCTCAAGTGGTCGGCTTCGTTTTTCGTAAGCTGGAACATGAAATCCCCTGGGAACCGTTTGATGTTGCGCTTTACGGCTTCGTTCAGCCGTTTAGTATCAACTTTATAGAGCGTTGCGAGGTCACTGTCAAACATCACGGATTTTCCCCGTATCTGGTAAATCATGGTCTGTATTTTTAAGGCTGGTGCTACATTTCCATTAATACTCACCCTCTCCTCCTGTCCAAACTCCTATACTGTATCGCCTCGTACAAGGAGGGATGGTTACGGGATGTGTCAATTTCGATTTCGACAATATAGGCGTCAAAACCCAATACAGTGGATGACTTAAGCTGGGCCAGCATATTGCAACTCCTTGTTAAAACATAAAATCAAAATTATATATATTGCAGTAATAATATAACAGGAAAGTGTGACAAAATATGTCGCAATACAAAAATATGCAGCTGATTATATAAAGGTTTACGCGATTGCCGCAGGAATTTCGTTCGCCTCGGTTACTAACGAGGATTAGGTAAACCGTTATGTAATGTAGATTGTCGTCGACCTTAATTATAAT
The DNA here is from genome assembly GCA_963831235.1 of uncultured Fibrobacterota bacterium. Classification (GTDB taxonomy): domain Bacteria; phylum Fibrobacterota; class OXYB2-FULL-49-7; order OXYB2-FULL-49-7; family JAEUSG01; genus CAWHPS01. The sequence goes on from CAWHPS010000009.1 coordinate 10,442, forward strand.
TGTTGTAGACCAGGCTTTATCAATATTGAGATAGTAAGTATGGAAATACCAGTTAAATCAGGAAAAAAAATGAGTTTTGCAATTGGCTCTTGTGCAATCAATTTACGTTTTACTATTTTGCATTTAATCTAAGTTAACAAAATTAATGAAAATTATTTAAGGAGGGGTTTGTGAGGAAATTATTTGTTTTAGTGTGTCTTGTTGGTTTGTTCTCATTATTGCATTTTGGTTGCGGTAATTCTCCTACCAAGGAAACAACAAAAGATACTGAAGGGCCGATATTCCGCCTTGATTCCATGTTTGCCGGTGGACATGTTTTGCACAATGGGGATTCAATTATAACAGATTCAGTGTATTTAAAAGGTCATATAAATGATCCCAGTGGTGTAGATGTTATAACTGCCACTGTCGGTGGTATAAGAAGCATGAATGTTTCTTTTAATGATTCAACCTGGAATGCGAAAGTTTATGTACGATCTGGTTTAAGCTCAATAAATTTTGAAGCAACGGACAATGAGAATAATAAATCATCCTTATCAGCAACCCTTTATTATAAGACTGATTATTTCCCTGTTAATGATTCAAGTTATTGGAAATTCAGTGGAAGCGTATCAGCAGATACGGTTTCAGTCAAGACGGATTCAACTGTTATTGGGTTTTCACGAAAATCATATGGAATGAATTTTTCCAATGGGATAGTTGGCTCCACCAAATTATGGGTTTACCCAAAGAACAATGCTTGTCTTGTTGACACTGCTTTGGAATCGGTAATTGATTCTAAAGACACCTTGTTCATAAAAGAATATTCACCTGCTTCTATTGGCTACAGTGGAAAAACGATTCGGTTTATAGGTGATTCAACCATATCAAATATAACATATAGGAATTGTGCAAACGTCAGGCTTAAAGCAGGGACCTCCATCAGTGGTATTACAGGCTTTGTGCTTGTTCCATATAAAGGCATTGTGGGTGTGGAAGCAAATGCAAAAGGATACCCATTATCAGCATATAGAAATTAACGGATAATTACAATTGATTTCTATTTGAAGATTGCATTGTAGCTTGTTTTTATAATTTTTAATCAGATACTTACCAGGATTATACAATAATTTTATATATTTTTACCTGTGAAAAACGTCTTTTTAATTCTTGCATTATTATTCTCGGTCAATTGCTTTGGTCTTCAGGACATATTAACTTTTTCCAATTCAATTGTAGACACAAAAAACCTGAAATCAGGCGACACTGTTTTAATCAACTTTAATATAGCCATCTCTGAGGAATGGCATGTATGGGGAAACAATCTTAAAGATAAGGAGCTTATCCCAACATCGCTTGAAATTCAAAATTCTGTGAATGTGGAAGTTTTGGATGTTGTGTATCCTGTTGGAACCAATACGTCTATATTGGGAATTGAGGAATTTGTTCTTGATGGGAAAGAAAAAATCCAGGTAAAGCTCAAGATAACCGGGGAAGGTCGCTTTTCTTTTGACGCAATATTGAAATACCAGGGTTGTAACGATAAACTATGTCTCCCGCCAAAAGAAAAAAAAGTTACAGTATCTCTTGAAACATTGAGTGGTACGGGTTCCAGCATAACAGACAGGCTTGGAAAATATGGGATTTTTGCTGCAATATTCTTTCTTTTTATTGCAGGGCTTGGTTTGAACCTGACACCTTGTGTTTATCCAATAATCCCCATTACATTAAGCTTTTTTGCAGGCCAATCAGAAGGGACACGTATCAGATCCGCCCTTCTTGCTGGTTTGTACGTTCTTGGAATTGCCGCAACATATTCGGCTGCAGGCACAGCAGCCGCACTTTCGGGCCAGATATTGGGTTCTTTGCTTCAAAATCCCATTGTCGTATGGTTTATTGTGTGCGTATTCATCCTATTGTCACTATCCATGTTCGGCCTTTATGAAATATCCCCGCCTTCGTTCCTTATGCAGCAGGGCATGGGCAGGAAGGGATATCTTGGATCATTTGCAATGGGCCTTATTGTTGGTGTTGTGGCTGCGCCTTGTGTTGGCCCTGTTACGGCCGGCCTATTGATTTTTGTTGCTGAGAAAAAAGATCCCTTGCTTGGGTTCCTCTATTTCTTTGCCCTTTCAATTGGCTTGGGTGCGCCTTATTTTTTCCTCGGATTATTTTCCGGATCAATTAAAAAACTTCCAGGATCAGGGGGCTGGATGGTATGGGTCAGGAAGTTTTTCGGTTTTGCTCTTATAATCATGGCAATCTATTACGCCAAACCCCTGCTTCCGGCAATGTTAAGCCAATGGCTTCTTTTTATCTCCATGATTACTGCTGCAATTTATCTTGGGTTTATGGAGAAATCAGTTGGTTCACGTTTCCATAAGTTCCTGGTTTTTCAAAGATTGTTTGCTGTTATTTTATTATTGTTCATGTTTTTTTATTTCAAAGGAATCCCATCCTTCAAAACAACTGATGTGTCCGTCAGCCATCATGCAAAAATAACTCAATTACAATATTCTGCATTGCTGAAAGAAGGCAAGCCTTTTATCCTCGATTTCAGAGCGGAATGGTGTGCTCCATGCCGTGAATTTGAAAGGGTCGTCCTCTCTGATACATCGGTTCAGGCCATTCTTGAATTGGTTAAACTTTATACAGTTGATGTTACCAATGAAAATGATGCTGATGCAAATGAAATGCTACGGATGCTTCACATTGTGGGTGTGCCAACAATTATATTCTATGGTATAAACGGTACTGAAGATTTTCGTCAAACAGGATTCATGGAAAAAATGGAATTTATTGAACATGTAAAACGTATCAAAGGAGAAGGTCAATGAATAAGAACATCATGGAGATCAATGAGCTCATCAAGGAGCAGAGCGCGTTTGTGGAACTTATTGTAAACGAGGTGGGAAAGGTCATTGTGGGGCAGCGCTACATGATCGAAAGGCTTTTAATCGGCATTCTTACAAAAGGGCATGTATTGCTTGAAGGCGTGCCGGGCCTTGCAAAGACAACAGCGGTAAACACACTTGCCAAGATCATTGATACCGGATTCAAGCGAATCCAATTTACCCCGGATCTGCTTCCTGCGGACCTTATCGGCACCATGATATACAGCCAGAAAGACGGCAACTTTTATCCCAAGAAGGGGCCTATTTTCTCTAACATAATTTTAGCTGATGAAATAAACCGTGCGCCTTCAAAGGTGCAAAGCGCGCTTCTTGAAGTAATGCAGGAGCGGCAAGTCACAATCGGGGACACAACTTTTATAGTGGACGAACCCTTTCTTGTACTTGCAACTCAGAACCCGATTGAGCAAGAGGGAACATATCCGCTTCCAGAGGCGCAGGTTGACAGGTTTATGCTTAAATTAATCATCACTTATCCTACTAAAGAAGAAGAACGCCTGATAGTGGATCGTATGTCGGTCCAGTCTGATTTAAAGGTAAACAAGGTCGTGACACCTGCGGACATTCTAAATTCCAGGAAAATGGTTGAGAGCGTATATATTGACGAAAAGATTAAGGATTATATCGTGAGCATTGTTCTTGCAACGCGAAATCCTGCTGAGGCAGGCATTAAAGAACTTCAGGGGCTTATTTCTTATGGCGCTTCACCTCGCGCGTCAATTTACCTGACACAGGCAGCCAAGGCGCATGCTTTCATAAAACACAGGGGTTATGTGACACCTGAAGATGTCAAGTCCGTAGGGTTCGATATTCTTCGTCATAGGATTATACTTACTTATGAAGCAGAAGCAGAAGAGATGAATACGGATCAAGTCATAAAAAAAGTGCTTGATACTGTTGAAGTACCGTAAGGATTTAATTATTCATATCTGATTTATTAAAGGCTGTTCATATATGATGGAAAAAAATCTTCTGTCACTATTAGCGATCTTATTCTGCATTACATTTGTTCAGGCAAAAAAAGTGCTGGTTTTTGACGAGAAGCAGGGTATAATATGGGTGGATGAAAATAAAAAGACGGAATCAAAGAAGTTTGAGGTGCCGGAATTTAAAAAGAAAAAAGTTGTCATCGAGGAAACATCAGTTCAGGTACGTAAACATGTCAAGACCAAGGCAATGACCGCGGAAGACTACCGCGAAGCCGGCATTAAGTTTTATTCAAATAGCGATTATATTGAGGCGCTCAAGTATTTCAACAAAGGCTGGGAACTAAAAACGGATCCTGTTGATTATTTCTGGATAGGTGCCTGTTACAGAAAGATGGATAAATCTGACGATATGGGACGCGTCTTCAATGAGATTATGGACAAATATCCCAAATCCGATGTTGCTGATGATGCGCTTTTTTATCTTGCGGTCAATGCCCAGAAAAACAACGAATATCAGGTTGCCTACGATCGCTATAAGGAGGTTGTTGAGTTCTATCCTGAAGGAGTGTCTGTGATTGGCAAGTTCAGCTTTCGTGAAGAGGCTAAGAAGCAGCTTCGGGGCATGAAAATAGACATTATAAGCAGACTTAAACTTTTAGGTTATTCGGACAACAATGCTCCTGAACTCCTAAAGGCATTCCAGACGGAGCATGATATTGAACCAACCGGCATGCCTGATAAAAAAACCGTGGAACTTTTAATTCAGATGTCTGATGATCGTGAAAATAAAATCCAGAATAAGGTCGACTTGAACGAATCTCAAAATGTCAATCGTGTGGTCTATTATGGTTTCCTTGATTTTCTTCTTTTGTTCAATATCATCTGGGGGATACGCAACTTAAAGGCTGCAAGAGAGGAGAAAGACCGTCTTCAACTCATGATGCGTGAAATTAAATGATACCAGCAGAAATACTCAAGAAAGTAAGACAGATAGAATTCAGGACACGCCGCATTGTAAATGATGTGCTTTCTGGTGAATATCAGAGCGCTTTCAAAGGGCGCGGCATGGAATTCTCGGAAGTACGTGAATATGTCCCTGGCGATGAAATCCGCACAATAGACTGGAATGTAACGGCCAGATACGGCAAACCTTTTGTAAAGATTTACAAGGAAGAACGCGAACTTACCGTCATGTTTCTGGTGGATGCAAGCGGGAGCGGTGATTTTGGGACCGTGAACCGGATGAAAGGTGAGATAGGGGTTGAGCTTTGCGCTGGTCTTGCATTTTCAGCAATCAAGAACAACGATAAAGTGGGTCTTATAATCTTCACATCCAAGATAGAAAAATTCATCCCTCCAAAAAAAGGCAAGAACCATGTGCTTCGGGTCATAAGAGAGCTCCTTTATTTTAAACCAGAGGAAAAAGGTACTGATATAGCCGGTGCAGTGTCATACTTAAGTCAGGTAATAAAGAAAAAAGCGGTTGTGTTTATGGTCTCAGATTTCTTTGATTCAAAGGACTACAAGCGGGCGCTTAAAGTCGCTGGCCGTAAACACGATTGCATTGCAGTCACATTGTCGGACCCAAGAGAAAGCACAATTCCTTCAATTGGTCTTATTGAACTTGAGGACGCTGAAACCGGTCGGGAAATGCTTGTTGATTCCTCTGATCCTCATTTTCAGTCGGTGTTCAAGGCGAGGGTCGATAAAATGAAGGAAGAGCGGCGCCTTGCTTTTCGCAAATCTGATATTGACAGGATCGACATATCAACGGACAAGGATTATGTTGAGCCAGTTGTGGCGTTCTTTCGAAAGCGCGAAAAGCTTAAATAATATGGAGTTTCGTTTTAACGTCCGCACATTTGATTCCCCGTTATCTCCCGAAGAATACGAAAATCTCCCTAAGACGCCTGTCACCATAATTCTTGATAATCTTCGGTCCGCATTCAATGTGGGATCAATTTACCGGACATCAGATGCTGCACGCCTTGAAAAGATTATACCTTGCGGATATACCGCCCACCCTCCGCACCTGAAACTGGAAAAGACTTCGCTTGGAACCGAGCGTTTTGTGAAAAGCGAATATGTAAAAGACCCTGTTGATGCTGTACTCAAAATTAAATCATCCGGTATACCTGTAATCGCCCTTGAAACAGCTGAAAATGCCAGGATTTATACGGACTTTTCTTTTCCAAAACCGGTTTGCTTGGTTTTGGGAAACGAAGCGCTTGGCATTTCACGTGAGGTTCTAAACAATGTGGATGATGTTGTCCAGATACCGCTTTTTGGATTTAAAAACAGTCTTAATGTAGCAAGCGCTTTTGCGGTTGTTGTCTATGAAATATTAAGGCAATGGAACGTAAAAACGTAAATCAGACCGTTTGAGTACTAATCCCTTTTATCCAAAGGCACAAATTCCCGTTTTTCAGGCCCTACATATATCTGGCGCGGCCTCCATATTTTCTGATCTTTGCCCAGCACTGCTTCCCTCCAATGGGATATCCAGCCAGGGAGGCGGCCAATTGCAAACATAACTGTAAGCATATTGGTAGGTATGCCCATTGCCCGATAAATTATGCCTGAATAGAAGTCAACATTGGGATATAACTTACGTTCAATAAAATAGCTGTCCTTAAGCGCGGTTTCTTCCAGTTCTTTTGCAATATCAAGAAGAGGATCCGTGATCTTAAGGGCTGATAGCACTTCGTCACAAGCTTTTTTAATAATTTTGCATCGAGGATCGAAGTTACGGTAAACCGCATGTCCGAAACCCATTAATTTGAATTTGTCGTTTTTATCCTTGGCCTTGTCAATATACTTTTTTATATTGCGTCCGTCATTTATTATTGTTGTAAGCATTTCAATTACCGCCTGGTTCGCACCCCCATGTAGTGGACCCCAGAGTGCCGAAACCCCTGATGATATTGAAGCGAACAGATTGGCCCCTGAGCTTGCCACCATCCTTACCGTTGATGTGGAACAATTCTGTTCATGGTCAGCATGAAGTATTAAAAGCTTGTTTAGCGCTCCCACGAGTTCCGGTTTTAATTCATAAGGCTTGACAGGTGAATTAAACATCATGTTAAGGAAGTTTGCACAGTAGGGCAGATCAAAACGAGGATAAACAACAGGCTCACCTCGTGATTTCTTGTAAGAAAAAGCGGCAATGGTGCGGACTTTTGAAATAAGCCTTGCTGCTGTTACGTCAAAGTTAGGATCACCATCCATTATTTGCGGGTAAAAGCTGGACAGGGATGTGACCATGGAAGAAAGTATGGCCATTGGGTGAGAATTCGGCGGGAGTCCGTTAAAGAAATGCTGCATGTCTTCGTGAATCATGGAATGCTCATTAAGGTAATTGCTCCACATATTCAGTTCGTTTTTAGTTGGCAGCTTGCCGTGGACAAGCAGGTATGCGACTTCAACAAAGCTGCAATTGGTTGCGATGTCATCGATTTCATAACCGCGGTAACGAAGAATGCCTTTTTCTCCATCAATGAATGTAATGTCGCTCATGCAGGAACCTGTGTTGGCAAAACCGCTATCGTACATCAGGATCCCGGCTTCTTTGCGAAGAGATCGAATGTCAATTGCTGTCTCGCCCTGGGTTGGTGTGATAACAGGAAGTTCAAAGGTCTTGCCCCTGAATGTAAGCTTTACTTTTTCGTTTGTCGCTTCTTGTAATGGCATTTTTCCTCCCTGAATCAGTTTATAAACAATTTCAAAGCATATAAAATCGCAAAATTACACGTCCGCAATCAATGATTTTCAGAAATAATGTGAATTTTTACAAATAAATTATTACTAAAGTTTTTCTAAAACATGCCGATAAAGAAATGGAGATATTCCTGCTTGGGGAAGTAGGGGGTGTTTCCAAAAGAGGTTGAAGAAGGGCATTTAACCCCCCTTCAATACCAAAAAGCACAAAAACCGATAAGGAAACTGTTTTTTGGCGAAAAAGGGGGAGGGGTGCCTTGGCTTCAGGGGTGTGCATGATGCATGCCCGAAATGGAAATTTAAAACCAAGGGAGGGTTTATGAACGTTACAATGTCCAATCTGATCGGGTTTCAGGCTGCCTGGAACCTTGATGCATCAAACGCCCGTCTTAGCGAATCAATTTTAAGACTCACATCGGGTTTAAGAATCCAGAAACCCGAACAGGGTACGTATGAATATCTTCGCGGTAATCAGCTTCAAGCTGATGTTAAAAACTACCAGTCTATCCAGAGCAATCTGAGTGAATATAAAAGTGTTTTTTCAATTGGCAGTAAGGCTGCGGCTGAAATAAATACCACTCTTGATACAATGGTACAGATTTCGACGCAGGCCACCGGGGCAATAAGTAATGCGGAAAAAACAGCTCTAACCACTCAGTACAATTCCTTGCGCGCGAATATTGACGATATTGTAAAGAACACCAACTATGAAGGGCAAGAAGTGCTTACTCAGGGAGGTAAGTATAATTTGCCGCTTACAATAAATCTTCGCCCTGACAGAAGCGTTAATATGTCGGTTGATCTAAACTATCTGGATTTGCTTGATCAGGCTGGGGCTTCACCTGATGGTAAAAATAATATTGTAATAAAAAGTAATTATGATTTTACCGTTGCCGGGGATGCAGCAGCGGCTGCAACCCAGGCTGCTGATGCTAAAGGAATCGTTAGTCAATTTATAAGTCAGGTCAGTGGCGTGGTAAACAGCCTGCAAAGCCAGATGAACATCAATGACAGTGTAATGGAAAATTATAATGCTGCAAAATCTTCGTTGATTGATGTTGATGTGGCCCAGGAGACCGCGAATTTTGCGGCTGAGGATGTAAGAAACCAGGCCGCGATTGCAATGCTAACCCAGGCAAATATTTCGCACCGCTCGCTATTGCAGCTTTATACGTTCCAGTATTCATAGCGCAAGAGGTCATAACGTCCCTGGTACAATTGTACCAGGGACAATTTTATAAAACAAAAAGAGTTCCAACCACCTCGCTAGCTCCTCCGAGCTCCTTGACCGCTTTTACCACACCAGGATGTTTATTCGGATCATAATCATGACCGCAAATGATTTTTGATCCGACTGAGCGGGCCCATGAAAGATCATTCAGTGTAGGTTCATAACCGTGGTCTGCATCGCAGAAAAAAAGACCAGGGGCGGGCCCTTTATAGTTTTTATAGAAAATGTCTTTGTCTTGTCTTAAAACTTCAACATTATGGTTGAAGCAGGTGTCTTTAAGAATGGAGCGGGTAGCAGCTTCATGCACAACAGGCGGAAGGCCCAATGGATTCCAAACATAGCTGTCAACAGTAAGCATCTTCTGCTCAATACGCTTAGCCATGCAGATGACTAATGTGGAATAACCAAATAGAGTACCTATTTCAATAATAGGCTCTTGTTTATCCGTCTTTTGTACTAATCTGGATAAAAATCGTGCTTCATCCATGGAAATGTGTCCCTCAGCAGACAACGCACGCATAATGGAAAGCTCGCGTATTCCCAGGTTTAATGGATTTAGCCCTGCTGTTTTTGTAGCCTGAATGTCGTTTGTGCTTATCCGACTGATTTCAAGTCCAAAATTTCTGAATAAATGTTTAATAATATCCTTTATCATATAGCTTGAATGTTCTTGTTAATGGCAATGTAAATTAATTTACAGGATAATATAAATTATTGAAGCTCAACTTGGTTATTTGATGCCAAGATTATTCCGATGCAATCACAGACATCTTAATGTCGGATTTCAGGCTCTTGCCCACTGCTTTTGCTGTAATGGAAAATATATATACTCCGCTAGTAACAAAACTTCCTCTTCCGTTTTTGCCATTCCATTCGATCTCGTTTATGCCGGATTTTCCTCCCTTTTCGTGAGAAGAAAAATGAAAGCTGTTTACGTGTCTTCCAAGGCGGTCATAAATTACTATTTCAACATCAGCAGATCTATTAAGAAAATATCGTATGTATCCTTTTTCTTTTCGTGATTTAAATGGAGATGGAATAAAATGTAAATCTCGGATGGATATGGGAGATTCGTCTGAGTCCTTATATTTTGAATTCATGTCAGCTGCTTTTGAATAAATGGCATAGACCATTATTCGTTTATTCCCCGAATCTGATATTGCAAATGTACTATCGGAAACAGCAATGGCATTTGGTGAATCAAAAGTATAATCACTTTTCCCAAGCCCCCCGAAACTGAAAAGATTGTTTTGATAAGGGTCCTTACACGTAACATTATTACCGTCAAGAACAAGGCTCAAGCCATTATTACCTGTGGTTGCTTTGTTTTGAATGGTCTTTTGGAGTCCCCCCATCTTTATTAATTCAGATCCTGATAAATCATAGCTTTTTATCTCTCCATTTTTGGATGAAACATCAATGGTACTGTTGTTCCTGAAGCTAATGCCAATTGGATCAGTGAATGGAATTTGGGAAAGAAGTTTTGGCGAACTAAGATTAATATCAAAATACGTACCTCCAATCCGAATTTTGGCAAGGCCTTGACTTAGTCTTGTTGTGTTTATTTGTCCCCATACATTGTCAGGCAAAGGTTCCTGGGGAAGTGGAGCCTGAATGGCTTTGCCATCAATAATGAGTTCGGGTATGGTATAATCGCCTTTGAATCTGCTGGTGTTTGTAATAATGTTTATTGTACCAGATACTGTGACCCCTGGAAAAGGCGAAAGTATTCGTATTCCTTCTTTTTTGCCCAGCATGCTGGTTCCATAGCGCCCGATTTCCATACCATTTTCATCAGCATGTTTTAGCGAAGATACATCCTGAAGCGTAAACAGTGTATCTTCCGCGAATTTGGGGTCCACCATACGGCTTGTTGCTGAATTGAAACCAATGCTGTCATTGGCAATGCCTAGTACAAATCCCCAGTAGTCATTATACCCCGCATCAATTATCACATTATTTCTTCTAATAACGACAAAGCCGCTGACATGGTTAAAAATGTTGTTTTTAATAATTGCTGAGCCTCCTGATAAATCAAGATCTGCAGGGGCGTTGGCGGTTGAAAAGGTACAGTATGTTATGGTTCCATTTGAGTTGGCTGCTGATATAGGATAGCCCAGAATGTCTGTGAACAAACAGTTTTTAATTGAGTAATTGCTGGTGTTGCTAATAATTAAAAGATTACTGTCGCAATCATCGAATCTGGAATGGGTTATGTTTAATGCTTTGCAATTGGAAATTGAAATAACCGGTGTTGATTTTGTTTTCTTAACAAGCATTTCGTCTATCGAAACAGAGTTATATCCGGAAATGTTAAGACCTTTTAAAGAAATAAAAAGTGTGCATGTGGTAATCGTAAGGTTTTTACCCCCATTGAATAAAAAGAGATCTGTGCCTGTTGACATAAGGTTTAAATTGGAGAGGGTTATATCCCCGTTTGTAGTAAATGCGTTTTGCCCACAATTGAGAAGTACACGTCCACCACCACCCTGGACCTTTTGACCGGTTTTGAAGGCTGCTGATTCGTTGTAGGTTCCCTTTCGTATTATCAGTGTTCCATTGATTTTCGAAGCATTTACTCCTGATAATAATGTACGGAATGGTTTGGCTGATGAACCATCTTCAATCCCGTTGTAAGAAGAGTCTACATATATAACACTACTGTCTATAAATGTAACCATCAAGGTTTCAGGTATTGCAAAATTCTTTGCCGTATCTCTTGCAGACACGATAATAGTGTTTATGCCTGGCTGCAATAGATGGTTCTTTATCTGAAAGTTAGTACCAGTAGGGTAGAGGGCTGTATCCTTGCCAGTAAAAACGTATGCAAAAGGGTCATCAATATTTCCAATAATTGTTATGTGATCCTGTCCTGTTACAAGACCGCTTAATGGAGAAGTGATGGTAAAAACCGGAGGTATATTATCTCTGAATAGGACGATCGAGATTGAATCTGCAAACCCCAATGAGTCTTCAGCACGAATCGTGATTGTGTTTGGGCCCAGGTTGGGCAGGTTTACCGTGTCTTCATAAGTTGATGAATCACCCATCTTTGTCCATTGGGTTTCGCTGAACTGAATAAATACTGTCCGAAGATTGGGCTCGTAAACTATACCTTTTAATATTGCGGTTGATGTGTTAAGTGTGCTAAATGGAGCAGGAGTTCTGTTTATGATTGACGGCTTGGTACCAATGGCGGTTACTACATATTTGGTAGCCTTGTTTCCATAAATGTTTTCAGTTGAAACTGTGATTGGATAATTCCTGTTTTCACCTTGCACCATAACATTTGTGGCAAAATTATATGTAGTATCATCTGCTTTTGTAGTAAGGGCATTGACTGAGTAAAACGGACTTTTCACATTAAGACTACGTAAGGATCCCTTTGAAATGACTTTTCCTGTAACAGGGATTTCCCAAATACTGACACTACTTTCAAACCTCTGGTTGCTTAAAGGTGATGTTATGGTGATTGCCGGTAAAATTGTGTCGCGTGATATTGATATTGTAATGGAATCTTTGGCATTAGATATCTTTGATTTTGCAGCTATTCCAAATGTGTTATTGATTTTTATAAGAACAACAGGATATGTGAATACAGTGCTGTCTTTAAATGACTTAGTGCTTTTTACAGAATCATTGTTTATGAATATTTTAACCGCATTTGAATTTACATAACCTTTTATTGTGTCCAGCAGCGCATGGGTACTGTCTTCTAATGTTGCAGGTGACAGAATAGTAATTTTAAGTTCATTGGAAGGTCTTACTATCCTGAATAGGATGTCTTTATCAGTAATATTTCCTGCTGAATCCTCTGCAACAGCCCTTAAGGCATACATACCCTGATGATCTATCTGTTCGCCATTTAAGTTATAGGGTCTTCCATTAAGCTCAGCTCTTACATAACGAAGATATTTATCAGATGCTAGTATAACCGGTTTAATGAACTTCGCTTTTGTTTCAGGAACCATGGCAATGGAGTAATTCCAGTTATCAGGATTATTAGGCGGCAATTCTGTTATCTTTAGCTCCGGCTCAGTCATGTCAATGCTAAATCTTGCTGTTGTATCAGCAATGCATTTACCTGCTCGTATTATAGCCGCTTTTAAATGATAATTGCCTTCAAGGTAAAATTCCTGTCCGGCAATTGCAGGGTTATTGTTGACTTGTAGTATTGTTGAGTCACCAGGAATGGTATGAAGAAAATTAACAATAGGCTTTACAATATTGCTGGAATATCTTTTGATGTTGCTAATCTTTATTACAGGCGTGAGATTATCCCTGGCAATCAGCATTCCCAATTGGTAAGCTCTCTTATTTTTTGCAGATGACCCATTAAATGAATAACAGCGTGGATTCTCGCCTGATGTAAGGTAGATAAAATCAAATAGCAGATGATCGTTATCCCTAAGTGGATTAATATGCATACCGGCTAAAGGGATCTTAACTATTATGGATCCATTAATATTGGTCGCAGCAGTGTTGGTTATATTATCGGTTAAAACATTTCCATTGCCACTTATAAAAAGAGCCATGGCCTTGCCGGTATCAAGCGGCGTGGCAAAGAAAAGGCCCATAGTGTCTGCACTTGGTTTTGGCCTGTTTGATTTAATTAAAAAATAAATTGCATCATCAGTATAGCCTGAGAATAAAATACATTTGAAATTTGCGTCAGCATCACCTGTTGCAATGTTTGTTTTATTAATTGTATTGGGGGAGAGTTTAAGTAATTCAGGTTCCATTTGAGACAGCTGGCCATGTCCATTCACTGCGAATGTGATCATCTTCTCCATTCTTAATCCAGATTCGCGACCCAGTGCACCAATTAGTCCATTATTCACGCCTTTATAAAGACATGGCGAATATGGAGTAAGCCAGTAATTTGCATTATCAGGATCAATCATTTTCGGGTCAAAACATATATTGGATTTTCCTGTCAGAGGAATAGAAACAGTTGACTTATATGTAAGATTGTTCTCAAAAGAGATGGCGTTTTGAATTGGAGGTATGTCGATTTTGTTTTGATAAAAGAGATTATTTCTAAGGAGAATTTTGTCATCTAGTTTTGGCGCAACAGAAAGCATATTGTTTACAAATGTGTTGTTGATTATCGTAAGCGAACATGATGGGGGACAGGCAAGAGCTGTTTTGTTGCTGTCAAATATGGTATGTGAAATATTAATTGTATTTTTGCTGTCAGATCCGATTCCATTTACAAAACCGGTAAATCTGCAGCTATCTATCAGATATTGACCATTATTCACTGATAACCCTGTTCCTTCTTTACCAATAAAATAAATACCGGAAATAAGACCCGGTTGTATTGCTTCCATTTTGCCAATAAGTCGTGTTATGGTATTGTGAAGGTTTCGCTTATTGAATGAATCATTAAACCCGCCATAAATATATTGACCTGTTGTTTTAACAAAGCCTTCCTTGTAGTTACCCTGGGCTATGAAGATTGCATCATGGCTTTGGGCAACATTAACGCCTTTTGTAATACTTTTAAATGGCTGTTCGGCTTTTTTGCCTGAATTATTATCAGTTCCTTTATTTGCTGATACATAAAATGTGTCTCCCTGGAATTCGTCAAAACCCGGATCCGGAGCTAATCCGAAAACATGCAAATTATCAAGAATGCTGCTGCAAACATCAATTAGTTTTGATGTGCGTTTAAGGGTCAAATCAGGATTCAGGTCATTACCATTGTCATTAATGCTGAAACAACTCTGTGATTCAGGTGCAATAGTTGAAATATTACTAGAATTGATATTTTTTAGTATTGAATTATAAAAAAATAAAGTATCAGTTTTTAATCCGGAAATGTTTGTGTTGTCAAATGTTGAATGAATAAACCAAGCCTTGCTCTGTTTAAGCACAATTGCATTTTTAAAAGCGCACCTCCTGAAAGAAACAATACATGAGTCCATGTTGATTGATTTGAGAAAAACCACTCCAATAACAGTCGTGGTTGTTTTTAGCAAAATTGAATTTGCCAAACGGGTCTGATTCTTTGAAGGAGCAAAAACGCCCTTCTTTGGATCAAACCCGCCCATAATGTTTATGTTTTTCTTAACTGGATTATTGATTGTAAAATCACCCTTTGCAATTTTTATTGTGTCACCGGAATAGGAATGTGCAACAGCAGTATCAATGATGTTAAAAGCAGTTTTCCAGTTTTTCCCATTCCCAAAAGGAGGCGCAGCAGCATCCACAAATAAAGTGCGAGGCGGCCTGTTTATAATGGCAAAGTCAGACCAATGATCAGTTTCAGCCGCAATCTGCATCAGTGCCTGTCCTCTTGTGCTGTCGCCATAATATATAAAGGCGTTTTTGTCATTCAAAGGATTGGAACGTGACCCAAAAGAATCTGTCTTGAAATAAGAGGAGACACTGTTTTCAACTATATCGAGGATTCCATCACCATTTAAAACATAGAAGTTAAAGTTTTTCTCGAGCCAGCCATTGTATTTTGCCTCGTTATAGGTAAAGTTTACTGTGAGTTTTGGGCGCTTATCCGCAGTAAATGAAACAGGGGAAGGCTTGAGTTCCATTATCGGGCCAACAGGCGTTATGCTTGGCAATTTTGTGAGCTTAAGATCATCAAGCTTTCTTGCTGTTATGGACACAAAGCCGGTATCACCCCAGTTTTTAAGGGCGTTCTCAGGCAAATCCAATCTTGACCTTGAATGTGTGGAGTACATGGATTGTTCGGAGCCGCTTGCATATTGACCCACATATAGGTTTTGCATTGCCTGGTAGGTTTGCCCATTGTTTTTGACCTGGAGCAAAAGCGTGTTGCCACCATTAAGATCAGAAATGTCCCAATATGCGAGCACTCGCTTGTTTGCCTGTGAATTGATTATTGAATCCTTGACCACTGGTTCTATTTTCCGCCAACCGCTTCCATTGCGTGCAAGCAGCTTATATGAACTGCCAATAGCCATGCCTGAAATCTCCACGAACTTACGTGGAACAAAAACATTGTCTTTTAGCCGTACTGTAAAATAGTCCAGCAAATCGTTCTGGGTCTGTGTTGGTTGTTTTGCGGAGATTGATGATATGATCAGGTCTTTGTTGGGTTCGCCGTTTATATGGCGCAGGGAAATATCCCAATCATCCACAGTTGTCTTGTCATTATCGTGGAACTCTCCGGTCCTATAGTAGAAGGTTTGGTTAATGAAATCGCCATTTTGAGTGCTAGCGGAAAGTTTGTCGTATCCATCAACAAACTTGCGCTGATTGAGTGTTGCAAAGCCATTCTGGTTGAATGCTACTGGATCGCTGATTAAATATCCCGGGACATCTTCATCTATTCTCAAATTTCTGTTATTATCAATTGAGTCAAGAAAATCAGTATTGCTTCTTTTGAGCATGGGGTCGTCAAGGGTTGTCCAGTTATACCCATTCTCGATTGGCGTGAAAACAACCTTGATGATTCCGGTATCGCCATTGACCTCTTTATTAATAAGGGGTATTGGAGAATCTATTTTCTCGATTCTGGGATATGGCGATACATTAGCACCAAAACGACGGATGTCTTTATTGATTACGGTTTCATAAGTATATTGGCCATCAGGTTTAAGGGTAATAAGGCCGGAATCCGTAAGAGATTGGTTAACCTCGCTCTTGCCCATGCGCTCATCCATAGCTGGGATTGCATCAGGAGAAAGGTTTGTGTATTCCGGGTCTATAAAACCATTGTGATCGTTATCCAAACCATCGGTTATTCCGTATCGTACATTCCCCCCGAAATGGGGAATATAAAGCTGGTCAGCGCTGAACCCGGGCGGATTCTGCTTCAGAAGTTCCGGGGTGGTTAAGTTTACTGTGTCCAGTCTATTGGGCGATATGGGCCATTCTATAAAGGCTTGCCTGGAGGTACCAGTAGGCATTCCTTTGCACCAGACCATTATTCCACGCGGGCCATGATCTCCGTCAATGTGGATTTTTACCTCGGGACGTTCTTTGGTGGGAGTCATATTGATAACGCTATAATCTGATTTTAGATTTGGGTCTTTTTTATCATCGAAACATTTTGCCCAGGAATATTCTGTGTATTTTCCATTGTCAGGAACGCCGCATAGTTTGAATTCCCAAAATGGTTCTGATAATGAAGGGGTAGGGGTATCACCTTCTTCTAATCCTGAAAATAGAAAAGGAGTATAGCTGAAACCTGATTTCTTCAGGATATTAAAATCAAATGCCTGGGGATACATGTCGCCAATAAATTTTATATCATCTTCAACAGCATTTGCTGAGGCTGTTGCTATTGAGTAAAGTTTATTGGTGTCAATAAGCTTGTCAAAATTATTATCCATTCCGTCCTTTGCAATAAGGCCTTTACCTCTATTGTAAAAGACTGAGTTGTCGCTATCCCATGTTGTGTATCGGTTAACAAGGTTGTTAAAGCCATGTCGGGTGTAATTATTGTCCCAGATTTGCGGCCGAATTCCGAATTTAATGTCATAGCTCAGGCCAAAAAAACATTTTTCGCTGTTTTCCCATCTCCTTCTTCCTAGTATTTGGACCATAAATTGGCTATAGTTGGATTTTTCCACTGGAAAGAATGAATCAACGGATGTCTTGAGTATATCATATTCCTTTTGTGTAAATAAAATCGTATCCTTTTTTATTATCCTGCCCCAAATGTTTTCTGGTGTTAGTGCATAATGAGTTGTGGCATCGCTAGTTTGATCAAAATCAAGGGTAAGGGTTTCCCATGCGAATTCTTGCCAGTTGTTGTGGTTTTCCGTTCCATTAAACGAGTTTGGTAGAAAATAAATATGAAGCTTTGGCTGTCCTTTTCGATTGAAAATTGATGGGTCTCGCCCCCATTCAGAAGGGGTTGTAACTGAAAAATTGAAATAATGGCTGTTTATCCCATTATAGGTATCTGTATATTTCAATTTTGATAATTGGCCATTTGCATTATTGTTTGTGGAAAAGTAATCTGATGGATCATTATCATTAAAATAGTCTGTTGTGCCCCAATTATAGGAATTATTCGCGCTTACAGGCCCTCGTCTTTGGCCTCGGGTTGATCTGTAAAAACATGATGACTCAAGCCAGATTCTTACCTTATACGTTATTGTCTTGAATCCTCGTCTTGCTTTAATTGTAAACCTATCAAAGCCATGTGGTATAACGCTCTGTTTTCCTGCAAGTGTGGATGTATATGTGAATGGAATATCAGCATAAGACTTGCCCTTGCCTTTTGCCATGAATGTGTAATCACTTTTGCCATTCACTGCCGGCACATATACTCCATTATGGAAGATGTTTGTGTCACCTTTAATATCAAGCGAGGCAATTGTTTCGTCTTTTAAAGTTTTTATCTTAGCAAACCTGAATGTTGCGCTTGTATCATACGCAGCCTGCGACTCATTTGACTTATCAGGCGCTGCTTTCATGAGGAATCTGTATTTCCCGTCTTTAATCAATTCGTTTGTATTGATGTTAAAATTCCATGTATAAGAATAAGGCTCAGCATTGGTACTTCTGCCCAATTTAAGAGAATCCTTGAATATCGGATAGCTGTTATTTTGATCATCAAGAAGGAAACAGGAAATATATGATTCGGAAACAGGGCGATAGTAAATGGAGAGCTCTTTGTAAAATGTTGATGTGTCCATTTCAAAAAGCGTATCAGAAATTCCTTCAATCTCAATTCCGAATGGGAAATCGAGATAAACCTTTCTTGAATCCTCAGCAGCACCGATTCCATTAAGGCCGCAGGCATTAATAGCAAAGGTAAAATTACCAGGGGCAGGGAAGAAATTGAATTTATTCTTGCCATTATACAGATACGGCTTTGGTGAACATGAGCCATATAAAGTAAACATGCTGGTATTAATCTGCTTCCTATCCTTACCTGCGAAAATCCATGCCTGATTAACCCCTGGTGTCATTGATATGTCAAAGTCAATCTGCCTTGCGCTTGTTTTAAATGTGAATTCTGATGAGGCTGATGTGTCGAATGATATTGCTGAAATACCTGAATCTGTATCGCTTTCCTGAATAATCTTAGCACAGGAATTTGATGAGGTGTTTTGAATCTTGCCATTGAATCTTATAAATCCCTTGAAACGTCTTTCAGAACCAGCGTTATTCCATTTAACATGCCACACATCATTTTCCTGAAAAATAAAATAACCAAGCCTGCTAAAATTGCCAGGATTGCCCTGTGCAGTGTTGTTACCCGAAAGGCTTTTATATACAGTATCAGCCACAACTCTGCCCGATTTATCTCGTATCTCCAGTGTAACATCATGTTTTTTGTCACTATTGTCTGTTAACGTAAAGCCAAAGGGAATGCTGTTTTTACCATCCATTTTATAACTGTTTCCCAGTGGTGTTGTGATTTTTATTTTCGGATCTCCGGAAAGAGATAAAGCAGTGTCATTATATACGTAAAAGATTGATGTATCCGCTGCCCATGAGTCAGCATTGGATGCCTCATCAAGAGGGTTTTGGCTGAATTCCGGGTGATAGGTTTTATCATAAACAAGAAGCCTGACCTGATAGTAACCTTGTTTTGAGGTTTTTCCGGATCGTGTGTTCCAATAGCCGAGGACACTATTATCTGATACCGGAACTTCGGATACATTAAAAGATGGATAATGACCGGTTCTATAAGACGCAGGAACAGTTAATCCGTCAATTTCCCAGTCATTTGATTCGGGTATTAAATTGCCTGTTTTGTCAAAATTAACCTTCCGATATTCAAGTTCATAACATGCAAAGCGGACTCCATCAGACCAATTAGGGTCTTTTGCAATGCCCTTTAGCACAACAGTACCTGCAACCTCTGAAAACTTGAGAGGGGATGAGATTTCAGGGGGTATGCAGCCTTTAACAACAGGTTCATAAGCTGTTGATTTGTTTGAAGCGGTTCTGTTATCCGATATTTCGGCCTTTATGTAATACTTGCCTTTGTCTTCAGGAAATAAATTGGTTGGTATAATGGCGGAAAACTCATATTTAGTATCCGGAACTTTTTCCAAGGAGATATTGGAATTGGTTAACATTATATCAGATTTATTAGTGGGCTGTTGGATTGAAAGGGATATTTTGTCAGTATTTACCGCAAGAGTCTCTCCCATAAAGAGATCAAAGGTTTTAATTTTAAGCTTTAAGGCACTTGCCTTCCCGGTAACAGCGGATTCATTGGATGGTATGGTATCTTCCTTATCACCAATAACAAGTTTTGGTATGATAAAATCCTGTATTATGGGTCCGGTTTTGTCGATTGTAAATGGCTTGCTTTTTACAGTATCCGATGGATTGCCGGCTTCATCTGTTGCAGACAGCTCAAAATGATAATTACCATCAGGCAATAGGGTTGGAAATCTGCTAAAGTCAAGGTGAAAGGCTTTTGACTCTCCGGCCTCCTGAGCTACTATTTCCCTGAACATTTCAACAGATGCTTGCTGCGTTTCACTTATTTTCTTGTCTAGTAAGACCCTATGCATTACCTGTGATTTCTCAGATAGGTTATAAGTTACACCCAATTTCGTTTCATTTGTTGTGCTTGTTAAGGTTGTTGGAGAAACTGAGACGGATTTTATTTCCGGAGGAGTAATGTCAATAGTAAATATCAAAAACCCTATAGCATAATTAAAATTCTCATCAGACGAACTTGCATAATGTTTCTCGTAATAAGTTTTATAGAGTTCCTTGATTTTATCATTATTCTTTTCTTTATATGCATTCTCAAGTTCCGACTCAATTCTATAGTGCGTTTCATCAAGTATGGCCTGGTCCCTAGCCCTGATTTCAAGCTTATAGGTGCCGTCCTGTAATAGATTGCTGGTTGAACTGAAAAAAGACATTAGCCAGTCAAAGAAGCCGGGTTTGGGCTTTCGAAGAGGAATTACTGATGAATGTGAACCGCATGAAACAAAGGGAAGTATATTGTTATACGAATCGTTGTTCACATCCTCCCATTTGTCACCATTTTTCCTGTAGAGCTTGGTTCTCACATCCTTTAATATGGTTGATTTGTTATCAGACAGCTCAAATTGGTAATAAAATAGAGAATCCAGTAATGGAGAGGCTGAATTGTTTCCCTTAATCTTGATCGTTGGGTTTACATCATCCCTCTCAAGTGTCCATGACGATTTATAGCTCTTGGTTTTATCCAGGGCGTCTTTTGAAAATGATGAAACTTCAAGTTCAATTGTATATAAGTCTGCATCTGTTTCATTTTTTGGCACGAGGTTCCAGGGTGGAGTGCAGGAAAAAACAACGGAACCTGGAATGCGGGTTTTCTTTAAATCAGGTTCAAATGCTTTAAGACTGTCTAATGATTTTTGTGTTACTCCGATGCTCTCTGGAGGTAAAGCAACAGAGGATGTGGTTTCAAATGTCAATCCATTTTCAGGTTTTTTCAAATTTATTTTGTTTATGCATAACGTAAAATTATCTCTTATAAAGGTTGTAAGCCCTCCGTCATAAATAAGTCTTGCTGTTGCCCTGATTTTTGGATTCTTTTGTTTTAGCAGGGTGTTTACAGGCGGCCAGTTGACTTCGACCCGTGGCCCAGTTGTAAATATCTGGAAGATAGTAGTCTGACGATTACTCATGCCCAAGCGGTTTCTTGAAACAATAGTAAAAGTATTTACTCCTTCAATAAACCAGGCATTCTCTGTTTTGGACAGCTTAAAATTCCCATTTGGGTCTATCAGATCTTTTTTAATTTCAATTGGGCTGCAAAAATTTATCATATATGACATTTCAGCTTGTTGGGGCATAAAGTCCTGGAGCTGGCAGTCTAAAGTAACCGGCACAACATCGAGTAGCACAACAGCTTTACCATACTCATCTGTTTCAGTTGTGATTATAACCGGTTCGTCTGCAAAGCAGCCGAAAAATAAAAGTCCTATTATAACCAACGCTCTAAAAGTCATTTTAATACTACTTGTTTCCTTTTGGTAATCTTATTGATACATATGGTTTTTCGAAAAGCATGTCATCAAGCTTGCGCTGATTACAAAGGGCCAAAACAGCTTCTTTGTGGCCATCAATAAAGTATGTTTTCAATTCTTCCTTTTTGGAAAGAGCTGTAATCACTGATAAAAGGTTTATTGAAACGATTTTAGTTAACCTTATGGGCTCCGCTGATGCTGGAAATGTTGCAAGTGTGGTGTAGTAAGCAACATCAAGCGCAAGTCCAAGGGCTGCTATTCCTGCGAATGGGCCAAGCGGATCACTTACTTTATATTGATACCGTTTAATGTCAGCCGCTTGATTAAACAGCAAAACATCATTACCTTGCTGGCTCTTTGCTGTTGAGATAAAGTCTCCGTTATTATATAGACCCAGTTTTAATAAAGGGGAATAATATAAGGCGAATATCTTTTGCCCTATGGAAAGATCCTTGTCGGATGTTGATATTGTATTGTAGAGGCTTATAATCATGCCTGGGTTCAGTTTGTCCAGGAAATCCATTCCCTTTTTCACAACCTCAAGGTCTTTAAGCTTGTCAAAAACCTGGTCCAATGCTTCATTTCCAAGGTCACTAAGGATTTCGGTCAGCTTATCCATGCTGGCATCAATAAGCGCTCCTGATTCCTTCTCGATAATATTCCTATAAGCTTCCATAACACCATATCTTTTTGCCATATCAACAGCTGCCTTAAAGTCGCCTCCAGGTTTGGTGCCGTTAATCAAAACATTTTCAGCTGCTTGTGGAATTTTAACATCGTTAAATGAATTCTTTACTGCTTCTTTTATCTTTTTTGACAATTGACTTTTTATATCATTAAGGGCTTTATCCAATTCTGCTTCAATTTGACCCCTAATGAGGGCTTCTGTTCCACCACTTCCGCTTACCATGTCGATTGTCTTGGTTCCGCTTTTCGTCGGGGTTAACACACCACTGGTATAGACTATTCGATACTTGGTCTTATTTATTGCAGTGTCCTGGTAATGTATCGGCATTTCGGAGCGCATGCTTCTTATGGTCATGCCATCAGAACTTATTGCAGCCATGGAGGGATCAGATGCCTTGGCGCTGGTAGAACGGACGGTTGCTTCAGCAAAACCAACCTCAAGAATACCACCACTCTCAATCTCTTTCCAAAGCCCATCAACAAGTGCTTTGCCGAGGTTTTTACCAATTGCTGAAAATGATGCTGATGAAGCAGCGGCATTTTCAGCCGGCTTTATAAATTTTGCAACACACATACCGATTAAAAGGCTGCTGAGTAGATCTGCCCCACCGTCAACAATGGCCTGGCCTTTGTCATTAGAATCACCCGTACCGGTTTTATTATTAGGGTTGAGCTTGTTAACATAAGACTTTATGTTGCTTGCCATGTCCTTTATATCATAGTAAATATCCACTGCATCCTTAAAAGCATCGATACAGTCTGATACGCTTTGAACAAGGGCGTATGTTTTTTCGTATAAGTCGATATCGATTCCAGCTGGACTATCAAAAATCTTTAAGTTTATGGAGGGAATGGTAATAGAAGGGATTTCCCCTGTTACAGGAGGCATCAGGGGTATTTCAGGGCCTTCTAAAAGGCTTAAGAATGCTTTTGCACGCTTCAGGTTTATATCCGGATAGTCAACCGTTACAATTGGGGTTTGAGTATTTGGAACATCCGCTTCTATTTTTCCGGATATATTCAACCTTGTTATTATTTTAGGAAATTGTTTTACAGCCTCAAGGTCACAAGAAACAGAACCCTTGTCGATCTTTAATGCAATCTTGTTTTGTGTTTTCAATCCCTGGAGTGATGTTAATGCTCTTTGATATTTTTTAAGAAGGGCAATTCTATTAAACAGAATCTTTAATTGCGGGTCTTCGAAACAATATCGAATGGCATCCTGTGCTGATTTCAAGCTTTCCAGTGATTCATAGAATTCCGCCTCATTTGTATTATCAAGTACGGCTTTGATATTCGTAATCGTGCTAAACAATTCCGAACAGATTGAAACAGCATTCTCAAATTTAATGGGAATGTCACCAAGTTTTGCAATGGAATTCCTGGCGTTTTGAATGCTATTTAGAGATTTTACAAGCGGATTTTGAAGAAGAATGTCGAATGGGGCTTTCTGAATTTTGGGAATATTGAAATCCGATATTGCTTCAGCGTCTTCGGAAAAGGAGTCTGCATAAGCAAGTACGGTTTTTATTTCTTCGTATGCATTGATGGCGCCTGAATTTCCTGAAAGAAATATGGTTGGCCTGGTTAAAACACTATATGTATTGGAGTATATGGTTGGATAATCAAAGGCTGTTATTGTACTGATTGCGATTTGATAACTTACAAACTTTGCAGGATCAAAAGCCCTGCTGAATTCTTCAGGTATGAATAGGGTCGAACTTATTGAATTGTCATTTTCACTGTTGTTTAAAAGGTCTTCGAGCCTGCCATTTCCCGATCTTTCAAAGTCGTAAAACGTGGAATATAATTGACCCAATCTGTTGTCACGATAAGTTGCTGCTGTGGAATCGCATAATGTCTTATAAAGTCTGCATGCATCTTTAATCTGTATCACTGCATTGGTTTGTATGGAAATTTTCGGTGTTTCGAAATTGGGTCTGGTATTTGAAATATCTTTTATCTGGTTTATTGAAGAACTTAATGTTTTTGTAAGGTCAGACATGGAAATGGCCGGGTAGTAGATTCTGATACGTTTTTCGGCTGTATTGATCTTATATTCAATATTATTAATCGTAGTTTTAAATCTTTTGAGCTCGTCAAGTAGTTCGGCTATGGAGTCATAAGTCTTTTTAAGGTTGTAGGCTGTCTGAATTGCTTTTGTCAATGCATTTTTTGCATCAACACTTTTTAGGGCGTTTGTTCCAATCTTTTCAAGGCGACCTACTGCAGTTCTTGTTTCCAGTACCTCAAGAATATAGGGGTATTCGCTGCCTGAATGTGGTGTGTTTACTGTTATGAGTGTCTTGATATTACCATTATAGTATTGTGAACATATAAATTCTCTTACTGCCAGGCCGCCATAGGAATGGGCAATTACAATGAATGTTTTAGGTGTATGTATTTCAAGGGAATCTTCGTTTGAAATGTTCATGACTTTTTTTAAGTATTCCTTGTGTTCCCTCCTCGCTCTATTAAGCATGCTGTTTGAATCCGAGAGGTCTCCGAATTCTCGTGTCCATGTGGCGAGTGATCCTGATGGTTTTGACATCTGATAGGCAAAAACATAGCCGCTAAGATTATATGTGTTTTCAAGCACGGATTTTAAGCCGCCACCCGGACCCTCAGAGAATATTTTGTATGAAGCATCTGAATTCTTGCCATCTTCGCCATGCAGGAGAATGTACAGGTATTCTTTTGCGGATTTAATCGGAACCTCGGCATTAACCTGGTGCCACAAGATAAATATTGAAATAATAAGATAAAGTTTATTTTTCATTATTCAGATCAAATGTGTTGTCTGGCACAGGTTCGTTTACTCTATACCCTTCATAAGTAGTCTTTACTGTGATTCCCGTTCTTGAACTGCGATATATGAGGCTTTTTGGCAGGGGATAGGAACGATTGTCGCTTTCTGATGTAATGCCGTGTTCCAGGATTATCCATCCGGAAGCGGTTTTTGAGGAGTCGATTATGGTGATTGAATCAGTGAGCGTTGAACCATCTGATTTTTTACAGAAAATAAGTGTATCAGCGCCCAAACTTTTTATTGATGGATTGGAGTTTGCGTTAATTTTAATGCAGCCCTCAGTTGTAGTTAGATTCTCCTGAGCATTGGACATGATCTGCTGTAAATCATTTTGGGCAAAGTCGTCGGTCTCAGTGCCCTGATAATATGCGCTCTGTTCCGGAAAAAATGTTACATGGTATTTTCCCTTTGATACTGTTGTAAAACGACCTTTTTCCGGCATGATCTGGGTTGTTCTTGTCCAGGTTTCCTTATCAACCTTTTTGCTTACAATAACAGTTCGAGTTTCTGTTGAAAAATTATCGGATTTTATTTGGGTATTTGCAATACAACGATAGGTTTGCCAATCATCTGCCAGGGAATAAATGAATATTAAAAGTATAATTAAAAGTATTTTCAGAAATGTGCTCCTGTTTCCGGGATATCCCAAATAAAGTCAAATGAACGATCCGGAGCATTCATTTTTGTAATTGCAAAGTGGGATATATAAGAGATGTTATTAATCTTGCCGAATATGGGTTCAGCCTGAATGGTTTGTCCGCTAACCTTGCCGATAATTTTTGACAAAGAAGCTTTATTGTTAAAATAAAGCTCAAGTTCCGGAGCAGATGTTTTGTAAATTGTTTCATCTTTATCAGTAGAAAAAGAAATTTCAAGGTTTTTGTCAAAACCATCAATAAAAACTTCGGCAAATTTCAGGGAAAATAAATTAGCGCAAAATTCAATGCGCTGATTATCAGCATCATTTTCAGTATTATTGTCGGCAATGCTTTCGGTTTGATTTTGCTCATGAATTTTTGTCAAAACAAAGGTTTTGATACGACGGGTAATATTGTTGGGGCCCTCAGTTCCGTCGTAACATCTATGCATGTCACCTTCAATGACATATTCTGTAAGTGTTGAGTTTTCTTCCCTTGCCGGCAAGGGTTGTGAAGGCGGTTCTTCATATTCGATTGTATATGAAAGATCAGAATAAGTGTATTTGAACTTTTGTGGTTGACCCTTCTCTTCATTGTTATCCGTGTCAAAAGTGGTCTCGATAAAATTATCCGATGAAAGTATAAGAGGTTTTAATGTGCTCCGCATGTTTTCGAGTGAGATCAATCGAGATCTCATGTCATTGTATCTTGTATTGCGTTCGTCTATATTCTTATTGTACTGCGCTATGGAATCCTTTACCCTCAAGATATGGGTTGATACAAGCCACGGAAGATCGAATATTGATTGCAGCATATCCTTTAAAGATTGGAACGGGACGATATTGTCCGGTTTGAATGTCGGGTAGTTCGTAAACAATGCTGAGACGTTGTTTGCATTGCTCTCAACGATTTGCAGGAAGCTATTTCCGGTTAGTAGATTAATTTTATCTGTTTCTGGGGTAGAGCGGTAAACAATCTCTTTTGTTGGTTTGCAGCTTTCTGATAATTTCGTTAATTCTTTTATAAGCTGTTTTGCTAAAGAAGCGTCTGCAACTATGGATGCCTTGGTATCAGCATCAGCATTCTTATATCTATTGTTTAAATCTGTAATAAATGATGAGTTGCGAATGGAATTAAAAAGATTTAATCTTGCTTTTAAGGTTTCAAGCTGTTCCACTATTGAAACGAAAATATTTGGGGCCATGGTTTTGAAAGTCTCGATATCAGGATCAGCTGGATCATGATAAGCCGGAAATATCGGCTGAAACGCCATTAATAATAATAAAAAAACTAAACGCATATTTATAGGGGAACAATAAAGGTAAATATTATACTAACTATGTTATATATAAATCAAGGGATAATTATGCAAAATGTGAAAAGATTCTTAGGGCTTATGCTCGTGTTGCTTGACTCACGTTTGTGAGTGTATGGTAACCAACTCCTAAGCTCTCTCTCTTTATTAATAGAGAGAGCTTTGCATTTTCCTATCACTGCCTAAACACTATTTTCTATATTATTTAAATCCTACTTCCCTCTATAATGCTTTTAAATTGAACTTGAAATTTACCGGAGGCGTAATTGGATTCTTTCTCTACAAAGCTAAATCTCATTAAACAGCAGGCAGCACTCGTCACATCGAACGAACTCGTACGTCTGCAGGCTGCTTTTGACACGGTTGATCTTCTATGTGCCCACCATCCGGAAAAACAAAGGGAATGGAAAAACCTGTTGTCAAGTGTTGTTGATATGGTAGAGAAAAAAATAGTTCAGGAAGGGGCTACGGCAATTTCAGTTGTTGTGCGTAATGCTGAACAGACACTTTCCCCAGTAGCCCCATATGCGAAGCAACTTACCGTCCATTGCGTGGGGCATGGTCACATTGACATGAACTGGATGTGGGGCTGGCCTGAAACAGTGGCGCTTACCATTGACACTTTAAAGAGCGTATTGTCGCTTATGGAAGAGTTTCCCGCCTTCAGGTACAGCCAAAGTCAGGCAAGCATTTATGCAATTGTCGAGAAATACTCACCGGTAATGCTGAAGGAGATAGCTGCACGGATAAAAGAGGGACGATGGGAGGTAACAGCCAGTCACTGGGTGGAAGCGGATAAAAATATTCCTGATGGTGAAAGCCTGTGCCAGCACCTGTTTCAGACAAGGCGTTATCTTAACAAGTTGCTAGGGCTTTCTCCTGAAGATGTAATAATTGACTGGTCTCCGGATACATTTGGCCATGCAGCAACGGTTCCAACATACCTTGCCCGGGGAGGGGTAAAGTACCTCTACCTGCATAGACCGGGCAATCTTGGCATTGGATTTGCCCCCGCATACTGGTGGAAAGGGCCGGATGGTTCAAAAGTACTGGTACAAAATGATATGCGTAATGGTTATAGTGGTTCCATTTCACCTGAACCGCTTCTGGCAAAAATACGCGACTTTGTAATTAAAACCAATGCACAGGATATTCTTTATGTCTATGGAGTAGGGGATCATGGCGGCGGCCCCACACGACGTGATATATCAATGATGGAGACGATGAAGAAATGGCCGATTTTTCCTTGCCTTGAATTTTCCACATCCCGCGCTTTTTATGATAAGCTTTCTTTAATGGAAGATAAGCTGCCGACAATTGAAGGTGAATTGAATTGTGAATTCACAGGCTGTTATACAACCCAGTCGCTGATTAAACGAAGCAATCGTCTGGCTGAAATAAAACTTTTTAACGCTTCCTTTGCCTCTGTATTATCGAACGCGGTCATGCATAATCCCTATCCATCTGACGCCATTGATGAGGCCTGGCGTAAAACGCTCTTTTCCCAGTTTCATGATATTCTGCCTGGTTCAGGCGTACACGATACACGTACTTTTGCGCATGGTATGTTTCAGGAAGTAGCAGCAGCAACCGGTATGATGGAAACGCTTTCTTTACGTGGTGTTGCCGAAAAAATCAATACACGGATGTTGAAAAATACGGTTTCGGATGTTCCTGCCTCTTTTCAGGGAATGGGTGTGGGGTTTGGTAATTGGGAAGGAGGCATTGGTTCAACATTACAAAGTAATGTTCAGGGTGTGTGGCCGTTTGTAATTTTCAATACATTACAATGGAATCGCGAAGAAATTATAGAAGCCACGATATGGAATAACGACCTTCCTGGCAGGGTTGAAAAGCCTTTTGGTCAGCGTTCCTTCAAGGTTATCATGGCGGACGGTCGGGAATTACAGGCCCAGGTTGTGGACAAGGGTGAATATTGGGGGCACGAGTTTGTTGTCGTATCTTTTCCGGTTTCCGTTCCTGCGTTCGGCTGGAGCCTGTATTTAATTTCTGAAAGCGAAAAGGTGCCGAATGAGATTATCGGTGCCCTGCAAATGGGACATACATACCACTGTGATTATGCCAGATATGAAAGAAGCCTTGAAGGGCTTCAGAACGAATTCCTCAGCGTTGAACTGGACTTGACTGACGGCGGCATACGGACGCTGATCCACAAACAGAGCGGTGAAGTGCTTATGAAGGACACCGGACCTCTGCTCGAATATGTCATTGAACGCTCGCGCGGTATGACCGCGTGGATGGTGGATAGTCCCTTTACGGGGCCGGAAATCATTGCCCTTTCCATTAAGCGAAAAGCACAAGGACCCTATACAGCCGCACTGGAAGTATGTTATCAATTCGCAGAGACAACAATGATACTCACCTATTGTCTTAAGAAGAATGATCCGAAGCTTTATCTTCGAGTACAAGGCGATTGGTTTCAACGCGGAACCGAGAAAGATGGTATTCCGGTCTTGAATCTTGCGCTACCCCTTCAAGTCGAGAATGCACACGCAACTTATGAAATTGCTTTTGGCGCAATTGACCGTGCATTCAATCGCGGCGAGGAAGTACCTGCTCACAGATGGGCGCTTGTCAATGGAACCAGCAAGGGACGTCCGGCTGGTGTGCTTCTTGTCAATGACTGCAAATACGGTCATTCGCTGGATGGATCAATGCTCAGGCTTTCTCTTTTACGCGCCAGTCACGATCCTGATGCGCTTCCGGAAGTACGGAAGCATGATATGCGCATGGCGCTTCTGCCGTTCACGGGATCATTTTCACAGGAAGACGCCATACGTTTTGGCAGAACCCATAACCATCCATTGACGCCAGTGGCTTGCGGATCACATGAAGGTGACCTGCCAGGTTCCGGCAGTATGTTGGCCATTGAACACCCATCCGCTGTTGTCAGCATGATAAAAATGACCGATAATGAAAACGAAGTAATAGTTAGGATCTATGAACCTGCCGGTATAAATACAGATTTGAGACTTGTCTTCAATAGCATGGTTTGGGGGCCGGTTTTAACAGCATGTGAGACGGATATAATGGAACGCCCACTTAAAGATAGAACTATTGCTGTGGCCGGAGATTCGGTTATAGTCAAATTGTCGCCGCGCACGATTGTAACACTTAGGGTGTCTGTATTGCTGAAGAAGCATTGCGTTTAGCGATATTGCCTTGAATGCCAATAATTTCGTTAAGAATTTTCAGGGGACAAAGGATGGACCATTGTCCCAAGGTGGGGTTGTGCTGCTTATAACTGGTTTCCTGGTATAGGATTTTTAAATCGGGTCCTTGTGCCTGTAGGGAAAATAGTTACTCCAAGGTGCTAAATTCGCCCGATTGTAATCTGCTCAAACTTTGCTGGTCCGTCTGCCATAAACCTGAGCTTTTTTACCACAAGCCCGTTCCTCTGGGAGATCATTGTCCTTTCCCCATTGATGCATGCATCAATTAGAGTGCCGCGGATTTTGGCATCGTGGATAAAATACAGTTCCAAGCGGAACTGTTTGGTCAATCCTTCAACATCAGTGATTGTGAAATCTCCGCACGAAGGATGTATATGCGGATTCTTGATTTCATGTATTTTACTGTTGTCATCGGCCATGATTTCAACGATCGATGGTATCGCCTCCGGCAAGGCGTCGCCATTTGCTGCGCTCCACTGGACGCGGCCGCGCAGCACCATGAACGACTGCACGCAGCCGTTGCCGTCATCATCAAGTCCGGCAATGCCTATATGAGTTGTCCCATTCATCGGAGTGATCAATAAAGAAAGATGCATGCTTGGCAACAGGTTGTCAATCATTGCCCATTGTTGTGAATCGGCTTCCACTGAAATCGAATTTCCGGTGAAGGAATGTCCATTGACCCGGATAACCGGATTAATTTTATCTTTGATTGCCGGTTTCATTTCTTCCGGCCATTTCATGCCGAGCGTGCCGTCCGCAAATTGAATCAGTTCGCGAAATACCAGATATCCTCCATAAAGTCGGCCGGTAAAACCGGCAAGGATGCGCCGGTTATTCCTGAACTCCGCCACCATGGGCACTAATAAACCTTCGTAGATATCCCAACGCGGTTTGACGACATCCGTATTTTTCCGGTCCCAGCCTTCCCAGTACGGGCCCTTTTGATTGCGCGACATCCAGAAGCCGGAACGTCCGCCGATGATGTAGTGCCAGCCGTTCCATTTGAACATACAGAGACATTCAGAGGATGGCCTCACCGGGGAGTCGTTGGATAACGGTATGAGGCCGGAAACTTTCAGTTGCCAATGCTGAAGGTCATGGGAATGCCATAAATCAGCGCCTGACAGCAGCAGGTACCCGCCGGCATTGTCATATGAAACATTTGGATTATCCGCTTGATGAACCAGCATACAAGATTTCTCGAATACGATGCCGTCTTCGCTTTCGGCATAAGTCGCCCCGATTGGATATTTACCTACCCCGGAAAACGGTTGTGGAACAGTTACGTCATTGGCATCAACAATTGTCTCTCTCAAATTCCGGCGGTCATTATATACGCGATCTGTATGCATACCGTACATTAAAACAAGTTTGCCGTTATGCGAAATCGGACGCCCGGTGCCGAGAGAATTCCACTCATCCAAAGTTACAGCGATAGGGTGATGTTCCCAGTTGATAAGGTCGGTGCTTGATATATGTGCGACAAAGTGCCCGCCGCATTCGAATTTACTGGTGTGGTGCCGTCGGTCTGTCAGATAGAAAAGATGCAATCGCTCTTTATCAAACGCCCATGTGTTGCCGAACATCACATCGCCGACCCATTGATTATGTCCGCGCGGCAACCAGTATTGCACTTTCCTGCGTTCGGGACCAAGTATCTCAAGCGTCCTGCGCGCGACAAACTCCTTTCCATGGCAACATTCGACAATCGCATCATCGCTGATGGCGTGGGGCTGGAGCGATACCAGTTCAACCGTTCCATCGAATTTTTTACCGGCTATATATGGCGGCCTGGCGCTCGGGTTCATCGGAATAAAACCCACCGGCCAATCTTCATCAACCAGCACGCCATCGACAAAAAGCGCAAGCGATGAGCCGGTAAAGCGCAAAATTATGTCATACAAGCACCCCTTGCCGATTCTTGCAGCGGGCACGCCAACGCGCATTCGCGTCCACTGCGGATTATGGCTATGGAGCGAGACTTCCGCTTCCAGCACGTCGCAAATTCCGGAGACATCGGGAAATGAAAGATAATTCTGTGTTTCGCAATCCCATGTTTCATCCGCGCTATTTTCCCCGGCACGGCGGGTATAAATACGCAATGAGCGCATGGAATGATCCGCCCAGTCAAACAGCGTTGAGTTCCAGCCATTTTCTCCGACACGCACGCGCAGGTGTAAGGTCAAAGCGGAAAGCAGTTTAGGAAAAGTTGACGATTCTTTTTTATGATACGCTATAATTTCATCGTCATTTAGCGCGTCAACGCAAAGTAAACTTCCATCTGAGCCGCTGATGAAACGGATGACCAGCAGATGCTTTCCCGGTTTCAGCTTCGGATGCCATATATGATTCGTGTGTGAATACCGGTCGGTCTGATTTCCGTTATCCAGCGTGTCATACGCGGGTCGGCCGTCAATCCATGCCTCATACCACCAGTCGGCGCCGACGCCAAAAAATGCGTCCAGATCATCCCCGTCATTTTTGTCATGCCCCGATAGATTTTCATTTCCATTTGCCACTGTGAAGGGAATATAAACAAAGGCAATTTTCCCATTATGCGGTTTTTCGCCAAGCCAGGGCGCCATGTCAATTTTAGGATTGCCGGTAATTTGAACCGGCTGTGCGGTTTTTTCACCAAGCGACAGTCTTGACGGAATGAATTTCAAATCATCCGGTGAAATCTTACCATCCGCCTTGTTGAACCAGGCGAATAAAGTCCAGGTTTTAGAAATTTCTATTTTTGCGAGGGAATTCAATGGTATTTCCGGAAATATTGTTTAATCAAATTTAAGTTTCTATAATTGCCGGTGTCAATACCAAACCGATAGTTGGAGTTGCACCGCGGAGCATTCCCACCTACTCAGCCGGCGACAGATAATTCATGGAGAGTCAGGGAATTTTATTATTCTGTTTGATTGTTACCCTGTAAACACATATATTTTCCCCAAGTTGTTGACTCAATACAAGTAAGGTTAAATGAAAATACTCATATTTCTGTTTTTTTGTGGGGTTAATACGGCATTAATGGCCCAAAACCACCTTTTGCTCAGCGAGATTACACTGCAGCCTGCTGAAGCGGAATTTATAGAGATATTCAATCCAACTGATTCGGCTATTTTATTGGATGAATATTACCTGGCCGACAACAAGCTCTATCCCTATGTTCCCAACGGGGGCTTGCCTGCTTTGGATGCTGGAGATTTCATTGCGAAATTTCCCGAGGGGGCTTTGCTAAATTCAAATAAAACGGCGGTGATTGCATTTAATGGCGGCAATTTTGAAACCAATTTTGCTCGAAAAGCCGATTTTGAAATGTATAATATGGATCCAGGAACTCCGGATATGATTCTTGTCAGCGCTAATTCCGCAACACTGGCTAATGCGGGCGAAGGCATTGCTTTGTTTTATTGGAATGGATCCGATTCAACAGTGAAGGATGTCGATTTAATGAACGCTGGAATTCCGACTGCATCCAGCCAGATAGTTGATAAAAGCAGTATTTCAGGATACCTTCCTGATGCGCATACCATTCCTGTTCAAGGACATAACGGACCACCCGGAAACTGGCTTTCCACCAAGAGGATACTACTGGAGGCTCAATACGAAATACATTCAGGCGGAAACGGGATCACGGGTGATGATGAAACATCCGAGGATATCTCTGTAACATGGGATGATGTTTACACCAGCCCCACGCCAGGGAGCACAGGATTGCCCTTTGACGGTATTGAATTTGTTCAGGAACCAAAGAATTCCCTGACAATATTTCCAAACCCTTTTACGGTCAAATGTACGATGGAATTTGTAAAACCGTCATCTGAAACATCCGATCTTATCATATGCGACATACTCGGTAAGATAATTCTTAAGAAAAACAACATTAAAGAGAATAAAATTATCATTGATGACAATTCCTTTGCTCCAGGTATCTATTTTTATAAAATAGCCAACTTGAATACCCTTAAAAGATGGCAGGGTAAATTAATCAAATCAGAATAATAATGAAGCCGGAATTACTTTTAGTTTCAGCGACAATTCATTTTATTTAGTTACATTCTGCTGCGCCGGTTCCATCATAATCTCATCTTTTCCCCCAATCCGCCAATTGAGCTCCGAGTCAATTACAGTTGGCTTGTTGGGTGGCTCTGCTTTTTCCGGCTCAACTATTGATTTAATCAAACAACATTACAAAATAAAAATGGATCCAAAAAAATGGATAATGTCGTCACTAATGACTATTCTAACCCGCAAACAGCACAATACCCTTGCGTACCATCATAACTGCGTAAGCCGCGAGCAGAAGGCTTGCCAATTTGGAAATTATCTTGGACAAATCATGCCCAACAATTCTGTTCAGGTTTCCTGAAAACCATAGGCCTGTACCCACTATCAAGAGATTTAAAATGAGAGTAATTGAGGTCATAAAAAAACCGTATTGGCCAATAAGGAGTAGTCCGGTTGTAAACACAGCAGGGCCCACCATATACGGCACTGCAATAGGGAAGACGCCAAGCTCTTCCGGGGTAAGGGCTTTTTCACGGCTTGAAACATGAAGAATGTCCATTACCGATATACAGAATAGAAGCACACCGCCTGCTATCATGAAATCAGACATGGTTATTCCGAGGACCCTTAAGAATCTGTTGCCCACAAGCAAAAAGAGAAGGGAGACCACTGTTGCGGTAATCGAAGATTTAATTGCAAGGGATTGAAGGCGGCTTTTTTCAATCCCTTCGGTAACACCCATGAAAAAAGGGATTCCACCAAGGGGATCAACAGCCACAAAAAGCGGTATGAAACAGAGCCAGAAATCGTTCATTTACGCCCAGTAAACAAGATTCAGATCAACAACACTTTCCAATTCCGGATGATATGGCATAATACGGACACCGTAATTGAATTTTCCGGATGCCAGGGCTTTATAAGATGTCCTGTATTTTATGATCATGCCCTTTTCCTCAAAAACCTCCATGGGAACGTAATGGATTTTCTCATCATGAAGAAGAGTGGTCCCGGTGGAAAGAGATGAGTTATCAGTGTCCTGGCCCTGAATAAATACTATTTGCGCTGTAACTTCCTCTTTCTTCACCCTGCCGAGATTGACCTCCATGGTCACCTTCATTTCATCACCCATGTTTAAATTGTCGCCATGGGTTCCGTCAACAGATACACTGTTTATATGGATGCTGCTGAAACGGGATGTGATTGAAGTCTTCCATTCGGCCAGTTCACGGGCTTTCTCAAAGTTATTTACTGAAAGACCCTGGTAATATTTGGCAGTTGGAACATAAAGTCTTTTTGCATAATCCTTGAGCATTCGGTGCGTGCTGAATTCCGAAATGGTTGATATTATGCACTGCTTCATTATCTTGATCCATTTTTCCGGCAGGCCGGAGCTATTGCGTGAATAATATGTAGGGATGATTTCATTCTCAAGCACATCGTACAGTGAATCGCTGTCAACAAGGTCCTGAGTGTCGGTGTTTTTGTATTCCTTGCGATCTCCTATTGTCCAGCCGTTGTGGACATTGTACCCTTCGTCCCACCAGCCATCAAGAACGCTGAAGTTGATGACCCCGTTTATGCCGGCCTTTTGCCCGCTTGTTCCGCTCGCTTCGAGAGGGCGGCGTGGATTATTGAGCCATATATCAGAGCCTGAAATAAGACGGCGGGAAAGCTTCATGTCGTAGTTTTCAACGAAAAGTATCTTGCCGATGAATTCATCACGCTTTGAAAGTGCCACGATTTCTTTGATGAGATCGAATGCCACCTTGTCTGCCGGGTGGGCTTTACCCGCGAATATGAACTGGACCGGATATTTTTTGCTCGAAAGAATGTTTTTGAACCTGTCAAAGTCCTTGAGGAACAGCGTAGCACGTTTATAGGTTGCAAAACGGCGCGCAAAGCCTATTGTAAGCGGAGTGGGGGAGAACTTCATCTGAAAGCGATCAAGGATTGAAGGGTCTTCACCCTCACGCATCCAGTTGCTGGCAACACGTTCCTTGACCTGATTGTAGAGCTTGGTCTTCAGGGCGATATGCGTCTGCCAAAGGATTTCATCCGGGATTTTGGCGATTTTATCCCATTGCCAGATTTTAAGAAGATCTTCGTCAAGATCAACGGAACAGTATTTGAGCAGCAGGTTGTACATCTCGGATGTAAGCCATGTCGGGACATGGACGCCGTTTGTAACATGATCTATGGGCATTTCTTCGATTAAGAAACCGCGCCAGAGATCCTGCCACATGCCGCGGGAAACATGCTTGTGGAGCTT
The DNA here is from genome assembly GCA_963831235.1 of uncultured Fibrobacterota bacterium. Taxonomy (GTDB): domain Bacteria; phylum Fibrobacterota; class OXYB2-FULL-49-7; order OXYB2-FULL-49-7; family JAEUSG01; genus CAWHPS01. The sequence goes on from CAWHPS010000009.1 coordinate 47,059, forward strand.
GGATACACCATTACGTTTGTGGGTGCACTTAAGTGCCAATACCGTCATTTCATAAGAGCCTGTGTCTGCAACTGATTTATGGCCCAGGTCACAAACATCCTGCCATGAAAGGCCGTTGCTTTCGACATATCCGCGTAAATAGTTTTCAACAAGTTGAAGGTCGAAGGTTTCGTTGCCGGCAGGGACGGGTGTGTGGGTCGTGAAGACTGTGCTGCTTTTTATAACCTCGCGTGCAGTGGCAAAATCGAGGTTATTGTACTTGATGAGGTTGATAAGGCGTTCGAGAATAAGGAACGATGAGTGGCCCTCGTTAAGGTGATAAACAGAGGGTATGATATTCAACTCTTCCAGAAGTC
>CAWHPS010000010.1:0-71564 GCA_963831235.1 uncultured Fibrobacterota bacterium
TGAAATCGCCGGAATAGAACAGCCGTTTCCCGTCTGCTTCAATCAGAAAGGCGTATGCGTCAAAGGCTGAATGGTCCATAAGATAGGGCGTGATTTTAAACCGGCTGATGGAAAAAGGCTTTCCGGTTTCAAATGTCCGGAAGCTGTTTGGATTGATACGGGTTTCGGAGAACATGAAATTGAGCTGCATCAGCTTTCCGGCGGCTTTACCGGTAAATACCGGAATGTCGTCTTTAAAGTACGGGAGCAGTCCGAAATGGTCTTGGTGCGCGTGGGAAATCAGGATGGCATCCAGGCGTGGGGGTGATTTGCTTGCGGGATAGGCGCCGGGGACATTTGGCAAGAGTGGATGTTGGGTGGAATCGGGATTTTTAAGCGGTAGGCCGATATCGACCAGTATTCTAGTGCTACCGGAAGTAATTTCCACACAGATGCCGCCGATTTCCTGTGTGCCACGATGAATAGTAAAGTCCAGAGATGCTCCTTTTGGTGTGTTACGAGAAAGACAATCAATTTTAAACAAGATAAATAATAAGAGCGTCAAATTGTGACGCTCTTGCAAGATTAGTTATAGTTTGTCCAAATATTGCAAATAGTGATCTTTATGTCAGTAAGTTTTAAATTCCTAAATCATTCTTCTCGTAATTCTATTCTTAACCTGCCATTCATATTTTTATTTACTTGGTTCCCGACATTATTGTTTATTCTTTAGTGGATTTCCTTCCCTGCAAATGTCAGGCGGGTAAATATCCGGAGAAATATCCATGTCAAAGGCCAGTTCCAGCCAAGCTCCTCCTCAACTCCCCACCGCTATCCCCGAACACGACTTGGTGAATGAACTCTTTCACCGGATTAACCGTATCATCCCCCCCGAACAATGCGTGCGCACCATCGGCCCCGATTGCAAGGTGAGGGATGCCGTGTCCCTGATGAAACAGCATGGATTTTCACAACTGCCGGTTCGAACACAATGGCCAAATACTCGGGGTTTTTTCCTATCGCTCGTTTGCGCAGACCATCGCCAAAGATAGTTACGAAAAGCTATCCCGTCAGAAATGCGCCCACGGAGACTTGACGGTGGACGAATTTATGGAGCACTTCGACTTTGCCAGGGTGACCGAGGAACTGAAAGGGGTTTTCGAAGCACTTGAAAGGGATAATGGAATCCTCGTGGGGACTCCGGAACGGCTTATCAGCATCCTGACTCCCATGGATATGCTCCGTTATCTTTATCAGGTGGCTAGCCCCTTTGTCATGGTGTCCGAGATTGAACTCGCACTCAGAGCCCTAATTCGGTTAGTCATGACTCCGGATGAAATCAGTGAAGCAGCCAAACGGTGTCTTGCAGAAGCCTTCAGGAACTCGGAAAGAATACCCCAGGTTCTCGAAGCAATGACCTTTGAGAATTATATTTCGCTGATTTTCTATAACGATACCTGGTCACGTTTTTTCGAAAGGATATTCGGGAACCGAGGCCGTGCGCTCACAAAACTGACCGAAATACGCGAAATTCGAAATGACCTTTTCCATTTCAAACGCGAAATTAAAATCATGGACCATCAGACCCTCGCGGACCACAGAGACTGGCTGTTGGCTAAAATAAAACAAACGGAGACCTGGAAATGACCAGATCGATTAAGAACAGTCCGTCTCCATTGTCAACACTGGCGCCGCATCAAAACGAATTGGTGCAGGCTTGCCTCGAATCAGGCGCCCCCCGGACAATTCTGCTGAAAGCTGCTGTGGGGTCGGGAAAATCAACGGCATTGGTCACGGCCGCCGCTCTTCTTTTGCGCAACAAGCCGCGTTCCCGTGTACTCTTTCTGGTTGCCGTCCCTGCACTTCGTGAGCAATTCGCGGAACGGCTCCTTTCTTTAGGCGCTCCTGTCCTGTCCGTGGACCGCTACCGGCTTCGTGAAATACTCGATGCTTCGCAAAAACCAGGAATCTGGCCTGCTGGACAAGCCGTCCTTCTCAGTCAAGCTTTCGCCATGCAGCCTGATGTTATGAAATACCTTTGCGAAACCCATTGGGACCTTGCCATTATTGATGAAGCTCATCATTTTCCAAAAGCGGGGGTTACACTGCTTGACAAATTATCTGCAGTTACAAAAACAATGGTTTTTGCCTCCCATATTCAATACGAGCTTCCCAAAGGTTTCTCTCGTTACAGTGTAAAGAAAATGCTGTGGAAAACACCGCATATTTCTGTTCATTCACGATCGTTCGTTTCGGTACCCTGGTCCGGTTCAAAGCAGGAAAAAGCCCTCTCGAAATTAGTTATTGCATTGGAGGAGGATTTACTCGAATTACGAGGCCCAGCGTCAATGCTGCAAGGGATTCTTGAGATCAGCCGGCTATCCAGTCCGGCGGCCCTCGAGCGATGCCTTTTAAGGATGACAACACCGGTCAAGGTTGATACGGATATGTTAATGCCTTTCAGCGACATGGAAGGCGGCCTTGCACTTTGTCCGGGAATGGGCCAAATGTTCTCGGATTCCAAGGGTATTATAACGCAAACTGTGAAAAAAGCCCTCGAAGTTATTGAAGCCGTGTCCTGTGATTCCAAACTCGAGAAATTGAAAGTTCTGATTGCCGAGATAATGGGCAAAAAGACATATCCTCAAAAAATCTGCATCATCACGCAAAGCCTTTACACACTGAATTATTTGGCGACTACGCTTGAGGGGCTTAACATCCCTATGTCAAGGTGTCACAACAGCATGCCCAGGATGGACAGCCGCCGGGCAATTGAAAACTTCAGAACAGACGGGGGAATGCTGATTGGCGGAGTAACCTCTTTGGTTAACGAGGATATCGGAGCACTGTCGGCATTGATATTTTATGACTTGCCGACAAACTGCATGTTTGACTGGGAATCCATAGAATCGCTGATCAAAGACCAAAGCCACCACCCTCTTTCCGTCTACGCATTAGTTCCTTATAAATATTCTGAGGGGTATCTTCCGGAAGCACTTGAAATACTTCGTAAGCTTGTCTGCTCATAATTAACAGACACCGGTGCCTTGCACGTAATACTTCTTGCTTGCTACTTGTCTATAAAAGCGGTTTCCCATGCAGGCAAAGGTCTGCAAGGAGGATCATCCTCATCCGCCAACATTTCTGTGGGGGATATAATACGCCCAATTTCATGTTCCATATAACAAAGGCCAAGTGCGACAGCCAGTCTGCCATAGGACTCAGGTTGGAAATTGGGGGCTTCGAAATTTGCCGGGGGAATCAAGGGTTCGATTTGGATACGCGAGACAATTCTTGATTTTAATTCCCCGCTTGCCTGGAAAACTGGTTTTATTCCTGCTTTAACTTCAACCTTCTCCCCTGTCCTTGGATTCCTGCCAAAATGAGAGCGGCGAACCTTAAGCTTAAAACTACCGAAACCACGGATTTCAATATGCTTTCCTGCAATAAGAGTTCTTGAAATTGTGGCTAATAATTCCTCAACAATAATTCCACAGTCAACCTGGGTAAGGCACTTCCTTCTGTGATTCGGTGAAATTGTCGCGGAATTGATTTGTTAGGCGGTTATTTTTCTCATCGTGCAACTCGTAGCGAGCGACAGCAGCGAACCGGTCAAATACGACGGTCGTCGAAGGACTTTTGCATTCTCGATCTTCAGGATAAATATGCAGTTTTGTCGAGTAGGCATATGAGAGTCTCCTTTTCAATAAAATAATCCACTTACATGAGAGACACATCTACGCCCCTCACAGAACCGGACTTGCAGATTTCCCACATCCGGCTCTTCGATAAACATCACCGAACCCCAGGCAAAGCATAAAGATTTTGCGTGATTCTTGGCTTTGGCAACGGGAAATTCTTTAATACAAGTTTAAACTCTTCCCAATTCCAACTTTTCCTCTGACTGCGCCTGTTAAGCCATTTGTACAAATACTTTACAGAATAATAATAGAACCGCTTTATACTGATGAAATTGCCGCTAATCCCATAATACTGGTAGTGTCCCAATAGTTTGGATTTTGCGACATTCCACAGCTCCCTAAGCGTGAACATATTGCGATTCTCTTTAATCCAATCCATAAATTCTTTACACTTATTCCGGAAGCGCTTGTAGCTGGTAATGTGTCCTACTATAAATCCACCCCATCGGTTTACGTCACAGTAGTGCGTTATCCCAAGAAATGTAAATGTATTGGGCTTGCGATTCTGCCTCTCTGCATTTCGCCTTTCAAAACGTCCAAAACTCATGACTCGTGTCTTGTCAGGATGCAGCTCAAGGCCAAACTTTAAGAAGCGCTCCCGCAGTAGTTCTACCATCCGTTCCGCATCTTCCTGATACCGTAACAGTATCACAAAGTCGTCCGCATACCTTATTAAATAGGCTTCCCCATTCAATTTCGGCTTAACAGCTTTCTCAAACCATAAATCAAGCACGTAGTGCAGGAATATGTTTGCAAGCATCGGACTCAGATTTCCACCCTGCGGTGTCCCCTTTTCGGTCGCCACCAACAGATTGGAATCCATATATCCGGCTTTCAGAAACCGCTCAATAATACGAAGAAAGCTCGGATCATTGATTCGTACCTTTAAAAACTTCATCATCCATTCATGTGAAACATTATCAAAGAACCCTTTGATGTCTGCCTCCACTATATGATTGATGGGGGAACGTTCAATTATCCTGTTCATAGCCCTCAGCGCATCATGACAGCTCCTACCTGTTCGGAACCCGTATGAGCAATCAAGGAAATCCGCCTCGTATATTGTTTCCAATATCCGGCTCAAACCCTTCTGCACTACCTTATCCTCTGTGGCTGGTATGCCAAGAGGTCGCTTACTCTTTTCATCCTTCGGTATGTACTTCCGTAGGACAGGTTGCGGCCAGTACTGCTTCGCTTTCATACGGCTAACGAGATGCCCAAGATTGCCTTCAAGCTCCTGCTCATATTCCGTCCATGTCTCGCCATCGACTCCTGGAGCCTTGTCCTTGCCAAGACTCCCAAAGCATTGCGCAAGAAATCCCTCATTCAGCAAATATGCTAATGTCGTGTACTTGTGCTTCGGTCTCGCCCGCGCAAGTTCAGCCAGTTGGTTCAGCTTTGAATCCACTTTATCAGCCATCTCCTCGTATGACATGGAACAAACCTCCCCAACACCGTTTATCGCCAGCCCCTTCGAGTGCCCTTATTTGGACTCATACCGTGTTACCGGTATTACTCCTCTACTATGAACCAGTCCGACTGCCAATCCGGCGTACCTCTTCTTACCCTCTTTCGGATTTGCCAGAGGCTTCTGGATACGGATTGGCTCTCTCAAGTCCCATCTTGTACAGTTCGACTGCCCGCTGTGTTCTCAGACCCCGGTCCGGCTTCACAGACTCACCTTTGCGCCTGTGTCGCTGCTGGCTTCAGATAAATGAAAACCCTGGCCCTGCGGCAACTTGAGAATTTTCGGGGCTCAATCGCTTTACCCGTGTGCGTGCCACGGATTACGGCTGACAGTCTCCTTCCCCTCGGCACCATGGTAGGCGTTACCGCCAGTCCATGCGAGGTTCTGTACCAGTCCGGTGGTTAGCCTTTGACTGGGTTGAATTGTTCAACTTGTCCAAGACAGTTTATTCTTGACGCACTCGATATCCTGCTCCTTCATATTTCGCCGGATTTCGCGTTCTAAAAGCGCCTGCAACATAAGCGCGATAAAAAAAGCGAACATGTTGGCTTCCACGCGCTCTATTTTTTTAAACAGCAGCGGCGCCACAAGGTGGATTCTTTTGAGTTGCTGGAACCGTTTTTCCAGATTGGGCTGATATTTGTAGGCTTTTAGGACTTGTTTTGGTGATAACGTGCTATCAGTGCATAGCAGCGGAAAGATGCCGTCAAGTCTGCTTTCGCGGATAATTTGTTGACGATTTCGCCGCCATGAGAGTGAGTAGGTGGTTTCGATAACGGTCGAGTATTTCGTACTGTGAGTGGGTCTTCCCTTGCCAATCTGGCGGCGGATTTTACGGCGGTGCGTTGCAATGGAAACATGAAGCAGACGAGTAGTGATGCCGTTGCCATCGATAATCATGTTAATTTCAGTCTGTATCTGCTCGACTGTTTTCAAATTCCTTGTATTGATTCGTGCGTTGAGTTCAGCCAAGGCAGCCTCAGTTTTGTGTAGTATTTCCTCGCGCGCTTGCCGGTCGCGAGAGCGCTTCTCGCTGAAGTAAATCCAGTGAATGCGATACTCGTCCTCATCGGTGAGTTGGTCGATATCGAATACTGAGAAATATTCCATTTCCTTTTCACTATTTGGCTTGATGCGTCGCCAGATAATCCGTTTCCGTTTAGGCGAACAGCGTTGTTCCTCTTTAAAACGCGACACCTCGCCCCACGTCTCTGGCATCATGCTGATGGCGCGTCCGTCGTGTTTAACAATATATCCCAGCTGTTCGTGGGTGCATAATTTCGAATCTCCGACATAGAGAAAATCCGCTTTTCCAACAATTTCTCGCAGGATATTCCAGGTTTCTATATGGGTGGTGTCGTCAGTGCGGTTACCAGGATAACAGCGGTGATGTATAGGGATCGCGCCATCAGCACTTATGGTAAGGGTGAAAATCAGCTGCTTAAGGTCGGGCCGATGGTCCTTGCTGACACCTTTTTTTAGTTGCAATCCGCGTTTGGTTGTCCCGGGGATGCGGCCGAAGGCTTTGACTGATGTAGAATCGTTATGCAACTGCGAGGTTTGGATATCAAAAGCGCGTACAGCGGCAACGGCAAGTTCCGTCATCATGGGTGCAAAATCGGCCGTGTAGAGTTTATCCAACGCTTTGCCGAAGCGGTCGTCGGAATAGCTCACGCCGGTATTGGGAAGACCGATTCGAGTCAGGTCAAAACTGTTGCACCATTCGTGCAGCTCATAGAGTGGATTTTTTGCTATGGCGATGTTATAAATGAGAATCAGCAGGGTATCGACCGGATGGAGAGTTTCGTTGCCATGTTGACGGATATAGCGGCACAGGATTTCACGCAGCCCCAGCTTTTGTGCAATGCTATCCAGCAGCGGCAGCGCGCCGAGCGTATAGCGTCTGAAGGATTGACCTTGCGGTGTTTGCATAAAGAGTATTGACTTACTGAACTGTTTAATATATATTATAACAGTTCAGATGTCAATAAATAAAAAAAACCTATTCAGCCTCGACCGCAAACGCCATACCCTGCTCAAGCAACTTGCCGGTCTAACAACCATGCTACCGGGGGCGTACAACACAGTAGAACGTAAATGCGGAAAACTAACCTGTTGGTGCGCCAAAGGAAAGGGTGGACACCCCTATGCGCGTATCACTTGGACCGAGGATAATTATTCTCGGACAAAGGCCATCGCACAGCAAGATGTCGCGTGGACACTACGAGCCCTGGACAATTTTCAAAAATACCAACGCTTTCTGACCATGCTTGTTGATATGGATAGAGCCGTACTGGAAAAAGTCAAAGCTCTTCAGAAGCATTATACCGCGAATACACGAGAAGAAAAAGGATGGACTTTGCTAAATAACAAGCCGAAGGTCAGAAAAAACATGCAAAAACATCAACAAGGAAGAAATTGAACCCCGCATAATCGATTAATTTCTATTCGGTTACAAATGTGATAAATAGATAAAATCAGATATTTAACTTGCGGAAAGTAGGATTTATTGTCAAGTTTATTATGCTATTATGCTATTATTATCGAACAGATTGTGAGCTTATGAGAATGAATGATAATTATAGACCTGACCTCCACCTAACTTTTATACACTACAATAACATATGAGCTTTTTCCCTATGAAAAATGGAAACATTGCATTGACTTCGTACGATAGCATAGTGTTTAATATATACACTACATTTCAGAAACAAAAAAGGTGTTTTTATTCCTCGTTTTCATAGGTAAAGTCTGATAATTATCCTGTGTGGTGTATAAAAACATGGTGGAATTCAGGTATAGATATAGCCTAAATAGTAGGTATGCTATTGCATACTGATGGCATTTATATGCGAATATATCGAACAGCTTAAGACTATGAATTAGCGGAAATGATTTCAAATACATCCTTCGGATGAGCATAAGTTTATTTTATCAATAACAAATAAAAAAACTGAGTGAATTATCTCACCCACATGGCGGGGCTTCATGAAAAATCAACCCGTTGTGTATCGCGTTTTGAGTTTGACTTGAAATATCTAAATTGTTATCTTACATGGGTATTACACATTAACCTTAATATTTGACTACACCCATTGAAATCATACATGACGCATAAGAATACCCTATCATATATAATTCAATACAATATAAAAAAACTATCCGTTGATTTTGAAACATGGCGATTCGACAGGGAAATAAAAAAAGCTTATCAGGTCTCCTCTTTACCTGGTTCCGGAATCAGCATACCATCTGTAATTACAGAACACCCTCTCGCAACACTTTTAACCCCTATAGGCATCGGGCTTATTGCCCTCACATTAGTTAACGCCCCGCGAATAAAAAAAATATCATTCTCCGATACCTTTCCCATAAAATCAATATCATCCGGCTTCAGAAAACTTACCTCCAAAACAATTACAACTCCGGAAACCGAAACAACGGACAAATCAGTAACCTTGCCCATACCCATCCAGCCCAAACCAGCTGCAAAAGATTTTCTTTACGCATTGATAGCGGATAAAACAAAGCGCACCCTTACGCTTTTTAAATACTATCAGAGCGGAAAAACCAAGGAAGAGAAAACATACAGTACAATGATAGGCGCAAAATGGGGCCGCAAGCAACGGCAGGGAGATCTCAAAACACCCGAGGGCTTTTACTGGATAGTCAACCGCATGGAAAGGTCCGAACTGCCGCCCATTTACGGCGCCCGCGCTTTTATCCTAAGTTATCCCAATGAAACCGATATTTCCGAAGGCCGGAGCGGTACAGGCATCTGGATACACGGCTATGAAGATGATAAGAAGGAAAGCACAAAAGGGTGCCTTGCCCTGGATCACAATGATCTCGAAGACATCACAGGCTACATAGGCATCGGAACCCCCATACTCATATCAGAATCTGTTCCATCGCCGGCTGATTCAATTAAAAAATACTTCACCTGGCCGGTATTGCTTGGCAAACGCGACTCAATTATTGCGGAAAGCCGTAAGACCGAAAGCTTTGCCTCTACATTCGTTGAACGCTGGCGGGTTGCCTGGGAATCCAAAGACATCGAAACTTATGCGTCGCTATATGACCCTGACTTCACCCAAAACGGCATGGCATATTCCGAATGGAAGGAATACAAGAGGGCAATATTCGGACGATCAACCGACATTTCCGTGAACACCTCCGACATAAAGCTTTTGCGAACAGTCGGAGATACCGCATTCATAAGATTCACACAGGAATATCTTTCAGGTGAATACAGGGCCGTTAACGGCAAGATGATAAAGGTTGTCCGTTCCGGCAATGACTGGAAAATCAAAGAAGAAACCCGGATGTAAACTACACATTAGGAGATAAAATGTCACAGACTAACACACAGATCCCGAAGGTTGAAGAGAACGCGTTGTCGCCTGCAATGGAACTTCAGGATTTAATCGAAACCGCGGGCCAGAAGAAAAACGAGGTCCATGCGGCCGTTAAACTGCTAGAGCAACGTTTGAGTGATATAAATCATGCAAACAAGAAATCCGAGACCCTTCACAAGGATCTTGAAACCCTCCGAACAGATATAAGCAAGCAGGTCTCGGAAGCCAAGACACTTTTCGAACAGCAATTTGATCTTTCAAAATCGCGCAGGGAACTCCAGAGCCTTGACGATATTACACATAAGATGAAGGAAAAAATCGACCGCATCCATGATCGTTCCGTTGAAGCGGACGCATTCGAATCACGCCTTAAGGAAATGCTCGGTAACCTTGATCCTAACACTGAAAGGTTCAAAGACGATTTAAAGATCATCGTTGACCTTGATCGCAAGGTAACCGCAACCGCGGGCGCACTCGAAAGCTCCTTGAAACAGCAGGATCAGGCAAGACAGGAGATAAACCAACTCACCCAGAAATTAAGCGAAACAAGGGCACTTTCAACGGAAATGGGGAAAACAGTCGATTATTTCCGCAGAGAACGGGAATCATACCAGCTCACAAAACAGAAGGTTGACAGCCTCAATCTTCTGGCGGAACATGTCACTACAAAGGTCAAAAACCTCGAACGTCAGCGCACGATCGTTGAGCGCGCCAACCAGCAGAGCGGCCGCCTCAATGTGCTCTTTTGGGACATGGAGAACAGCATCAAGGAGCTTACAGAGCAGCAGAAACTGATTAAAAGAACCGAGAAAAAGATTGAAAGCCTGGAGGAGATGTTTCAAAAAACAAGCGCCAGCATCGATACGATCCGGAACTTTGACCGCCTTATGAAGGAAACCTCCGAGCGAATCAATTCAATGGACACAATAGCCAAGGAAATGGACAAGAAACTGGCTAGTTTCAGCCGCAACAAACAGATGATTGACGAAGCATCGGAAAAGGCGCACGAGGTTTACACAATGACCAAGAACTCCGATGCACTGATGAATACCGTAACCAAGCAAATCAAATGGATGCAATCCTCGGTTGAACAGATGTCCGAATATGAAAAGTCCGTCAATGGACTTAAGTCGAAAATCGATGAACTCCAGCATGAATGGAGCGTTGTTGATACACTGGAAGAGCGGCTCACCCGCCTTTCATCCAAGACCGAAGACCTTGATTCAACCCTTAAAAATCTGTCCCAGGACCAGGAAAAGGTCAAGACATTTACCAGCAAACTTGACGACTACAAGATACTCACCGAAGAGATGGTTAAAAAGCTGCAGGGCCTTGATACATACCACTCATCGCTGAAAGACATCGAGCAGAAACTCCATACGTTCAACACCAAGCTTAACGAAACCAACAGGGCCATTGAAGAAGTGAATATTAAAGAAAACGCCGTCAAGGACGTAAGGGACAAACTCAAACACCTTGAAAACGTCTCACAGACCGCGGTTGATCGCGCCGACATACTCAACAAAAAAGTCGCATTTGTTGATGAGGTTGACCGGAAAATCAAGGACCTCGGCCGAATAGTAAACGAGACGGACGAACGTATAAATCTGCAACTCCAGAGAAAAGCACTTATCGACAAAACCGAAAAACGCCTCGACCAGCTCAACCTGCTCTTCGAAGACATCTCGCTTAAAATCCAAAACCTGAGCAAGGAAGATGAGGTTATCCGTAACATATCAACAAAGCTTGATAGGCTTAACGAGGCCGGTGCATCAATGGATGGAAAAATTACCCTTGTTGCAGCTGAAACAACCAGGCTTCTCGATGAGGAGAACCGTCTTAAACAATTCGGGGAGGACATCCGAACCCTTCACCAGAGCTCGGAAGGGATACTCAAATCCTTTCAGGAAGAAACACGCGGCATGATTACTCAGACAGAGGAAGCGCGTTCCCAGTATCAGGCTGTGATGCGGGAGATGGGAGAAAAGATGGAGATGATAAACAAGAACCGTGATGTAATAGCACAGGCTGAAAAGGAGATGAAGAAATCCTTCAGCCTGGTTGAGGTGCTTGAACAGAACATTGAAAATCTCAAGAGGAAAAAATCCGTGATTGAGAGTGTGGAGAGCAAGATTGAGAAGCTCAGGACATCCTTAACCGATTACGAAACACGCATGAATACAATCACCCAGAGCAGGACAGAACTTGACAACGTCCAAAAGGAAATATCCGCGCTTTACAAACTTATGGACAAGGCCAAAATGGAAATGGAAAACATAAGCAAGCGCGAAAAATACATTAAAGGCGTTGAAGACCGCGTTAATTCCGTTACTGATTTAATCCAAAACATCGAGGAAAAGATCACATCACTCACCCTGAAGGAGCAGAATATCAGGAGCGCCGAAGACAAAATGGAAAACCTCAACCTTCTTGTTGAAGATATAAAGGTCGAGATACAGAACCTCACACGGGAAGAGGACCTTATCCGCAAAGCCAATGAAAATGCGGCTCAGCTGGCCTACCTTCTTTCCGAAGCGGACGTCAAAATAGGTGATCTTAAAAAGGCCGGCGTGAAATAGCTTTTATGCCATTGACCGAACCGGCAACACTGACTGCACGGGAATATTTCCTTGACATGATCAAGGCTGTTGATAACGCCTTCGATACCATGCTCATAGAAAAAGCCCTGAATTTCTGTTTTAAAGCGCACAAGAACCAGTTCCGGAAAAGCGGGGAACCATTTTATTCCCATTCCATTGAAACCGCTAAAATACTTTTTGACCTCAAGATGGACACCGCAACCATTTGTGCCGGCCTTCTGCATGATGTTGTTGAGGACACCGGTATTCCTCTGACAGAAATAAAAACCGAGTTCAACGAAACAATCGCTTCGCTTGTTGACGGCGTCACAAAAATCAGCAACATCCCTTTCAAGAGCACTGAAGAACTCCAGGTCGAGACTTATCGAAAAATGCTCATCAGCACTGCCAAAGACATAAGGGTACTTATAATAAAACTTGCGGATCGACTGCACAATTTGCGGACACTTCACTACCTTGACGCTGCTACGATCAAACGCATAGCAGCGGAATCACTCAACGTATATGTACCGCTTGCACACAGGCTCGGCATGGCAAAAATGCGGTCAGAGATGGAGGACATTGCTTTCAGGCACCTGTATCCTTCTGATTACGAGATCCTCTTAAGTAGAATTGTTGACACAAAAGAAGAGCGCGAGGCTGAAATAGAATTGATACGTGCCCCTTTAGGCGAACTTACAAAAAAAGCCCGGGATGCAGGTCCGGATTTTCGGACGTCCAAAACACCTTTTCAGCATCTTCAAGAAGATGAAAAACGGCAAGAGTTTCGACGATATATACGATTTATTCGCCATCAGGTGTGTTACACAAAATATTCTCGACTGCTATAAGGTGCTTGGAATTATCCACACGAATTGGATCCCGGTCCAATATCGTTTCAAGGACTATATAGCAACGCCGAAAAGCAACATGTACCAGTCTCTGCATACTGCGGTTATCGGGCCAAAGGGAAAAATGATCGAGGTGCAGATCAGGACTGAAGACATGAACTCCGTTGCCGAGGATGGAATCGCGGCCCATTGGCTTTACAAAGAAAGCGCAGAGGGCGAAACTAAAGACGCGTCAAACTGGCTGAAGGAACTTTCCGATCTGCCTCAGGACCTTACCAATCATGCTGACTTCATGGATTTCTTCAAGATCGACCTCTTCCAATCCGAAATTTTCGTATTTACCCCGAAAGGAGATTTAATCCAGCTCCCAAAAGGTTCAACAGTGCTTGATTTTGCTTTTGCGGTTCATACAACGCTCGGATTCCAGTGCATTGCCGGTAAAATCAATGGTCGCGCATATCCTATAAACACAGTGCTGAGGAGCGGGGTTACGGTTGAGATCGTAAAAGCCAAACTCCAGGCCCCTTCGCAACACTGGCTCAATTGGGTAAAGACCTCCAAGGCCAAACGTGATATCCGGCACTGGCTGAAAATGAAATCTTATGAACATGCGGCCATTCTTGGAAAAGAGCTTTTTGACAGAGAAATCAAAAAACTTGGAGTCGAAGACGACCCAAGCGAAAGACTCATGAAACTTTTTCCCCATTTTCAATTCACGGATATTGAGATGTTTTATAACGCAATCGGCCACGGTGACATCCCCATCCAAGTGGTGCTTGACCGGATGTTTCCAGAGCGCGGTATATTAAAGTCACAGAAACAATCCTTTATCAACAGGCTGGTAGGGTGGAAAAAGCCCGCATACCAGTCGGGGTTGATTGTTAATGTTTCAGACAATACCACAATACATTTCGGGAAATGCTGCCAACCCCTGCCAGGAGACAAGATATGCGGGTATATGATAAAAGGCAAGGGAATTGAGGTCCATAGGCAAACCTGTACAAAAGGCATGATGCTAATGGACAAAACTACCCAGCCTGTTCTTGTAAGCTGGGATACAGCGATAAATCTGATTTACAAAATAAAACTTCAGGTAATCACCACCATCCGTTCTCATATATTGTCAGACATAACCCGTGTACTGGCTGATACCGATACCCCCATACTCAACGCACATGTCGAACATGATGAATCCAGGATATATCATACCTTTCTTGTGGAGCTAAAAAACAGGCATCAACTGAATAACGTATATAGGGATTTGCGGAAAATAAGGGATGTCAGGAAAATATCTCGTGAAACAATCTTTAAGGAGGGTTCATCCGACAATGAACAGGAAAAGTGATTCGTCTCAGTCAAAATTGAGTCATTTTAATATAATCAACCGGGGATATAATGCGCGTATGCGTGACGCATATTTCATCAAGATTGAAAAGTCCCTTTCGGAATTTACCAGAAAACTTAAGGAAAACTCCCTTGAACCTGACATGGCCATTTTGAGACGGCTTAACAATGAACTCGCCACGGCCGTTGATTTCTCCCGCCAATCGATAATGGGCTTTCCATTAAACAGGCCACCCCTAAAAGGCAGACAAATCATATCCGGAAAACCGTTTTTTTTCAAAGAGGAAATCCTTTTTATCAACCTTCTGGAGGAGCTTGTGAGTTCAGGCATATTCCTCCTGAATCGTTTTAATACTATATTTGAACTCAATAGTTATAAGGATAAAATTCAGGGGCTTTTGTATACGCCTGACAAAAACGAAGGATACCTGACCAAGATACTCCATTTTATAAACGAAAATCAAAAATCCGAGGACGAAGAAATAAAACAGATTATTGCGCTTATAATAGAGCGTATGACACTGGCACGTCGCATCTTCAATATTATCAAAACAAGTAAAGGACTTTTTCAATGATTAAAAAACTGAAGGCTTCCGTTGAAAAACGCAATTCCCTGCTTTGCGTGGGCCTTGATTTCGACCCTTTAAAAACAGATGAAAGATTCCGTTCAGACCCGCTTGGTTACAACAAACTTATAATCGAAGCCACAAAAGAGTTTGCCTGCGCATACAAACCCAATGTGGCATTCTACGAAGCATTGGGGATTAACGGCATCTCAGCGCTTGAAAAAACCCTGAAGATCATTCCATCCGATGCTTTTGTTATTCTTGACGCAAAGCGCGGAGACATTGGTAACACAAGCAAAATGTATGCAAAGGCCGCATTTGAGATATTCGGAGCTGATGCGGTCACGGTTTCACCATATATGGGCAAAGATTCCGTGACCCCATTTCTTGAATACCCCGGTCATGGGGTTTTTGTTCTCTGCCTTACAAGTAATCCTGGGGCCAGTGACTTTCAAAAGTTGAAATGCCCTCATCGTTATTTATATCTTGAGGTCGCGGAAAGATGCAACGAATGGGCTTCTGCCTATATTGATTCGGGGGTAGGTCTTGTAGTGGGCGCAACACAGGACGAACTCAAGGATGTCCGTAATGCGACTTCCCTCCCCTTCCTGATTCCTGGCATAGGCTCCCAGGGCGGGGACCTTAAAAAAGCGGTATGTGAGGGAAACAGCCGTGGTCTTGCAATTATCAATGCCTCAAGAAACATCATCTACCCGGAAGGCAAGGGAGATATAGGTTCAAGGATTATGAATGCAGCCAAAACATTACGTAACCAAATAAATGAAGTCAGATAACAGGAGGTTTTATGTTGGGAACTCTGAAGATTTTTTCCGGTAATGCCAATCGGCAACTTGCGCGCGATATATGTAAAAAAGCCGGGATTCCGCTTGGGAAAATGGACATAATTAAATTCAGCAACGAGAATATTAAAGTTGCTATAAAGGAAAGCGTACGCGGGGCTGACGTATTCGTGATACAGCCCTCCTGTTCACCGGTGAGTGAAAACATTATTGAACTTCTGATAATTCTTGATGCCATGAAAGACGCATCAGCGGGCCGCATTACTGTTGTTGCTCCGTATTTCCCTTATGTCCGTTCTGATAAAAAAGACGAACCCCGCATCTCCATTACCGCAAGGCTCATGGCTGACCTCATGGAAAAAGCCGGTGCCAACCGTGTTCTTACCATGAACCTGCATTCACCCCAGGCGCAGGGTTTTTTCAGAATCAATTGCGATCATCTTGACGCCGGAAACCTTCTGGTCAAGTATTTTCTTGAAACAGTGAACCTTGCCAATACAACCGTTGTGGCTCCTGATGCAGGAGCCACAAAGCGCACCGTCAAATATGCTGAACGCATGAACCTGCCCATGGCCATACTCGACAAACGCCGAAAGGACGACAGCGAAAAGGCGCGTATCTATAATGTTATTGGAGATGTGAAAAACAAAAACGTCATAATTTTTGACGATGAAATATCAACGGCCGGCACGATGTGTGAGGTTGTTTATGAACTCAAGCATGCAGGTGTAAAGGATATCCGTATCGGGTGCGTGCACGGTGTTTTATGCGGCCCTGCAATAGAAAGGCTCAAGAAAGCACCGATCAAGGAGATTGTGGCTACTGATTCCGTTTACATACCCAAACGCAAACGCCTGTCCAACATGACAGTTCTGTCTGTGGCTGAACCAATATCAGAGGCCATAAGACGAATTCATAATAACGAATCAATCGGTGAAATCTTTAAAGCAAACAGAAGAGACGAAAAAGCCGCAGCGTTTTAATAAAAAAGTTTTGTACTCGATTCTGGCGATAATTCAGCGTGCTGGAATAACGGGGTTATTGAATTACCCCAAGATTCAAACCTTATAAGACGCACCCTCACGTACTACAAAGCAACGCATGCGTTTTGACTTGCGTGAAAAGGTCTTTTCAATATGATCTAAATCCGAATCGTGGCGCTCCTGATCGTGATGGCAAAACCCGAGTCTCTTGACACCGGCTGCGCTGGCAAGATCGAACGCATCATCAAAAGAGGAATGTCCCCACCCTTTATGACTGCGAACATATTCCTGAGTTGTATATTGAGCATCGTGTATCAGAAGATCAGCGTTTCTTGCAAATTCAACATACATTTCCCGAGGCAACCCCTCTTTATGGTGAAATGATATCTCGTTGTCCGTAAGAAACACAAGTTGTTTTCCCTTTTCCGTAAATTTGTAACCTACACCTCCGCCGGGATGATTTAATTTAATACATTCGATCTTGATGCTTCCGCTATGAAAGTGCGGGTTTGTCTGCTGAACAAAATCTATCACTCCATCAAGTTGTCTGAAAAGCACGGGAAAGTACGGTGGTTTGAACTGGTGTGTAATTATCTCTCTTAAGGAAAAGGATGTTCCATTGCACCCCATTATTTTTATGGTGTATTTTTTGGAATAAGCCGGAATAAAAAAAGGAAAACCTAGGAGATGATCCCAATGGGCGTGGGTTATCAAAATACTTATTTTCTTTCGCTTGTCGTTTTTTAACAATTCATTTCCAAGGGCACGAATACCGGATCCGGCATCAATGATTATAAGAGACCCATCTTCCCCATCAAGCTGAAAACAGGTTGTGTTCCCGCCATACTTGACAGTACCGGAACCAGGAGTCGGCAAGGACCCTCTTGTTCCCCAGCATGTAAGCTTCATACAAAGTCCTTTGTGACCATTCTATTATGCTAATACGTGTAACCGATTAAATAGAATATAGTTTATAAGGATTATTACCGCATAATATTTTTTTTTAAGAAAAATTAGTGGGAAGGTTAGCAATGATGCGGACTCCAAAACCAGTTGCCCCCTCGTTATAATACATCCACTTTTTGACGGTAAAAGCCGGGCCTGCAATATCCAAATGAACCCATGCTGTATTTTCCGGTACAAACTCACCTAAGAAAAGCCCGGCTGTGAGCGCCCCGCCCCATCTGCTTCCTGTGATATTATTTATGTCCGCGTATGGAGTATCCAGCATCGGCTTATATTCCGGCGGCAGAGGCAAATGCCATACCGGGTCGCCTCCGGCTTTTGCGGCAGACTGCACAATCTTTATTAGGGCATTATTGTTGCCCATAAGCCCTGCAATATGTTCGCCGAGTGCGACTACACAAGCGCCGGTCAAAGTAGCAAAATCAATTATGTGGGTGGCC
Organism: uncultured Fibrobacterota bacterium; assembly: GCA_963831235.1. GTDB lineage: Bacteria > Fibrobacterota > OXYB2-FULL-49-7 > OXYB2-FULL-49-7 > JAEUSG01 > CAWHPS01. The sequence continues at coordinate 18,036 of CAWHPS010000010.1, forward strand.
CCTACCTCTTGTGCCATATAAAGTCCATCCGTAAGAATAAGCCTGCCTTCGGCATCTGTGTTTTCAACATGGACACTCTTTTTATTCGCGGCAATAAAAATATCGCCAGGCCGTGTCGCATTGGAGTCAGGAAGATTCTCCGCAAGACAGAGGATTGCAGTTACCTTTACAGGATATTTAAGTAGAGAAAGTGCCTTAAGTCCATATAAAACAGCTGCGGCGCCGGCCATATCATCCTTCATAGTCCACATGCTGTCAGCGGGTTTTAAACAAATACCACCGCTGTCAAAGACAATTCCTTTGCCAACAAGGCATAGGTGCTGTTTGGATTTATTTTTTGGAATATAACTTAAAACAACCATACGCGGTGGGTTTCTGCCTGCCGACCCCACGGTCAAGAGCCCATTATAACCTTTATTTCTGAGTTCGTCTTTTTCCAGGACCGTGATGGAAAGACCGCATTCTTTCGCGACATCTTTGGCTCTTTTTAAGACTTCATCAGTACCGGCAATATTGGCAGGTTCGTTCACAAGATTGCGGCATTGATTAACACAATTCGAAATGACAGTATCCCTTTCCGCTATTTTTTCAAAGGCCGGCCTTAAAGCTTTATCAACATGGAACGTTACGGTGACGGTTGAATTATCCTGTTTGCTTTTATATTGCTTGAAAGAATAATTTCCGAGGTAGAGCCCCTGAACGGCTTTTAAGGCAAAAGCCTTTATATTGGAAAAAGGAATTGTGATGGAATTGAATCCATGAAGAGCGCATATTGCGGTAATTGATGATATCGATGTTGCGACTTTATCTTCGACCGACATGTTCTTATGGTTGTCCGCAAAATAAACAAGAAGCTGCCTTGTATTAAACTCCTGCGGCAAATCCAAAAAACATTCAACTTTAATTTTTTCCTTTAAATAAGAATCGTACAAAGGATCGACCAAAGCCGCGAGTGTCTTATCTTTACATAATTTGACATCACGGGACAGGATAACAACAATGACATCTGATGTAACATCCTTTATAGGGCCTGTTTTGAAATCAAGTGAGACGTTCATAAGACTTAACGTCCTTCAGAAAGCCGGTGGATTAAAAAAGGTTGAAACCGTGCCTTGATCATGCGGGTCTGGGTTGATTCAATGTTATATTTAATCCTCACGTATTCAATGGTCTGTTCCTCGGAATCATAAAGTACATAGCAAGCTTTGGGGTTGCCATCTCGTGGCTGGCCCACACTGCCTATGTTTACAAGATAGCGCATGTCGTCTTTGAAGGCTATTTTTTTGTCTGTAATGATATGACCGCGATCCGTTACCACAATCGGATGATGAGTATGCCCGATAAAACATACCTTGGTACCGAAATAATTAAAGGCATCAAGAGCATCATCGATGTTCAGGATGTATCCCCACCCTTCAGGGTTGCGCGGAGTGGCATGGACAAATGTCATGTCTTCTTCGATGTGATTGTAAGGCAGTTTTGATAAATATTCTTTGTTTTCAATGGATAGCTGTTTTATAGTCCATTCTATTGCGAGTCGTGCATGAAAATTAAACTTTTCAATAATGGGTTTGTCGTTTACGGCAAAATCATGGTTTCCCATTAGAATTATATCAAACGTTCTTATTCTCTCAATGGTTTCAATGGGATCAGCACAATATCCGACAATATCACCAAGACAAATTTTTCTATCAGGATTTCTTCGTTCAATATCTGACATTACAGCGTCGAGTGCCGCTGCATTTGCATGGATATCGGAAATGATGGCGTAAATCATTTTTCAACAGGAAACTAAATAATGCCGGCCTTGCTTAAAACAGATCCGGCACCATTGGCCTTGATTGTTTTCAGGGCACGGGTGCTGAGTTTTACAACCACCCATTTATTTAGTTCTGGAACAAATATGCGTTTCTTAACAAGGTTAACGTTGTGACGACGCTTGGTAAGGTTATGCGCATGGGAAACGAAGTGACCAGACATGGCCCTTTTGCCTGTAACGGAGCATTTTTTTGCCATTTTATCCTCCAAAATATAAAAAATTAAAATAATATAATTTTCCACATAAGAGCAATTTATAAGCGTTTTTAATACAAAAACCTATAAATGATTACCCCTGACTCAAATCCTTTGCAGCATTGTAAATGCACTCAAACAAATCCAAGACCTGTTCCTTTTCAATACTGGAAAATGCAATACGAAGGTCGTTTCTGGCCGTTGATATTGTCCCGACGCCATATTTGTCGAGTAAATGTGTTCTTAATTTTTCACTTTCAATTTTCTTAAGTCGTATGCACATGAAATAACCTGCATTAAATGGATAGGGTTCCCAGTAATCTACGAACCTGGCATCCTTCAGGACTTCTCTTACCTTATGCGCCCTGCCTTTCATGATCTCATATTTTTCCGCGCGTTCTTTTTTGAAATCAGGATCCAAAAGCGCCTTAAGAACAAGAGTCTGCGATAACATTGAGCAGTTTGAGATTGACACACGGATAGAGCCCATTGTCTTTTTTTCAAGAGCTCCATAAACCGCTTCCGTGTTATTGGATTTTACACCATAAGTGATAAAGCCTGTTCTAAACCCCCAAACATATTCTTCTTTTGTGGCACCGCAAAGTTTAATTGCCAACACTCGTTCATGAAGGTTGGCGGTAAGGCCGAAAAGAGACTCTCTCATGGCGTTATCCTCAAACACAAGACCGAAATAAGCGTCATCATGCATTACGACAAGGTTGATACCCGCTTCCGAGCATCGCTTGATTGCCGCTGCTATCTCTTCCGCTTCTTTGCGCGTAGGTGAATATCCGGTTGGGTTATTGGGAAAATTCAGGATCAATATGGCCTTCCCTTTTTTCTTCCCGCGTTTCATAATGGATGCTTCCATTGCGTTCACATCAAAACCTTTGTCCGGTGTGAATGTATTGTAGGTGAAAAGATTAGCCCTGTTGCGTACGCAAAATGTGAGTGGATAATTATCCCAATACTGATCAGGAACAATAAGCGGATCGCCTGGATTCACAAAAAGCTCGGCAACTGTTGAGAGTCCGTGTGCAATGGCTGATGTTACGATTGGCTGAGAAATGGCCTTGCCTTTCATTTCCGGATTTTCGTCAAGCAGCTTGGCAAGCCAGGCTTTTCTTAATTCAGCCACTCCCTGTACAGGTGCGTACGTGAACATCTCGTCTGCTTTGAGTGCGGGCACATGCTTTTTTATGCACGGCAGATGCATTGCTTCACCATGTTCTATTGCAATCCCGATTGTTGCATTATACTTTTTTGCCTTTTGTTTTGCCTCCGCCCCCTGATGCAATATGCCTTTTGGAAAATATATCTCCTTACCGAAATTCGACAGCATTTCCATTACATGAGGGCTATGTTCTTTTAGCACATCATTAAGTTCTTCTGCAAGCTTATTCATCTAAAACCTCCATTAAATTTAACACCCACTTCCCACTATTAACTTTTAACTATTAACTTTTAACTATTAACTTTTAACTATTAACTTTTAACTATTAACTTTTAACTTTCCCCTTCCCTCTCCACCTATCCTCCCTGACCTTCCTCACCTCTTTAAGCCTCATGACTTTATTTATCACATTCAAGTACGCAAGTGCTGAAGCCTCAACAATATCAGTTGAGAAACCTACGCCATGCAATTTGTAGCCGCTGAAATCCGCTACAATATTCACTTCACCAACAGCCTCACGACCACCTGTGCGCGAATTTATCCGGTAGTCTATCATTTTAACGGAAAGACCAGTCACCCTGTCAATGGCATTACACACAGCATCAACCGGGCCGTCGCCTGTTGCTGACTCCTTCAACATTGCATCTTTTGTTTTCAGGATAAGTGTTGCTGTTGGAATCACCTTTGATCCTGATGTGACATTCAGGTAGTCCAATTTATACGCATCGGTCTCTGCGCGATCTTTGAGTTCAACAAGGGCCTCCAAATCATCATCATACACTGAGCCTTTTTTATCCGCCAATTCCAGAAAGCGCTCGTAAAAGGATTCCAGATCATAGTCATTCTCAGCATAACCCAGAATTTCCAGACGGTGCTTAATCACATGACGACCACTTCTACTTGTCAAGTTCAGAACATTGTCTGCAAGTCCTATGCTGGCCGGTCTCATGATTTCATAAGTGTCCTTTTCCTTAAGCACACCATCCTGATGAATGCCGGATGAATGGGCAAATGCATTTGCACCCACAACAGCTTTGTTAGGTTGTACCGGCATGTTGCATAAACGTGAAACAAGCCTGCTTGTACGCATGATTTCACGCGTATCAATATTTGTATCAACCTTTAAAAGATTATGGCGGGTTTTCATTATCATGACAACTTCTTCGAGCGAGCAATTGCCGGCCCTTTCACCAATGCCGTTTATAGTGCACTCTATTTGCCGCACACCACATTCAACAGCGGTTATGGAATTAGCTGTTGCCATTCCTAAATCATTATGACAATGAACTGAGATAACGGCCTTTTCGATATTGGGCACGTTTTCAAAGACTGATGATATTATTCTTCTGAATTCCATGGGGATGGTGTAACCTACTGTATCAGGAAGATTCACGGTACCTGCACCAGCTTTTATCACAGCCTCGACTATTCTGTACAAAAACTCGAGTTCCGTACGTCCGGTATCTTCACACGAGAACTCAACATCATCGCAGAACCTTCTCGCATATTTCACTGCATTGACAGCCATTTCCAATATGTGGGACTGGTCTTTGCGCAGTTTCTTTTCAATATGAATATTTGATGTGCCGATAAATGCATGTATGCGGGGCCTTTTAGAGTATTTAACAGCATCTGCAGCAGCCTTAATATCCTTTTCAACGCAGCGGCAAAGACCGCAAATGATCGGCCCCTTTATTTCTTTTGCTATTGTCTGAACTGATTCAAAATCACCCGGCGATGATACTGGAAACCCGGCTTCAATAACATCAACCTTGAGCTTTGCCAACTGGCGGGCTATCTGGATTTTTTCGTTTACCGAGAGGCTTGAGGCAAGTGCCTGTTCGCCATCGCGTAATGTTGTATCAAATATAATTACTTTATCGTTTTTCATTGTTCCTCCGGAAAATTAATAAGGGTTTTAAAGACAAAACTGATGTTAATTGAATAAAGCAAGGTTCACGGCTGACGGTGTGATTGCCGTGCAGCCGAAAATTCTCCGGTAAACAAAGTCAGTATGTATTATTTGCTTTTTCATTCTTTAAAGATAATTATTACATTAAATATAGGGCAATTAACTTTTAAGATTTATTATCAGACACAACAATAAAAGCTCTGTTGACACCGCAATCACCTGCTCAATTAGTTTCTATGCCTTGACAAACCGTATGGAAAATCGTTTAAAATTCAAAGCATATTGGAACATATGGCATTTATAATCTATATTACTCAATAAAGTAAGATTTTTCATCATTCGTAATTTCAGGAGGTCTTTCATGATTACAAGCGCCGGAGAATTGCTGCGCCAACTCGCTGTAATAGGAGTTTCCGACATTCATTTGAAAGCCATGCGGCCACCACTGCAGCGCATCGGGAATGAACTGATCCCGGTAAAAAGCATGGAACCGCTCTCAGTCAAAGACACCGAAGCGATTGCCAGGGAGATACTGGCCCCTGATGCCTGGGATCGGCTTACAACCACACTCGAATGCGACTCATCCTATTCGCTGCCCGGGTTCTGCCGTTTCCGCGTCAGCGCTTTTCGCCAGCGCGGCTCTCTCTCTCTGGTTCTCCGCATTATTCCCTTCACAATCCCCACACTTGATGAACTCAAAGTACCGGCTATTCTTAAAGACCTGGCATTGAGCGAAAACGGGCTCATCCTTGTCACCGGCGCAACCGGCAGCGGAAAATCTTCGAGCCTGGCTGGAATGATCAACCATATCAACCAGACACGTCACAGTCATATTATCACAATAGAGGATCCGATTGAATTTCTCTACAAAGACAATCTTTCCTCAATCAATCAGCGCGAAATCAGCATTGACACGCACTCCTTTGCCAACGCCTTTCGCGCCGCGCTCCGGCAGGATCCGGACGTCATCATGGTGGGCGAGTTGCGTGACCTGGAAACCATGGAAATTGCCCTCAAAGCGGTTGAAACAGGGCATCTGGTGCTGGCCACCCTCCACACCACGGACGCCAAGGAGACAATCAGCCGCTTTATCGACAGTTTTCCGCCTTTTCAGCAGAACCAGGTGCGCTTCCAACTTGCCGCTAATCTTAGGGCTGTTGTTTCCCAGAGACTGCTCGAACGTAAAGACGGCACGGGACGGGTACTGGCCGCTGAAATCATGATTGCCAACGCAAGTATCCGCGAATTCATCCAGGATCCGGCTAAAACCCAAGGTATCCTGGCGAATATGGAAAAGGAGCGTGAGCAGTATGGCAGCCAGACCTTTGATCAGGCGCTTATGGATTTGTACCGCCATGGCGATATCACCGAAACCGAGGCTGTCAGCAATGCGACAAGCCCCAATGACTTCAGGCTGAAAATAAATTTAGGCTGATGGAAACGATTATTGCGTCAGCAGGGCAATCGCATTAAAAATCAGCAATAAAAATGAGAACTATACGTAAACCCACCCCTGCCCCTCCCTTTTTCTTTGGGGAAAAAGGGAGGGGTTCTGAAAAAACAGAAAAGACATTTATAAAGCATAAATTCGAGTTCTTGTTCCCCTTCCCTTTTTCCCCCAAGAAAAAGGGAAGGGGTTAGGGGATGGGTTTATGCAAGCAGTCTGGTAATCATGGTGTGTTTAATGAGGTTTAAGTAATGTGGTTTGGTTCCGGTTTTATCGGATTAGGCATAAAAACACGTTATTTTAATGCGATTGCCCTGATTGCGTCAGGATGTTTGCCCAGACCCCGATATTAAAAGACCACATGAGCGTGCTGGCGCCGTTAATCACCGTCATTTCGTTATCAACCTGACGTGCGCCACGGGGAAGACCGTATGAAGTGACGGAATTGTCGTTGAGCCTCGGGTCAAAGTGGTAATTTTCAGCCGCCAAACCCTTGTACGGAGCGCCGCCCGAAATCTGCCCCCTCCAACCGTCCGACTTCTGCATAACGCTGCCCGAAATCTTAAACGTCGGGGTTTGGTATTCACGCCAGCCGGGAACGTTTTGTAAGGAGAATTGCCCTTTAGGCGCATAGAGTTGGCCAAAAACCCGTAACACATTGTCCAGATTGGACCCGCCCCGATCCACAATGTTGCCACCCCCGAGCGCTTCGCAGGGCAGGGAGACATCCGCATCGGACACCATGACAAGATTGTCTTGCGAGGTGGTCATGTTGGTATCAGCGTAATATATATCGTCGGAAATGAAGATGCTTTTGGACGAGGTTGTCGTGATGGTAATATTGCCGTTGACAGTGCCCTCAACATAGGTATGCTGGTTGACTGTAAGAATGTGGTTGCCCGACAGAAGCGAGGTATTGGCTGCAAGTGTCAAAGCGGGATCGACCGCCCAGGTTCGCGTGCTGCCCGAGCCCTGCGACACCTCGACCGGTGTGGCGGCCAATCCCGTGAAACGGATGCGAACATCCGGGCTGCCTGCGGGGGAAAGATTATAACCGGTGGCCAGTTCTCCGGTGTTGGGCATGAGCGGGTCAATGGGAATTTTACCGGTGAACGAATAATTCTTGAAGCGGGACTCGAGCCAGCCTGCCGGAGGCGCCGAGGTGATTTCACTGCCAGTGTTGCCGTTAACCCTCGCCATGCCGTTACGGAAAGGCACAGGATAGTTTGGAAAGTCATCGCCGGCGCCGCCGAAATATTTGCCGGCCACCGTAAAATTTCCCGTGTTGTGAAAACCGCCTGGCGTGTGAAGCGGCATGTCGTGCCAGATGCGCAGTTTACCATTGGAATGAAAGTTGCCGTCCCAGAATTCGTTGAAGAAGAACCCATCGGTGAGGTCATCGTTCATGAAAAAGGTGTAGAAACCAAACTGGGTGATTGCTGTCTGGCTGGTAGAAGAGCGGTTGATGACAGAAAGCCCTTTGAGCGTGTCCCAGGCTGTCATGCTGTAAACAAGAGGTCCGGAGACCGTGATGTTGATAATCGGCAGGTAGCCATTTACCTGCAGGGCTGGCGACAAGACAAGCGGAGCGACATCAGCCACCGGCGGATTGATGGTGCGTGACACATAACGGAAACCGAGGTTAAGCGCCGATTCGTCTGCCCAGTAGCTTTTAATAACTTCAACGTCGCGGGTGAGCATTTCATTGCCGCGACGCATCAGCGACAACGCACTAATGCCCATGATGGCAAAGACAGTGCCGATAACCAGCGCAAAGACAAGCGCGCTGCCGGTTCCGTTTAAAAGGCTGTTCCGTTTTTGCATCGGACTCCTCCGATCACCTGGGTATATTTGAATGTCCGGTCGCCGACCATTTTATCCATGGATAGGAAAAAGTCGACAGAACCGCCGCCGCCGTGAATCAGGAAATTGCTTGGCGCACCGTAGGTACATAGATATGGCGATAACATCTTGGCGCCACCCTGTAACAGAGTGTCGCCGGAAATGGTGAAGCGTGTGCGCTCTGTTTTGTCCGCATTATAAATGGTTATGGTCTGGGTGCGAACGGTATCAGACGGCGGGTTAGTGGAACCGGTGACCGCTACAAAATTACCATTCCTGACTTCGCGCATGAACAACTCGGCCACATAGGAACTTTCCTGCTGGAGTTGCTGACGTGTCAAAAGATCGCGAATGGATTCCCCTGCAAATGAGGAAAAGAAAAAAATACCCAACCCCACCACCGCTGCTATAGTGGAAGCCACAATCAGTTCAATAAGAGTCAGCCCTTTTTTGTTAAAAGGCAGACGCTGTAATTTACGGTTATCCGCGTACAAGGGTAATCACCTTTTCCAGAGTTTCGGAATAATTTTGACCTTCATCGATCCAGGTAATAGTGACCACAACCCGCAAGGCCGGAATTGGAGCCACGGCGCCTACCGTATATTGGACGCGGGCCAGTTGAACCCTTATTGTGCCCGGGAGATCGTCGGCAACGGTCGCTGTGCCGCGGTCGTCGAGCCTGACCGTGGCCGGGTTCATGGGATAATCAGCGAGGGCACCCGAGGCCGGAGCTGCCGCAAACAACACCAAATACTGATGATGCGACAGAACCGGATTTTCGAGAACCCACTCCAGTTCCTGGAAGGCGCGTCGTTCAAGCATGTCCCGTTTGTTAAGCAGGCTGCCCTGGGACACCACAGCCACAAGCCCCAGCACAAAGGTGACCAGAAGCGCACCGGCCACCAGCACCTCGACCAAAGTAAAACCACGGCTTCCCCCGCAGAAAATGGGAGCAGTCCGGACGCCTGTTGAATTCATAGCAAATCGCCTGTCCACCTGCCCGAGAGCGGTTTGCGGGGCCGAAATCCTCCCGATTTCCCTGTCATGGGGCCGCAACCAGTGGCAGAGATGGTATAATCCACCGACATGGCTGCGTTTCCGGTAAGCGCCGGAAAGGTGTAAGTCCAGTTTTCATCCGAAGGGTCAGTGATGCCGATGTCGTTCCACCCGCTGGAAGAAATGTCGAGTCCACGGTTATGGGTTTGAAGAATGGCCGCGCCTATGAGTTCGCTGGAGGTCTTGGCGGAATTGATGCGCGCGGTCCGCACATAGGCAGTGTATGACGGAATAGCCACTGCCGCCAGAACTGCGACAATCACCGCGACCACGATGACTTCTACAAGCGTGAACCCTTTTTGTGAAGACATGACGCCCCCCTGTCTTTATAGAGAAAATAAGCAGCTGAAATAAAACAAGTCAAGACTATATTTCCGTTGAAACAGCAATCACCTGTTCGATAGTGGTCTCGCCGGCAAGCACCTTTTCAATGCCGGCCTGGCGTATGGTCTGCATACCCTCCTGAATCGCCTTGTCCTGGATATCCATGGTTGTAGCATTCTTGAGGATGAGCTTTCGGATTTCACGGGAGATATTGAGCAGTTCGAACAGACCGGTGCGCCCCTGGTATCCTGTACCGTTGCAGGCTACACATCCAACCCCTTTGTAAAATCTGGCGGAACGACGGTTTTGGAGTTTCAGTGGTTCAAGAATTTCCGGATCAGGCGTATATTCCGTCTTGCATGCCTGGCAAATGCGGCGCACCAGACGCTGCGCAATAACCAGATTGAGCGAGGATCCCAATAAAAGTGGTGGGATACCAATATCCACAAATCGGGTGATGGTGCTTGCCGCATCATTGGTATGCAGTGTAGAAAAGACCAGATGACCGGTGAGCGCCATTTTAATGGCTGTATCCGCGGTTTCCAGGTCGCGGATTTCACCTATCAGAATAACGTCGGGATCCTGACGCAGGATGGAACGGAGTGCAGCACCGAAAGTCAGATCAATCTTGTTGTTGACATTGACCTGGGTAATGCCATCCATATGGAACTCAACAGGATCTTCGACTGTGATGATGTTGCGGGTAAGGCTTTTAATCTGTTGAATGGCCGAATAGAGTGTGGTGGATTTGCCGCTACCTGTGGGACCGGTGACGATAATCATGCCGTAGGGCTTGGTAACCTGGCTTTTAAAAATCTCCTGGTTGGAAGGGCTGAAACCGAGATTCGAGACGCTTTTTTCAAAAGCCTCTTTGTCCAGAATGCGGAGCACGGCTTTTTCACCATGAACCGTGGGCAATATGGAGACACGGATATCCACTTCTCGTGTGCGTATTTTGACCGCCATTCGGCCATCCTGGGGCAGCCTACGTTCGGCGATGTTAAGGAGCGATAGAATTTTGATGCGCGCGATAATGGCCTGGTGAAGCTGCTTTGGCGGGGCCATGACCCGTTTGAGGTCGCCGTCGATGCGATAGCGCACCTGAAGGCTGTTTTCCTGGGGTTCGAAGTGGATGTCGCTCGCTTTATCGCGGATGGCGTTTGAAATGAGCACATTGACCAGTTTGATCACGCCCAGTTCGGCGCCTGCGGCAGCGGCTTCTTCTAGGTCAATTTCCTCGGACTTGTGATCCACATATTCGACATCAACCCCAAAGTTGTCCATAAGCGCCGAGGCGTCTTTCTGGGAAGTGATGTCGCGGAAACAGCGGTCGAGGCTGGTTTCTATGTCTTCGCGCCGGCCCAGAACGGGCTGAATGGTTAACTCGGTGATATCGCGCAGATTGTCGAGAAGCTTCAGGTCAAGGACATCCTCCATGGCCACAATGAGTGCGTTGCTTGATTTTTCGAGGGCAATACAGTGGCCGCGCCGCGAGACGTGTTCGGGAATGAGGCTGACCACGCTTAAGTCAACTGCGGCGTATTGTTTGGGTGTTGCAAGATCAACACCAAGCTGCCCTGCCAGAAAAAATGTTTTCTGCTCGTCGGTGATGTAGCCAAGCAGCACCAGCACGTCGCCGAGCCGCTGGCCCGAACCCTTCTGGTATTCGAGAGCCTTCTGAAGCTGAAGAGGACTGATGAGCCCTTCATTGACAAGAATAGAACCCAGTGAACGGAAGCGGGCGTTGAAATCCGCGCGGTCGCCCTTTCTGGCATTGCGGAGCTTGTAACCCACGAGACTTGTCATGACAGCTTTGCGGAAATCAACCGCGTGCACCGGCATCTGTAAAACAAGAGTGGTGGCCATCTCATCACGGTGGCTGCTGAAGGCGTCGGCAGCTTCTTCCGCCACCAGCACCATCACATTCTGTATGTTCCGAACATACCGGAGATATGCCACATCCGAAAGAAAGTTCTCGATGCAATCGTCAACATCAAACACGGCAATGGCCATGTCCATGAGCTCTGTATCATCAGGGTTGCCCAGCTGCCCCTTGACGATGTCGAAACGTCCTTCAAGACCCGGGTCCTGGAGCATCTTCAGAAACGGGGGGCGACTGGCCATACGATATGTAAGCAGCCCCAGACGAAGCGGCGTGCCGTCATCTTTGGTCAGCGCCTCCTGGGGTGATTCTTCCGCAGGCTGTCTTGATGGTCCCTCCCCTGACTGATTGAAGATTCCCAGATCATCGGCGGATAATATTTCTGACATAAAAAGCTTGTCTCCGGTGATTGTGATTATTCCATAAGGCACTTGCGGAAATCGTCGATACTTAACGCATAGTTCATCGCTTCGGATTCAGCCACGCGACCGCTCTTGACAGCCCGTGACAGTGACTGGTTAAGGGTCTGCATGCCAAACTTGGCACCCATCTGTATCTGATTGTCGAGGTTGTGGAGTTTATCCTCGCGGATAAGCGAGCGTACGGCAGGGGTGGCCACCATGATTTCGCAGACCAGTTGCACGCCGCTGTCAACACGGGGTACCAGCGCCTGGGTGACGACACCATTCAGGGAAAGCGCCAGCTGAGAGCGCACCTGATGCTGTTTTTCGCCCGGGAAAACATCCACGATGCGGGAAATGGTCTGGGAACAGGAATTGGTGTGAAGCGTGGCGAAACAGACATGGCCGGTTTCCGCAATGGTGATCGCGGCCTGGATGGATTCCATGTCGCGCATTTCACCCAGAAGCACCACGTCGGGATCCTGGCGGAGGATGCTTTTAAGGGCATGGCGATACGAAAGTGTGTCGGTACCTATTTCGCGCTGGTCAACCGTGCACTGCTTGTGCTTGTGCAGGTATTCGATGGGGTCCTCGATGGTGATGATGTGCAGGTTTCGGTTGTCATTGATGCGGTCAATCATGGCCGCGAGGGTCGTGGATTTTCCGCAACCCGTGGGTCCTGTGACCAGGGTTATGCCGTTTGGCTTGTCAGAGAGCTCTCTGACCACCTCGGGCAGCCCCAATTCCTCGAAGGTGAGTATATGCAGGGGAATACGGCGGAAGGCCGCGGACACGGTACCCCTCTGATGGAATACATTTACACGGAACCGGGATAGCCTCGCAACACCGATGGAGAAATCGACCTCCCATTCGGTTTCGAGCTGCTTCTGCTGGTTTTCGTTCATGACCTGATAACAAAGATCCTTGATGACTTCCGGCGCCAGGATTTCAAAGTCCATGGACACCAGCCCTTTATCCACCCGTATTCGGGGCGGCTGACCCACGGACAGCAGAAGATCCGAAGCTCCCCGTTCGACCATGGTGGTCAGCAGATCACGGACGCTGTGACTTGACGGCATGGCTGGCTCCTTATTGTTTTTCCTGTATTTTCTGGATTTCAGGCGTCAGGGTAAGCTCTTTGGAATTGTGGATAATGCGCGGGGTAATTTCAATAATCAGATTTTTACGGCTTGTCTGGTGTCGAGTGTGCGTGAATAAACGGCCGATGAGCGGAATGTAGCCCAGCACCGGGAATTTGTACTCCTCGTTGGTTTCATCTTCAGACAACAGACCAGCGATGAAAATGGTCTGCTGGTTTTCGACCCGGATTGTGGTGTTGGTTTTACGAATACGCACCAGCGGCATGTCTCCATTCTGGCCCTTCCAGCCGATGATAGAGGAGACCTCGGGTTCGATGTTTAGAGTAATCTGGTTTTCTTCATTGATATGGGGGGTTACCGTCACCTTGACGCCAACCTCCTCTTTCTGTACCTGCTGACTAGCGCCGCCTGCTGAACCCGGGGTGTAGGTCTGAACAGTGTAAGGAATAACTTCACCGATATGCAGAAACGCCTGCCGGTTGTTGGTTGTTGTGATTTTGGAATCCATAAGCACGCGGGCATCTCCATGGGTCATAAGCATGTCGAGTACCACATTGAAGTCCATGGTCAGCCGGCGCCAATTGTCTGCTTTCCAGCTGCTGGTCAGGCTTGCTTCGGGAAGCTGAAGTTTGGCCTGCATGGGAGAAAGAGTATTCCAGTCGATTCCGTATCGCTTGAGATTATCCATTGACACCTCAATCAGACGGGTTTCCATAAGTACAAGAATGTGAGGAAAATCGGTGGCCTTGATGATTTTCTCGATTTCGAGAATTACGCGGGGGCTGGTGTAACAGATGAGCCGGTTACCGCCTTCATCAATTTTTATGTTGGTTGTTATATCCGAGAGCATTGTGGCAACTTCCGCGGCTTTGGCGTATTTCAGATTGACGACATATCCGGCTTTTCCGATTTCGTCTTTAAGCTTTTCGGGCTCAGCTATCAGCACCGAATTCCCGATGATTTCGTAAGAAAGTCCTGATGCCCGCACCAGAAGGTTGATGGCCTCATCCAACGGGGTTTTATTAAGGATTATAGTGATTTTCTCGCGTTCGACGCCGCTTCCGGCCACGAAGTTCATGCCTGACCTTTCGGAAAGCACCTTGAGTATTTCTGAAAGGCTGGCATCCTTGGCCCAAAGGGTGATTGGCGATTTAAGACGCGGATTGGAGAGACGTGTGACTATGGGCGAATCCTTGTTCTGCATATAGGTCATAGTATCTGGGGATTGCGCTGTTGCAACAAGACAGCACATTAGCAATAGCCCTACCATTTTCCAGCCGGTGTTGCGGTAATTCATCATGTTATATTCCATGCGGTTCCTTTTTTCACAACAGGTTTGTTTATTTTGGGGACACTGTGCTTTTCCCTGCGATATTATACATATAATAATTGGAGTTGCCTTCCATGACAATGAAATCAGCGGTAATTTTCCGTATAATGCGATCTCGCACACGGTCTCCGACTTCGAGTGAAAATGAGCGTTCGCCATCCATGACAACCGCCGTAAAACGATTGTTCCGGTCGTCAAAAATAATTGCCGTAAGCCTTACCGGGTCAACAGCCGTCCTGTCTGGCTGCAGATGAGTCTGACCATAAGAGACAGAAGACTGTACCACCTGACGCACTCGGCCGGTCATGGGGTCTTTGCGTCCCTGATAACCGAAGCTGGCGCGGGTGGCCAGTTCACGTTCAAGGCGGTTGACGGTATTAATAAGGGACTTGTCGTAGCCTGCGGTTGTGCCGAGCGCCTTGCGAACAATGCGGTCAAAACCACTCTGCTCGGAGGTTATCCGCAGCACAATGCCGCCGGCCAGCAGAAACGCCAGCAGTGCGGCCATCAACAAGGGTTTATGGGGTTCTTTCACGGGTTTGCGTCCTTTGCAATCAGTTTATCATCTTTTTTAACCCGGTAGGTATTCACCAGCATTTTTACCGAGATGGTGGTTCCCTGAGGACTGCCGGTGGTTTTCTCGATGGTGTTTATCAGCGCGACCTCGTAGGTTTCGAGCGAAAAAATACGACGACTGTTCTCGAATTTTGAACAGAGTTCGCCGAACTTGAAAAAATCGCCCTGTACCTCGATTTCATATCCATAGGTTGTAATCAGATCCGCCTGGACAGGCGCCAGTGGCTTGACTGAAATCAATTTGAGTTTCAAATCGTTGATACAGTCCGTGATGAAATTAAACACATGCGTTTCATGCTGGAGAGTGTCGGGTTGATTCGGGAAGTCCATGTTCTCGAAAATCAGGTCGCGCACATGGTTGAGGTTTTCCTGGAGAATTTTAGCTGTGGTCAGTTTGTTGGAGGTTTCAATGCGCTCCTTTTCGAGCTTAAGGAATTCTTCCTTAAGTTTTGACACATAAAGCCGGTCAGCCAGAATGGTCAGAATAAAGAGAACCACGGTCAGGATCAGAATGAGTCTGGCTGGTTGCTTTTTCATGGGGTTGGACCTTTGCTTTGGGCGGAGTAACTGAAACTAATCCGGTCGTGCTGCATATCGTCGCTCCGGATGGCCGACACAAGCCTAACCTGTTTGAAAACGTCGCAGAACAGTGTATCAGTACGAAGTGCGGTTAAATAATTGTCGAGGGTTATCAATTGCTCCTGCTGTCCGTTAAGATAGCCGTATCCGTCAACAGTCAGCAGTGTTCTGTCGAACGCGAATTTGGTAATCCAGAAATTTTCGGGGAGCGCACTGGCCATGGAAACAAGTTTTTTGGTCCAGAAGATACGGTTGTGCTGCAAACGATCCAAAAGCGCTATGTCTGACTGGTTGACAATCATTGTACTGGCCTGATATTGACGGTATTCGATCTTTATACGCCTAAGGCGAGCCCGCTCCTCCTGAACGCTGGTGTACATGGACAATGTTTGAAGCACGGCATAAAACAGGGCAATGACAAGCAGTCCGAAACCGGAAGCGATTAAAACAAATAATCTGACGCGGCTTGTTTCAGCTTCACGCTGCGCCCTTTGAATATCCCGTACCAGATTAAAGCGGTATTTCATGCGTCTCCTTGGACACGAGAGGTGTCTTCCCGACCCCGAATGGCAAGCGCCAGAGCCGCGTCAAAACGGGCCGGGGCGCTTACCGGTTCACCACCAAGCCTTTCAAGAAGGGGACTCGGATCGAGCGGAAGCCCCAGCTTGTTCTTGAGATGTGTCCGGAGCCCCTCTTCGTGTGCGCATTGCCCAAGCAGGTATATTTGCCCGAAATTGGAAATGCCGTACGTTTTCTCGTAGTATGAAAGCGACCGGCGAAGCTCCTCGGCAAATACGTCGAGACGTCGGGTTTTTTCGGAATCGGGCATTGATTGCACTGCCTGTTTGCCGTAGAGTTCAGTGGTGGTGAAATAGATGTTCCGGTTATAGAAAGGCGATTCATCGCCGTCAATAACCAGACTGCAGACATCCGGCGCAAAATGAGCCATTACATGAGCCATGCGTGGTTCGGACGCGGATCGAGCCATCCAGTAGGCGTTAGCCACGGTTACCGGAAGTACATCAATAATCCATGGGGTGAGCCCTGCCTTGGAGATGACCTTCAGCAATCGTTCGAGAAGCGAATTGGCAACAGCCGTGACCATTACAGTGGGTTTGATATTTTTTTCAGGGTCGGGCTTTTCCAGAACCTGAAAGTCAATGGCCGAACCCGAGGATTCAAAAGGGAGGTTTTTCCGGATTTCGAAACGGAGGGCATTGTTCATTTCCTGAATCGGCAAGACCTTGAATTTGAGTTGGGTTATGTAAATCTGTTTACCAGACACACAGGCTACCACTCTGTCTTTTGATTTGTGTCCTAATTTGTCTGCCAGAGCGGCAATTCCGGCGGCTAATGGGTCGTCCTGGGTAAAATCACCCACGGTCTCTTCCACGGCGTCAACCGTGTAGGCAACCTTGCGCCCCTTATGCTCCGCTGTGATGCGGGCAACACGGATGCCAAGGTTGTCGAACTCAAAACCGAGGGACGAGAAAGTTTTGCTTGCCATACTGTTATTCCTGCTCTGTTGAATGTCTTGCTGTTATCAGCACCCGTCCCGGCGGCAGAGCCTCCGCCGGAACAGGCTGACCGTATTGGAAAATCAGAAACTGCGGGCGGCTGTTACATCCCCAGCCGGCGAATCAACATGTTTGGCAGTGACGGTGCTAGGGGAAGCCACACCGCTTACTGTAAGAATAATCTTGGCTGGGATGGCAAAGCTGGTGTTATTGCTGCAGGTAAGCGAACCACCACCACCAACCAGCGCACCTGTGATGGTTAGTGTTGCACCTGAATTGATGCAGGCTGCACAAAAGCTGGTCGCGGATCCGGCAGCGTTTTCAGCCGCATTCTTGCGCGAATCCCTCACATAGTTGAGATAGAGCGGAATTGCCACGGCAGCGAGCACTGCCACGATGACCGCCACGACAATGACTTCCACCAGTGTGAAGCCTTTGCGGGTGCGACGGAGTTTCTGGAACATGGAGACCTCCTTTGAGTGTTTGTGTAAAATAAAACCGGTATTATTACCGTTCATTGCATTAGTTTTCCAAGGTTGAATATGGGTAGATAAAGCGCTATCAAAATGCCGCCCACAATAGTGCCAAGAATTATGATAAGAAAAGGTTCTATGATGGAGGCAATGGAATCAACAGTGATCTTGATTTCCCGTTCGTAGAATTCAGCCGCCTTGCGCAATAATTCGTCTATACGCCCCGAGCGTTCGCCAGTGGCAGTGAGTTGTGTGACCAGACTTGAAAATACCCCGGTTAATTTGAGGCTCTGGCTCAAGGCCTCGCCGGTGCGCAGCTTTTCGTGAACCACCTTAAGCTGTTCGGAAAAGATGGAGTTGTTGACCACCGCAGCAGTGATTTCAACTGCCTGCAGAATGGGCGTTCCGCTTTCAAGGAGCAGTGCCATTGTTCGGCTGAAATTGGCCCAGATGTTTTTCCTTAAAATAAGGCCATACACCGGCACCCTGAGAATCAGCTTGTCAACCCAGAAGCGAAAACCGGGCTGGGTAAGCGCTATCTTGACAAGAACAAAGAACAGAATCAAACCGAGAATGACCAATGCCAGATAGTTCTGCAGCAAACGGGAAAGGGCTATCAATACAAGAGTGGGCGTGGGCAGTTTAGCGTTAAAGCCCTTGTACATTGAGTCGAAAACAGGCACCAGCTTCCAAAGGATGGCAAAGACCATGATTGATACGAAGCCGCCGATAAAAGTGGGATAACGCATGGCGCCCTTTACCTTCTGCCGGAGCGCCTCAACATTTTCCATGTAGGTGGCCATCTGGTCGAGTACTTTGTCAAGAGCGCCGGCCACCTCGCCAGACCGCACCACGGACACGTACATATTATTGAAAGCGCCAGGGTGCCTGGCAATGGAATCGGAAAAAGTGTTACCCATGGAAATATCGGTATCGATCTGGAGGATAATCTTTTTAAACAGGGGTTTTTCGTCTTCAGCCAATTGCTGGAGCGCCTGCGACAATGGTACCCCGGCTTCTATCATGGTGGCAAGCTGCCGTGTAAAAAAGACCACGGTTTTGAGTGGCACGCTGGTCTTCATTTTGGAGAAGCCGGCCCTGAATTTATCGGCAAAGGTTTCGCCTTTACGTGTGCCATCGAAATTAAGTTCGTTTATTGTAACAGGCAGGTAGTCTTTCTGCGCGAGACGATCAGCCACTTCATCAACGGAATTGCCGTCAATGGTACCGTTTAATGTCCGATCCTGTGCATCACGAACCGTGTAGGCAAATTTTGGCATGCGCTTTTATTTTCCTGAAATAGTCTGTTCAAAACCCTATTCGAGATCCTTGGCCATGGATTCCTGACGTTTTCTGAGATTGTCGTAATCAGGGAAAACACTTTTATTCTGTTTTCCATCATTGCTATTTTCAATGGGCGGCAACAGAAACAACCCCACCTTCAGGGAAATCGCAACGTCTTTAAGCCCGTCTTTGAAGCTGTCGCCGGCCGCTTGTGGCGATGCGGCAAGACCGAGTTGCATATAGACACCGGCAGGCGAATGCGCGGTCAATGTTAAAAATCCCAGAAGATTGTCGTTGTTCGAAAACGGGGCGCTTGCTCCGGTAGGGGGACGCATGGTACCTTTTATAATGTGCCACCGTGCGCCGGTTTCGAGGTTGGCCTGTGATCCCAATTTCACGGCAAGCCCAAGTGATGGGTCGGTTACCGGCCCGCTATAACGGTAACCCTCGTCGCGGCTGTTAAGATAAAGCGCCTCGACATCAGCATTTAAACACAGTAAATTTCCGGCAAACCAGGGCGAAGACAGGTAAATGGCAGCAGATGGCGTAAGACCATAGGCTCCGTTAAAAACCCTGCCGTGGTATTCGCTGACCGTGAAACGCTCGCCGCCCAGCCCTGCAGAAAGACGGAGCCATGGAAACAGGACATAACAGGCCGAGACCTGATGGAGCTTTTCTTCGGAGCCTACCCTGGCATTAGTAATGGTCTGGCTGCGAACCGAGAAGCCATACTCGAAAGCCACTGTTTTAGCCGGAAGAAACACAACAGGAGGTTTGGCTTGCGCTGCAGCAAGCAACCCTAGCAGGAACAACAGTCCGTATATGGCAAGGCGGTTCATAAGCGAGGCCTTTCCTGTTTCTTTAATTTCCAACAATTACGGGCAGAATAAATTGCTCCGTGTGTGCGTCCCGTACACCCTGAACTTCGGCATTAACATAAACAACAAGTTTTCGGGCCAGGTTTCTGGGATAGGTGAGTGTCGCGTGGGCCACTCCGTCTTTTGTAACAGCCGATTTATTGATGACCACTGCAAAGTTGTTGTTATCGAACCGGAAATTGCGACTAAAGAGCTGTGTGAGCCCTTCCCATTGCGAGAAACGGAAATCACGGCTTGGAGGCAGATCGCAAATACCATTCCCATTGTTGTCAATCATGAGCTCAGTGGTATCGCGTACGCCGTTTCCGTTGAGATCCGCGTAAATGGAAGGGTAGCTTTTACCGTTTTCATCAACATATACCTGTTCACCTACGCCAGGATCGCAGACGCCATTGCTGTTAAAATCCCAGAAAAAGTCGTAGGTGGATGGGGAGTAGTCGCAGACGCCATCGCCATTGACATCATCGCCCCGGGAAGCCACTGCATCGTTAAAGTCGAGGTTCAGGTCGATACCGGGATCCATACGGAAATTGTTGTTGATATCTTCGAAGGGGATTACTCTTGAGGGATACACATATACGGGCTTTATTTCTTCGATGGAGCTGGCTGCACCTGACCAATGATCAAATGTTCGCGGATAGATTGCCATGCCGCTGACCACTGCGCTGAAGTGAACTTCAGTGCCATCGGCAACGGGGTTTCCGTTGATGTCCTTGACCGCTGCGCCCATGAAAAAATTAAAAAAAGCCGAATCGAGAGCGCCCGCATCCTCGACGCGGATGGTATCGGTTTGGGGACGCGCCACGGAGACAGCATATGGTTCGCCTGATATCGTAAGCTTGGAAGTATCCGAGATACCCATAACCGTTGCGCTTATGCGTGTACCAAGATATTGGCTCGGCACCGAGCCGCTAAACAGACGTGTACGCGCATCGCCGTCTTTAAGAATGACCAGCGCTTTTTCAATGTATTCACCCCCGCCAGGACCTTCCAGTATCCGGAAATTTACGTCAGCGCCAGTGACACGATTACCCTGCATATCAAGCACCGTGGCCATAATCGTGGCCACGCCCCCGTTAACCTGGATGTTGTCAGGAGTCACCGTGAGCGAAATTGTTGCGGGCAGGGTGGCCATAAACATAACCGGTACCGAGGCGCCTGCATCAGAGGTTTTGGCTTCGACCGTGGCAACAGCAGCAAAGTCGGCGCTTACAAGAATGGTGGTGGCTAGACCCGCGTTGTTTGTTGTGGCAAGCGATTGGCGTATTACACCAGCGTTGGTGGCAAAAAGCACGGGGATGCCCGACCTGGGGTGGTTGTTGCCGTCAACATAGTATGCGGTAATGGTTACGGAATCGTGTCCACCTACGGGAATGGCCGACGCACTGGATGTAAGAGTCAGGGCGTTATTGGAAAATACCACGGTGGTTGAATCGCGGGTATTAAGCGTTGTTGCATAGATGATTGAGGCGCCGGAAACCTGGGACGTTAGACGGACACTTGCTTTCCCCACCGGGTTCGAGATCTTTGCGCGCCAGGGAGGAACCATCTTCGAACAAAGCACCGCCCGACACGGTAAAGGTGACTACATCACCGCCTATTGCCAGGTTGGACGCATTGCGGAGCAGAGCTTCGACCGTGGCATAGGCGCCGGTTTTAAGATACGCGGGTACGGCAGTGAGTACGAGTGAGATGCCGCCGAACAGCACCTGCGTGGATACCGTATCTTTGGTGCTGGAGGCCGTGGCATGTATGGTGCATACGCCATTAATAGGCGAACTCTGAAGCCTGACTGTGGCCCTACCCATGGAATCGATAACAGCCGACCGGTCAATGACCCCGATATCGCTGGTAAAGAAAATGGTGTCGCCAATGGCCGGGTTGTTGTTGGCGTTTATTAATATGACGGTGATGGATGCATAGTCGGAATTGTCCGCATTGAGCTGCGAACGACTTGCGAAAATTCTCATTTGGCGGATTTGATCCTGATGATTGACCACGGATTCGGGAATGGCGGTCCAGAAATGAACCGTGGCAGTGTCGACGGCATGAAGACTGGAACGGGCAATAATCTGCGCTGAACCAACAGTGGACCGTGTGACCGTAGTCGTAGCAGTGCCGTTGCCAAGTGTGATGAGTGTGCCACTGGCGCTTCCGCTTAAAAAAAGCGTGTCGCCTGACACCGGTTTTCCGGCAGCATCTGTAACATCGATGTTGACCGGCACAACATTGTTGAGCAGGACATTTCCGGTTTGTGGACGAACCTTAACAGTAAGTCCGGACAACGTGATATTCTGGCTGCGCTGGACAATACTGTCTTTTGTGAGGCTTAAGTTGGCCACCACAAGCGCTTCCGTATTGTTGGGTACACTGATGAATTTGGCCGATGCTGCACCATTCTCGTCGGTGGTTGTCGTGGCTGGCCTGATAAGACCCACACTGGCCCAGAACGTGACGGACCTGTTGACGATGGGGTTATGATTATTATCGTAAGCAATGACTGTGACATGAGCCGTATCGCCATAAGCAGCCAACAGCCGTGAGGGTTCAACGATCATATGCATGGCTCCGTTCAGCCACTGAATGGTGTCCAGGTTGGGCGGTGTATTGACAACGGTATTATTCCACGTTTTGTCCGAAAGAGGTCCCATTGGCTCCACGCCCTTATCACATGTCACAAAAAAAATGGATAGCAGCACCAAACATGCTTTTATAAAAAAAGATTTGATTTGATGATGCATGAAACACCCCTGTTTGTCGTATATATTTATTAATGCTTTAGAGTCTTAAAAGCACACCACATTACAATTAAATTCATTAGGTTTTTATTACTCATTATTGAAGATGAAAAATATACCTTTCTTAAGTACAATGTAAAGATATATTTCTAAAGTTACCGTGTTACAAATAAATATTATTTTTCAGTAACTCAAATAGTCCAAGGACTGCAAAGAAGCCCATGTGCGTGACTTTTAATTTTATCGGTGGTGTTAATCTTTTTTCTTGTCTTTCAGAATTGGAACCGCCTATTTTTTAAAGATCGATTCATTTATCCAAACTTAACTCAAAAGAATGCAATGCCTGTCAAGTGTACATTGAATATGCTGCTCTTTCTCGCTTTCATAAGCGTAGGTTTCCCATACGCGCAAGGCACAAGATTAATAGAGCATTCCCAATTGAAAGATTCGCTTGAGCAAGGATATCGATTATATACCATCAATGATTCCACATCTTATCTATACAAAAAGCCGGGCGCATTTGAATTCATCCCGAATGTTTTCAGGAATTTGTACCTGGTGCCGCTTGAAGCTACAAAAAAGGAAAACCTTCTGCCCCTTGCAGGTGTGGCCCTTTCCACAGCCATATTGATTTATTATGATCAGGACCTGATAGATGCATCCCGCCGTTTTGGAAGATATATCGGCCTCGGAACCGACAATAATGTTTATAATATTTCGAAATCGAAACTGCTTCCTTTTTATGTTCCTGTGAGTCTTCCTGCTACCCTTTATTATCTTGGTGATGGGCTCACGGAACTCAGCGTAAATGCCGGGTTTTATTTTTACGGCGGGTTAAAGCATGATGCGCGTGCAATGCGCACGGCTTCCGAACTTACCGAAGGCTTAAGTACAGTTGGAATACTGGTGCAGGCCATGAAACGATCAACCGGACGTGAAACACCAATGAGGGCATCCGAACCCAGAGGTAAATGGAGGTTTTTCCCTTCGATAAAGGAATATCAGAAATCCGTGCCCAAATATGATGCCTTCCCATCAGGCCATCTTGCATCAGCCATGGCAACAACCACAATTATCGCCATGAATTACCCTGAATATAAATTTATCAAGCCACTTTGCTATTCCTTGATGACGCTTTGCGGCTACCAGATGATGAACAACGGGGTGCATTGGATAAGTGACTATCCCCTGGCACTTGCTCTTGGATATTCGATTGGAAAGATTGCGGTTAATAGAGGACGAATTAAGATTGCTGATAAAGCAAAGATAACGATGGAAACAAATTACCGTCTATATAAACCAACTATCCAGGTGTATCCGGTTCTATTCAGTTCCGGCTCGGGGGGTGCGGCTATCTGTGTGAGGTTTTGATATCCTGTAGAGTACATTCTTAACAGGCCAAGCGAGTATTTTTTTAAATCACAGGAAATCAAGAAATCCGGATACCTGTTCTTTTAATTTCCCTTGCAAACGGCTGCGAATCATTAAAATCGTCAGGATTAAACGGGTGCGGTTCAAGGTCAACATACCGGATCAGAAGTGGAGTCAACAAATTTCGATCCTGAAAACGGATACCTCCGAATCGTTTGGAAACCAATGCCACATCAATATCACTGTAGTCTGTCGGATGCCCTTTTGCGTAGGAGCCAAACAGCCAAGACGACTCCAGTGATATTCCTAACCCTGACAGTTCATTGACAAACTGCCGTATTAGTGTTATTGCGCCAGCTTGCGTAAGCACAGGTATAATTCCTTTATTGAGTTAAACTGCGGTTCGGTAAATTCTTTTGTACAAAGCTTGTAAAATGACAACCTATAATCCGGATAGCGGGTCTCTATGTTGAAATCTTCAGTGCTTGACAATAACGTCTTCTGTTCGTCATTTATGGAGATTTTAGATTCTGTTGCAATTTTGAGCAAATTATGAATTTTGGGGGGAATAAAATCGTCTTCACGTGCCTTGACCCAAAGAGATTTCAGGACTTTTTCCAACATCAAGTGTCCGAAAAAAAGACATGCATCATAGCGTCCTGATTGAAACAATGTTTCTGCGGTTTCAAGATCATGGTCTGCCGTCGCGACCCAATAATTTATATGTTCTTGTTTATTCATGAGTTATAATAGTAAAATACATGTAAAATACTGTTTCAGTCAACATCCAAGCCCACGATTAAAAAATAAAATAGTTTTATAAATCGGGCAAATTCCATATTACTGGATGTTTACCTTTGGCTCGAAGTATGGGCGCTGCAAGTTTCTGCAACCTCACAACGGCTCTTATCTTATCCATGAACGGCATTTTAGAATTTTCAAGTCTCTGCTTCTGTTTATTCTCTCAGATATCTTTAATGGCGAATTTGTCCATGTTTGCCACCTTTGCAGTAATCCATACCGTTTAAGAATAGAGGTAATCCGAAGATACTTTTAAAAAAATAGTTTCTTTATGGCTTCGACAAAAATGGTCGCACTACGTCTGATTTCGGCAGTCTGATCATCGGAAAATGTATTGTACATATCATAATCACCCCTGATTCTCTGCTCATATATTTTCATGGCTATTCTGCCAATCTCGATTTCGACCTTGCCGGTTTTAATGAATTCACGATTGAACCATCCGATGAGTTGCTGATGTTTCGCTGTTTGAAAACCATATTTTAAAGCAAGCGCGGACAATGAATAAAAGACTGCGTAATAAGAACGATTGACGACGGCAAGTGATCTGTTTTCCTTTATGAGAATTTCGGCATCCAAAAGGCATTCGTCCGCTTTCTGAAGCGAAATGATGATGGTTTCCTGTTCCAGATTCACGCAGCAATCCCATATTTTAAGGCATTTAAAATAAAAGACTGCCTTCCGCGAGCACCTGCCAGATCATTACTCCCGTATACCTTGATGTCAGTAACGATATCAAATTCAAGAGCAAGAGTATAACACGCATCCAGAACTGAATTTTGAAGCTGCCACGGGCAATCGCCGCGGATAATAATGAGTATGTCCAGATCTGCGTCAGCTGCGCCATCACCCCGAATACGAGACCCGAATAAAAGGGCTTTATCTACTTTACCAGACACCACATCGTCAAGAATCTCGCGCAGCCTTTTAGCAACTTTATAAATGTCCATGTGATACTCCTTCTGAAATACAACACATTCGCAAGATTGACGTTAATATAATATCCTGTATCCTGAACTCGCAAAATGTTAAAGTTTTATCCCTTTTACAAATCATAAGAAAATGCAAGTATTGCCCCGTCTGAAAAAGGCAGTACACTAATTGTGCTCCGAAGCGCAGCCCTGGATGTGAAGCCGCTTTTCGCAATCCGTCTATGCTCCGCTACCACCTCTTTTCCGCACAGATACCCGAGGAACCCGCCTACAAAAACATCCGAAGCCCAGTGCGTTTCTTCAACAAGGCGGGTAAACCCCACTATTCCTGCCACAGAATAAGCTATGACCGGAGAGACAAGCCCTGCATCCTCATATTGACAGGCAGCAACAGCAGCCATTGAAAAAATGGTTGCCGTATGGCCTGATGGAAAGGCATCGTAATTACTCCATGCACCATGCCCTTCTTTGAATTGCGAAAATGGCCCGTGCCAGATATCCGTGTATTCGTTATGCTTGTAAGCGGCTGATGGGCGCGCCCTGCCAGCCATAACCTTGCCCAAACGGCACCATAAGCCGGATGTAAGGACAGCCTGCATCATAAGGTAGGCGGTTTCATATTCCTTTGGGCGTGAAGCAAAATAGCCGAATACGCCAAGACAACCCGCTCCAATAACCCCGTAATTGCCACCCAGTTCCGTTAAATATGGGCTTATGATCTTTAAGGCTTTTGAATCATCACGTAAAAATCGAACCTGTTTTTGAATCAACACATCATACGCCATTAACCCACCTGTTGACAAAACACCAAGGCCTGTATAAGCAAATTGCCTATGAGTCATATTAAGCGGAGCCTTAAGCTGGATAAAAAGATTGGCGCCCAGCTCCCTGCTAAAGGAAACAATACCCGGGTAAGCCATATTTATGGTTGTATCTTTTATAGAAAAAGCAGAAATGGCAATACTGCTGATAAATATCAAGACTATTTTATTTATTATTATTTTCACTGGTAATAAAATAAGTTATGTCCGATTAATCATAAAAGAGGTTATATTTACACTGAAAATAAAAGATGATGCAAACAAAATAAGATTAAACATTTCCAATGAATAAAGATACCCGCTTTTCTCCATTATTCAAATCCCCCAATCGAATGAAACGGGAACTTAGGGGCGATGAAACACGTAAAGCACATTTTTTTCTTAGGATTATTACCGGGTTTCTTTTGCTTGTACTTATTGCTCAGATTTATCATCATAGACAATGGTTTATGAATATTCCTAAAGAGCCATTACCTGCTGACACATTAGTAAAACCAGTGGACACATTAAAGAGTGCTGAAATCCCGAAACCAGACACAACCTCTGCCATTGTTTCTGAACCAGAAGAGGAAAAACAGCCTTCCGGACCTGGTCTTTTCAACCGGCTATTCTCGCGGCTCCATCCCGAAAAAAAGGTTGAGGTTGATGAAATCATCCGTCTTGATGCTCCATTTGATTCAATGTTTAGAAGTCTCGGTCTTGACAAAAGCGTTGTTCGCAGAAGAAAAAAGGATACGCCCCATCCTTTTATTGAAGAGCGCATTCCATTGCCAAAAGGCAAACCCCTTCCGGAATACATCCTTGCAATAAAACGAATTGCAGAATCAAGGGGTCTTTCCATTGCCGATGCCATTGAATCCGCACGAGACAGCTCCATCACAATAGAGATATGGGGAAAAGAGAGTCTTGTCCGTAAAACAACAATAGCTTACGGGCCATATTATATCCCCGGCTATGCAAGGCTCGCTTTTGTTGTTGAAGGGTTCGGAGAAACCTTTAACCAGGATATATCAAATCTTTTTTCCGTAATAAAACGACCCATGACGCTCGGAATTGTGCCAGGAGGAGCATTTACATCAA
The DNA here is from genome assembly GCA_963831235.1 of uncultured Fibrobacterota bacterium. Classification (GTDB taxonomy): domain Bacteria; phylum Fibrobacterota; class OXYB2-FULL-49-7; order OXYB2-FULL-49-7; family JAEUSG01; genus CAWHPS01. Next base: position 45,567 of record CAWHPS010000010.1, read on the forward strand.
AGATATATCAACTGGCAGTTCAAAACGGTTATGAAATCATTTGCCAGATTCCAATGGAAAATATCCCATATAAAGACCTCGGTGAAAACGCCATTTACAAGCGCCTTGATAATAAAAGGATTGATAAAATACTAACCATATTTGGCGAAAGCATGCCTGAAACAAAGGGATATTCAATTTTTGGAGGCGGTATTCGCATTGTCGAAAATGAGCCCGAAATCCTAAAAATGGTGCTTGCCCATATCAAGGCTGAAGATAAATATTTCATAGACAACAGTTTTGCATCACGGAGCCGGGTCGAGGAAATAGCTTCGATTACCGGTTTGCGGGTAATTGAGCCCCTTGGTTTTGTTGACATTGGGACAGATACGCTGAAAGAGAAAGAAGCAGTGCTAAAATACGCTAACATTGCAAGAAAAACAGGCAAGGGTATAATTTTTCTTAAAGAAAGCCCCACTGTTGGAAAAGTCCTTGAACAAACAATTCCTATCATTGAATCTTATGGTATCAAGATCGTAACAATATCTTCCCTTTTCAAGTGAGGTTACAAATGGCAACGCTTTCCGTAAATATCGACCACATCGCAACCCTTCGTGAAGCGCGCAAAGGAAACGAACCTGATCCCGTGGCAGCTGCTGTTATCGCGGAGCTGGCCGGTGCGCATGGCATCACTTGTCATTTGCGGGAGGACCGCCGCCATATACAGGATCGGGATGTTGATCTATTGCGTAAAACCGTTAAGACCAGGTTAAATCTCGAAATGGCTGCAACAGAGGAGATGGTTCGGATTGCTCTTACCCAGCGTCCCAACATGGTGACACTTGTTCCTGAAAAGAGGTCCGAACTTACAACAGAAGGCGGTCTTAATGCTGCCGGTTTATCATCGGATCTCTCAAAAGCAACAGCTTCACTGCAGGAGAATGGAATCCTCGTGAGCCTTTTTATTGAACCTGATCTTAATCAAATCAAAGCTGCAGCTAAAATACGCGCGGATTATGTGGAGCTGCACACAGGGACTTATGCCAATGCAACCGGAGCCGCAAAAAACGAAGCGCTTGATAAAATTAAAGACATGGCACTCGCCGCACATACCATGGGGCTTGGAGTAAACGCAGGGCACGGCCTTAACTATCTCAACACGCCCTATATCGCTGAAATAGACATTATAGAAGAACTCAACATCGGCCACTCGATAATTTCGCGGGCAGCACTTGTTGGGCTTAATACAGCTGTCAGGGACATGCTTGCGCTTTTGAGGTGAGTACCCTTTTGTCACGGTCCACATTTTGATCCACGATCCGACTTGTTTCTTACAAATTAATAATATATATTACATGGTAAGGAGAAATTAGAATATGAATACATCTACCATCACTCAAAAAGGACAGACGACCATCCCTGCGATTATCCGGAAATTTCTCGGCCTGGATGCAGGGGGCAAGATAGCTTATGCCACACTGCCGGACGGGTCGGTACTGCTGAAGCCCGTACAAGATGACTTGGGTTCGCTGAAAGGTTTTATGCCCGCCCATAAACCCGTATCGCTTGAAGAAATGGAAAAGGCTATACATCTCCGGAGAAGGGCGCGGTTTTCATGATTGCCCTGGACACCAATGTTCTGATTCGGTATTTTGTTCAGGACGATCCAGTGCAGTGCAAACAGGTAAACGCGATGTTTTTGCGATCACCGGAAAAAGGGAGGTCTTTTTTCATAGCAGATGTCGTGATAACGGAAATGGTCTGGGTGCTCGAATCCTGTTATCGCTATTCCCGGCAGCAGATACATCAACTTTTAACGAGGTTGAGCATTCAGGAACGGTTTGTATTTGCCGAAAGCACCTCCATACACAGTGCGATTCACTTTTATGGCGAAAGCACCCTGGATTTTGCAGATCTTCTGATTATGTTCCAGGCGCGTTCTGCCGGAGCAAAACAACTGGCGTCCTTTGATGAAAAGTTGCAAAAGTTTGACAAAGGGTTTGTAACGGCGCCCTGATTCAGGGGTTGGAAACATAACCCCTATTTTTCAAGTTTAGAAATATCAGCCAGTATTTGTTCACGGATTTGTGCAATGGCCTTGCTGAAAACCTTGTTTGTCTGGCTGGGCACGGCAAAGGCATTGTTAGTGTACATGGAATTTGAAATATTGTCATCCGCTTTTCCAATATAGGTACCAGCTATATTTCCGCTTTTATCATAAAGTGATATTGTAATTTCAACCTCAGCTTCATTGTCGCGAATTGGAACTCCAAAATACCATGTAACCATTGGAATCCAGCCTACAAACATCAGTATGTACCCATTTTCCGAATTATTGAATTTTTCGCTGAACAATGATGGTAGGAAGCTCGATCCTAAAAGAGCGGCATAACTGAACTTCGCATAACCGTTTAGTTCGGATATGCCCATAAACTTCTTGATTTCACCTTTCATAATATAGTCTGGATTCTCAATTCTCCTGCTTATTGAATTAAACACACCATTGATTGCAAAATCAGATACAACGGCATTGGTGACCTCCATATCAAGATCATTTACCAGGGCTTTTTCATTGGTTGCGGAAAGACCGGCAAGGGGATTTTCTCTATCCTCTTCTGGAGAGATATCCTTGAACTTTTCAACCATCACGGTTTTTTTAACAGTTTTGGGACTGACGTCCAAAGAAACTTTCGGCGAATAAGAGATGGTTGTACAAGAAGACATTAGTAGAAGGATGACGCTTATGCCTAACAGCACCTTGATGCTTTTACTTATCGAACTTCTGAATGTTTGGCTAAATTGTTTTTGATTTTGTTCTTGCATTGTATTTTCCTTTTCTATTTTGAGTTCAACATTAAAAACAATAATAGCCCATAATTTCAAATGAGGGCCCTATTTCAATCGCTTCTAAGGCAATATCGTAACTTCCACGATAGCCAATCATAAATGAATACCTGAATTTGTTTTGATGATATTCAACGCCAAGACCTGCGCCAACAGCCATGATTTTTTCCTGAAAAACCGAATCTGCTTTGTCATTATATTTTAATTCCACATTATTCCAGGAAAAGGTTTTTTCGTAATTATATTCGCCATTCACCCCTCCATAAGCCATTAAGTCCAATCGCTTGCTGATATTTGTTATCTTTCGAAGAACCGTCACGCCAAGTGAAATATAGGCTGATTCTTCGGCTGTTTTCTTGGTCCTGGTGTAATACGGAAAGCAAGTGACTACATACGATAAGCGCGCATCGGGTAAAGAATGGCGGTATGAAAGACCGTAGCCGGTTATGCCTCCGAAGGCCAATCCTAACCCATGACGATAGGAATCTTTTGCAGTGGAAGTTGTGTCCGCATAACTATTAATGGTAAACAGCATTAATAATAAAATGAATGATTTCAACATACAAGTCTCCTGTGTTAAAATGGTGTTTGTATTGTTAACGTATAATAGTCACATATTGTTTAACGGACTGGGTACCCGCGTTCAGCCTGAAAACATAAGTCCCGCTGGAAAGGGGCTTTGTTGCAGAAAAAGTCTGATGGTTCCATCCGCTGGTATTATTCAGGGGCTCACTGAATTGCAATGCACCCCTGATATCGTAAACCTGGAGAACTGCATTGGTTGAGGTCATACCCTGAGGAAGATAATATGACAGTGTTGCTGTTGTTCTAAGGGGATTGGGGGCAATTGACAGTTGCAACCCTTTTGTAAAACCGGCCAACGCGCTTTGTACTGCTGTTGGGCTATTGATTGTAATGAAGTTGCTGTCTTTATAGTCATTCGAGCTGACCGGCTTCATGTCCGAAGGGGGCTCAAGGTTATTAAGGTCAAAGCCGACAAAATATCCAAGGGAATAATCACCGGCAATAGTACCGGTTGTCATGGTTATTTTTATAAAGCACCCTATAAATTTAAGGGCTATGCTGTCAGCAAACCCATTTGTATTCTGAAATATCGTATCCATATTTGTTCCTTATTTGTTCCTTGGGGCAAGTGAAACCCGTCAAGAGCAAGGAAGGAATTGAACACTCGGCCTGTGTTAAGGGATTCGTAATACTGGGGCAGACTTGCATCAAAAGACGCTGCTCGGGTCATGGAAGAGAGTTCTCCCAAACCTTCCAGGGAGTCTATGATATTGCGAGAGGAACGCATACCATATCCATAATGCCGGTAAAATGCAGTATCAATTGCATATTGCACCGAATTGACCGTCCACCCTAAAGGAAGGTGTGGAGCCACAAGTAGACTTTCCGCATTAACCGCGGTTTCAAGATACCGCACGGAATCGCCTACCAGACAAAGGTCAAAAATGTAAACGGTAATGGTTGAATCTGGTGCAGCACTCCCCGGCTGGTCAACGAGAGAAATTTCATTCATAGCACATCCCGAGAAAAGCCACAAAGAAATCATGATTAGTGCACCTATTGTTATTTTTTTCATCATAAGACCCCATACTGGTTAAAGTTTTCTAATAAAATAAGACATTTGGTTTTGTATGGATGTGATCAACATCACATCCATACAAAATTTTTGATTTTATTTACACCCATTGTAAATCTCGTTTCCGTCCTTGTCCATGATAATTACGCATTCTGCCCCTGTTCCCTTTTCAATATATATCAACTCACCAACTTTATCATTATTTCGGAATATGTCCCCTGATTGAATAAAGTCAATGTTCATACTATCCAATGACTCCATATTTGGCACAGCCAATATAGTGGTGTCCATTTCCCCATAGAGAATTCCATGGTAAGCATTTTTCTTGGCTGTGAAATGTAGTTCTTGTGTATGCTTTACCGCTATGGTATCAAAAGAGATATTATAGTCAGATGTAAATGATGCAACAATTTTACCTCCACTCGTACCCTTCAATGATGCAATAGTCAAGTCAAATCCATTATTGAAAATCGTCCAGCCATATCCGGAGTCAACACTATTAATTTTAATAGATGATTTTAAAGTTAACATATCATAAAAAAATGAATCATGAATATCGCTCATAGTATATCGGTTTGATTGAAAGGGCCCCACAATCAAAGAATCTATGGATTCATAATAATAATGCTGCTTATAATTCAATTCATCCGAAATCGGGTAGCCCTTAGGATATGGAACCTTATTTGTGTCAAGATAGCGTTCCCGGCTGAACCAGATTAAGGTATCATTATTGACAACACTTGTATCATACCAGTTATCCCAACCGATGGTATCTGCCATTGTTCCTGCCTTGGTGAATGCTTTTCCCAAAGAGGAATCTCCAGCCAAGTCCAAGCTTTTCATAATATCGACTCTCGGCGACGCCGCGGCCAGGCCTTTGCCAATCATTATTAAATCCGCGTTAAGACTGTTTGTGGTTTCCACTCCACCCCCTGCCACAGAAGTCGGCTCCTTTTTATTACAATTGGAAAGTATCAATGCTGCAAGAAAAACAAAAAACAGACGAGTCATGAGTTTCCTCCCTTTAATGATTTTGATAATGGAAAAAATTGAAGATTCAATTGATAAACACGGGAAGCGTTGTTGTCGTTTTTCGCGATCGTGAGTATTTCGCTTCGAGTGTGGGCAAGCTTGTCACGGATTGAGTTAAAAGCCTCTTCTGAAATGGACAGCGTAAGGCTCGATATATCACGCTCTTCGCGCGCAAAGCGGTTGAAAGCTTCGCGGGATAAATCCATCATGGCCATCTGGAAATTCATGACCGCAACCGAGCGATGTTCGCTCCCAGTTGTCATGACAGCCTCTGTCCGGACATATACGCCATCCGCCCCTCGGCTAATCATATTGAGCCTTGCCAAAAGAGAGACAGCAGCCCTCGCTTCAGAGAGAGAAAGGGCCGGAACCACCCTTTTTGCCAGATCAGCAAAATCCCCCTTGAACCTGATGGTGTCGATGAGCTCTCTCACCACAACGTAATACCATTTAGAAAACAGATCCAGTTCTGAAGGCGCCATTTTTTTAACCTTCAGTTTCCTGAACCCCACTATTTTATCAAAGAACCGGCTTTTCTCGGAATTGGTTTTTGACTGGCTGTATTGTACCAGGAGTTCAAAATACTCTGCCTCAGTCCTGCTCATTTTAAAAAGTGTAGCCAGTTTTATTGCAAGGCCTATGGATATGTTTGATTTGCCGTTCAGCACCCTCGAAGAAAAAACCGGCAGATGTAAACCCCGCTCGTTTTCCAATATATCGATATGAAAAAAACGGGCTTTCGCTCTTTTGTTTTGCATAAAGATCTTTCAGGAGCTTTCGGTAATCCAGGTAGCTGAATATTTCTTCCATGCGATTTTACTCCGTTTGTTGTTAATAAAATAGCAGCCGGTATTTGGAAAATGCAATAGCATAGGAAACAAAGTGTTGCCTGTCAGGAAACAGTAGTCAAACAAAATCAAACAGTGCTTGTTGTGCTTGACGGTACAGTCCTGGAGAATCTCAGTTAAAATTATTTTTTCTCTTGAATTAAATTACCTTAACCGTCTATTTTAAAACACATCATACAGGAGCAATTATGAATACTCAAAAATCCGACGAACTGCTTTTTGAGGTTTCACAGGAAAATGACGGTGGATTTGTAGCTGAGTGCCTGACTGAAAACATCTACACGCAGGCAAATACTTGGCTGGAACTTAGAAAAAATGTGATTGAAGCAGTCAAAGCATACTATTTTGATGGTATAGTGCCTGCAACGATCCGGCTACATTTAATTAAAGATGAGATCCTGACTGCGGCATGAAACTCCCACGTGATCTAAGCGGCGCCAACCTCATTAAGTTGCTTTGCAAGAAATTTGGATATAAAATCTTCCACCAGGTTGGAAGCCATGTTATTATTGATACAGACTCACCTACTCATCAACGTATAGCAATTCCAAACCATTCATTTTTACGTATCGGAACCCTTAATTCAATTCTTCGCGCTGTTTCAGAGCATAAAGCAATTGCCAAAGAAAACATATTATAAATTGAGGTCTATACTTTGGTCTCAAACCGTGCCGCAGTTTTTACAATACTTTCCAGGTCAGGGAAATCCGTTTTCCAACCGAGTGTACTTTTAGCATTCTCCGCACTGCCTACAAGTATAGGTGGATCACCATGACGTCTTGGATGAAATTCATAAGGCACAGGCCTGCCAATCACCTTTTCAACGGTACGGACTACATCCATAACGGAAAAGCCGCTGCCATTGCCAAGATTGAAAACACCCGACTCACCCTTGTCGAGCATATATTGAAGCCCAAGTATATGGGCATTGGAGAGATCGTTTACATGAATATAATCGCGAATGCAGGTTCCGTCAGGAGTAGGATAATCTTTACCGAAAACTGAAAGCGTTTTTCCTTTTCCAAGCGCAGCCCTGATTACAAGCGGTATAAGGTGGGTCTCGGGATCATGCCTTTCGCCGAGTTCACAATCAGGATCAGCCCCGGCTGCATTAAAGTAACGGAAAATAACCGACTGCATGCCTGAAGCTTTGCCCATTTCCAAAAGCAATTGTTCAACCTTAAGCTTGCTTTCACCATAAGGATTGATGGGGTTCTTCGGATGTTCCTCTGTAAGGGGAGATTTCTCTGGCACTCCATAAACCGCGGCTGTTGAAGAAAAAATAAATCTCAGGATACCATGTTCCTTCATCACATTAAGGAGTGTTTTCGTACGATGGAAATTGTTATCCATGTACATTTCAGGTTTTTCCATTGATTCGCCGACATACGTAAATGCCGCAAAATGCATTACAGCGTCTATCTTTTTTCCCTGAAAAACCTGTTTAAGTTTTGCAGCATCTCCTATGTCGCCCTTCACGAATTCACCATATTTTACAGCATCACGAAATCCGCGAGAAAGGTTATCGTACACAATGACATTATATCCAGACTTTACAAGCATTTTAGAACAATGAGAACCGATATAACCGGCGCCGCCAACAACAAGTATGGTAGGTTTAATCAGATGACCCTCCTGAAGTATTCTATGGTTTTGGCAAGCCCTTCATCAAGGCCAATCCTGGGAGACCAGTTAAGCATCTTCTTTGCCAGGGATATATTAGGTTTTCTCTGGCGGGGATCATCCTGAGGCAAGGGTTTGAAGATAAGCTTTGATTTGGAATCCGTTGCCTTAAGAACCTTTTTTGCAAGCTCAATCATGGTGAATTCGCCTGGGTTACCGAGGTTCACAGGTCCGTGAAACCCATCCTTGTTCATCATACGCACCATGCCATCAACAAGATCGTCAACATAGCAGAACGAACGGGTCTGAAGCCCCTTGCCGTAAATGCTGATAGGTTTTCCAGACAACGCCTGCACAATAAAGTTGGAAACCACACGCCCGTCGTTTGGAAGCATGTTGGGACCATAAGTGTTGAAAATCCTGATAACCCTGATATCTACCTTGTTCTGCCTCAGATAGTCGAAGAAAAGTGTTTCAGCCACACGCTTGCCTTCATCGTAGCAGCTTCTGGTACCGATACAATTTACATTCCCCCAATAGGATTCGGGTTGTGGGTGAACAGCCGGATCACCATATACCTCTGATGTTGACGCCTGCAATATACGCGCACGAACACGCTTGGCAAGGCCCAGCATGTTTATCGCCCCCATAACATTGGTCTTGACCGTCTTGACAGGATTATACTGGTAGTGAACAGGGGACGCAGGGCAGGCAAGGTTATAAATCTGGTCCACTTCAAGAAGAATATGTTCGGTGATATCATGTCTTACCAATTCAAAATTACTTTTCTTAAGCAGACCGGAAACATTTTCTTTGCGGCCTGTAAAGAAATTATCCAGGCATATTACATCATGTCCTTCCTCAACCAGCTTTTTGCAAAGATGCGAGCCTATAAACCCCGCTCCTCCTGTAACAAGAATTCTCATTTATCCTCCATATATGTTTGAAATAATTTCCCCCACTTTGATTCCCGCAGCCATTTCTTGGTGCGTGAAGATCCTTTTAAGGGATACCAGAAACGATCATGATAAAGCGCTGACCCCAATATAAAAACATACACCAATGGTGTGTGAAACATGACTTTCTGCAGAAACTTGAATGGGCCGAACCAGAATAACTTCCCTCCGAAACTGACAAGATTATCCGCCGGGCAACAATTAAGGTTTATACCTGTTATATCCTGTCCTGATATTTGAATCTTATCAGGATCACCGCACCCCAATCCCTTTTCATGCGCAAGTCTGATGCAGGTAATGTCCTGAATGGGATCGAAGCCCATGAGTTTTGCTGCAATTGCATCTATGGCAACGGAATCCCCTCCGGCAAGAATATAATCGGCTTCAACCGGGAACATTGTGCGTGGCCCCGCCCCCGCCCCTGCTGTTGTTCCGTCCATGACCGTGAAAATGCCGGGGTGAATCTCTTTCTGGATGGCAAGGAGATCAACAAGCGTTTCGTGAATTACACTGTGGCAATAGTGTCGCCTGTTATCAAGCAGCCCGCCGAAAGCATTCTTCATGGCTCCAGTCATTTTGGTATAGATGTGACATTTCACGGTTGGGAGATGTATTACATTTCGCCCAATAAAATAATCCGGTATCTTTATTCCCTCAGGAAAGACCCGGTCAAGCACAAGCATTTCATGTTTTGGCTTGTAAACAGTCCATTTCATATCAGAAGAGCGGAAATTATAAAGTACTTTTACGCCATACTTCTGATACACTCGGGTATAGGCATTCAGTCTTTCGCCTTTGAATGCATTGCTGACAACAGTTTCGTTCTGAACAACAGCCACTTTGCTGAAACCTGTGTCGGAAAGATATGAAAGCACCGCTTCAAGTTGCCAGGGCGTGGTATTAGCCGAAGGGTACATCAGGTGCCATGAGATATTGTTTTTTACAATCACCTCGGCCTCTTTGTCAAGCGATGATACTAAACCAGCATCTGCCATAAGTTGTTTATAATCGTCGATAACTGTTGACGGTACGGTTTTTAATACAGATATCTTTGAAATCGTATTCATTTAGTGTATAGTTAAAAGTTAATAGTTGAGAGTTTTAGGCGTATGTTAGCGAACATTCTTGTTTTCCGGGTATATTTTGACGATAAAAACGAGTAATTTTATTTTCCATCGACTTTTTTATTATTTGATTTTAACTCTCAACTATTAACTTTTAACTATTAACTTTTAACTATTAACTTTTCTTTAATAATAGATCAAGATGACCAAAACCCCCAACCATAGTACCATATTAATCATAAAGGATCTGTCGTTTAAAATTATTTGAGAAGTGCTTTTATGAGTCTTAAGAACATTAATTTGATACATGTACCGAAAAACACCATATACCACGAAGGGCACGGAGAAATAAAGTTTTTCAGTGCCAAACTTGCCGATTGTATCATCAGCAACTGTATAGAGCGCATAAGAAAGAATGGTACAGGCTGACACCACTGCTATCATGTGATCCAGAAAGCCGATATTATAATGTTCAAGCACATACCGGTGTTCTGCTGAATTATTTTGGAGCACCAAAAGCTCCTGTTTGCGCTTGCAGAAACCGAGGAAGAGCGAAATAAGAAAAGTACACATTATAAGCCATACTGACGCCTCAACCCCTATTGCTTCAGCCCCTCCGATTACGCGCAGGACAAAACCGAGCGCAATAAGAATTACATCAAGCACAACTATTTTCTTTAAAAAAATGGAATAGAGTATGTTGTTCACAAGATAAAGAGCAAGCGCAGCACTCGCAGCAATCGGAAAGAAGGAGCATATCCCAAGGCTTGATGCTGCAAGCAACAGGGATAAAAAAAGCGCATTACGTACTTTCAGGGTCCCCTTCGCAACAGGGCGCTCTTTTTTATCAGGATGGTGTTTGTCTTGCTCTTTATCAATAACATCATTGAGCAGATAAACAGCCGAGGATGCAAGGCAGAACGCAAAAGTAAAAACAAATGCCTTTATGATAAAACCAGTATCATTAAGGTGTCTTGAAAACACGAGGGGCATTAGGACAAAGCTGTTCTTTATCCATTGCTCCAGACGCAATGACTGTAAAACAGTTTTCATGATGTCAAAATATAATTATTAGGCGCGATTATGACGAGAATTAAATGGTTCATTCAAGGGACATGTTTCAGGCCCGGAAAGGATTGCTACTCCGAAAGAGTCACCCCTACTTCACTGCTCTTGGCGCTTTCCTCGCCCTTGACGTTTACCACACTGACTTTGTAATAATATGATTTGTTTTTCTCAATGGTATTGTCAACATAATCAGCTTTGCCTGAATTAACATGGGCCAGGAGATTTTCTTTCTTGCCCGCCCCTTCCCTATAAATCCTGTACTCTTTTATATCCGTTGTGGCAGGTTCATCCCAGTGAATAAGTATGCTGTTTTTGGCTGCAATGGCGCGTAACCCTGACGGTGGGAAAGGTTTGGGTATCACTTCGATATATTCAGCAGTAAGACTCATCCTGCTTTCAGTATTTGAATTCCCAAGTGTGGTTATGGCATATCTGTACTGGATGCCCTGTGAAATAATTGGATCAGTATAATTATTTGTTTCGCAGAAAGAGTGAACAGCCTTGAGTTCGGAAAATTTACCGCTCTTTATTCCGAGGCTGCATCGGTAAACCTTATAACCCGCCACACCCTGCACGATCTCCTTCATGTCCTGCCAGACAAGCAGGACTCCTTTATCGGTCTTAATGGCTTTCAGGTTCAAAGGAACCGGCAGTGCCACAGGCACAGCTGCTCCATACACAGTGTCCGAAAATGGGCTTATGGAAAAAGCAGCGTTAACGCTTGCCACGGCATACGAATGGGTGATGCCTGGAATAAGATGCCTTGCTGTATCAACAAATGAACCATCCATGCCCTGCGCCTTAATAAAAGGCGATATCTGCGTCATTGGGCTGTTGTATCCATTTCCCCGGTAAACATAATAACCTCGCGTATCAGCTTCCTGTTTTCTCCAGGTTATCTTGTTGCCGAGTGAATCTCTTTTTACCGATATATATTGCGGCGCGAATTTCGCGACGCGGTTAGGTTTGTAGATGCCTATGACCTTGCTGGTCGGCGGGCTCTGGCCGTGAACATTGTTAAAAATGAGAAAGTAGTAATAACTTTTTACGGGCTCGGTATTGCGGTCGATAAAAACGGTATCCTCGGCAGGTAGGGTGGCTATCATCTGAAAACCGCTGTCAAATGTTTCGCTTTTAAAGACGAAGAGTCCTGTCATTTCTTTCTTTATCGCGTAGCTCCATGCAAGTCTGATGCCCCCATCTTTTTCGCTGCTTTCAGCAACCAGTTTTTTAATCATGACCGCATCGCCATACGGCTTGACATTAAGCACAATAACAGCCTCTGACGGTGGGGTTTCATTCCCAAAGACATCAAAAGGAATAATCGTGTAGCGATAGGTAATATTTTCCGCAACATCGGTGTCTGTGATTTTGGCCAGTATGCCGTCCAAACTGCTTATAAAAACAATCCGAGGGTTAATTTCCTGCATGTTGGTCTGGAGATAAACCTCCCGAAAGACCCTGATACCGAATGGATAATTGTTTTTCGCAAAACTCCACGCAAGTTTTACAGAGTTCCCGGTTGCTTCTACAGAAGATGACTTTGCCTTGAACCCGGGGTTCTCGCCAGGAAAAGGGTCTGATGATATGACAACCGGAGCTTCGGCTTTTTTAAGGTTCCCGCTTTTTGTAAGACGGTATTCATATTTTTTTCCTTGAGCAATATCCGTGTCAAAGAAGCCGTCGCCAGATGCTTCAAGATACAAGGGGCTTGCAGCATAAGAATATAACGAATCAAAGACATTCCCCCTTTTAAGCTGCTTGAAAAAGCTTGAAATCATTGAATCGCCTGGCGTTCCGTAAAAGGGGCTTTTGGCAAGCGCGGTCAAAAGGCGCGATTTGGCCTCCGTCTGACTTTTCGGGCATTCAAAGAGACCCAATGATTTCCACGTATCAGACTTCTTTTCTTTTCGTTCAAGATTATAAACAAAATCCTTTGGCAGCTCTTTTCCAAATTTGATGAATATACCGTTCTTGCCGGGACGGGCCCAGTTGTCGGCATCCCTGGAAAAGCAATTGACAGTAACTATCAAACCGATAAGAATGATTTTTATTGGCATAATGCGCATGTGTTCTCTCCCAGATTAAAAGTCATTTTAAACGGACTGCTTGAAAGCGTAAAGCTCGCGGCTTTGGTTATTTTCTCGTCGAATAGCGTGTTGCCGCAACCCACAACCAGCGGCACTTCCTGTTTAACGCCGAGTGTCGCATTGATGCCTGCGCAGCCGGTCAGGCCACTCGTTCCTATTTCCGACATGATGCATGCAACGGCATTTCCGTAAAGCGAGGTGCAGGTAATGGCATTCAGCCCGAAATTGACCTGGACCTTTCCATCAATGCCAACCCCGGTTTTAAGGCCATGGTTGATGTTCATGTAAGCATAGCCGTCAATGCCGGCTGTGGGGATTTCAATGTATGCACTGGCCACAATCACGTTAATATTGATGTCAAGTCCTGCAATGGGCAAATCACGGCCAGCAAGGGTAAAGAAGCCCATGAGTTTGTCTTTATTAATTGCTCCCGGCAATTCCTTTCGGATGGCGTAATGCAGTACCGTATTTTCAACATCGTGCGGAACATCCGCATTGTAATAGCCTACCAGAAGCCCCAGATTAGCCTGGCAAGGGTCGGGCAATGGAACATTGGGAGCTGTTGCGCTGCCATAAAAGAGCCAGCCATTGTCATTAACAAGAATATTGAGTGAGCCCGAAGCCTTGAAAGAACCAAAGGGCGCGTCAACTATACTCAATGTGCCAAGCATTCTCCCGTTTTCATACGATATCTGCATTCCGCGCTGAACGAGGAGTTGCCGTTCTCCAGGAGTCCTACAGCTTTCAGATCCTGGTCAGTGGCTTTAATTTCACCGTAAACAGTGAACTTCATGTGGTTCTTACCTGCCATTCCCTTAAAACCCGCCATATCCCCCTCAAAGGTGAAATTGTTCCAGTCCTTTGCATCAGCATGCATGGCACAGGAGATGGTTTCAAGACGGGTTGTGGAGCTTCCTATCCTGACAATTTGAGATGGCTCACGGTCGCTTGCTTTAATGTCCGTGATGGGGCCTGAAGTCAAGTCCTGATGGGTCAAAACAACATCAACAGGTTCCAATTTGCCGGGTTCCGACATCTTTCCATAAGCTGTTAATTTCTTTGTCTCCCATTTCTGCATCCACTGTTTATCCTCAACCGTATTCGGTGTGAAAACAATATTTCCCTTTCCCGTGAATGATAAATCGAGCGGCTTCACATGCATGCCTGCGCTCGTGAACACAAGTTTCGCTCCCAGCGAAGCGGCCACACGCGGTATCTTAAGACTCGTGTTTCCAACCAGCTCAAACCCGTCCGCAATGGTGTACAGCAAAAGGGGCTTGAAGTCCGCCATGGAATAAAGCATCATTCCGCCTGCTCCGGGCCCGATGGTAAAGACATCTTCTCCGCTGCTCAATAAGGAGACAGTCTCAAGTTCAAGGAGGCCCGACAGGTTGGGCGATAAATTGGTAACCGTTCCCACCGGCGTCCCTGATGATTGCGGATAAATAATGAGCTGCCAATGGCCTTTCTTATCGCTTCCTGTAGCAGGATTGAAACCGAATACTGTTTGTGACTGGCCGAAATTGATTTTCCTGCCTCCCAGATTGATATCGTTGATATTGGGCTGGTTAAGGTAGGCGAAATCGCTACGCAGGTTGAAGAAGCTGAAGGGTACATCCAATTTTCCGGTGTGCAGCACGCAAACCTTGGAAACGAGTCCTCCCTGCGAAGGATCAATGGTCCACTTCTTTGCCTCAAGTTTCCATTCGGTCCCTGTTTGCACCGAGCCACCATCTTTAAAGGTGACCATAAGGGAGCTGTCGCCTGAAACAGGGTCAATGGAATTGTTTTTGAGCACTAATTTAGGAAGGTGAATCTGTATCAATGATGCGCCCGCGCTCTGCGCTTCAGCTGAGCCTGGGGCTGCATTCTTCATGGTTGCATTCAGCGTGGCATCAAGGGTAATGGTATTTCCATCAATAAAACAATTGCGGCTGTTCGCGGTTGTGGGAAAGCCGATGAATTTGAAAGAAAGGTTCGAGGAATTTTTGTGTTTAAGATAAAATTTCACCTTCTGCGTGCCATTGCCCTGCGTATTTGCGGCAAAGGCATCGATAGTGGGATAAATGGTGTTTTCGCCTTTGGGTAAATAAAAGTAAAACTGATTTGCCACATCAGCCCCGTCGAACGAAAGATAGCTGCTTGGATATTTAAATGAGTTGTCTATAATATGGATGTAGCCGTTTACAACTCCGGTTCCTGAAATAGCTGCTCCCTTTCGTGTAACCGTCAGTTCATTGCCGCTCTCGGAGGTCAGCTCTGTATTAAATGTCTTGAAATACTTGAGTTTGAATGACCGCGTATTGGCAATGGGCACCTCTCCTATTGTTGGCGCGTAAACGCTAATACCGTTATCCGTGCCGTTTAGTCCCATCTCCACATTCTGAACCCTGAACTGGAGGTTCTCTTCATTAATAATGTCAAAGCCTGGACTGTATCCTTTAAGATCGAACCATTGCCCATAATTTGTATTTGTTGCCAGGCAGTCTGCTGAATTTTAAAGGGCTGCATGGGAAAGCCCCATAGGGTGTTCATGCGAACATTGTCAAGTACCGTTAAATTCATTAGCACCGGCTGCGATGCGGGCATGGACACGAGCTTGAGGTCGCCTATTATTGTTTTTGTATCAGGTTTGGATTGCTTTTTTAAAGGGTCAAATGGAGGCTTATACACTGCAAATACTGGAAGCACTGACCCTGACACTTCAGGAGGGAGAGTATTAAAAGTAAACGATCCGTCAGAAAGAACATCAGCCTCGAAAATGGATTTTGAAACGGATTTATAACTGCTGTCGCTATAAGCATCAAGCCCGGTCATGCAGCTCACATCCGCATAAACTCTTGCGTCGGATGTGGGCGCAAGGTTGAGCGTGACTTTGCCTGTGAGTGAAATCCCTTTCTCAAGCCTCACTTCAGGCAATACTACCATGCTGTCGGTTTCAATGTTTTTAAAGGTCACATACTTGGGTATGTAGTTGCCCCCCTGTGGCCCGGTTATCTTCATTGTTAAATTGTCAACCGATACATTCTTGAATTTGAGGATGACCTGTCCTATACTATCTGAGGTGCTAGTTCCCTGACCATCACAAAGTTCTATAACTGCGCCCTTGAGCGGCATGATGGCGTAAATGCTGCCCGCTTTTATCTTTGACTTGACAAGAAACTTCACTCTGTGCAGACGTTCGAAGACCTCAACTTGAATGTTTGTGGGCGTGCCATTATTTACCGTCACTGGAATAGTGTCTGGGAAATAAGCCGGATCAACAGGGATAACGACCAATTTATGGTTTCCGGGAATGGCCGGGATACCGGGATTCTGGAATTTGCCGTCATCAAAAAGATTGAGTGAGCTTTTAAGGCCGTCGGTGTTGTTCGTGTTCTTCTCGATGAATTGCAGATACGATGGGATGTATTTGATTGTATGGCCGACTTTGCAGATCACCTCCCCCTTCAAGCTGCCTGCCGCTGCTAAAAGAACGCTTGGCTCAACAATTTGGGTCCCGGGTTTTAACAAATCCTTGCCATACTGCCTGCGCCATGCGCCATGCCATACGCCATTATTGTCTTTATAACCGAACTTGGGTTTGGTTATGGTAAGCACCGTTGAATCAATAGTGCTCCACCCTTTGGCTGTATGGTTGATGGAACTAACGAACCACTCTTCGAGTGGTAATTCAAAATATCCACCATCATGCGAAGATTTGATCTGCCAGTAAATGGAGTTTCCATTGGAATAGAGGTCGATTTTACAGGTTGCACCATCCACACCCGCAATGGCGTTGATGTCGCTTACGACCTTGCCTTTTACAATAGGGCTTCCCACGGTCATAAAGATGTCATCAATCGGACCTTCAGTATAGTCAAACTCATTATTGAATTGGTGAAGCCCGATGCCTTCCTGCACAACAAGCCATAAGGGAATTGTGTATGGTTTGAAATTACTGGTTCCTGACAAATCCTTACTTTTGAAGTAGAACATGTTGAAATCATTACTCAGAGAAAGCGCCAGATAATTGTGAAAGGAAAATGCGCCATCACTTGCGGATTCTGTTTTGTCAATAATCGTATAGTCCGGAAACTCATCGAGATGGCCGGTAATCTTCTCGGAATTTCCTTCTCCTTCAGGGAAAATGTAAGAGCTGTTTTTACGCAGGAGATAGCATTCAATGCCGGATAGCACTCCAATTGACTGCGGAGGATACGATCCCCCCAGTGTACCCTTTAGTTTTCCGGTTGTTCCAACTGATACCACTTTCGAGGTAATGGTACCCACATCAAGCGAATCGAGCGGATTAATGATAAAATCGTTTTCAGGGCTCAGGTTGGTGCCAACATAATAATCATTTGACCAATCCTCAATCAGAATTCGCAGCACCTTTTTAACAGTTCCCGAATATGGACTCCTTATAGTGGACACGGTTGAGTGATAGGCAGACGATTGTTTTGTAGTGGTAAAGGAGGTTCCCGAGTAGTAAACATAGGGCCCTTTTTCAGAATTTTTCGGATTGGTGTACGGTTTGCCGTAATCAAGGTATGTATTATTGAATTCAATATCGAATGAGCCGTCGCTCTTTGTCTTGCCTGATTTAATGGTGGTAGCAATCAAATAGCGACTATACTGGCTGGTTTCATGAAGCAAGGCTTTTGTTTTGCCCGGCACATCATCGGTTACAAGGCATTCCACCAGTGTGATTTGACGATTGGAGAGGGGCTTTGAAAATCCCGGCTTGCCCGCCCAGGTATAGGTGAGTTTTCCTTTTATTTTGGATTTTGGATATTGGTCCGTAATGATTCGATAAGCGGTTTTTACGCTGAAGCTGTATTTCCCATCTTTTTTAATAATAGGATAATCTGCCAGCGCCTCCAATGCGTTAAAGAGGCCATCATTCGGTAATGCCTTGTATGAATTGTTATTGTTTCCCAATCCCACAAAAGATTGAACAACAAAATTGGTCCCAGCCATGGCAGTATAGGTATTATCCGCGCTGGTTGAATGATGATTTCCACTTGTTTGCAGAGACATGACATGCGATTCGCCATGCCCCTTGCTTCCGGCTCCAGTAACTATCGGGTTAGGTCCGCTGCCGAAGCTGGTGTATGTTATCCAGGGATCAATTTCCGTTGTGGTCTCTATACTGTTCATCCCATTGATATAGCTTCCGCCGAATTGGGCTGAATTAAACCCTGTTGCAGGTGCAAGTATTTTAATGGAATCAAGAAACCCGCTCTCCTTTTTTTCAATATCAAAACTGATTTTTTGAGCAGTCTTGTAATTGGCACCCTTGATAAGCATATAATATTCATCCCCCGGAATTTTACTCGCCACGAGCCGGGTAAAAGAGACTGAAGCTGTATTTTTTCCATCCTTGTCTTTGTCAGCAATGGCTTTTTCTTCTCCAATCAAAGTGCAATAATCAAACATTCCACCCGGGTTAAAACCAACCATGGCTTTTGTCCCTTCATTCACAGGAGTAGGAAGGGATTTGTTTATACGATAAAGGTAGATGGTCTTGCCTATGACTTGCTCGGTTACCTGGGTTGTCGCAGAATAGCCTTGTGTAATAAAGGCTTTAAGAGAGTAGCCCTTGACAAAGGCGGTTATAACACCCGCATCAGTTGTGTCGGTTTTGGAAATAATGATATCCTGTTCAGGCTGGTAGTAATAGGGACTCTCAACAGAAAGACGCACAGCATAATAGAGCGTTCCTGCAATTGTCTTCCCATTCAGGGTGGTCGAAAAGGCCGTATCAATGGCCCCGAATTTCGTACCATCAGCAAAGGCGAATGCGAGTTTGAATTTGCCACTTCCATCGGTTTTGTCTGTAAAAAGCTTGTTCTGAAACAGGAGATCAGCAAAACCCGAAGTGTTCTTGTCTATTTCCAAATCCTGACCATCCTTGGTTTTTAGATGATAAATCGTCTTGAGACGGATTGAGGCATTTGGAATGGTGTAGCTCTCAGCTTCTCCTTCGAATTGATACTTAAGAGTGCCCTTGACTTGAGAATATATGGTTTTCGTCTCTTTTTTCCTGGCATATTTGAATTTGAATGGTTCCGATTCTGCCAGAGTCACAAGACTTACGGTATCAAAAAGAGTAACAATAAATGCATAAGATTTGTTTTCCTTAAGAAAACCATCAGATGTCTTTTCGGAAATATCAAGAAAGGGTTTTCTTGCATCGCAGTATTCCTTATGAAAGGAAAGGGTAGGATTGTCTGAAAGTGAAAAGAAATCCATCCGGTACTTTGCGGTCAAGGGTGTAAGCGTATCCTTATTGCCTCCGATATATTGGATGACTGCGGATTTCCCATATTTTTTCTCTCCATAGCCCGTGGTATCGTTAAGTGTCCAGCGGAGGTAGAAATTCGTATAAGCGCTCACATAAACCGATGAATCAGGATGGCTACGAATTGGAACCAGAATGGAAAGCTTATTCTGTGACATTGAAATATCCGAGCCCGGGCCGCCAGTAACATTTGACTGCTGCGTGTAAGTAAATGAATAAACTTCGCTGTTACCGTTGTTCTTGAAAATGGATGTTTCCGTTGGCGCTGACCTTGTTGGACCAGCCGAAGCAGCAGGGCTAACTGCTGTAACGCGGAAAGCGTATTTTTTCCCTTTGACGAGTATGGGGCTGGCAACAGTGTACATGTAGAGAGGGCTTAAAACCGTTGTTTCAAAAAAGACGGGATAGCCTGTGGCATTGAAGGCTTCATCCGGATTTCTATCGGGTTTGTCCATTTCAAGAATCTTCAGTGTATATTTTGTTCCCAGTGGCGCCTGGGGTGGCATTGTCCATTGAAATAGAATATTCTGCGGCAATTGGGATGGAACATTAGTGTTGTTCTGCGGCTGAATAATCATGGGCGGTTCAACAGCTGAGAAAGAAAATGGAGCGCTGCATATTTCAGGAGCAATTACGGCACCATCAGAAGACTGATAAACCGTGAAGCAGAATTGGTAGCTACCTTCAGGGAGCCCATTTTTTAATACTTCTGTGCGAGTTATGCCTTTGTAAACCAGGGTCTGGTCATTAAAAATCGCTGAAATTTCTGCTGCTGTCAGCATTCGCAGGGTATTCATGGGAAGTGCAATGATGCCGCTTGCTTTTGAGCCAGGCTTGGTTGATATTTCAATGTTTCCATTGAAACTTGCAATCTTTCCTTGAACATAAACATTTATAGTCGGACTGCCTACCGATGATGAGGCAAGGATGAATACCTGTATTTTTCCTGGTTTCTGCGTATAATCCGAAAGCTTTGCGCTATAAGGCGGTAACACAATGACTGATTGCGCTATTGCAGCAACCGCGAACCCTGCAAATAGGAAAAGGCTTGCAAGCCTCGTCACTAATCGATTTCTAGAATGCATACCCATAATTCAAGTCTCCTTTATACTCTTTCGTGGAAGGAGAAAGAGAACCCTTTTCAAAACTACTGGATGAATAATAAAGATTCAATGTAAGATTCTGATGCTCGGAAAGCTTGTATCCGGCTGTGGCATTGGAGCTAAACACAGTGCCGTCATCGTTGTTGACCCTATTGACCATAAATGAATTGTTCCAGCCCAGGTTTAATTTATCAGATACCAAAGTTTTATTCACACCCACAGTAATGCCCGACATATTGCTCTTGGCAAAGGCATTGTCAAGAGCCGTATAATTCAGAGACGTTGAAATTCCGGCTTTCTCTTGAATCAGACCCAATGCATAGGTCAGGTTATATATTGATGTGTTTGTTTCCGTGGCTGCACGTGTTTTCTTGTTCATGTCATCCAGAACCATAAAATTACCCATTAAAACAACGGCATGGGAATATTTCTCATTGGCAACTGCGAAGCGCGGGGCAATGGTGATGTTTTTATTTACCTGATTGAGTTTCAGTGAATCTATGAGTGGCACTGTGCCCGCTTTTTGAGATGTAGTGAAGTTGCTGAAGCCAGCGTCGAGGCCGAATTTGGTGTTAATCTGGTAAGATGCGTTGATTGAGCCCACGGTCCTGTTTGAAGTGCTCTTCTTGTTATTCGCCAGGTTGTCGTTCTGAATTCCGAAGCTGCCCCTTAAATTAATTTTATTCTGATATAGCAGTGCCGTCTGATTAATGTTGATATTCTGAAGATCATTTGTGAAATAATATGCGCCCATGGTTTTGTAACCCGGGTCAATACGCCGATATTCGACGCCCGAGACAAAACGCCTGTTTATCTTCCATTTGAGGTTTGCTTTGAATGCCTTGTAGTATTCGCTCGATTCATTGATATCAATAAAGCCGCTTCCTAATGAAAGCCAGCTTGGTTTATCTCCCGAGAGTGGCCTGGCTTTGGTGTTACCCGTGAGAACACTTACCGCGCCTTCGGTTTCGAAAATCAGGTTGTCGTTTAAATTCAGCTTTCCATGAATACCCGCAGCGAAATTCTGTTCCGGGGGCGGACCGCGGTATCAATTATTATGTTATAATCTTTGTCGTCATCACCTATTTTTAAGAGTGATAGATCCAAGGAGGCCTTATCAAATCCATAACCCGCCATTACTGCCCATCCTTTTCTTGAGAGCGGTTTGAATCCTTGAGCCTTAAGGGCATCGTCTTCGCTTTTGTCATTGAATTTTCCGTATAGACCTCCCAACCGCCATTTTCCGGGCAAAAGTTCGAGCCCTGCGCCGAGGAAGGTTTTCCCATTGATCGTGAACTCGGAAAAGTTAAGGCTACGGTATCCGAAATGGCCGGTAATCCATTTATACTTTGGACTCAAGCCGAATTGACTGAAAGGATGTGTGTAACTTTTATTGCCGTCATAATAAGTGACAGAGAATGGCATGCTCACGCCGTAGAAATCAAGCGTGGCATTTGCATCAATGCCATAGGTGAACGGGTCCTGGCGCGATGGTAAACCTTCGCTGCCATAGAGCCCTGTCTTAAGGTTGAATCCACCTGATAAGGTAAAAGGCTTTTCCGTGCCAATGGTTTCGAGGTTTTGAGCTATTATTAATGAGGAGAGCACAAGAAGAAGGATAAGAGAATCAGCTAATTTGCACACGGATTATCTTTTATGTTTCCTTCTTCTTTTTCCAAAGTTTCGGCGATCCGGGAAAGATTGACCTTGCCCACCTGGGCTGCAGCTTTATTTTCGGTTTGAATCCGTGTATAGACCTCTTCCCTATGGATGATAACGCTTTTCGGAGCCTCTATACCCAGCTTGGCAAACCTGCCATCCAGCTCCACAATGGTGATTTTGATGTCATCACCAATCCTTATGGATTCTCCCAACTTCCGTGTTAAGACCAGCATAATCAGCTTCCTTTAGGTTCTAATAACGCGTTCCTGCACCGAATACTTATCACTGTCAATTACTATCTGCTTCCCAATCATTTTTTGGGGATTGATGAAAAGCGGCCCAATCATATTAGCGGTTGATTCCAGCAAATTTTCCTTAAGTGTTATTATAACATATACAAGAACATCATCCGTCTTTCTAAGATCGAGGCTGTCAAGCTGCCTTTGTGTCACAGGAGGATCATAGTCCGGCATGAAGTGAAGAGGGTTGATGACCGCAAACCGCAACATTGTATTGGTAACGCAAACCAGCCATTCAAAAGGCTCATGCTCGGGTACCTTTACGCTTACAAACTGCTTATTGGCTTCGAATCCTGGTATCCCTTCAGGAAAAGTTATAATATCTTCCTTTGAATAAACCAGGTTTTCAAACAAATCAGTCATAATATTAATAAGATTTTTAATTCAAGTAAGCAGTGTCAATGTTTTAAATCTTTATTTCATTGAATAAATACAGGCAATAACTCGGCCAATCTTAAAAACTCAAGAAAACAATGAATTATGTTATAATCTTTAACTTTAAGTGCTTAAGGTTAATACTGCCCTGAAATAAAAATGCCCTGCCCATGGAAAATTGTTCCCTTTGCTGATTAAAAATTAAAAGCCTCGCCTTAAATAAATTACCCCTCCAATAAATTGGAGGGGCTAAAAAAGGACCACTGTTTTATCAGGCTACCATTTGCCAGTACGGTGGACTTCCGGTTTCGGCAGGCCTTCCAGTTCTTTAAGGAACTTTTTCATTTCTGAATCAGGCAGCGAATAATCAGAAAGCTGATTTGTCAGAAATTTTTCGTATCCGACCAAATCCATAAGACCATGACCGCTGTAGTTCATTAGGATGACTTTTTCCTTGCCCTCTTCCCTTGCCTTTACTGCTTCGTCGATTGTACAGGCGATTGCATGGCTTGTTTCAGGCGCGCAGATGGTCCCTTCAGTGTTGGCCCAGGTTATTGCAGCCTCGTAGCACTTAAGCTGCTGATAAGCCCGTGGTTTGATGAGCCCTTCCACAATTGCCTGACTGACAAGAGGCGACATGCCATGATAGCGCAGGCCGCCCGCATGGATAGGCTGGGGTATAAAACTGTGTCCCAGTGAATGCATTGGAAGCAGCGGGGTCATTTTCGCCGTGTCTCCATGGTCATAGACAAAAGGCGCCCTGGTCATTGTGGGGCATGATTCGGGTTCAACAGGATAAATTTCGATCTTTGCGCCGTTGATTTTGTCGTAAACAAACGGGAATGCAATGCCGGCAAAATTGCTTCCGCCGCCCGCACACGCAATGACGATATCTGGCGTTTTTTCTCCGATAGACTTGAGCTGTTTCTTGGCCTCAAGCCCGATTATGGTCTGATGTAGCATCACATGGTTCAAGACCGATCCGAGTGAATAGCGCGTCTGGCCGGAAGTATCTGTTACCGCTGCCTCTATGGCCTCGCTGATTGCGATACCGAGACTTCCAGGGGTATCTGGGAACTTTGCGAGTATCTCGCGGCCAGCATTTGTTTCAGTACTCGGGCTTGCAATACAATTTCCGCCCCAGACATTCATCATGAGCTTGCGGAATGGCTTTTGATCGAAGCTTATGCGCACCATGAAGACCTTGCATTCAAGGCCCACGAGCTTGCAGGCAAACGAAAGTGCACATCCCCACTGGCCGGCGCCTGTTTCAGTTGTCAGCCGTTTGATTCCAAACTGTTTGTTGTACCAGGCCTGCGGAACAGCGGTATTCGGTTTATGGCTCCCTGCAGGGCTTACACTTTCGTCTTTATAATAGATTCGGGCCGGTGTCTTAAGAAAGCGTTCAAGGTACACTGCGCGGCGAAGCGGAGAAGGTCTCCATCTGTAAAGAATATCGATGATTTCTTCAGGGATGTCTATCCACCTCTTCTGGCTCACCTCCTGCTCAATCAGGTTCATTGGAAAAACCGGCGCCAGCATTTCGGGTGATATCGGCTTTCCGTCCGGGCCTAGAGGGGGTTGCATGGGAGAAGGAAGGTCCGCGGCCAGATTATACCATTGGCGCGGTATGTCTTCCTCACTCAGCATGATTTTTCTTGTTGTCATAAAACTCCTTTAAAGTAAATGTTTATAATTTATTTGATATATTATCATATCCCTAAAAGGGACATGAAACAATTATGCTAATTATTACAGTAGGCAGCAACGCCAGAAAAGGGATAGAAGATAGGTGGTATTGCTCATTTTCATGAAATGAAATTATAAAATAAAAATGATTTTAAGTCAAGATTTTTCCGCAATAATCATCGAACGACCATCATCTTAAGTGTTCTCGCAAACATCCCTGATGTCAATCTGTAAACATATACCGGCTGAACCCATATCAAGTCTGCTGAAAATCAGGGATTATAATCAAGCAAAGTTTCCTTGTTTAATACCTGCAATTCAACACGGCGGTTGGTTTTTCTGCCTTCTGCGGTCTTGTTGCTTGCCTTAGGTTGGTTTGGGCCATATCCCTGTGCTGTGAGCATGGTCCAGAGTTCGGGTACAACCTCGGCCATGTATTTGCGGACCGATTCAGCCCTGGCTTGGCTTAAAATCAGGTTCGCTTCCGCATTACCGGCATTATCAGTGTGTCCCGCCACCTCGATCTTTAGTTTGGGATATTTAACAAGCATCTTCGCAATAATATTGAGATAGGGCTTTGAATTCATTGATATCTCTGTTTTTCCAGATTCAAAGTAGACCGCATCCAGAATAAGAAGTCCTGTTGACAACAGCTGCTTCTCGGCATCGGAACGTTTTGACCTTTCCTCCGCAAGCTTAAACCTGGCTTCGGCCAATGTAATTGAATCCTGTTTGACTTTTAAAGTGAGTGAATCAGCGCGAAGACGCTCCGCCTCCCTCTGTTGTTGAGCTGCTGAAACAAGTTCTCTGGCCTTTTGCGCAGTACTATCGGCCCTGTTATTTGACAAGGCAATGTTCTTCTCCAATTCCTCTTTTTTCAGCGCTTCTTCGCGTTTCTTTTCGAGTTCCGCTTTACGTTTGGAGGCCAGTAAATCAAAGGAAAAATCGATCCCGCTGAAAATACGGTAGGGTTCCAATGAACGAATGGCCGTTGTTCCGCTCCGATCTTCTGATAACGATACATCAACACCTGCATGGAAATTGAAATAATAAGGTGTCCTGATGTTTACTGAAGGGGTAAACCAAAGGGGATCGGTTGTGGGTGAATAATTACTGATAAACGACCGCGAATTAAGTTCAAGGCCAAAAGCAAAAACATTGTTGATATTTCCCTCTGCTCCCAGAGCAAGGAGCAGAAGCATGTCTTTATTGGTTTCAAGTGAAGTGACCAATCCCTCGTTAAGGTGCAGTTTAAAAAGCCGCGCATCATCGCCGAAAATTACAGTCTGAAGGAATTTCCCTGCGAAATCGTAGCCGGTCCGGGTTTCGAAATAATTGTAACCATCGGCATTGTTATTGTTGATCTGGTTACCGGCCGTGCCGCCGATTATGGCAAGTTGCGCACCCAATAAAAACGGTGCAATTGAAGGAAGCGGAAGCGCCCCAAGAACACCGCCGGTTATGGAACCGAGTCCGGATT
>CAWHPS010000011.1:0-50521 GCA_963831235.1 uncultured Fibrobacterota bacterium
CTTAACAGGAATGCTTTTTACATTATTAAGCTGTAATAAAAAGAACAAAAATGAAATAGCCAAATCTAATCACTTAAATCAACAATCGATAGATTCTTTAAGAAGCTCAAATGTCGTACACATCCAAACTGGTATTACGAAGACCGAAAACTTGAAGATTGACTCTATTTATAATTGTCAGACCGCAAAGCCGACGGTGAATGAAAATCACAAGGTTGAATTCATGGAAATAGTTCCTGTGGTTTATCGTCCGAGCAAAAACGTTGATATTTTATTTCCAGGCGAAAGATTGCTCTCTTTGAAAGTATCGCCTGATGGCAATAGAATTGTACTTAACAAGATAGTAGGAACTGCCAAAACAATTTCAATCTACGACCTTCAAACGAATTGTCAGCTTTTTCTTGATTTCCCTTTGGATTCCAGTTCCGTATCCTTCTTGGAATTATAATGGTACCAAGATAGTGTTTGTGGGCATGAAGGGCGATATTGGCGAGTTATATATATTCAACTTAATAACAAAGAAACTCGAATTAATCACTGATGATAAAACCCGAGTCAAATCGTGGCCAAGATTTTCCCCTCATAAGTTTGATGACAATTACAGAATCGCTTACGTATCTGAAAAAAATAAGCGTAAAGACATTTGGTGGGTAAGAGAATCCGGTGAATATGACCAACCTATTACCCTGCCACGCGAAAAGATCTCGGAATATTCTAAAAATCCATACTGGACGACTGTTTGTGATGGGATGACCCCAAAATTCATTACGGACTGGAGGCGATTTCCCTGAATGGGCTCCTAGTGGTAATTTATTGCTTTATAAAACAGGCGGAAGGAAATAAAATCTTAAATTATACGTTTTCCGATTGGTGGCAAACATCCACTTTACCTTTACCGAAAGCAGATGGAGTTCTTTCTTGGTCTCCAAATCAGACAAAATTCCTTTGCTTCAATTATAATAACGACAAGACTTCAATCATTGAGCGGGATAATTTGGGCCGAGAAATCGTAGTTTTATTCAAAAATCAGTCAGCTTGTGTGTCTTTTCATCCAACGGGTCAAGCACTTGCATATATCTCTAAAACAAATAATCAAGATGCCGTAACGATTGAACTATTTAATGATTCTTTAGGTGATGTCGTTAACCTTTGGATGTATCCATACGGAAAAACTCAGAAAGAGAAGCTGGCGACCAATCAGCTTTTATTTCTTGATTCACGGTTCACGCAGATATATCACCTCTACGATTCGGAAAACTATTCTTGCGGAGACGAGGTTCGAGTCGGTTTTCATGCAAGACCATATCTTGTAACCAGCGATGCTATTTTAGAAACCTATTATGCAGCATACTCGGCATTATACGACTACATGGAACACGTAACGCTAACAAAAGCCATGGGCGTTTTTTGCTCTAACGCTTTCCAGGCTGCACAAGAAAAGAAAGCCCCCAAAGATATACAGACATTATTCGAAACCGGTCTTTATTTGCTGGAACCAGACAGTGTTCACAATGCTTCATCAGAAACAAAGAACGAAATAAAGAAGATTATTTCTGCAAATCAGGAAGGAGTCTCACTTTTCTCGAAGAAAATTAATTATTCCAGTTTCTTTATCCGTGGAAAGTATGAGCGAGACACTTTAATGCAAGGATATTTCAGGGCAATTCAATGGTTCCAGGCATTCTCTTTTGATCTTGATTCGGCACAAGATGTCACATATATTGGAGATTTGCTGAACATACTCAATGACCCCAAAACAAAGTCAGCATTAGACAGCATTTATCAATGCTATCGTGAAACCGTCGGAGAATCACGATATTTCACTGTGTTTAATCTAAAACAATCATCCTCAAAACAGCTATTGCGAGACTTTAAGACTAACTTACAATGGATTAAGCCAAAAGATTCTTTCAGGGTTATGCCACCGGTTTTTACTCTGGATGCATATATTTTCGACAATATGATCTATCATGGCGGAGACGAACTTCAAGGGCGATTCCTGCCTAAAGGTTTAGACATCTTTGCAAGCTTTGGTTCAGAAGACGCGAAAAGAATCCTCATTGATGAATTTAAAGAAAACCGTTTTCCTGGGTACGAAATAGCATTAAATCGACTTGCAACAGACATAAATAATCTTCCTGATGAAGCATGGAGTGCAAATCTTTATCAAAATTGGTTAAATGCCCTTAAAACTCTAATAAAAGAGCCATCGCCTGAAGATCTTGCCTTTTGCAAATCAAAGGGGTGGAAGCGGAAAGAATTGAATACAGCTCTTGGTAGCTGGGTGAATCTAAGATATGAAACAATTGCGATTGTAGAACAAGCAGGAGCAGAATGCGGTGAGGCTGGATATGAAGTACTGAATGTCGGTCTACCACGAGGTTACGTTGAACCCAATCCCGAATTTTATAGAATACTCGGTGATGGTTTCAAGAAAATACAGAATTCATTGGAAAATAAGATCACAGATAAAGATTTGAGAAATGGCGTTGTTCGATATGTTGAAGAGTATAGGAAGCAGATAGAAAGCCTCGAAATTATGGCTCGCAAAGAATTGAAGGGAGAATTACTCACAGATGAAGAATATTCTTCAATTTTTAATATTGGTGGTGTGGTTGAGCACTTTATTCTTTTAATGAGAAGCCTTAATGTTGGGGATGGTAAAAATGCACTTAATTACCCTGATCCAATAAATAAGATCGCCGATGTTCAATATGATGAATCCAATAAACTACGCTTATATGAGGCGTTAGGATTTGCTGATGAGATAAATGTGGCAACGCCCTTTTTCGGGAAACGACAGATTGTTAAAGGCCCAGTTTATTCTTATTATGAATTCGCTTCAAACAAGAATCTGAATACAAAACAATGGGTACAAATGAAAAAGCCTCATCCCATTTGGATTAGTCCATATTACGAAGGCCAATCAACAACCTCGTTGGGTGAGCTTCAAGACTTAAAATAAGTGTTGCGTGTGTTTTTTATTCTGGCATTTCTTTTTCTATTAAAAAGCCCTTCTTGTTCCGAAGGGCTTTGTTTTTATGGTGACATTCTATTATCCCGTGGCATCGACAAAATGTCCTTGAGCCAAGGGAATGCATCTATTGCTCAATCTCTTGTTCCATTCCTGAAAAAAGATGCTATTCATATAGGAAATCTTGAAGGTGCTGTCGGAGACTCGTGTGGTTGCAATCACGAAAAGGTAATTTGTTTTCCCATTAAAAGCCCTATGATTGATTCTGCTTAATGGTTTTCGCATAATTTCATTAGAGAATAACCACTCGCTCGA
Organism: uncultured Fibrobacterota bacterium; assembly: GCA_963831235.1. GTDB lineage: Bacteria > Fibrobacterota > OXYB2-FULL-49-7 > OXYB2-FULL-49-7 > JAEUSG01 > CAWHPS01. The sequence goes on from CAWHPS010000011.1 coordinate 3,290, forward strand.
TTTATGCATAGCTGGATATCGCAAAACGATTGAAGCATTATATTCTAGAAGAATAACACCGCTTTCATTTGGACAAAACCATGTTATTCTTGAAACGGAGAATGGCAATATAGGGATAATCGCGTTGACTGATATTGTTAATTCCAAGAACGATACATCAATGGTTTCGCAAGCAAATTCTAGGGCAGCACTTAAAACGCTACATGAGTTAAAAAATAAATGCACATTTGTTGTTGTTTATATTCATTGGGGACGCGAACTTCTCCCAATTGCAACACCTACCATGAGAAAACTAGCCAATGATTATATCGATGCAGGTGCGGATGTTATCATAGGAACCCACCCCCATGTATTTGGGCCAGTTGAAATAATAAAAGACAAACCGGTCTTCTTTTCTATCGGAAACTTTTTGTTTGACCAAAAATATAAGGAAACAAAGACTGGAGCCGTTGTAAGCTGTAATATTGACAGTAAAAGCCGATTAGCTTTTTCGCTAACCTGGTATAGAACGGAACCAAACTCATATTTACCTCGATTTGTAAACGCTGAGGAGGTTCTCCCAAAAACTATCCTACCTTCCAATCTTAGCTTTGATGTTGAACGGACATGGACTGGTTTATTTGCAAAAGGTAAGAGTGAACAGAAAATCATTTTAAAACGGCAAAGAGGCGATTCGTTGTGGTCTATTAAGCTATATGACCTATCTACCAATATGCAGGCAAATCAATCACCTCCAATGCCAATTAAGAAACTACAACCCATAGACATTAATAATGATGGAATTCTTGAGCTTGTTTTAATTCAAGAAATTTATTCATCATTCGATAAAGAACAGGCAAAAAGAGTTTTTGTTTATAGTTTTAACAATAAATTTCATGCCTTATGGCGTGGTACTGCATTGTCTCGGCCGTTAATCGACGCTGTTTATATAATTGGAAAAGACCGTAAGCGTTTCTTATTGGCACTTCATTCCGGTGATTCGTATCTTAAAAGAGACAAGAAATGTTCTCAGCGAATCCTAATGGCTTATAAATGGAATGGCTTTGGATTCAGCGGCATAAAAGAATGGCCTTGTCCTGAAAATTGTACATCTATCAGCAAGACAACAAAAGGCGTTAATTTAATCAGGAATGATGAGATTGTTGGAATACTAAATGATTTTTAATGATCAACGACAATCAGAATTACGGGGGATAATTCCTTTCCCAAAACCAGGGGATTACCGGCTGGATATTACAGCGGATGAAAATAAGATACCGAGCATGTATTCATATTGCATTGAGGTGCAGGAGAAGCAGAATGGATGATTGATCCATTTTGCCCTGTCTTATGTAAACTACATTTATTACACTATCTCCCATCCTATCAAATTCCAATTATCCGTTTTTGCCCGTAAAATAATTTCCCATTGCAATTTTCCCTTAAGGAGAGTATATTTTTATCAGTACACCCGCCGGGCCTCTGCCGTAAGGTACGCTATCTCTCGGTGGGTTTTTTTATTTTAGGGACATCGTCTTGGAATACAATAAACCACCACTTACAGTTGAAGAGCAAGCCAAACTGCTTATCAAACGAGGTCTTTCCGGCAACCTGGAACTCATTATGTCCCGCCTCGCTGCGGTTAATTATTATCGCTTGAGCGGCTACTGGTATCCTTTTCGCAATCCTGACGACTCCTTCAAACCTGGTACGACCTTTGATAATGTTTGGGAGCTTTATGTGTTTGATCGTCACTTGCGTTTACTTGTCATGGATGCCATCGAAAGAATAGAGATATCCGTCCGTTCACAGCTTGCTTACAATCATTCGCATACCTATGGTTCATTCGGATATGCAACTCAAAAGGCTGCGTTGCCCAAATTCGATGATTGCCGTTATAATGATTGCATCAGGCATGTCCAAGAAGAAACCTTGCGCAGTAAAGAAACATTTGTTGATCACTTCAGGCAGAAATACGGTGATTATCATGAAATGCTGCCGGTTTGGATGGCTGCTGAAGTCATGTCTTTTGGCACCATACTTACCTTCTACAGAGGGTCTTCACATAAAGTAAAACAAGCGGTTGCAAACGTCTATAAAGTTCCGGAAAGAGTTTTTGATTCCTGGCTCCTTGCGCTTAATACTGTCCGTAATATCTGTGCTCATCATGGCCGCTTGTGGAATCGTGCATCCGGCATTAAACCCTTGATACCGTTCCAGGAAGAATATCCTGAATGGCATCAGCCGGTTTAAATTGGTAATGACCGGGTCTTTGCACTGCTTACCATTTGTCGTCATTGTCTTCGTTGTGTTGCTCCGCAAAGCAGATGGGATTTACGTCTCAAGGATCTTTTAAATGAATATAAGGCGATTCCTCAAGCCAGTATGGGCTTTCCGGAACATTGGATGGACTCACCCATTTGGGGGAAGTAAAATATTAGATAGAGGATTTGCCACAACCATTCCTAATGGTTTTTAAGAAGGCAGAATAAGGACACAGATGAACCGATAACATTTCGGCTTAGCCTTGTAGATATGGATGGCGGACCTGTAGGCAGTCCGAATAATCTTGTTGTAGAAGGGGTCTTTCCGAAAGGAAAGAAACTTTGGAAATTGCGGGGTAGAATACCTTTTACATTTCCAAAACCAGGGGATTACCGTCTGGATATAACAGCGGATGAAAATAAGATACCGAGTATGTATTCGTATTGCATAGAGGTGAATGAAAAGCAAAATGTTTGTTAGTGAGTTGGTTTTGTTTTCCTGGATTAGAAAAACACCATATTAATATCAGGCTGGCAAAACTTCTTCGAATCTTATTGTTCGACTGTGCAATCTTTTTTCTTATTCTCGATAGCTTGACGAATATGCTCGAATGAACGCGTAAGCTCTGCATATGTAAAACTTCTAGTGTTCAGTGCTTGAGCTTTATGCCGACCACTATGTCCACCTATAACAGTGGGTTTAAGAGGGCGAATCCCCTGATAAAAGAACATTATATCCCGTCCCTTTACTAAATCTCCAAAATTCAGACTGGATGCTGGTCTGTGTCGAGCAAGTTTTGGCTCCAATTCTTTTTTTATTTCTGCACTTGAATCACGATTACAATTATACTTAATACATCGTCCAACTCCAGGAATTTCTGTAGGAGTACGACTAGCAATTTTCCTTGTTATTACCTCCGCCGACAAGCACTCGATGGAAACATTTGGCGCGAATAATTCAGTCATTTGTAATTAGCGAAGGGATTCAAGTTTATTAGAAAGCAATTTTGGCGATACCGAAAAAATATCAGAAATACGATCAAAAGTTAATGTTTGTGGAAGCATCTTTGTAATTTCCATGATCTGCATAAACTTTTCTTCTGTAATGTCATCGTTAACCTCAATAAAGTACTTTGATGGATTACTATTGATTTCTTCATCAAATTCGGATTCGGAAATTACGTCTTCCGCAAGTTGGAGGCAAAGTTCATAATACTCATTCTTTTTTAGTAAATTATTGATGGCTTTTATGAAAAGTTCTTCTTTTATCAGGGCTCGCTTTTGCGCGAAAATGTAACCATATGCAACTGCTGGTAAACACTTTTTCAATTGCTCATTTTGAATTTTAAAATGAATGGCCTCACCTTCTTTTGGCCATTTGAAGGGAATTTTTTCGCAAGAAGAATCGTCACTAGAAGGGAATTGCACGTAATGAATCTCTGGTTCAGAAAGGCTTAAAACCGGAAATTGTTTTGTACAATCTGTATTCATAGTTCTACCACCCTTTGTGCATCCGCAAGATATTTTATCAATAATTGATCTTCTGCGATCTTTTTATATTGCTCTAATGTATGATGATAGTTACAAGTGAATATTCTTTTATCCTTTTCATTCCTGATTGCCACATTCAAAATATAATTTTCAAAAGGCTTGCAATAGTTCATGGATAGCAAATCAAATCCAGGAACCCGCTGGTGCTCATTAGTTAACTTTCTAACAAAGGAGTTTATTTCTGTTCCTTCGAAAACAAAATTAGCATTGAACCCCACGCCAAACACTGGTGTCTGGTTTAGGATTTTAAATACTTTTAAACTAGTTTGAAGAGCGAAAACAAGAGCATCGGTATTTTCCTGAATTTCAATTTTTAGCTGGTTATTTCTGGGCAATAAGTTTAGCCCACAAAAACTGTATCCAAATTCCATGTTAAAGGAATCGATTGTTCCTTCAATTTCTGTACTTCCGCTCTGTGAAGATTCTGGTAGAAGATTGCCTGCTATCCATTGTGGGGTAAATATTCTGGTATTCCAAAATCCAACAATATTCAGATCAAGTTTCTTTTGCATAATAATTTGTTTATTAAAGTAATATTTGAAAGGTCTTCTTTTCAATCAAATATGTTTCAAAGGGTGCATGACAGCTAATGTAGTCAAAAATGTAGGTACCCTGTAAAATCCGATCGCCTTTCCGATTTTAATGAATTTAACAAAAATATTTCTTGACATTATCTTGTTATAATATTATAATAAGGCTATGCAAAAGGATACAACCCCCTACCTCAAAGCATCCTTAGGGCAAACCCACTTCAAGTGCGGTAAAAAGAACTGCCACTGCACGGATAACGAGCTTCATTCCGCTTATTATTTATCCTACCGGAAATCAGGAAAGACCTACACCGTCCATATTCCGCAAGAACTGGTCAAAAGCATCCAATCATTCTGCAAACAATGGAAAGTAATGAACAGGGAAATTGAATCTAACACACATAAAACGATACAGGGGCTATTGAAGTCCTATCGTGCAAAAAGGAGAACAAGAAAGGAGTGAAAGAAAATGTCAAAGGTTACATCAACCGATTCGTGGGACGGAATCCGGAACGAACTACTTCAAATGATGGATGGTATGCTGGAGCGAATCAAACAAAAGACAGGGCGACAATCCGATGGGCATTTCCCGACTATTACAGAGAGGGAGGAACTGGTTGTTGCCTTAGGCAAAGAGATTGGAGAATATCTTCTGGAAAAGAGCATTCTAATGGATCCTGTGTTAATCGAAGTACTGCTTGCCAAAGAATGCGATTGTCCCAAATGTCATACACCCAGCAAGCGAAAAGAAGACGCAGAAAAGAAAGCAAAAGAAGAATCCGTGATGGTTAATACGGCAGTAGGAAAACTCCCGTTTGCAGCACCCATATTCGGCTGTCAGAAATGTCGGCGGGATTTTTCCCCCTGGCGTCGTTTATTGGGGTTTGATAGTGTCGATTACAGCCCCTCTCTGCTTAAGAAAATCAGTTGGGCTGGTGGCAATTGCAATTCGTATCAACAGGCAGAAACTGTTTTAGCAGAGATAGGCGATATTTTCATCAGTTATCGGCAAATTGCCAGAATCACAGATAAAATTGGCAAAGAATTATTATCCGTCCGTGACCATAGCCAGCTTGTGGATCAAACTGTTGTCCCCAAAAACCCTCCAGCATCGGTTGTCTCGGTTGATGGTGGACGTGTTCAAACCCGTGCGGAAAACGATCTACCCGGAGTACACAACCCCCAATGGAAAGCAGACAATATCGCCCATCTCCAGATAATGGAAGCGGACAGTCATGAGGTGGACCCACATCCAGAGGTTCCAACAGTCTTCATCGATAAAGATTCTGTTCGTGCCTTGGTAACGGGCTTGGCTGGGCATGCCAAAGCAACCGAAAAAGAAAAGGTCAATAATACAGTTTCACTCCCCCCTCAACCGCATACGCACAAGAAAGACACCATCCTGCTGAAAAGCTGTGTGGTCAGCATGTTGGATGCAAAAGGTTTCGCTCCATTGGTACGGAATGAAGCTGAAAGACTGAATCTCAACGCAGCTCCGAAAAAACTGTTTATCTCAGATGGGGGCACGGGCAATTGGTTGGTCTATGAGATGTTCTTCAGTCACTGGTTAGCGCTCTTGGACTTTGTCCATCTCGTTGAGCATCTATTCGCTGTTGCCCAAGCCACGGTCAAGTCCCAGGAGCAGGCGTGGCTTTTCTATGTCACGTTGATTACTCATGCATGGAAGGGTGAAGTGGTGCCTATATTAAACCTTTTGTCACAAAAACAAACGGAAATTGGTTTGCCTCCGAAGCAAGCGTCCGATAGTGACCCACGAATCATCCTGAGAAGAGCAATCCACTATATCAATGAAAATGCTTCCAGAATGGATTATCCACGTATCCGAAAGTTGGGATTACCGGTATCGAGTTGTCGGGTGGAGAGTCTTATCAAGCAGGTCAATCAAAGAGTGAAAGCCTCTGATAAGTTCTGGACAGAAAATAAAGTGGAGGCTGTTATGCAAATACGGGCAGCCGAATTATCGACAACCAAGCGATGGGACACTTTTTGGGACAAAAGAATGCTGTTCCTCGCGGAGGCAAACCGGGTTTTCTTGAGAAATGCCGCGTAGGGGCTATGCATTAGCTGTCATGCACCCTGTTTCAAAGACTTCAAGGGGCTGACATATCCTTTTGAAATGAGTTCAAAAAACATTTTGCGTTTATTATCACTTTGTTCCAAAATATTCATCATTGATGGATTGTCAATTATGTGTTCCCAAAGGCTCTTAAAAAAGCCTGCAATACTCTGTAAGGATTGCAACTTTTGGATTGGGCGATTAGAGCCGTTTCCAGCGTCGGACATGAACTATATCCGAGCGAATATTGTAAGCTTTTTTGAATTTTATGTATAAGCAGTTCCTCTTTCTTGCTTTTGTTTTTATAAGGTACGAATATGTCCTATATAATCTATCTGTTAGCCCGTAACCTTTTTTATAGACAAGCAAAGCCACTTTCTTGAAGATGGATAATTAAAGATCAATAGTTACAGTTATTCCTCAAAATAATCCTTATCTATTTTAGGCACTTTTAGAGTTGTATTTGAAACGCCAACATCATAATCCATCATTAATTCTGTGAGCCGTTTTCCATCTATACCAACAATCTTTCCCAGTGTCATTCCTATCGTCTCTTTTGCAGGGCCAGACAACTCCCCTGTTGTAATCAAAATTCCTTTTGTCGCACCCTTAAGACTAAGAGATCCGATGAATGTTTGGATTTCAGGACTTCCAACCTGATTTCGCCATCTTTTGGCTTGGATGTAAACTTTATCGAGTCCGAGCTTATCTTGGAATATAATACCGTCTATCCCGCCGTCACCGCTTTTTCCTACATGGTTTAGGGACTTTTCATCAGTCCCATATCCCATAGCATGGAGAAGATTTAAAACCAGTCTTTCAAAAAACCGAGGACTGGCTTTAAGAATTTCCTCAATGAGTTCAGCCGCCACCCGTTCTTTGATCATATCCAACGAATTCTCAAGAATCTCTTCGGGCGTTTCGTTTTCTAGAGGATGAACAGGTTCCTCTGTTTTTGGAGTTTCACCCAGAATCTCTGCTATTTTCATGCTACGATTAAGAGTAGAAAGGCTTTTTTCCTCTTCAATGGTAAGTCCACTGGGATGACTTTCAACAAATTTTCGACCGTCATCGGTTAGAAACCACTTACCCCACTTAATCGAACCTGCCAACTTAGCCCTTTTTAAAGCGTCTTGTGCCCAACCAACGCGGTTCCGCAATAAAGGCTGTCTGCCTGATGGTAGCATTTTGGCACGGTCTTCTTCGGATAATTTTAATTCATCCGCCAATAGCTTACACACTTCAGAAACATGTAATGCCTCTTTCTGGCTAAAGAGCAGTTTCATAAGCGGCCACATTAATTTTGAATATGAAGGTATGTCCATTTAGTTCCTATAGGATAAGGTTGGTGGGGTGTCTATTTGGCTCCACTCTCTTCAACAATCTTGATTTCATCCTCTGTCAGCCCGTACAATTCATAAACAAGCTTATCAATCTGTTTATCTTTAGAAGCAATACGGTTCTTAAGTTGTTCCTGTTCAGCAGGGATAGTTGCGGAGGTTAGCTTATTCTGAAATTCATAAATAGCCTCAACACATTCAATAATTTCATCATGTATTTTCATCTCAATGCTGTTACTATCATCGATTCTTTTTATTGGGATTTTTGAGAAATATTGAAATATAAGCTGAAACCCATTCTGGATTTGTGTACAACACTTCGAGATTGAATACCATCCTAATCTCGAATTTAGTATACCAATGAGATATTTATCATCGGTCGGTATTATAAACCCAGCACTATTTACAAAAAACGAGTTTAGATCAAAGGTAAAGGCAGGTTTTACTTGAAATTTCAAATAAACTATTTTTGGTTTTTCGAATTCCTGAAAATAGTCTACAGAATCCTGTATTTCATACCAACTATAATTTCCCTCTTTGCGACCCTTCCATTCTTTCCCCTGCCAGTTTTTTGGCCTTGGCATCAAACGGTCTTTAAATTTTAAAAGATATTCTTTGATTGCCGGAAACTTATTGATGTCGATACCCCGACGCGTAAAAATTAAAAACTTATTTGATTTTGGAGGTAAATATCTTTTGATGTCTTTGCCAGCTAAATAGGGTTTAATAATTGATAAGCTATTTCTATCTTTCGCGACAAGATTATCCTTTGTTATTTCATCAATTACAAAAGCTTCATCAAAGCCACTTAGAACGCCTCGGAAAATATTATCCTTTACATATTCACCAAATGTAATGCTCGCTTTTTGTAGTTTCATTAACAAGTCTTGTTCAGATGGTGAAACCAAATTCCAACTGGAATTATCAAGATTATCCTTTCTGATTGACATCTTGTTTACATTCACATAATCATCAAGATCTTTAAATTCGAGTGTCTTAACTGAGGTAACATTTAGGTTTGGTATCTTATGATTACTTTCTTTTGACGCAATAAAAATGCAGGGATATGTTGTAGCATTTTCAAAAATCTGTAAATCCCCAAAATCAACAATTTCAATGATGTTCTGTTCTTTAAGCCATCTTCTTAATGGCTCACCATAATTTGCCCGCATCCATTTATTGGCAACTATTATTCCGAACATACCTTTACTGTTCAACAGGGAAATACCTTTTTCAAAGAAATAACTATATAAATCCGTCTGCTCCATTATAAACTTTGTATATTCGTTGAAAATATTCTTTTAAAGCCCCTATCAATTCTTGTCTGACATATGGGGGATTACCAATAACCGTATCGAAGCCATCCTTTTTGAAAACTTCTGGAAAAGCTACTTTCCAGTCAAAAGGCTTAATTTTATCTTCCTCCGCACTATCAAAGTCGAATTTACCATCATTAAGATCTGTTCCTACCAATGAATTCCCGCATTTTATATTCGTCTCCAATGATGGCAATACCCGTTCATGAAACATGCTTAACTGATTCTGGATGGAAGCCTGGGTTTCTCCCTCCATGCACTTTAGCAGGAGACTTAATTTAGTCACCTCCACCGCTTGTGCATCCAAATTCACCCCGAAAATGTTATTCAGCAGAATTTTCTTCTTAAGGGCGGTCGTAAGCCCACCATCAGGCGTGATAAAAGCCTTGTTCTTTTTACTCGACCCGTTGTAATACAGGATATGCCAATCTAAAAGGTATTGATACGCCCCCAAAAGGAAAGACCCGCTACCACAAGCAGGATCAACTATCTTAATTTTCTCGACCTCTTCAGGTGTTTTGCCTTCAACCAGCTTACCAACAGTATTTTTTACAATGTATTCAACGATGTATTGCGGCGTATAGTAAACCCCACCCGCTTTCCTGACCTCTGGCTTTTCCTCAACCTTTGCGTTATGACCTGCTGTTAGCCGAATTACCTTTCCCAAGAATTGCTCATAAGCACTGCCTAATATTTCAACAGGTAAAACCGAGAATTCAAACGGGCATTCAGGATAGTATAGCCCATGAATTATTTCTTTCAAAACCTTGTCATCAATTTCCAGTGATTCCGATAGCTTATCCTTCTTAAAATCAAACAACCCCGAATTGTACTTTTTATCCGCTTCGCGGAAATATTCAAACAAGCTCCGATAACAATGTTTATCGGTAACATAACTTTTCAATCTCTCGCTGGGTTCAATGCCCCTGTCTTCACATATCCGTAAGAAAATAATCCTGTCTATGGTCTGCTGTACTGCATAGTTGATGGAGCTTTCATCCAGCTTTTTATTATTCTTGCTGATATCCACAGCCAGGAACTTCCGCCATTCATCCAAAGAAGCCAGGAATTCCTTATCAACAGTGGCAGTACCTTTCTTGTTCTTATCCGACAGGACAAATTTATCAAAGCTGCCGCGAATAACATTTTCTTTCGCGAAAGTATCCCACAGGAAATCAAACTCAGGCAGGTATTCCCTGAATGTCATATATTTGATACGGCTCAATGAGGCCTTGTCCGTAAGTTTGGGTTTTAGCGTACAGTCGTAAACGGCAAATTCTTCAAAGTCTGTAAGGATGGAAATAGGAAGTTTGGCACTCCAGGCATACCGTTTTATCTGATAAGCCGGAGGGATTTCTTCTTTGACGTTTACTGAAGGCTTCTTCGCTTCAACAAAGAATAACCTCTTACCACCCGTAAGACGGAAAGAATAATCAGGAGCCTTCTTCTTGTCCTCTACAGTGACCTTATCCTCATGAATAACTTCTCTATATGCTTCAGCGGCCCCCTGTTTATTGTCCATGTCCCAACCAAGGGCTTTGAAAAAGGGGTCAATGAAATCCCGCCTTGTGGAGGTCTCGTTATAGTTACTATTCTTATAAGATGGTAATTGCTCCTCGAACCGTTTAACGAGTTCGGAGATTTCCTTGTATGCCTGTTCTTTCATTATCCGAATCCTATTTCTTTATTATCCTGTAAACTTGCGATATTGAAAGATCTAAATCTTTTGCAATCGCAATTCCCGACTTACCTTTTTTATAAAGGCTGACAATTTTGGCATTCCGTTCTTTATTCTTGGCAGTATTCGCGTTAATCCCATACTTCACTCTCATTTGATGTATTGCCTGTCTGGATATGCCAAATTTCGCTCCAATAGCTGCGTCAGTTATTAAAGTCTTCTGCAACTTAATAAGTTGTTCTTTGTTTACTTTTGCCATAATGGGACTCCTTGGAAGATGTTGATTAGGGGTTACAATACGGTTGATAAGATAACCGCTACTCTCTCTTGAAATCAAGATCGAGAAATAGACAATTCAAATAGAATTCTTGCCTTTTACAATGAAAGGGGGTATTTTTTATTATATGAGAAAGAAGCTATATATTGAAACTTCTGTCTGGAATCAGCTTTATAAAAGCAATCGACCTGACTGGCATTCCATAACAGAAAAGTTCATGCGGTTGATAAACCAAAAAAAAGAGGGGTATGAAATTTACATATCCAACTATGTGTTCATCGAAATTGAAGAATGTTATGAAGAAAAGAAAAAGGTATTACTGGAATGGATTCAGAAGATTTCGCCTGTTCTATTAGAGGATAGCCTTGAGTGTGAATCCTTAATGAAAAAATATTTTGAAGCTGGAATCCTTGAGCCCACAAAAGCCAACCGCTATTATGATGCTGCACATGTTGCCATTTGCTCCGTGAACAGTATTGAATATTTGTTGACATTTAATTTCAAGCATCTGGTAAAAATCAAGAAAATCGATGCTTTTAACGGCATTAACCTTTTGAACGGATACGGGCCATTGAGCTTTGTAAATCCAGAAATGTTTTTGCCAGAGGAGGGTTAAGATGGATGCTTATAAAACAATAGAAGAGGTCTGGGATTGGAGAAAGAAAGCCTATTCAAAACTGGATAAGCTGTCTCCCAAAGAGAGAGTTCTTGAGATAAATAAAGTTGGGCGAAAATATGCCCATAAATTAAAACTCAAGACACATACTCGCGAACTCGTTCTTCGATAAATGTCGAGAAGACCAAATGAAAACCAATAGCAAAGCCGTTGAAGAGGTCTGGACATGGCGGGAGAAGATTACCGATACCATTAAGGACATGACCCCCGCTGAACAAGTAAAGCACTTCACCGAACGTGGCCGCATTTTGACAAAAGAGTTTGGTTTGAAGCATTCGGAATTCAAAACAGTCCATAGTCACTAACGAGTCATGTATATGTTGAGTCATGGGAAAGCTGTTGAAGAGGTATGGGAAATTAGGAAAGCGATTGGGAAGGAAACAGAGGGGATGTCACTTCTTGAAAAAGCAAGAAGGATGCATGTTCATGGCAAGCGTCTGACCGAAAAACTTTGTTTAAAATACCAAATTGAAAATAAGGTTCATTCTCATTGAGTATGGTAAGCCATATCGTGGAGTAACGGTTTATTCGTTTCATGCAGTTATCACAAGAAACTCACCACTTTTTACAAAGATTTGCAAAACATAATGGATCCCTACGAGACAATTGAAGAGGTTTCGGACTGGCGGAAGAAAGCTTATTCCAAACTCGATAAATTATCTACAAAGGAACGGATCCTTCCCTTTTTCCCTTAAGAAAAAGGGAAGGGCAGGGATGGGTTTGGTAATGTGATAATAATTCTTTTTATCCAACATATTGTATATACCCATGAAAAAGTGCGATGCTCCCTAAAATGAAATTCAAACCTTATCGAATAGTACTCCGGTCAGATAATGCGACTTATCCGATAACCATTGCAGCCCAAAACCAGGAATCCGCCGTAAGAATAGTTATGAACTGCGAGAAATGCCAACGGTGCACTATTATCAAAATAAATGGAATTCCATACTGCCCGACTCATGATTCTCGATTCGCGAATAGAGAATATTATAGAACCAATATCTGCACGAAACTCTACCATGGAATAAAAGTTGATGTTATGCCCACGGAAGGGAGCTTTCTTGGAATACGAACCCGCTGGTTCAAAGAAGGCATGGAAAATACAATTCTGGTTTCTCTTCCCAAGGGAACGTAGATTCGTATCTTTCCATTACCCTACTTTATAGCCATTAAATTTGAAGCCTTTTTTGATCGCGGTAAAAATGACTTTTACGGATCACATGATTTTGAAGACATTGTAACAATCCTTGCATACCGTAATTCATATGACGACTTATTTACCACTCCTGAGCCATTGCTCAAGGCATTAGCTGAATATGCCCGGAGAATTATTTCTAATAAATCCCTCAAGGAATATATTCAAGCACATATTGACCCTACAGAGCCCGCTTCTTTATCCGACAATGTTTTCAACCTTTTTACAACCCTTGCTGTCTTAAAATAATCCCAGAAAGGGCATATTTGCATCAATTCCATCCTTTATATTTAACCTTGACAACTATCTTCTTTACCTGTTCAGGTTTATCATAAATCAGACATGGTTTATGCCCATCCTGAGGGAAAAAAACCGCGAAATTATTTGCATTCATCAAAATATCCGTTCCTTTGCACTGCTTGAAAAAAATCATATCCGCTTTCGGAGTCTGATCCTCTTCCACAACCATATCCTTCCGAGGGTTATAACCTATTATCTCAGATCCTTTGACAATGTATTGTATGTCGATATAAGTATTATGCGCTTCCCAGCGCTTTTCTTCGGGTTTGGAAGTAACATAGCTTTGAACAAGGGCAAAACATTCATCACCCTCAATGTTAATGCGACCATCCGGCAAATCTGAAGAACCATTTTTAATTAGAAACTGAAAGCCTTTATTAAGGAGCGATCCATTTACACAATAGTCTTTGAAATTCCTGATGTTGTCAACAATCATTTTTTCTCCGAGGAAAGTTCTAATCTTTAAAAAACGACTCCCCAGGAAGGATTTCCCAGGGGAGTCGTTGCTTTCTCCTTATATATCCTTCATTCTTAATATGTATATACCGTGGCAAGCTGTTTCTGATACATTATTGAAGTGAGTTGGCTTAAAAAATCATTATCAAGTTCGCTGTTCATGAAGCGATATGCACACTGGCCGTTAAACTTGTCGAACATTGACAACCTGAAAGATGAATATGGCACATTGTCAATAGGCTTCATCAACATCTTGTCGATGAATACAAGAACTTTGTCACCATTCTTGACAGTTGGTTGCTTTGTATTTGAATTTTCAAAGGGAATTTCATAAGTCTGTGATTCAAGATTGCCTTTGAATTCCAAATCAACGCTGATAATAAATGAAGTTTGGGTTATATAATAAACCTCACCCATTATAATATTCGGGAAATTATCCGTAAATTTACTTAACACTTCATTGTTAGCCGCGTTTGCATTAGAAAAGAACAGGACCGAGGCAAGAGCAAAAAGAATAACTGTTTTCATAAAAACCTCCATTTAACTGTTAAGTTACTTTAAACAAAAAAGCGCAAAAACCATGCCAAAATGAGGTTTTTGGGTAATAAAGCCAATTTAACGTATTTAATCAATTAAGTAAAATCAACGGGGTAGGGCAAGGTAAGTAAATTATTACCCTTTTTATTATTATGATAAGAAATTATTACCTTTTGTTCTCTGGATGAGACTTTTAAAAGCCTCAATAACTTTATCAGGTTCGTGTCCATCATTGTTGCCTGTTGGTGAGATTACAATTTCATGAGACACACTATAAGGTTCCCATAATATGCTGTTTTCTTTGCAATGATAAAGCGTTATTACCGGAATTCCAAGACCTGAACAAAGATGCGGCGTTGATGTGTCTGATGAAATAACAATATCAACACATCCTATGAGTGCCGCTGCACCAAGAAATCCTTTGTGGGGCGGGTTGATCATGATTTTATCAGGATATCCAACCTTCTTAAGTTCAATAAGCGCATTACTATCAAGCGGTGCAAAAATTACAAACTGAACAGAAGGAAAATTATCCACAAGTTTTTCCAGAATTATCTTCCACAAGAAAGCCTTTACCTCCCTTTGCAAGACGCCTGCGGCAATATTCACACCTGCAACCATTTCAGGTTTCAGGCTTTTTCTCCAATTAGCCGCTTCTGCCATTAAATTCTCCGGCAAATGAATAATTGGCTTAACATCATGAGGACTAAAATCAACTCCTATTTTATTTATTATATCAGATGTTTCTTCGAGCATTGTTTTAACTGCACCGCCCCACACAGTTTTTCGTATGTTCAAATGATAAAACCTGTCCTTGTCATCACCCTGGGTCATCCTTACTCTGTAACCGCTTTTCCCGGCAGCGATGGATGTTAAAATGCCGCCGGTCAAGGATGAATACAAAACCAGATTCACGATAAAATCAAACTTCATTCTTATCAATCTACGCACAAGGGAAATAATACCACCAAAGGACTTTTCATAAATCAATAGGCAGTCAATGTCAGGAGAGGTTTTAACAATGCACGCATTTGATTTGGAAGCTAGTACTATAATCTTTATTCCTGGATATTTATCTTTAAGCATTCGGAAAATTCCAGTGCTGATTATCATGTCGCCTATCTTATCCTGCCTGATGAATAAAATGGAAGAACCGGAGTTTACCACCGGCATTTTCATTGGTTTGGATGAAAACGGTTTATAAAGGAGAGACCGTAATATTCTTTTACAAAGTTCTTCGAGGGACTTGAAGCTGTTGGGTTGCATAATTCTTAAAACAGCAGGACTACCTGTGCCTCGGCAACATCTTCCCATGCACCTGTAATTTTATTAATATAATTATTGGCCTTTGGATTGTAAATACTATGGCTAAAATAGGTTTTATGACAGCATAAGACTCCTCGAGCTAAGTAAAGATTTGGCCAACGTAGATTTCTTTGCCTTGTTATCCGTAATCTTGTATCTTTCTCAAGGGTTACCTTCATTTTTATTGAAACAATAGCTTTTAAAAAATACGAGGACACTTCCCAACATAATAAACCTGTCAGCTAATATCGCATATAAGCTTCGGTAGAGGAGAATCTAAATAGTGGACAATACACAAACCGTTCGAGATATTTTAAACAATCTTCTTTTTCCAGTACCTTATTGCGATGATAAAAACTGGCTTATGACTTATGCGGAGCGTTCTGCACTAACTCTTTTGGCTGACCGCCTGCGTCCTGCAGTTGCAATTGAAGTGGGTACACACCGCGGAGGAAGCCTCGCTATACTCGCAAAATATTCTGCTAAAGTCTATTCGCTGGAACTCGAACCGTGGGCGCACCAGAATCTATCTGATAAATTTTCTAATGTGGATTTTATAACCGGGAACTCAAATAATACGCTTGCGCCGCTTCTTGGCGAAATCCGTACACGCAATGAAGCACTCTCCCTAATTCTCATTGACGGAAGCAAACACTGCGAGGGTGAAACCTCTGACATCGAACGGATTCTTGATTTTGAACCTGCTGCACCGCTTTTTATAGTTATGCATGACAGTTTCAACCCTGAAGTACGCAAGGGTATACTAGGAGCACGCTGGGCACGCTCACCTTATGTACATATGGTTGAACTGGATTTTGTTCCCGGATATCTTCACGACAGCGTAGATGTTAAAAATGAAATGTGGAGCGGCTTGGGGCTTGCCGTATTGCTTCCATATCCGAGGGAAAAAGACCTTGAAATTTCCGAATCAAACCGGCGCGTTTATAGTTCTGCGTTAAAAATATCTGCTTATAAACCGCAAAGAAAAAGCTTATCAAAAATATTTAATAGAATTGTATCCAAAGTTATAAATAGCCGATAAATAGTTTTTGTCTATGCAAGTTTTTAAATCTGTGATAAAATAATATCTGTCGAATATTAAGAATACACCGTGGTTGGCTGGTTAAATAATGAAGACAAAATATTTGACTTAATATGGATACATTACACTACATTTCTAATCTTTATTAGTTCTTGATTTCCTATAAAGCCTTCAAAATTTTGCTTTATTGATTGATTCTACCTCGAATTTCAGCGTATATTGATTGCTTATAAGGTAAAATTCCCTGGAATTACATATTCATGGTTTTAAAGTAATCGAAAAAGCATGTCAATTTGTACCATAATAATTCCAACGTATAACAATGCAGAATTGCTTGAAAAGTGCATTGAGTCAATTTTCCGCAACACGGATTATCCAAATTTTGAAGTCATTGTCGTGGACAACCATTCTGTTGATGGGACAACGGCTTTTCTTAAGAATCTGAAAGACCCTGTCAGGTTAATTATAAACCCTGAGAATCTCGGTTTTGCCAAGGCTTGCAATATCGGCACCTTACAGGCTAAAGGAGATGTTTTTGTTTTTCTTAACAATGATACCGAGGTTTCGCCAGGATGGCTTTCTCCCTTGATGACGGACTTGCTTGACCCTGAAATCGGCATATCAGGCAATAAGCTTCTTTTCGCGGACCAAACAATTCAACATGCCGGCATTGTTTTCACATATAATAACATTCCTTACCACATTTTCCGAGGATTCCCTTCAACATACAAGGCAGCAAACATACGAAGGGAGATGCAAGCCGTAACAGGTGCATGCATGGCAATTAAAAGAGTATTGTTTCAAAAGTGCGGTATGTTCGATGAAGGTTATATCAATGGCATGGAAGATATAGATCTTTGCCTTAAGGCAAAGGCCTATGCTCAAAAAGTAATATACAATCCAAGAAGTATTGTTTATCATTTTGAAAGCAAAACAGTCGGAAGATATGCTCATGCAGATGCAAACAATAAAAAATTCCTAAATACCTGGAAAAAAGTCCAGGCATGGGATGATTATCGTTTTTACATGACAGATAGAGCTCTTACCGCAGATGATCCGGAAGGTATTCATATTATTTTACATTTCAGGTGCCAAAAAGATCCATTTTATATTTTCCAGCATATTTTCAGGCAATTATATTTGGTACAGGGCAGATTTCGCTTCAGTATTATTAAATGTTTTCCTGATCCGATTATGGATTATTTGCAGCAAATATTTAAAGGTTTCATAAGAATTATTGATTATTCATCAACAGCCTTTGGAGAAGCGCTTGATGAATGCATACAAGGTTCAAAATCCCCATTCATCTTCCACATTGAAGCAGATAAGTTCTTTTATGGGAATATGGATCTTTTATTAAATCAACTGGAATCTCAGAAGAATACAGCAATAGGAATTCCATTTTTACAAACCCCAGTACAAACCAATCAAAATTCCTGTGAAAAAAAAGAAGTAACACAAATCAACCACACCACATTGTTTTTTACCAGGGATATCTTAATTGATAGTGATAAAGACCGCTTGAACTATCCGGAATATCTTAATTCCGTGATTAATGGGGGAAAAGTACGGAGATTTGAAACTATTAACTTTTGTGCAATGCCCGAAGGCTCTTTCGGCATTTAACCTTTAATTTTAAATGAAACCTTTTAAAATATTCATATCATTTTTTCTTTTCTTTGCTGCATTCGCTCCATTTGGTCACATACCTACTGATTCAGGATATTCCCTGCAAACCGCAAGGTCCCTTTATTACAAACACACATTCAAAATTGAGCCTAATAGTGAGCTTCCGCTTGTTGTTAAGGGTGCCAATAACGGACTTTATAGCAAATATGGAATTGGCTATGCATTTTATTTTTTACCCGCAATAGCACTTTCTGATTTGACTTCAAGAATGTGTCACATTGACGCAATCAAGGCTGAGCATTTTTTTGCAAGCTTTCTTGGTGCCTTGCCGGCTGCATTTATAATATGTATGCTATATATTTTACTAATTGGTATGGGGTATTCCTTATCCCTGGTATTGAAGTTCCTTGTGATAATGGCAACGGTTACCATCCTGCTCCCTTATTCAAAATTAGTCCTTGTTGAAACCCTTTCAGGTGCCTTGCTTGCAGCCTGCTTAGGCATAATTATCCGAAAAGACAAGCCAACATGCTTTTCAATGTGTATTCTTTCCATAACAGCATCTCTTCTCTTTTATATTAAAATATCAAATGTCATTTACTGTATAATTATCGGCTCATACATAATAGTCTTGTACTCTGCAAAGAGGTTGTCTATTAATGCATTTCTGTCTTTTTTGATACCAATACTGCCATTAGTTGGTTTTCTTATTTTTCTTAACTATTGCCGATTCGGTTCATTTGCCAATTTCGGATATGGAGATGAACAATCAGCTTTCACAACCCCGGTTTTTAAAGGTCTTTACGGTCTGCTCTTTTCACCGGCAAAATCTGTTTTTATTTATTCGCCGCTTCTTGTTCTAACTTTAATATCGTGGCCTTCATTCTACAGAAAGCACAGGTCTCTATCAATTTTAATCATTATTTTATTTCTTTCAACATTGGTATTTCATTCAATATGGCATGCGTGGCAGGGTGGCTGGGGTTGGGGACCGCGCCTGATTGTTCCGGCATTAATCCTGATTCATTTGCCCCTTGTTGAATACTTTGAACTATCTCAAAAAAAGAAGGCTTTAAAAATTATTTTCGGGTTTTTATTAATCCCTGCCGCTTTAATACAGCTTTTGGGAACAGCAATAAACTATCAGGAAATTCATTTTTTTATTGAGGACCCAACTTTATCTGATGCACCTCATATAAAGACAGCAACCATGTTGTTTCTTCATAAGCTTGAAAGAAAACCTGAAATCTATGAACTAAATGGTAAGACCCTTGATTTTACAAACAGAGAGACATTTCAGGGGTTTGGGAATATGTGGGAAGGTATCGCCCGTTATACCAATCGTAAAACATTTCTTTTAATTCCCATAATGCTCTTGGCTGCTTCATTTTTCATACTTATAAATCTTGGACGATCACCACGTGAAAAAGGCTTTAAGGACATTTTAACAATTGAAAAATAAATGCTGGTATCTTTATATCCTGCGCTGTAATAATGGCAACCTTTACACCGGTATATCAACGGATGTTAAAAGACGACTCCTGGAACATAGCAAGGGTGGAAAAAAGGGAGCGAAATGTTTAAGGGGCAAAGGCCCATTGCTTCTTGTGTTAAAAAAGAAAATCGGAAGCTTAAGCTTGGCGCTTAGGATGGAATATAAATTTAAGAATCTGTCAAAAATTAAAAAGGAATTAATGATAGCAGACCAGCTCACCGATCCCCAGTTTTAGCAAAAAGACAAGAACCTTATTCTGGCTGCTCAAGTCCGGCGGCACAGAGGCCGCCGGCTAATCAGGATCAATTGTAATTTGTTATATCTCCGGGCCAGAGACGGCCCGGAAATAATTATGATCCACCATACAGTAACTCCTGCAAGGCCGTCTCTGGCCTTGCTATCAAAACAAATGAATAATTGATTAGCTGGCGGCCTCCGTGCCGCCAGACGTCAAAAGCTTTCGGATAATTTCTTCTATTAAAAATTCAAAACTGGGGATAAGTGAGGCAGACCGGATGATATTTAATAAAATGATTTCATTTTAGCGCCAATTTCATATATTTTGAGAGTTCGAATTGTTGAATATTCGGTCAAAAAAAACCTCAACCAAAAAGGAAACCATGAAAACAGCATCCGCACGTCACATTCTTGTGGATTCAGAAAAAGAATGCAAGGCACTTAAAAAACAGATCGAAGAAGGATCCGATTTTGCAGACATCGCGAAAAAGCACTCACAATGTCCGTCCGGAAAAAAGGGAGGGGATCTAGGCGAATTCTCTCCAGGCGATATGGTACCTGAATTTGATTCAATCGTGTTCAGCAAGGAGCTGGGCATGGTACATGGGCCCATAAAAACGGATTTCGGTTATCACCTTATTGAAATCACACGCAGATCAAAGTAATGAGCAATAAATATTTAATCGCCCTTGATCAAGGAACGACCAGTTCAAGGGCGATTCTTTTTAACAGCAATTGTGAAATTTCCGGTATTGCGCAGCAGGAATTCAAACAATATTTTCCAAAACCAGGCTGGGTCGAACACGACCCATTGGAAATTTGGCAAACCCAATATGATGTTTTTTGCAGGGTTTTGAATGAAAGTAATATTGGACCTTCACAAATCGCGGCAATTGGCATAACAAACCAGCGAGAAACAACTATCGTATGGGACAGGAAAACCGGCAAGCCCGTATGCAATGCAATTGTGTGGCAGGACAAACGCACTGCCCCAATATGCGAGCAATTGAAATCAGACGGTTTTTCAGAACATGTTAGGGAAAGGACAGGCCTTGTTGTTGATTCATATTTCTCGGGAACAAAAATCAAATGGATTCTTGACAACATTCAAGGTGCGCGCGATAAAGCGCAAAAAGGTGAATTATTATTTGGCACAATAGACTCATGGCTAATCTGGAACCTTACAAAGAGTCAGGTCCATGCCACTGATTTTTCCAATGCTTCCCGTACAATGCTTTATGACATTAAAAATCTTGGATGGGATAAAACGTTACTTAAAGCGCTTTCCATACCTGAATCCATGCTGCCTGAGGTCAGAAACTCATCCGGTCCTTTCGGCACTTTTGAATTCAAAGGAGTAAAGATTCCAATTGCAGGAGTTGCAGGCGATCAGCAGGCAGCTCTTTTTGGGCAAACCTGTTTTGACCCTGGCATGGTTAAAAATACTTATGGTACCGGCTGCTTTCTTTTAATGAACACAGGCAATATTCCAATTCAAAGCAATTCCGGACTATTATCAACGATTGCCTGGAGCATTGGCGACAAAATAGAATACGCGCTTGAAGGAAGCGTTATGATTGCGGGAGCTGCAGTGCAGTGGCTGCGTGATGGTTTAAGGATAATTGATACTGCAAAAGAAACAGAAGGGATGGCTATAGAATCAGGTGATACTGATGAGGTTGTTGTTGTGCCAGCATTTGCAGGTCTTGGAGCACCCTATTGGGACATGTATGCAAGAGGAGCCATATTCGGACTCACAAGAGACACGGGCCGGGAACACTTGGCAAAAGCAGTGTTGCAGTCAATTGCTTTTGAGACGCGCGATGTGGTTGCAGCCATGCAAAAAGATACAGGTATAACACCAACGTGTCTGAATGTTGACGGAGGTGCATCAGCCAATAATTATCTCATGCAATTTCAGGCTGATATTCTTGACTTAAAAGTCGAACGGCCAATGATAATCGAATCCACGGCCCTTGGTGCTGCGTGCCTGGCTGGTATTTCAATAGGCATGTTCAATAAAAACGACTTGAGGGGTTTTCGAAAAACCAATCGGATTTTTAATCCTGCAATGACAACGTTAAAGCGGAATCACCTTTACTCCAACTGGCAAAAGGCAATAAGCCGCGCAATGAATTGGATGGATAAATAAATGTTCTTTTCCGGAATCATTTCTCAAAAAGCCTGTGATTGCCTGAAGGCAAAGGGTGCAACACACACAGGATTTCTATCGCATGTTGATTATCAGCTAGAACTGTCCATAAAAAATCAGGCGCTATCAGCTTTTTTTAAGCAACATAAATTGTTGTGCATGCCAAAACCAGTGATTGCATCCCCAAAACCAAGACAATATCGGACAACAACAAAACGACATGTAATTTTTCAAAACGGCTATTCCAAACTCTCTTTCTCAATTGACCCCAAAGACATCGGCTCATCAGGAAATGCAGACCTCTTGCTTGAACCAAAGGAACATTTGGCCCTTTATGCTTTTATCGAAGAGAAGCTTAAAGAGTCCTTCTTTCGCCCGCTTTTATCCGCAATGAACTTTGTAATAATACGCGGCAGTTATATTGAAAGAAGCCTTATTCTTAATGTTTTTAAGCTCAATGGTGAAATAATCAAGAGGGCCAGGGTTCTGGCAGAGCGGGCCGCTGAATTTGACCCTTTGATTGTTTCAGGTTTCATTTTTCTTGATCCTGAAAAGTCCGCATATTATTTGGACACAACACCAATTTATCACAACCCTAAAATAAAAAAACTCTTTGGAAGCGATTTTATAAAGGTATTTTACTGCGGGAAAAGATATCTCTTTCCGCCTGCTGTTTTCTCGCAGGTCAATGAATCAATAGTCCCGGACATGCTGGGTACGGCTAAAGCGTTGCTTTCGCCTGCAAAAAACCAGCATCTTGTTGACCTTTACTGTGGTTACGGCCTTTTTACACATTACCTCTCCCCGCATTATGCGCATGCTTGTGGCCTTGAAACTTCTCGCGACAGCGTCGAGGCTGCGCGTCATAATGGAAGTAAAAGTTCCAGGACTGTTTTCAATGTGTGCCGAATATCGGGTTCCTCATTTTTAAACCAACTCCCAAAGCCTGATATACACGAAGAGGCTGTTTTATCTGATCCCCCGCGCCATGGCATGCAAAGCGAGGTGATTGCCGGATTGTTAAGACGCGCCCCTATCAAAGTCCTTCTTGCATGCTGTGGCATTGAGGAATTACCAAGGCAGATATCGGTTTTTGAATCACGCGGTTACAGGGTAACGGAAATGCAGCCTCTTGATATGTTCGCTGGTACGCCTCACATCGAAATACTGGTTTTGTTCGAACAAAAAAAAAGACAGCTAAACGGATTTATGAACAGATAAAAACCACTCCGCTGTTTTTGCAATACCTTCTTTGAATGTATGCTTGGGCTTGAAACCTGTCTTTTTCAATAATTCGCATGAGCCTATCATTTTATCAACATCGCCATTTCTCATTTTTTGCGAGTAAACTACCTCTTTTTTACTCCCAATAACATCCATGATGATACGTACAACAATACTGATTGGAACACCAGTTCCTGTACACAAATTTATGACAGTGCCGGTAAATGGTATTTTGCGAATAATCTTTTCCAATCCAAGAGCCGCATCCTCAACATACAGAAAATCTCTTTCTTCTTTTCCTGTCCCATAAACCTTAAGCTTATTTCCATCCTGCATGAGCTTTGACATTAAATCATATACAACCTGTTTTTTCTGCCGTGGGCCATACATTGGATATAACCTGACACAAAGTGATGGCACTCCAAATGTTTGATAATAAACATGGGCATAGCTTTCAATGCCCAATTTGCCTGCCCCATAAGGAGACACCGGAAGGAGCCTGTCATTCTCCCGCATTGGAAAACTCAGTGATTCACCATGCACAGTCTGCTGATGAGGCGAAAAGAAGGTGAGGCCGTTTTTTGAGGCCCCTCACAGCCTCAAGGAGGCGGACAGGTTCCACAAGATTATTTTCAAAATCCTCAAACGGCTTTTCAACTGAGGTTTTGATATAAGCATTTGCAGCAAGATGGATTATAAGATCAAAACCCTCTTCCTGAATCAGCCTTATTGCAGGGTTTTGCCATGCACGCATTTTGTGAAAACAACACCTGATACCCTCCAGGTTTTTCATGTCTCCTGTTGAAAGATCATCAATAACATGGACATCATATATGCGTGAGAATCTTTCAGCAACAAAACTTCCAAGAAACCCTGCCCCGCCTGTTATAAGTATTTTTTGGTGAGATGGCATGTTAATATTGATTACTTGAGGGAAGAATTCTGGTGACTTCATCTCTCCGGGAAATCGTCTCGCTGTAAACATCCTTTAATCTATCAGCTATATGACGAATGAGGTATTGTTCTTCGACCTTTTTTCTTCCATGATCACCAAGCCCCCTGAAGCGGTTGTGGACAGACATGAATAAAAGAAGCTTTTCGCGAATGGCATCAATGTCCCTCACCGTAAAAAGGCCGTTGACACCCTCCTCCACAAATGCGTGCAAAGACGGTATGTCCCCTGCAAGTACCGGTTTACCCGCCCACCAGGCTTCAAGAATAGTAACCGGCATTATTTCGCTCGTTGAAGGAAGGCAAAAGAGATCACACGCCCTAAGAGCGTCGTGCTTTTCCTCATCATCCGTTGTCCCAAGATAAACAACGCCGTGCATTCTCTGTTCTTCAAGAAATTTAGCCGCCGCCTTTCCCGCAGGCCCTATAAGCATAAGTGTTATATCACGTCCCTCAAGACGCAGCTTTCGCACAGCAAGAGCAAGCTCACGATACCCTTTGTGTTCAACCATCCTGCCGATAAACAGCACAAGTGTTCCTTTTATGGAATGCTTTTTACGGAAACGTTCACCATCACCTGAAAACGGATTTATGCCTATTCCGCATTCATGGATAAGGTTTTCATCCACGCCTATACGTTTCAAGGAAAGCACATCCTCCTTGTGTAAAGCTATTACAGCATCCGCGGAATTATAAAGATTTATATTGTGTATTCCATCACCCCATTTTTTAGGATGCATGAATGGCGTTATTATGAAGGGTACCTTGATGTGCGACGCGACCCTAGACCCGAGCAGCCCAAGACCGTCAAAAGCAAAGGAATGTATCAGATGCACATCCTGAAAATAATCCCGTATGCGCTTCTGATATACTGATGCAAATTGCCTTACTGCAATATTTTTGAGCGGCCCGTAAAAAGAACCACGCAAAATTGGCAAAAGTTTAAGCGCACAGGGAAGCAGGCGAAGCCGATCCTTGAATGCAGGCGTGAGTGCTTTTGTAAACAGGCCCTTGTATTCCTCATCATTATAGCTCCTTGCAAAGCAATCATCAACACCAGGAAAGTCGGCCCCATCGCGCAGAATCTGTGCTGCAATTCGTGGTAAATAGTCTTGCCTCATGGCTGAAAGCAAATCGTATAAAAAATGCTCAACCCCTCCGTCAGCAGGAAGTACACGGCGGCTTAATATTCCAATTTCATGCATTCTTTGCGGTCTCCCGGTAAAAATCAGCCAAACGCCCCAAATGCTCGGTCCAGGAATATTTAAGAGCCCTGCTATGTCCACGCTCAATTATGGTATTCTGGAGCGATTCGTTTTTGATAAGCCCTTCAAGAGTGGAAACCATTTCACCGACATCCATTGGGTTTACATAAACAGCCGCATCAGCCCCGACCTCCGGCAATGATCCGCGATCAGAAATGACTGCACAGGCGCCATGCAGAAATGCCTGAAGAACAGGGACGCCAAACCCTTCGGATAATGATGGCATAAAAAGGATTTTTGCTTTTGCAAACAGTCCCTCCATGATTATATCAGGCACATTTTCTTCGATCTGGAGAATATTTGCCGCCTGAAGGGCTTTTGCCTCTCGGCCTGCGAGTGCGTAAATACGTTCCTTTGAACCAACCATTATAAAACGCCACTCGGGTAAAATTGACGAAAGATTAAGGAATGTTCCAAGGGCCGCAGCAGTGTTCTTATGCGCAGTATCTCCTATGAAAAGGACAAGATCCTCTTTGTTTTCCTTTATCTCTTCCCCTTTTCTTATGCAATTTGGAATCACCTGTATTTTTTCCTTGTCCATGATGCCAGTATTTGCGAGTTGCTTTCTAGTATATTCCGAAACCGTTATAATGTGCGTTTTTTTTACCACCCATCTTTGAAACTTGTAACGGAATTCCTTGCGATATGCTTCCATTACCGGGTCTTCAAGCGATTCGACATGAAGATCATGGACTGTTGCTATTACCGGCACAGGTGAAAACCAGGGTAGATTTATATCACGGAGCGGCCCAAGTGCCACAGGGCAATGAAAGATAGAAGCCCCTGATCTTAATATTTCAAGCGGCAAACCCAAAACATCCTGGGCAAAAACATATTTCGGGGCCCTGAATATCCTTCTTATTTCAATATTGGGAAATTCAGGCACATAATCTTCTGATGTCTCAGCCCCGATAAAAAAGACAAAATCAATATCAGGCGCAATCTCAGGAAGGCCTTTGACCAGGGTCTTGATATAAAAACCAACACCCCTGTGTTCATAAGGCGTTGATAATGCCCTTGCATCAATTGCTACTTTCAAGCACCCTCCTGTAAATAACTGTTTGGTTTTCAATAAATGATGTTATGGAGTGATTTCCGGAATAAACCTTCAAACGATTCACAAATTCCGCATAGATAGAAGGATCAAGTAGTTCCTCTATTTTCTTTGAGAGTTCCTTGAAATTTCCCGGTTCATAAGTATTGATGCAGTTGATCTCAGCGTTTATTTCCCTGACATGCTGCATATCCGGCGCCACAACAGGAATGCACTCTCCCAGCGCATGCGACAGCGAGCCGGATGCTGTTTTAAAACGAGGAGCTGATATGAAAATATCCGAGCGGCTGAAAAGAAATGAAAGACATTCCTCCTCAACATATCCTGTGAGATGGACACTGTTTTCTACACCCTCATCCTGTATCTTTTTTACAAGCGCATCCTCAAGCCCTCGGTCCTCCGGCCTTCTTGTGGAACCTGCAATCACAAGAAAACATCTGTCCTGCACGCACTTAAGAGCTTTAAGTATTGTCTCGTAATCCACGGCAGGTGAAATAAAACCAAAGAGAAGAAGAATCTTTTTGTCTTCAGGAATTTTCTTCCATCCCCGCGGGGCCTTCCGCGCAGGAGGATGAGAAAAGACAGGATGCGGAATAACATGTATCTTTTCCTGATGACAACCTTTACGCATAAGAACGGCCTTAGCATTTCTGGTATGCACTATAACGGCGTCCGAATAGAAATCACGCTTTGCAAATGATTCTTCGTATAATTCAAGGCTGTGCCTGAAATCATATTTAATTCTCTTTAGAAAACCGATTAAACCTTTTTCAACAGGCCTTTCAGCAATAAAAGGATTCACATGATAAGCTTCATGGACGGTTACAACTTTTTTAAGATTATGGTTCCACCGCATCAGTGTTGGAAAAAGACTTTTCCGCTTTTTTCTGAAAAGTACGGGTTCGTACTGCACATGGAGAATATCATGGGAATTGGCGTTAGCAACTTGTGTGCATATAAGATCAACCTGTTCCGGCATCAATTCCACCAGTCGTCTGGTATAATCACCTATTCCGCAAGGCCCTGATTCAGGCACGACCATGGCTATTTTCATGATAATACACCTTGTTATTTTTTTTCACTTTCCTTAAAGGAACTGAGAAACCCTACCAGCACATTTATAATGCCACAGAATCTTTCAGGCAAAACCGCTTTTACGCTGTTCATCAGTATATAATCCTCTTCTTCAAAACTGCCTAATACAACTGAGCTGATAAAATAAACAAATATACCAACGGGTATCGAAAGTATAAAACTCATCATTTCAGATCTGTGACCAATAACCATTTGTATGGAAACCCCCATCAGTATCGTGGAAAAAATTATTTTTGACACTGACTTGAATGGATATACGAGACCGACTTTTCGATACAGAAAAATAAGACCGCCTACAGAACCCGCAATGGTCACTATCCCATAACATGTAGCAGCACCTATTGCCCCATACTTCTTTATCAATAAGATATCAAGAAGAATGTTAACAACCGCAAGAACAATACCGTAACGGAAGATAAAACCCTGCTTTCCTATTCCGTAAATTACGGCTGATCCGGGGGTAGCCAGTGAGCTGAATATGGAACAGAGAAAAATTATCTGGAGCGGATATTTGGCCGCCGTATAATCGTAACCATAAAGAAACTTTAGCATGGGATATGAAAGAATAATTCCAGCCACACCAACAGGAAATGAAAAAAATGCAAGATAGCGCGATGCGATATAATAAATACGCTTGATTTTATCCTTATCGCCAGACCCAAAATATTCGGACATTGCTGGGAATAAAACACGCCAGAAAGTTGTGGGTAATACGCTCATGAAACGCTGTGTTACATTAAACGCCAGATTATAATACCCAATCTGGGCCGCGCTGCAGTAACGTCCTAAAAAATAGTTTTCCGACTTATCCCATACGATTTTATCAACCACAAGAATCGAACTCACTGAAAAATTATAACGCAGAATCTCGGATCGGGTCTGTTTCCTTATCGGGTGACGGAAAATATTGAAGGAGATTCCCTCTCTTTTTAGAATCCAATAAAAGAAAAACGTGTTTAAAAAGGAAAATATAAGGGTCACAATCAGCAGTCCATCAATACGATAACCCATATACAGTACGATAAGCTTGGCAGCAAAGGCAAGAGGAGTCACTATAAGATGGAAGTATGTGAAATACTCAAATTTCTGAATGCCCTCGATTGCAGAGCTGAAGACCGCGGTAACTATTCCAGGTACAAGCCCTATGAATGCTATCAGGAAATAAAAAGCCTCGTTCGGGGTAAAGAAATAATCCGCAATCCGAGTTTTGAAAAACACAAGAATTATTGTGCAGATGACGCTGAGTATGATTTCGATTTTAAGGACAAATATAACGATTGAACTTATTTCCTCGCTCTGCCCACGGCCGGTATATTCGGCAATATATTTGGTCACGGCCTGGACAAGTCCCATGCCGATTGCCCATGTGGAAATACCGGTTACCCATAATATCAGGTTGAAGATTCCATACATTTCAGGTTTCAGCGTTCTTGCAACAACAATAGATGTAATAAATGTAACCGCCATGGTTACAAAGGAGTTTAGAATATTCAGGACGGAATTCTTGATTAACCGCTTGCCCTTTGTCCTGGCATCAGACATTTAGAATACCCTCATAAAAACGTTCCGCTCGTTTCCGCTATTTTATCCTGGTTACAGTTTGATATAACCCAGGAACGGCCCGCTAGGCCTATCCTGCATGACATATCATAATCTCCAAGCACATTTTTCAAAGTTTCAGATAACATGTTGTGATTCAATACATCCGATAAAAAACCCGTTTCCTTGTGAGCGACTATTTCCTCAAGCCCTCCGGAGCGGGATGCTATTACCGGAACACCGCTTGCCATTGCTTCAAGACAGGCATAAGGAAAATTTTCCCACAGCGACGGATAAACTGCAACAGTGGCATGAGCAAGATATTTTCGAATATCTTCCCTTCCCGCGGTTTTTATCCACTTTACTTTATCCTTCAAATCAAGTTTTTCTATCAAATCTTCTATAAGCTTCTCGTACGGCAGGATTTTTTTAATTACACCGTATGGAGCGCCAACCAGAAGAAGTGGAATATCCAGGCCTTCTTTTATTATTTGTGAATAGGCCTTTATTAGTACATGAACCCCTTTATTGTATTCCACCCTTCCGGTATATATAATATAATCTCCTTTACCTTGTTTGGGAAGATAATCCGATGTGTCCATGGGGTTGGGAAAAGAGACGACTTCCCTAAGCTTCCACTTCTCCTGCAAGACCCTTTTTAGGGCCCTTGAAGGTGATGATACTCCATGAGCGCGCAAGGTTGTTTCCCTTTCCATGAATTCGAGTTTTCGCAGGTCAAAAAAACCCAATCCAAGATGGTCGAGGCGGGCTATATATGAAAAAGGGGAATGGAGCCTGATCACTGTTTTTCCATCAAGGACAGGCTTGATGTAAAAACCTTCCGCTCCGCATTCAGCGGATTCAATTATATCATATTTTTTTTGTGAAGCAAGCAAAGCATATTTTTTTGCCGCGGCCCTTGAAAAAGCCTGACGGACCAATGAATTAAAAAGAAATTTTGTACAAATACGTCTGTAATGATAAAACAGAGGCCCCTTTGGCAGAGGAAATTCACCGGGGCGAATGCGGTAAACGCTGACACCGGTATCAGAATATTCATAAGGGTGGTCTTTTTCAGAAAGTGCAATGACATCAATGTTATGACCTCGATTATAAAGCGAATGGGCCATTGTCCTGGTATAGGTGCCGATTCCGCCAAAACCGGTTTCCGGAGGATACTCACTGCTTATAAAAAGGATGTTCATTTAAGAAGCCCTGAATAATATTCAACCATCTTATTTGCTATGATCTTTGGATCATATTCCTGTAATATTTTTTCGCGCGCATTCGCACCGAGCGTAATCCTTTTGTTTTTATCACTTACAAGAAGGATTATTTTATCAAGCAGTTGTGAGGAATCATTTTTCCTGAACAAAAGCCCGGTAAGTCCATCATCAATAATCTCGCTTATTCCTCCGGTATCGCTGCCAAGACATGGCAAACCTGATGCCATCGCTTCGAGCAGTGTTCCAGGAGCATTCTCAAAAAGGGAAGGGATCACAAAAATATCAGAGCTTCGGTAAATAAAGGGAAGCTCTGAACGAGGCCGGCTTCCTAAAAATTCCATCCGATGCCGGTTTTCCCCGGCTGCTTCTGAAAGGGCCTGCCTATAACGTGCGCCTTCCTTGCCGCTTTCGCTACCCGCAAAGGTTAAGACAATGTTCTTGACCTCTTTGAAAAGCCGTCCTGCAAGTTCAACCAATACATCAAGCCCTTTTCTCTTTTCAAGGCGTCCTGCAAAAAGCAGCCTGAGAGGATAACTGGAATCCTTTTTTTCCAGTGGATGGAAGATACTCGTGTCGATCGGGTTCCTTATTACGGTTATTGAGTCTGCGTTTAACCGGAATTCCGAAGCCACTTCGTTTTTCAGTGCCACACTTGGGGAGGTGATTCCATTGGCATGGTCAATGGCATCGTATTCCATGCCATACCATTTTTTCAGCCTCCATGAGGGGTTTATACTATTCAATCTGTCAACAAGATAAGTCGGCGTATGGAGCCTCACAACAACCTTGTACGGGGCTGACTTAAAAAACAGCGCATTGCCATTGTATTCCGGTATTTCCACAAGATCAAGGCCTTCTTTGATTCTTATATCATCAAACATAATCCGTGCGGCCATGGAAAAACTTCGTTCATAGGCGATTTCTTTGAGGAAAAACCTGAGGTATCGTTGGTAAAAGCCCCTTATTGGCGCAGGACTTATTGATTTTACCTTGACACTCCCTTTCATGGCGTCGGGTATTGTTCCAGACTTGACGAGTATTGTGACATCATGGCCGAGACTTAAGAGTGCTTCAGCCATAATATATGTATATGTGGCTATACCTCCATGTCCCGAGGGGCAAGGATATTCAGGCATTATAAACCCAAGACGCACTACCAGGCCCCTTTGCAAAAAATAACCGAGGGTATGGTTTTTATTATGATGGACATATCACGTATAATAGAAGGGTTCTCGATATAATCTATGTCAAGCCGCATCATATGCATGAAGTCAAGATTGCTGCGTCCTGAAACCTGCCAGGGCCCGGTCATTCCGGCTTTTGCAAGCAGTCTTCTCTTCTGCCATGGCTCATATTCCCTGACTTCATGCTTCAGAGGAGGACGTGGTCCAACCAGACTCATATCACCCTTAAGCACATTAAAAAACTGCGGTAATTCATCCATACTGAACTTTCGAAGTATCCGGCCCACGCTTGTAATCCTTGGATCAAGGCGGCTTTTGAAAAGGGGTCCGCCCATTTCATTTATATTGTCCCTTTCCTCTTTGGTCAGGTCATGTCCCACGGTCATGGTACGGAACTTGTAAAAAAGAAACGACCGTTCACCGAGGGTCAACCGCTCCTGGTGAAAAAAAACAGGCCCTTTGGAATTGAGCTTTATTGCTATTGCCACGGGAATAAAGACAAGTGCCAGAATTAAAAGGCCGGTTATTGCACCCACAAGATCTAATATCCGCTTAATAAGCAAATATGAAGCAGAAAATTGTCGCATTAATCTTTTTGAGACCGGTAATAATGATAGTAGTATTTGTAATAACCGTATGATGCATAACGATGAGACAGGTTTATGTCGTTCAAGACAAATCCTATCACATGCGAATTGATGTTCTGTAGAGTTGTGATGGACCTTTCAAGAGCCCCCTTGTCTGTGGAATAAGATTTGACGATCATAAGAACTCCATCCACTTTGGTTGACAAAAGAGAAGCATCCGTTACAGCCATTACCGGTGGTGTGTCAAATACGATAAGGTCATAAAGCCCCTTGAACATTTCAATGATTTTCTCGATCTTTTTACTGGCCAGAAGCTCCGAAGGGTTGGGAGTAAAACGGCCCGCTGTAATGATGTTTAAATTTTCAATGTCGGTCTTTTTTATCACACTATCCGGGTCTTTACCTATGAAAAGGTCTGTCAGGCCGTTTTCCCTTGAGAGCTGGAAGAGATGATGCACTACGGGCCGTCTTAGATCCGAATCAACAAGCAATACCCTTTTTCCCATCTGTGCACATGCAAGGCACAGATTACTTGCGGTAAGGGATTTGCCTTCATGCGGCCCGGAACTGGTGAGTATCAAAGTACGCACCGGTTTATCCGGACTCGCAAAGAAAAGATTGGTACGAAGAGATCTATATGATTCGGCGATAACGGATTCGTCGCTGTAAAAATCAATGAGCTCTTTAGGATAGATGGTCGTTACTTCCTTTGTCGATGAGCTGCTGCTTTTGCGCTTGATCTGAAGTTCCTTCTTTTTTGCAATATCGATGTGTGGCACGGTCCCGATTACTGGTATGTGATAGCCCTGTTCAAGATCCTCTGTGGATTTAATTGTCGTATCCAAAAGCTCCCTTATAAATACCAAACCAAGGCTTAACAATATTGAAACCACAATTCCCGCTATATAATATGCAGCCTCTTTTTTGGCAAGCGGTGCATCAGGATAATACACCTGGTCTATTACAGCAAGGCCGCCTGTTTCAGCGGCCCTGCGGATCTTTGCAACTTCAACCTTTTCGAGCAGTACATTATAAGTGTCCTCATAAACCTTTCGTGTACGCTCGAGCCTGGCCAATTCAAGGGTCTGGGAAAGTTCGTCCGGATGCTTCTTTTTATATTGATCAATCTTGCTTTCATATACATTAATTTTATTATTGATTATTTCAAGTTCCATCTCGTCTTCAACCACCACTTTGCGCATTTTCTGCCACTGGTTCAAAATCTTGGGATCAACGGACTGTTCTTTTGCCTGTGAGCCGAAACGAAGAATGTCGCGCTCCAGCCGTTCAATGTCCTGATTTAGCTGTGAATTTATTGACAGGGAAAGCCCCAGTGATTCAAGACGCTGTTTTTCCTTTTCCTTGGTTTTCAGTTCCTGCTGGGTCTTGTAATACATTTCAGCATTCTTGGGATCAACATTCGGGGGCTCTATCTTTTTTTCGAGCATCCTAAGGAGTCTTTTGTCCGCCTCATACAAG
Source organism: uncultured Fibrobacterota bacterium (assembly GCA_963831235.1). GTDB lineage: Bacteria > Fibrobacterota > OXYB2-FULL-49-7 > OXYB2-FULL-49-7 > JAEUSG01 > CAWHPS01. The sequence continues at coordinate 36,930 of CAWHPS010000011.1, forward strand.
GCGTCTTTGTTTGCCTCTTCGCTCTTTAGTTCGTAGAACTTGTCCTGAAGGAGCTTGAGTTCTGCAGTGGCGCCCATTCCTGAATTCCCCATCATTTCACTGAATTTCCGGAATTCATGCTCAGCATTCTCAAGCTTTTCGCGGATAAGATTAAGCTGGTTTTCAGTCTCATGCACTGTGTTTTCGGTTTCGGTTGCAACCACCTGGCGGCACATTCTTCTGAATACATTTGTAGCAGCGTTTGCAAGATCATAAGCCATCTTGGCTGATTTGGCGCGGGCCGTAAGGTCCACAAACGATTCGTATTCGGTGGTACTGATGGAGATGGAGCCTGATATGAAGGCCCTCATGACATCAGATGTGGTATCTTTTGTAAAGTCCCTGAAAGCAGGTATGCCGATTGTGTCAAGTATGGCCTGTAGGAATGAGCGGCTCCTGAAAATTCCCTGGTAAAAATTGAAAGACCTGGTTGGCTGGAGCACGGATGGCATGTATTCTCCGGCATTCTTCAAGTCTTCAATTACAAGCTGCGACTTTGCAAGATAGGTATCCGGCTGGGTCTTTACATAAAACACAAGCGGAACCATTATGGAAACGAAAATAAGAAGTATTGTATACTTGCGGTGGAGGACTATACTGTAATAATCCTTGATGTTTATGCTTTTGGTTCGTTCCATAAATATAGTTTTGTCTAATTAAGACCTTTGAATATCAAGTAAACAGACACAAGTGCCACCGCATCCCGCAGATACTCCATGAAAATAGACCATGTAATGGTCTTTTTATAAACTATAATCATATCCCCTTCCCTGGCCTTGGGAATTCTGTCCATGCTGCCCAAATCCTCCCAAACCTCCCTTAAATCCACGACCGTGTCGAGTCGTTTGCCGTCAATGGTTGTGATGTGCCGGACCTTGGTCAGGTCTGCATTGTCAAGCTGGCCGCCCGCGACCTGTATCATGTCGAAAATATTCGCATTCGGTGCTGCGGTGTAAAACCCGGGGTTGCGTACGGAACCGAGGATTTTTATTGTCTTGCTTGATTTTTCCTTTAGGACTATGTAAGTATCCCCGTTCTCAACAGAAGGAAGGATTGATGGGTCACCTGTGGAAAAAAACTTTTCCATGTCAACCGTTATCGCATCATCATATTTCTTGTCTTTTCGAATTAGCTTTATGTTTCCAAGGTCCGCATAATCGTTATACGATTCGGCAAGCAGGAGGACCTCCTGCAAGGATGCGCCTTTGTTGACAAGTACCATGCCGGGCTTTTTAACCTGACCTAAAACATCGATTTTAAGCTTGTATTCTGAAAGAAGGTTTACAACAACCATATTGCTGGGTTCGATCTTGGCCACAGCAAGCGCAAGAATGTCCATGACCTCACGTACGGAAAGCCCGGTCAAAGGCCTGTCAAGAAGCAGGGGGTAGTCAACCGTCCCGTTTTCATTTACTTCGACTTTTTTTGACAATGCTTCATTGCCCGCAACATTTATTTCAAGAACATCACCGGCTTTTATTGTGCGACCGGAAACCATAAATACAAATGACAATACCAGAATTACAGATAATAAAGTGGATTTCATTGCAACCTCCTGCTAATTATGCTGGAATACGAATGGAAAGTTCACAGTAAGGTTTCCTTCACTGTCCGCAATGGCAGGGAAGACCCAGTTGCCCACAACGCGCACAATCTTCTGCTTAAGGCCTTCGTTATCTATTGTTGATTCAACGACCTCAACATCGGTTACACGACCGTCTGGAAGGATGGTGAACCTTACTGTAACCTTGCCGTTAAGGGCAGGATCCGCCTTCAGGAGGCGGTTATATTCAGCCTCAATACTGCGCATGTTCTTTTTTACAAAAGCCATGACTGCTTCGTCGTTGCGGTTTGTGCTTTGCGGGGCTGTGCCGATGGTCTTGGGTTTGCTTACCTGAATGTCACCGAGTTTGTCGAGGGTCTTTTCAGTCCGGCCAAAACCCTGGACCATGTCAGCAATGGAAATCTTCTGTTCTGTTTCAACAACACGTCTTGTAGTAAGTTTGACCGACAAATCAGCTTCGGAACCGGCACGGGTCACGCCCGTGACACCCTTAAGCGCAGCATCAAGGTCAACAGCCTTCGTGCTCTGTCCTCCAAGCACATCCACTGCTCCTCGTCCGCGATAACGGGATGGCCCCTGCCCTGTAAGGAGGGCCAGCATGCCGGTTGAACGGAGCTCTTTCTCAATTCGAGTGGCTTTTCGTGCAACATTGGCCTGGGCCGCCCTTCGTTCCTTGCTGACCGGACCAGTTGCGTTCCCGCGAGATGGGCCTGAAGCCTCAGAGACCGCACTCTTTTCAGAAGCCACCTGCGTTTGGGCGGTATTTTGTATCTTGGTCTTCTTGATTGGCTCAGGAACCTTGGGTTTATTCATGATAAGACGGGCGATTCGCTGCGGCATTTCCTCGATTGTCTTTGGTTTTATCTTGGTGGTGTCAACCCTTTTCACTGAAACCACAAGAATGAAATGGAGTGCAAGCGACACGAGTATGAAAACAAAGAAATAACGGTCATAATCGTAAAGAGGCATTCGCGTATATGGTTCGATGCGATCCGGGGACATTACAGGCACATTTGGCCGTTCTGTGTTCTGTTCCATTTCGTTTTTTAAGATTCCTTTTTAAGAACCAGGAGGGTAAAATTGCTGAACCCGGACTGTCCGCATGTATACATTATGCGTTGAAGGGTCTTGAACTGGATTTTCCTGTCAGCTTCTATTAATACGTCTCCCTTGAAAGTCACGTTTGTGGAGTTTTTCTGGATATGCTCGGTGCCCTTTCTCCGATCGTCAAGCAGCTGTGTTAACTCCGGCACTATGATATCATCACCTTTCATCATTTGATCAAGTGTAAGTATGGGTTGGCCTTCGACAAGCAGATGGTCCTTTGTGACAGATAAGCGAAATGCCAATTCCGCTTTCTTGCTCGCCGTGGATGCGGGAAGCATCAGTCCATCACTTGGGGTTACTATATCACCCTCTGCTGAAAAGCTTTTAAGAAGGAAGACCACAAGGACCGTCATCATGTCAACAAGTGAGGTTATCTGCATCTTTACTACCTTAACGCCCTTGTCCCTGTTTTTTTTAACCTTTTTGCGTGTGGTTTTGGAGGCTGGAAAGCTCATTATGCAGCCTCCGCGGTTTCGACCATTTTGAAAAGAGAGGTGAATCTTGAATTTTCAAGAAGACCCTTTACATAACCCCTGGCATTGAGAATTATCATCTCCACCTCACTTGCCGGAAATTCACGTCTTAAATGTATAAGCACACCCAATGTTGAGCTGTCTATCATCAGAGTCTTGCCCATATCAAAAGTGATAATACGGATGTCGCTTGAAAGCAGTGATTTAATTTCCTTACCGAGAATAATGGCTGACTCCTGAAGGCTTTTTTCAGGCAAATAGATTATTGCGCTGCTGTTTTTCCTGTCAACTTTGATTTTCATTGAATACCCCCGGAAAGCCCAATGTTCGGGAACTGAGCATCACGGCATACATCCATAACATTGACAATATCCTCATAATAAACATCCTGCTCGATTATGAGAACCACATCTTCCTGATTGGGATACTGCATTTTGATCGCTCTTACAATCTTGTTTAAGGCTTCAAGATCATATTTGTTGTCTTTCTTGGGAATTGTTGGCATTACCTGTCCGGTGCCTGTTATTGTAAAACCTTTGTCAGTAATGGCTATTGATATGTCAAGTTTTCCAGCTTCCTCCTTTGGTTCTTCGCCTGCAGGTGCCTCGCCTTCGGCCATTGCAGGAGGCAAAGAAAAGTTTATGGCCGCAATCTGGGTAAAAACCGCCATGGAAATAAGGAACGGAATAAGAATGACCATCATGTTCATGAGAGGAGTGACATCAATGTCTTCCGTCTCAATGAGACTGCTTAAGGCCTTGTCCCTACGCTTACTCGGCTGAAATGCCATTGGTTTTGTTACCTGTTTGTCCGTTGTATGAAAAGAAAATTGAGCAGCCTCACCGAACTTTCATCAATTTCCTCGATAATCTGGCCGGCCTTTGCCTGCAGTACTGAATGCGCGACCATGCATGGAATACCGACCATAAGTCCAAAGGCCGTACAGTTCATGGACTCGGCAATGCCCTTTGAAAGCAGTACGGATTTCTGGGAGGGATCAGCCGCGGCAAGGGCATCGAATGCCTGAATCAGACCTGCTATGGTTCCAAGCAGTCCCAAAAGTGTGGACACATTTGATAAAAGCGCAAGGTAATGCGTGCGCTTATGCACACGTGGCAGTTCGCGCAAAGCGGTTTCGTCAACAGCATTCTGGATTTCCTCGTTGGAAAGTCCCTGCTCGTAGTGCCAGATTGCGGATTCGAGGATAACCGCAAGAGGGGCCTTTGATTTAAGGCACAATTTCCTCGCTTCATCAACCTTGTCTGTTCGAACAAGGCGCGTCAAGGTTGCCAGAAGATTTTTCGCATTGATGCGGCAGCGTATCTGAAGATAATACATGCGTTCGATTACAACCGCCAGGCCGAATGCGGATACCGCGAGGATCACATACATGAAACTTCCGCCTGATTGGAAAAATTTTGCTATGCCTTCCATTGCTCCTGCTCCTTTATTAATGTCTTACCTGTAGAATTGTTGTCAACACCGAAACATTTTCTTTGTATTTGTTAGGGACTGGTATAATATACTCAGGATATTGATTTTATGTCAAATGAAAACAACGATTTCGGTGCACCATCATGATATTGTTCGTTTCAACTGGAAAAGAAATACATCATTCCTGTTGATAAAAATCATTCATTTAAAATTTGTTTTATGAATTTTCCCACATTCCTGTTGACTTGAACTTGCTGGTTTCTTATTTTTCATAACTTATTTTGAAACTGAATCTGGAAAAACTGGAGTCAGGGTCTGAAAAATTTGTCCTGCCGGTTAAAAAAGATGAAATTGATCCGGCCATAGCCCGCCTCGAAGCGGACGGGACCCTGAAACTCACAATATATAATGAAGATACCGCAGAATATGTCTGCGAGGCGGAACTTAATGCATCCATTATGTTGGAATGCTCTCGTTGTTTGAAGGAAATATCGTATCCCATTGAAACCTCGTTTTCCATTGTACTAAAGCCCGTGGGGGAAGAAGAAGACGAGGATGATGAAAACACGGTTTATTATGATCCGCAGGAAAACGAAGCGGATTTATCAGGTATAGTGGTTGATATTATTGGTGTTAACATTCCAATGCGGCCGATTTGCGAAGACGACTGCAAAGGTTTGTGCGAAAAGTGCGGGACGAATCTTAACCTTGCGGCTTGCAACTGTAAGACGGAAAAAACAGATCCGGCCTGGGAAGTTTTAAGAAAATTAAAAGGAGAATAAAATGGCAGTACCCAAGCGAAAACAAAGCCGATCACGCCGCGACAGCAGGCGGGCCCAGGCTTTCAAACTCAAGAACAAAACCGTCGCAAAATGCGGCCATTGCAGCCAACCCATTGTTCCGCACCGTATTTGCCCACACTGCGGTTATTACGGCGGGGTGGAAGTGATTAAAACGGACGAGGAGTAGTCCATGCGCATAGCATTGGATGCCATGGGCGCGGATTCCGCACCTGTTCCCGAAATAGAAGGTGCAATCGCAGCCCTAAAAAATAACCCGGAAATCGAAATCGTTCTGGTTGGTAAAAGTGATGTTATAGAAAAAGAGCTTGATAAACATAATGCAAAAGGACTACGTTTAAGCATTCATCATGCAAGTGAAGTAATTGAAATGGGCGACTCCCCCAGTAAAGCTCTTAAAATGAAGAGGGATTCATCCATTGTTCATTGCATAGAACTGCAGAAAGCGGGCAAAGTCCATGCCTCAGTATCAGCAGGAAATACCGGCGCCTTCATGGGTGCCGCGCTTTTCGGACTTGGTCGCATTGAAAATGTTTTACGTCCCGCTATAGCAATAGCGGTACCCACCATGAACGGTTTCAGCCTTATGCTCGACATGGGAGCAAATTCAGACTGCCGTCCTCAGCATCTGTTCCAGTTCGCCCGTATGGGAGAAATAATGCTGGAACATATCTGGGAAAAGAAGAACCCTAGAATCGGCCTTTTATCAGTGGGCGAAGAAAGCAGCAAGGGAAACGAAGCTGTTGTTGCGGCACACGCAATGCTACGCGAGAGCAACATGAATTTTATTGGAAATGTCGAAGGTAACGGCATACTGCTCGATAAAGCCGATATAATTGTCTGCGATGGCTTTGTGGGCAATGTGCTCTTGAAGTTTTACGAATCATTCCCAACCCTTCTTAAAACAACATTGGGCGATATGCTTCAAGGAGAAAGGGCACGCCTGTTTTTCGAAAAGTTCAATAAGGAAACTTATGGCGGCGCAGAACTTCTTGGGGTAAACGGCATTGTCATTATTTCGCATGGCAGTTCAACCGCGACCGCAATAAAAAACGCTATAAATAGGGCGGAAAAAATGGCCTCAAAAAAGGTCAATGAAATAATAAAGAACAATATCTGCAAAGACCCGCAACTTTTCGAGTAAGGACAGGGCAAAACAGGAAAAGATTCTAACATGAACGCAAAAATAGATGGTATTGGAGCATCACTCCCTGAAAAAGTTTTAACCAATGCCGACCTTGAAAAGATTGTTGACACCACCGACGAATGGATCACATCCCGGACTGGAATCCGCGAACGCCGCATACTCTCCCCTGGAGAAAAAATAAGCGATCATTGTGTGCTAGCCGCAAAGGAAGCGCTTCTCGGTGCAGGCATAGGTGTTGACGATCTTGATCTTATAATAAACTCGACCTTCACCGCCGACTACCTTCTGCCTTCAGGCGCGTGCATAATTCAAGACAAGCTGGGTGCAAAAAAAGAGATGCCGGCTTTTGATCTTGCGGCAGCATGTTCGGGCTGGGTTTATGGGCTTGAAATGGCGAACAACTGCATAAAGTCAGGTCAATATAAAAAGGTACTTGTTATAGGCGCTGATGCTCTTTCAGCCTATACCAATTGGAAAGACCGCAGCTCATGCGTATTATTCGGAGATGGCGCCGGTGCAGCTGTTTTATCTGCAACAGATGATCCGAATGTCGGAATTCTGGGCGCTGATATCGGGGCTGTCGGGCGCCATGCCGGCATTCTATCCATAGAAGGCGGTGGTTCGATCATGCCAGGGCCGTCTCTTTTAAAAGATCCATCGCTTGAAGAAAAATTCTATATACATATGGCAGGAAACGAACTTTTCAAGATTGTCACAAGGCTTGTGGCTGATTCTGTTAAGAGACTTCTGGTCAAGACAGGGCTTTCAGCGGAAAATATCTGTCTTTTAATTCCACACCAGGCTAATACGCGAATCATTGATTTTGTAGCTGATAGGGTGGGTATCTCCAAAGATAAGGTAATAATCACCATTGACAAATACGGCAACAACTCAGCAGCCTCGGTACCTGTTGCCTTATACGATACATTAAAGCAGGGCAAAATTAAAAAAGGCGATAATATTATTTTCACAGCTTTCGGGGGCGGACTTACATACGCGTCGATGCTGGTCAGATGGGCATAAGTTCAAACATGAATTATTTTGTTTTTCCCGGACAGGGTTCTCAAATTGTCGGTATGGGCAAGGCGCTTTGCGAAAGCGAGCCAAAAGCCATGTCTCGTATGGATGAGGCTTGCGATGCCATTAATATTGATATAAAAAAGATATGCTTTGACGGGCCTGAGGATGCTCTTAAACAAACGGAAAATACCCAGCCGGCCCTGTTTATTGTGGGCTTTATTATAAGCGAGTTCTTTTTACTGGCAGGTAAAAAACCTGACCTTCTTGCGGGCCACTCACTAGGCGAATATACGGCTCTTTCAGTTGCCGGAGCTTATGATTTTTCAACCGGTGTAAAACTTGTGCGAAAGCGCGGGGAGCTTATGTCAAAGGCAAGAAAGGGCAGCATGGCCGCTGTTCTTGGCGGAGACAAATCCTTAATTGAAACTATCTGCAAAGAAAGTTCAATAAATGGTGAAATTGTGGTGCCTGCCAATTATAACACACCCGATCAAACAGTAATTTCCGGGAGCGTGAAAGGTGTGGAAACTGCCTCGGATGCTCTTAAAAAAGCCGGGGTAAAACGAGTGCTCCCTCTTCCTGTTTCAGGCGCTTTTCATTCACCACTCATGAAAGATGCTGCCGAAGAAATGAAGCATGTCCTTCAGGCTGCTGCAATCAATGATGTTTCAAGACCTGTGATAAGCAATGTGACCGCAAAATCAGTCACGCTCGCTTCTGATATTAGGGAACTCCTTTATCAGCAGCTATTTTCGCCTGTCAGGTGGGTCGAATCATTTGCATCAGCTGAAAGCGGGACAGGTGTTGAAATGGGGCCCGGCAAGGTTTTATGCGGACTTATCAGAAAAATCAATCCTGCTGTCAACATGCTTCCCGCATATTCTATTGAAGAAGTTGAAGCCGCCATAAAAACGTTAGGAGCATAATTATGAAGCTTAAAGACAAAGTAGCGATTGTAACAGGTTCGGGACGCGGCATAGGACGCGCCATTGCAGAAAGACTGGCAAAGGAAGGCGCGATTCTTGTAATCTGCGATGTTGATGAAGCAAGCGCCATGGCAACCGCTTCTGAAATTGCAAATACCTACAAGGTCAAAACACTGGGGCTTAAAGTTGATGTCACAAAGGCCGCTGAAGTCGATGAACTTGTCAAAAAGACAGCAGAAACCTTTGGCGTAATCAACATACTGGTAAACAATGCCGGTATCACACGCGACGGCCTTCTTCTTCGTATGAAAGAAGAAGATTGGGACCTTGTGCTTAATGTCAATCTTAAGAGCGCATTTCTATGCACAAAGGCCGCAGTAAGGCACATCATGCGCGCTGACTACGGACGGATCATAAACATAGCATCCGTGGTAGGCATGATGGGTAATGCAGGTCAGGCGAATTATTCCGCGAGCAAAGGCGGTTTAATCGCCTTTACCAAGACAATCGCCAAGGAATTCGCGGGCAAGGGCACAACCGCAAATGCAATCGCTCCAGGTTTCATTAAAACACCCATGACCGAAAAATTAAAAGACGAGGAAAAGGCTAAACTCGCTGAACTAATACCACTGAAACAATTGGGAATGCCCGAACAGGTGGCCGACGCCGTGGCATTCTTAGCTTCGCCCGATGCGGCATACATCACCGGACAGGTGCTTGCCGTTGACGGCGGAATGACAATGTAAACAAATCAACCTAAACTCATTTTAAGGAGGAAGACAATGGAAGAACAAGTAAAAGCCATCGTGGCCGAGAAACTGGGCGTTAACGCTGATCAGGTAAAATCCGAATCATCATTTGTCGATGATCTTGGGGCCGATTCCCTTGACACGGTTGAACTTGTCATGGCTTTCGAAGAAAAGTTCAATATCGAAATCCCAGACGAAGATGCTGAAAAAATGAAAACCGTAAAAGATGCGGTTAATTATCTCAAATCAAAAAACGCCAAAGCCTGACATGAAAAAAGTAGTTGTAACAGGAATGGGCGTGGTCTCGCCCGTAGGGTCAAAGGTTCCGAAATTCTGGAATTCCCTGGTAAATGGCGAAAGCGGCCTTGCAATCGTCACACAGGTCGATCCGGCCAAATTCGTCACCAAAGTGGCAGGTGAGGTCAAGGATTTTAATCCTGAGGATTTCATTCCAAAGAAGGAATGCCGGCGTACTGATCCTTTTGTCCGTTTTGCAATGGGTGCGGCAGCCGAAGCAATAGCTGATTCCGGATTGGATCTGACTCGCATCAATTCCGAAAGAATGGGTGTTGTAATAGGATCTGGTGTCGGCGGTCTTAAAACCATGGAAGAGCAGCAGAGAATCCTGGTTGAAAAAGGTCCTGATAGAGTCAGCCCATTCTTTATACCCATGATGATTGCAGACATGGCATCCGGTATGGTGGCAATCAAATACGGGGCCAAGGGACCGAACTATGCCATGGTCTCAGCATGCGCTTCCGCTGGTCATGCACTGTCTGAATCCTGTAAACTTATCCGATATGGTGAAACCGATATAATGATTACAGGAGGTGCCGAAGCTTCAATATGCGAAACAGGTATGGCAGGGTTTTGCAATATGAAGGCAATGAGTACGCGGTTTGATCCTCCAGCCAAAGCATGCAGTCCATTCGACATCAAGCGTGATGGTTTCATCATGGGCGAAGGCGCAGGCGTAATAATCCTTGAATCCGAGGAACACGCCAGGGCACGCGGGGCTAGGATCTATGCCGAGTTCTGCGGCGGCGGCGCAAGCTGCGATGCATACCATATTACTGCACCGAGCGAAACCGGCGACGGGGCAGCGCGTGCCATGGCCGAAGCTTTGCGGTTAAGCGGAATCAGGCCGGATGAAGTCGATTATATAAATGCGCACGGGACCTCGACACAGCTTAACGACAAACAGGAAACCATGGCCATAAAGAAAGTTTTCGGAGATCATGCAAGGAAACTCGCCATCAGTTCCACAAAATCCATGATAGGTCATCTTTTGGGCGCATCCGGAGCAGTTGAATTCATAACCTGTGTATTGTCCATAAAAAACAGCATTATCACCCCGACCATCAATCTGGATGATCCTGATCCTGAGCTGGATCTTGACTACACGCCGAACAAGGCTGTTGAAAGGAATGTTCGGGTTGCCGTGTCAAATTCATTCGGCTTCGGCGGGCATAATGCCTCTCTGGTAATCCGGAAATACCAGTAAAATGGTTCCTGGCATGTTTCGCAAAATCCTTGATTGGCTCAGTAAGAAAAAAACCACCACTGCCAGGCAACCTTTGTTGCTCGAAAAAACCATTGGGTATTGTTTCAAGGATGAGTCATATTTAAAGCATGCCCTGTCTCATCGTTCCTTTGCTCTTTTCTCAAGCAACAGCCCTTTAAGGTCCAACGAGCGGCTTGAATTTCTTGGGGATGCCATTCTTGGTTTTGTGGTGGGTGAACATCTTTATCATAAATTTCCTGAAAAGCTTGAGGGAGAACTCTCCCGCCTGCGTTCACTTCTTATCAGCCGAAAAGCGCTTAAAACAGCAGCTGACAACATAGGGCTTTCCCGCCATCTTCTTCTTTCGCATTCCGAGGAAAAGACCGGGGGGAGAACACGCTTTTCAATAAATTCGAATGCGTTTGAAGCGCTTGTGGCGGCAATTTATCTTGACGGTGGACTCGAACCCACAAGGAAATTCATTGAAAAACATGTACTTACTCTTCTTACCACGGTAACCGAGGACATGCTTTATTTCAATTATAAGAGCAAGCTCCTTGAAGAGGTCCAATCAGAGGGAAACGAATCACCCAAATACTCTGTTGTGAGCGAAACAGGCCCTGACCACAGCAAGATTTTCGAAGTCGCGGTCTCTTTTAAAGGAAAAACTTACGGAACAGGCAAGGGTAAGAGTAAAAAGGAAGCCGAGCAGATGGCAGCATGCGCAGCAATAGAAGCCCTGGAAAATGAACTATCTGAAGAAACTGAAATTTCCAATTGATTTTGGGTATGGGGAATAGAAATATTTAATGCTCTTGGTTCTGATTAAATAAACCTGAAGGATGGATTTATGATCTATAAACTGCCTGAATGGCATTACCATTCAATAACCTGTCATGTGCCTTGCATCTCGGTCCCGCTGACCGCTGCTGCATATGCTGTTTTCCTTAAAACAGGCGACATGTTTTACAATGCCGCGCATATAGGCCTTACATTCATAACAATGGCCAGTTTTTTCGTTGTATTTGCAACCGGGTTTCTGGAACGTGAATCAAGATACACGAACTGGACCCCAATATTCATAATGAAGCTTTTGCTTGCAATAATGCTTCTTCTCGGTCTTTTGTTTCAGGCTTATGTTCTTATCAAGAGCGGTTTCAATGCCAGCACTTTCGGAATTCCTTATGCAGTTGTCACGATTGGAGTTCAGGCCTTACTAATAGGCTGGCAGACATTTCTTGGCGTTACAACCGCTCAAGGCCGAAATCGGCGGCATGGTAAGCTATAGAAGAGACCCGGAATACAAATTAGCTTATGATATAATAGAAACAGTAAAAAAGAACCAACCTGACCCATTAAAGGAAGAACTCTATGATAGACTTTGAACTCTCCAAAGAGCAGAAAGAGCTCCAGCAGCTTGCCCGTGACTTTGCCCAGAAGGAAATAGCCCCTCATGCCGTGGAATTCGACCGCACAGGCGAATTTCCAAGAGATATATGCCAGAAGGCATGGGACCTCAAGCTCATGAACAACTCCATTCCAAAAGAATATGGCGGCATGGCAAGAAGCGCTGTGGACGAAGCAATTATCGCAGAAGAGATTGCAGCCTCTTGTTCGGGCATAGGTACTGCCCTCGAAGCAAACGGCCTTGCAGAAGCGCCCCTTATACTGTTCGGAAACGATTATCACAAGCGTAAGAATTATATGTACGGAATAAAAAGTTTGTGTAGTTTTGGGAGAAGGTTTCGCATTTCTTCAAGGTGCTTGTTCTTCATTCTTGCGTCTTTTGCCTGGTTAAAATGGATGAGCGCAGTAAAAAATGATGCGTCCTTTTCATTCAGCCCCAGCCCTTTTATGAATAAAGGTAAAGATTGATCCGTGATGTTTCGGGTACCAGCAACAACCTCCCTGAAAAGAGAGGGAGATGCAAGGCCGGCTTTTCTTGTGAAGTATCTGTAAGAGAAAAAAGAATGCTTTTCCTTTGACTCATTATAAAAGTCCTTTAAGTATTCCCGGTAATCGCAGTAGTGTTCAATGTTCATAAAGGATATTCCCTGATGAATAATTTACCTAAAACAATCCGGGCAATGCAATGAATATTTATTAAAATCGTACTCATGGTGACCGCCGTTTTAGTAAAAACCGGGGCTACTTTGGTTAACGTTATTTTTAATAATATATTGAAGAAAAGTTTCGCAGTGTCTTTCCCTTAATTTATATGAACGTGATCCAAAACCGATATTTAAATCTTGTTCTATTTCTCTTTGCTACCGTTTATTGCGGGGCCATATCAAATAAATGTCCTTCCAGCATAAGCCTGCAGTGGGACAATGATGTCTTAGAAATCCATCCATACAAATCCAGACTCAAAACACTTCGGCAATTTTGCCAATTTAATAACCATTCACAAAAAAGGAGTCTCTATGTATTATGACAAAGACAGTTTCGTAAGAATCATGAAATGCCGATTTTGCGGAAAGGAAACAAATTCACTCGCGTTAAACAAACGATTAAAACCAATCAAAGAAGATGTTTACGACCAAAAACCATGTGAGAAATGCGAAGAATTATTCAGTACACACAAGTTTTTTATCGGCGATTGCGGTCATTCGGGATTTATTAAAATCGATGCATTCAAACGATTGACTGAAGAATCAGAATATGAACGTTTCAAAGACGCAAAGATATTTCGTATGGCAAAATGTTTCGCGTGTCTTTCGGGAAAAGAGGTCAGTAGTTTCGAATCACTTTAGAAAAGAAAGGAGCATCTCTGTGAGCAATTATATCCAAGTTCGTCTTTACTGTATGTTTTGCGGTAAGTTCACAAAA
>CAWHPS010000012.1:0-63328 GCA_963831235.1 uncultured Fibrobacterota bacterium
ATCGCAAATTTAATAGTTGCATTTATTGTTGACCGAAAATTATTATTTGTATACCTGACCTCCACCTAACTTTTATACACTACAATAACATATGAGCTTTTTCCCTATGAAAAATGGAAACATTGCATTGACTTCGTACGATAGCATAGTGTTTAATATATACACTACATTTCAGAAACAAAAAAGGTGTTTTTATTCCTCGTTTTCATAGGTAAAGTCTGATAATTATCCTGTGTGGTGTATAAAAACATGGTGGAATTCAGGTGTATATATTACATAACGGAAACATCCCTTAGGTGACGAACCTAAGCTTGGCTGCTCTCTTCCGAAAGGTTGGGGCAGCCTTTTATTATGGAAACAAAAAGAGCAATTGTTTTATAGACGGTTTTAATTTTTATTTTAGCCTTAAAAAGAATTCCTGGAAGAAATATTATTGGTTAGACCTTCAAAAACTTTCAAGTAATCTTCTTTTTCCGGGCCATTCTTTAGTATAGATTATAAATAATTTTAGGTAAAATTACGATTTGTCTGGATTTCTAATCAAGAAATATCCTTTGCAAAAACAGAAAAATGGAAGGCAAAAGTAAAAACACCCATACACTTTACGCGAATTGCGCGATTCCCCACCGAAGCTTGACAAAATAGCCCACATAAGTTTAAATTAAACGTCTTTTCTCCAACAACATATTAGAAAAAGATATGCATAGAATTTTCCGTCATCCCGTGCTCATTACCTTTGCCTTGATAATCGCCCTCCTGTTCATTCTGACTTTTGATCTTTGCCATTCTGCTACACGATACCTTTATTTCTCTACCGAGATCGGAATACTCCTTTTTGCCATGCTAATATATTTTCCGGCACTCAAAGGGATTAAATGGAATGACCCGCCAGAAAAAGAAGATATAACACCGCAGCCGGAATGGAAAGCCTTTGCGAAAAGGCTGTTTGCCTGGTTTTTTATTTTGGCTTTGTTTCTTGCGCTTATCTGGATAGTGCAAGGATATCTGAATCAGGAAGATATTGGAGTATGGCTGAAAAAAGGCTTTTGGTATATCTATTATATTGGCATTTTCTCTGTTTCGCTTCTCCTTATCAGGCGACATCTTCAATTTGTTCACCCAATGGCAATGATCACAACCATCATTATTATGGTTTATTTTCTTACTACATACGAGATGCTTCTTTTTTACCAGAACACAGGTTGGACATACAACAATACAGTTATAGGAATGTTGCTTGGTGTTCCCATTGACAATATTCTATTCATCTATCCCGTTGCTCCTGCCCTAACAATGGTCTTTTATTCTATTCTAACAAGACACTACAATGATTTGAAGGCTTTTTGGCTTCTTAACCTTATCCTTGCGCCCTGTTCTATAATAGTGGAACTTATCGGCATCTACCCTTTAAACCTATGGGAAATCAACAATGAAAAATCAATCTGCCCTATGGGCCAAACAAATCTTGAAGAATTCCTTTATTACTTCCTTTTTCAATACTTTTCCATTATCCTCTATGTTTTCTTTACAAAACAATTCAAAGAAAAAAAGACTACTACGATACGCTAAGGTAATTCTTAAGCCCCGTAGTACCCAGCATGTACCGGATTTGGAATATGCCCTTACGTTGGTTTTTATTGCTGTGGGATTTACTGCCGGTCTCTGGTTTTGCCGCAGGGAACCCTTTATTTTTGGCATTTGCCTGACATGTATTTGCGTGTTGACGGGGCTGTTTATTGAATTCATCATCCGGCGCGGACGGTTTTCTTATCATACCCTTGCACAGCGTTTGGGTTGGTATATCTACCCTTTGGCAATGGTTGTTTCGACCATAATTTTGTATGAATATAAACCTTCTCTCTTATTTTTCATCCAGATCATTTGGATATTGATGCTTCTTTTCTACAATAGTCTCCGTATTTGTAGTCAGTTTTTTTTATTCACGCTCAGTTTAAATGTTCTGTCCGCCCTATGGATAGCCATGATTCTTCCTTCAAGGTTCTTTGACAAATTCATTTATTGTTTCATCAGTTTGAGTGTGTTAATCATCGCTGAGATCCAGAGAAGGGTTTTCCATGATATTTCAGGAGAAAACAAACGGAGAATAAACCAAGTTGAAATTAACTCACTTTTCGAGATGGAACATACACAACGGGAGATTATTTTCAAATTCAGCGAGATTGCGGAATCCCGATCTCGTGAGACAGGAAATCATGTCCGGCGTGTAGCTGCATATAGCCGTATATTGGCAATTGCCAGTGGTATGGAACCCCAGAAAGCAGATTTACTGACAGCCGTCTCCCCTATGCATGATATCGGCAAATTGGGCATTCCAGAGACTATCCTTGCAAAACCCACTTTTTTGAGTGATGAAGAACGGCAAATGATGGAACGCCACACCATTATCGGTTATGAAATGCTCAAGTCTTCTTCAAGAGAGGTTTTTACATCTGCGGCCATAATTGCACACCAGCACCATGAAAAATTCAACGGCGAGGGCTATCCCTCAAAGTTAAAAGGACAGAACATTCACATCTTTGGCCGCATTACCGCACTTGCCGATGTTTTTGACGCTCTGGCATCAGATCGTTGTTATAAAAAGTCATGGCCGCTTGAAAAGGTCCTTGAACTTTTTCGGACTGAGCGTGGCAACCATTTTGATCCCGTATTGGTAGATGTGTTTTTCAATCAATTGGATCATATTAATCGGATTCGTAATCAGTGGATTGACCGTGTTAATTGAAAGGATATAGGAATGCCGGAATATACAATATCTCTATTGTTTTGGATCATCCCCCTCATACTAATCAGTGCTTTTCTGAGTCGGAAGAAAAGATTGGGGCCTATTCAAAAGAAGGCTATTGCCATGAATCTGGTAATTCTGGCAGGTGTCGGCTGGTTTTTAGATTTGGCTTTTGCAAAACTGTTTTTCATTTTCCCAAATCTTGCTATGACTTTGAGAATCAATATTCTCCAGATTCCTATTGAGGAATTTCTATTTTACCTGTTCGGATTCTGGTTTATTGTATTGTTCTATGCGTTTAATGATGAATATTTCCTTCGCAAATATAACAGGGACGACCATGTTTACAGCAGGTTTGCCAGACGGATAAATAGCCTGTTGGCACTTTATTTCAGTCGGAGAACCCTTGCCATAATAGTCGTAACGCTTATCGGTTTTACACTACTTAAGCAATGGCTG
This sequence comes from uncultured Fibrobacterota bacterium, assembly GCA_963831235.1. GTDB lineage: Bacteria > Fibrobacterota > OXYB2-FULL-49-7 > OXYB2-FULL-49-7 > JAEUSG01 > CAWHPS01. The sequence continues at coordinate 3,203 of CAWHPS010000012.1, forward strand.
AACCCCGGTAAAACGATATTACCGGGATATATCATCTTTCTGATGCTGTTTGCTTATTTGCCCTTTATTATGTTCTGGCGTATCACCCGCAAGTTTGTGAATATAAGAGCTATAATCCTAGTCGTGACAGTTACAACCCTAATTTCGATTATTTGGGAGGTAACACTAGCCTTGCCGCGTGGCTATTGGGATTACAACCGTGATTATATGATCGGTGTTTTTATTCCTGCATGGCATAACTTGCCATTAGAAGCTGTCACAGTATGGGTGTTTAGCTCCCTCATTATTCTTTCCTACGAGTACACAAAGATTTATCTACACAGAAAAGCACATCTGGCAAGGAAAGAAAGCTCGCATAGAGTAATAACAATCAACTGACTTTGCGAGACTTTTAGCATCGATCTTAATGAAATAGCTCCTTTTTCCAAAATATTTTTGTATTGCGACATCTTTTGTCACACTTTCCTGTTATATTATTACTGCAATATATATAAGACTTTGATTTTATGTTTTAACAAGGAGTTGCAATATGCTATCCCAGCTTAAGTCATCCGCTGTATTGGGTATCGACGCCTACATTGTCGAAATCGAAATTGACGCATCCCGAAACCTTCCCTCCTATTCGCTGGTCGGACTTCCGGATGCAGCTGTCAAGGAAAGCCGCGAACGTATCTTTTCCGCGATTAAAAACAGCGACTACTCCATCCCTCCCCTTAAAATTATTGTAAACCTGGCCCCTGCTGACATAAAAAAAGAGGGGTCAGCATACGATTTACCATTGGCACTTGGAATTCTTCAGGCTTCAGGGCAAATAAATTTCACCAGGACCGAAGAATACATTATACTCGGAGAGCTCTCCCTTGACGGAAAAGTCAAATCTGTTCGTGGTATTCTTCCTATGGCAATTGCGGCAAGGAAGAAAAACATCAATGGCATGATAGTTCCTTTGGACAATGCTAAAGAAGCCGCGGTTGCCGAAGGGCTTAATGTAATTCCGGTTAAATCATTGACCGAAGCCATGGACTATCTTTCAGGGATTAAGGAAATTCCGCCCTTTAAAGTGGACATAAACACCATGTTCAACAAGGCAAAACGCCATCCAGTTGATTTCTCGGATGTCAAAGGCCAGGAACACGTCAAACGCGCGCTCGAAGTTGCGGCATCAGGCGGACACAACATTCTTATGCAGGGACCTCCTGGATCAGGCAAAACCATGCTTGCAAGGCGTATTCCAACCATACTGCCGGATCTTACCCTTGACGAAGCCCTTGAAACAACCAAAATCCACAGTGTATCCGGACTCCTGCCAAAAGGCGCTGCAATAATAGCTACCCGCCCTTTTCGTTCACCCCATCATACAATAAGCGAGGCGGCTTTGGTTGGAGGAGGCACACACCACTTAAGACCTGGAGAAGTAAGCCTAGCGCACCACGGACTTTTGTTTTTGGACGAATTGCCGGAGTTTAAAAAGACGGTTCTTGAGGTTTTAAGACAGCCTCTTGAAGACGGGGAAGTCAATATATGCCGAGTAGCATGTTCAATTTCATTTCCATCACATTTTATGATGGCAGTTGCAATGAATCCCTGAGGTTTCATGCCGCATTATACACAAAGTTAACACTTATCAAATCGAGAGTTATATGGAATTACTATCAACTACTATGGGAACCGACTATTAAATACTATAGGACAAATTTCTTGAAAAATGAAGAAATCTTCATCTCCCTGACTATTGCACCTTTCTTTACCACATAGAACCTTCACGAGAGCACTTGAGTCAGGCTAATTCTGGGTTTGAATATGTTCTTGTGTACTTTTAGTCACAGACCGTCCTACCCCCGTGTTGTATGGGTTCAGAAAATGTTCGTTAATGGTTTTTATCATTTTGATGATTTTACCATACCTCAATTTTCGAATATTATATGCCACAAATTTCGCGGAAATTAAGAACTAATATTTATGGAGCCAGAAGGGGGATTTCAAAAAGACCGATAAAATGACTTTTGGTAACTATCGACGTTTACTTATTGCGCTTTTAATACTTTTCTCTTGAATAGAAACAGGTATCCCGATAAAATTCTTTAATCATCATAAAGCGATTTGCAGTATTTTTAGTTTACTTTGAGGATATAGCGAGCAAACAACTTTATCAATTTATTTTCAGAAAACATAGATTGATTTCCTTTTAGTAATAATTCCAATCTCATTCTTAACAAAAATAAATATAACACGAACAGGTGTCTGCAAAACTATCGAGAATTATGCGATTTTGGCGGAGACTATTGATAAAGATTAGCTCTTTAAACAAAAATTGTATCTTCAGCAGATTTTATAGCACACAATATTACATCAGCCCAAGTTGGTTCACCTCCCCAAGAACGATTAAGATTTTTCAACGCATCCCTATAATAAAGAAGTGATGACAAAACTTCTTGTGGACAAGGAGTGCCTGTTGCATCTGGCCGCGTAGCTAACCATGACATTAGAATAGGTACTATTGAACCTTCATACATGTCATATTCTTTCGGATCAAATCCAGATAAATCTGAAATAAATTTTATGTATGCATGATTGCGAGGAACGAACACAACCCAATCATGAGTATCTTCAGGCTGAGACATTGCGATGCCCAGTTCTAATGGCATATTAAACCGTGCAAAATTATTTTCCCCTTCACCTCTACATTTAGAGAGATCATGAATTGAATATTTTGAAGAAAGAAGTATATTGGTTATTTTCTTGATTCGTGGAACTGATACAGAGCCAGATTCATACGCACAACGAGGAAGAAAACCACAACAAACAGACGCAAATACGATAGCATCTAATATCGGCCTATAATCAGGATCAAATGGACAATTGATGAAGACAGAAAGTTCAGGAGGAACAAAATTAACGATCTTCCTATTTTTTATTAGTTTTTTAAGAGAGTTCTTTATGGGCATCTTTCTCTCTTTCCTCACTATTTTTTCTTACACCATCTTTAAATATCCCGAATCTTTCAAGTAGTTTGTTTTTCCGCCAAGACCGTATTATACGAGTATCTGGCTTCAATTCTGCATTAGATTGCAAAACTATATCAGCTACATTTTCAGCAAGTTTGTCAATTTTCAGTGATTTAGTATTGTATCGTACAGGTTGCAAAGACGCTATAAATGCCGGAATTTCTACATCTTCACAAACAATCGGTATCACCCTTGTTTGTATATTATTCCAATGTTTTTGAATTATAAGCTCTCTTTCATACCGAATCCACGGATCATCTTTTGACTTAGAAGTTATCAATATAACAAAACTATTGGAATTGTTTATTGCTTGCTTAATTCTTTTTTTAATATTTGTATCGCCAACATTCTCATTATGTCCAAACCATATTCTTAAACCTTTGCTTTCCATCGACGATGCTATTTGTTGCGCAAGTTTCGAATCTTGCGAACTATATGATATGAATACATCAAATTCACAATCTTCAACATTGTTTTGTAAACCTTCTTTTAACAGCAAACGACGGTTTCTAGTTTTAACTAGCCAGGTTTCCAATCTTTCACAAAACCATCTTAATATCGACTCGTCAAGATATCGTAACTTGTTATCTGGGCTGCAATTGAAATCAACATATATATATCCAGATTCGCCATTAGGACGTTTAAATTCACTCATGCAAAACTCGTTTGGACATTGGATATTTGTAAGAAAATCTTTATCTGCCTGGGTCATTTTGTAATACGAAAATAATGATGGATAATTCTCGGTTGAAGAATGAACATGAGCAAATCGACGAGTTTTATATGTTGATTCTTTTACTGAAAGCAATAGAAATGAATTTAAATCCAATGTGTAATTCTCTTTCCAAAAAGCGAGGCGGCTATCATTTATTCTAATGCTATCAAAGCTATCTGTCAACTTTCTGTTCCCTGCAGTCCATTGTAAATAAGCGTCTTCACAACATTTCGGGCCAAGTGCATATTTTAATGAATATCCTGATTCCTCAGGGAGAAATATTAATGCACGATTATACCCCATTCCTTCACCATGAGTTAAAGAAACCAGTGCAACATTAAACAATTCATCTTCTCCAATTGAAGCTTGCAACCTATCACGTATTTCATCGAACACCTTGCTGTTACGCCCAAATCGGTTGTCTTGTTGTATTAATGACAGATGTTCTCTTGTTTTCTTTTTAATATCAGTTTCATCTTTAATAATAGAATTGACAAAAAAAGCCGCCCTACTACCAACTAGTTTTAAAATGTGCATTATTTTATGGTTATTTCTTAATGATATAATATCCTTATAGGAAAGAGTAAGCACTCCTATTGTTTTATTATTATACAATAGTGGAAAAGAAACAAATGATTTTATTTGCTGTAATCCAAACCGTAATTGGTCGCGTCGATTGCTATCGTCAGCTATTATGTTTATATAAGATTCTATATTGCCAGAATAATTTATTTCTTCACTAAACTGTTCCTTGTTTTCCCTGAAGGCTTTTGCAGAGTAAGAGCATAAAAAGTTAGTAGGGATTTCTTTCGGCAGAGAGATGCTTAAATCACCTACACGAGATCCCATTATTAAACAAGTCGGATTATCCATATCATCAACATATCGAATATATGCGTTGTCTGCCTTTGTTATTTTCCTTAGAACATCCACAAGTACATCAAGCTTACTCATTGGATTTAAATAATTATTGAGTTTATCATCCAAATAATCTAACATTAATTCTACAATCAATGGGATAGATACTCTGGTATTAGCATAAAGTGGCATAGCATCCCACAATGTAATGACTCGTCTTAGTTCTGCGATGTATTTCTCCAAGACCTTTATGTCACCATCTTTTATTGGCTCGTTTCTTTCAGCATTATCAACACTAATCCAGGCAATAGGTTGATTATCATTATTCAATATTGGACAATCAACCCATTCCATAAGGTTTTCAATATTCAATTCCTTTGATAATGTTTCTTTTTTAGCATTAATATCTGATTTCTTTCTCCATATTTTTGCTTTTCCGGAGCTTCTCCGATACTGTATAGCTTGATATGCGCAAATATCAGTCTTAATGCTTATTTTTTTATTAGGAAGGGGTGGCGTATGCCCCATAGATGAAATAAATATCAGTTCATCAGGGTCTGGCGAAACAAGATAAATACGTACGCGATCAAAATAATGACTAATAGACAAAGCTATTGCTTCAAAAATTATCTCGTCTCTAAACTTATATACGACTTCTTTAGCTAAAACTGAATGTTCCACAAAGATAATGTCGCCAGATTGTTTTTTATTTACCCATTTATAATTATCGTTTTCAGGTGAAAATATTAGGAATGACTCATCGATAGCGATTAAACATTTAGCACATGCATTCTTACCATGAAATTCACTTTCATAGCAATGCTGCTTTTGCTCTGAACTTCTTATTTCAAAAGATGAATTAATTTCCATTATTTAAAACACCGTCCATGTTTAGATAACAAAGAGTTTGCACATCATAAAATAGAATCCTAATCTCCTTCAAGAAGCACTGACAGAATCACCCTTCAGCGTATACCAGGCATATCCAACAAAATACCCGATAATCGGAATTGAAACGAGCGCATCCACTCCGACCAATACCTTATTACTGGAATCAATGTCTGTAGCAAACCGACCCCATAAGAACATCCCAATGAGGCTTCCTAAAAGGATTACATAAGCCCATTTAACTGAACCCAAAATCCACGGACGGCTTCCCCAATAAAAGATGCTCTCTCTTGTGAATGCGACCGAATCTGGTTTAAATTCACCCATTTGTCGGATTTCTGCTTCCAAAGCGCCCAGATATCGATAATTGCGAAGAATATATAAATTCCGATGGCAGAGGTTAACCATAAGGTAGAAAACAACTATAAGCAAGAGTAAATGAAGTAATGCAAAAGGAAAGCTGCGTCCAAGTTCATTCAGACCTTCTGGTGTGGCAATACCAAGAAGTTTTCCAATCCATGCTACAAGAAGAGGATTTGCATCCATTGGGCGATATGTAAGAATTGATGCTACCGTAGTAACAGAAATCAAATAAAGGAATAAACGGTTCCGTTGATTCCAGAACCGATACGTCAATTTGTATGTGTTCTGATAATGTTCTGTAAGAGCATCAAATTTATCAGGTATCATATTTTATCCATTAATTCAGGGCATAAGTTAGGCAACTCGAAATTAACAAAGTTTGCTACACCAGCTGGGTCAGAAAATAAGGAAGCATGGTGAATATTCATTATGCCTAACTCTTGCCTTATCCTCTTCGATGGATTTTTGCCATTCTTTTTCACGATTTCTATCTTTACAAATTCTTTTTCATCAGTGTTTTCAGTGAATTTGTTGTTTGTGGGGTGAAAAGAGAAAAACCCTGATTGTCGTATTATCCTATTTGTTATCGGCGGTGGTTTAATCATAAACCATTCTTTCGACTTTTCCGGGGATTGCTTTATATGGTCAGCCCATTTAAATTTTGAATTGCAAACCTTAATTGCCCATATAGCCCCATAATTTGGGTCATCGGTAAATTTTGAAATAATGTTTTCTACTGCAAAATATATTGCGACCAATGGATTGGAAGTCCAATCTAATAAAGGTGTTTTTAAACCAAAATGCTGAGCATAAAATAACCATCTCCAATTATTATCCTCATGCAAGTAATTGGGTTGTGGAAACTCCTTGCACCTATCCTTAAATTTATGAAATAATTCAAATATAGATTTTAATTTCAACCCCTTAGGGTGTAACTCAACATCCCATTGTTTACTTCTTTGTCCGCGAAAAGACCAATAATCATTTTCTCTTAGACTCATGCAGTAATTTATTATGGATTGCAAATCATTTAATTGAACAACTTTAATAGCTTTGTTCATATTTTACCAAAATGTCTTTGATTGTATCGGCAACTTTTCAGTTAAAATTACGATATGACAGGATTTCCAATCAAGAATATTCCTTTGCAAAATTAGAAAATGATAAGAGAACAACATAAATGCTAATAATCCCTGCATGAATTACGCGATTCCACATAGAGCTTGACAAGAAATCCTCCGTAAGGTTAATTTTACTTCTGTCGTTTTTGGTAAACAGAATAAATACACAATAAATATGCATAGAATTATTCATCATCCCGTATTCATAACCTTGGGGATGATCATCATTCTCTTGTTTTTATTGACTTTTGATCTTTACCATTCTGCTACACGTTATCTTTATTTTTCAACCGAGATCGGAATACTCCTTTTTGCCATGCTGATTTATTTTCCGGCGCTCAATGGGATTAAATGGAATGACCCACCAGAAAAAGAAGATATGACACCACAGCCGGAATGGAAAACCTTTGCAAAAAGACTATTTACCTGGTTTTTTATTTTGGCTTTGTTTCTTGCTCTTATCTGGATAGTGCAAGGGTTTCTGAATCAGGAGAATATTGGGGTATGGCTGAAAAAAGGCTTCTGGTATATCTATTATATTGGCATTTTCTCTGTTTCGCTTCTCCTTATTAAGCGACACCTTCAATATGTTCACCCAATGGCAATGATCACGACCATCATTATTATGGTCTATTTCCTTACCACATACGAGATGCTTCTTTTTTACCAGAACACGGGCTGGACATACAACAATACAGTTATAGGAATGTTGCTGGGTGTCCCAATTGACAATATTCTATTCATCTATCCCGTTGCCCCTGCCCTAACGATGGTCTTTTATTCTATTCTAACACGGCATTACAATGACTTGAAGGCTTTCTGGCTTCTTAACCTTATTCTTGCGCCCTGTTCTATAATAGTAGAACTTATCGGCATTTACCCTTTAAACCTATGGGAAATCAACAATGAAAAATCAATCTGCCCCATGGGCCAAACAAATCTTGAAGAATTCCTTTATTACTTCCTTTTTCAATACTTTTCCATTATCCTCTATGTTTTCTTTACAAAACAATTCAAAGAAAAAACGACTACTACGATACGCTAAGGTAATTCTTAAGCCCCGTAGTACCCAGCATGTGCCGGACTTGGAATATGCCCTTACATTGGTTTTTATTGCAATTGGGTTTACTGCCGGTCTTTGGTTCTGCCGCAGGGAACCCTTTATTTTTGGTATTTGCCTGACATGCATCTGCGTGTTGACGGGTCTGTTTGTTGAATTCACTATCCGGCGGGGACGGTTTTCGTACCATACTCTTGCACAGCGTCTGGGTTGGTACATTTACCCTTTGGCAATGGTTGTTTCGACCATAATTTTGTACGAATATAAACCTTCTTATCTGTTTTACATCCAGATCATTTGGATATTGATGCTTTTTTTCTATAACGGTTTCCGTATCCGTAGTCAATTCTTATTACTCGCACTCAGTTTAAATGTTTTGTCTGTTCTATTGATAGCCATGATTCTTCCTTCACGGTTCTTTGACAAATTCATCTATCTCTTCATCGGCTTGAGTGTTTTAATCATCGCTGAAATCCAGAGAAGGGTTTTCCGAGACATTTCAGGAGAAAATAGGCGGAGGATAAACCAAGTTGAAATAAACTCACTTTTCGAAATGGAACATACACAACGGGAGATTATTTTCAAATTCAGTGAAATTGCAGAATCCCGATCTCGTGAAACAGGAAATCATGTCCGGCGTGTAGCTGAATACAGCCGGATATTGGCAATCGCAAGTGGCATGGAACCAAGGAAAGCAGATTTACTGACAGCCGTTTCCCCTATGCATGATATCGGCAAATTGGGTATTCCAGAGTCTATCCTTGCAAAACCCACTTTTTTGAGTGATGAAGAAAGACAGATGATGGAGCGCCACACCACCATCGGTTATGAAATGCTCAAGTCTTCTTCCAGAGAGGTTTTTACATCTGCGGCTATAATAGCCCATCAGCACCATGAAAAATTCAACGGCGAGGGCTATCCATCAAGATTAAAAGGACAGGATATTCACATCTTTGGCCGCATTACTGCGCTTGCCGATGTTTTTGACGCTCTGGCCTCAGATCGCTGTTATAAGAAGTCATGGCCTCTGGAAAAGGTTCTTGAACTTTTTCGGACTGAACGTGGCAACCATTTTGATCCCGCATTGGTAGATGTGTTTTTCAATCAATTGGATCATATCAAGCTAATTCGTGATCGGTGGATTGACCGTGTTAATTGAAAGGGTACAGTAATGCCGGAATATACCATATCTCTGTTATTTTGGGTCCTACCACTTTTATTGATAGGAGTTTTTCTCAGCCGCAAAAAAAGGTTGGGACGTATTCAAAAGAAGGCTATTGCCATAAATCTGGTAATTCTGGCAGGAGTCGGCTGGTTTTTGGATTTGGCCTTTGCAAAATTGTTTTTCATTTTCCCAAACCTTGCAATGACATTAAGAATCAATATCCGCCAAATTCCTATTGAGGAATTTCTATTTTACCTGTTCGGATTCTGGTTTATTGTATTGTTCTATGCATTTAATGATGAATATTTCCTTCGCAAATATAACAAGGACGACCATGTTTACAGTAAGTTCGCCAGACGAATAAACAGCCTATTGGCGTTTTATTTCAGTCGAAGAACCCTTGCCCTGATAGCCGTGTCGCTTATCGGTTTTACCCTACTTAAGCAGTGGCTGAACCCCGGCAAGACGATATTGCCGGGATACATCATCTTTCTGATGCTGTTTGCCTATTTGCCCTTTATTATGTTTTGGCGCATCACTCGCAAGTTTGTAAATATAAGGGCTATAATCCTGGTTGTGACGGTTACAACCCTTATTTCGATTATTTGGGAGGTAACATTAGCCTTGCCGCGTGGCTATTGGGATTATAATCGTGATTATATGATCGGTATTTTTATTCCGATATGGCATAACCTGCCGGTAGAAGCAGTCACAGTATGGGTGTTCAGTTCTCTGATTATTCTTTCCTATGAATACACAAAGATTTATCTACACAGAAAAGCGCATCAGAAAATTAAAGTAAACGGGTACAAGAGAACGACAATCGATAAGAACGTAAGTCTTGAGCAAACAAATATTGGTTTTAAAGATGAATATAAAGAGTGATGCCACCATTGGCGCAATTTACAATTCCCTATGTCAACAAGAATAAAGGCCGGAAAAAGCAATGAATAGGTTATTTCATGGTTGGATAAGCCTGATAATGATGGGAACAATTGTTTCAATAGGTTTTTTTGAAATCTTTTCAAACTCAATAGTGTATTCAGCTCTTTATCTTGGGGTTGTTATTATCGGGCTGATCATTGTCCTAATCGCGTTTTGTTCAAAATGCAAATGTAAGGATAGCTCTTGTCGACATATTATATTTGGCATTATTACAAGATATCTGTCTAAACGTATGCCTGGAAAATATTCCTTCTTTGATATTTTCTTAACTGTAATAGGGCTTTTAAGCATAATCATATTTCCGCAATACTGGTTGATAAAAAGTCCATTTTTATTCGGATTGTTTTGGACAACTTGCATAATATTGTTTATGGAGATTACATTCTTTATATGTAAAAAATGCGAAAATGACTATTGCCCTGTAAAAATACTTGGTAAAACAAAGGAAATTAATTGTGGATGAACCCGATTGTCGTTTTAATATAAAAGCCCTTTGCTGTTGTGCTCGGTCAGAACACCAATTGAAGCGTTGCCCCTTTGCGAATAAGAAAGAATGTAAATATTACAAGCCTGATACCGAAAAAGAGTAAATCTGAAAGAATAAGTTATGTCTGCAACAAAAAAGAATATTATCACTGAAATCTCAATCCGGACGGGCTTAACGCAAGTTGATGTTGGAATTGTTGTCGAGGCATTATTAGCTTCAATTTCTCAGACCCTTGTTGCAGGAAATAATATAGAAATCCGAGGTTTCGGTAGGTTCAAACTGAAAAAGCGAGCTGCCCATCTTGCCCGAAATCCGAGAAGCGGAGAAAAGGTTGAAATCAAAGAAGGTGTAAAACCAGTTTTTCAATCGAGCAGAGAATTGAAAAGCCGCGTTAATTTAGAAATGGCAACGCCAAAACAGCATCAGGACTAAAACATGATACCACAGACACTAACATCCAAAGGAAACACCTTCAATACTATTTTTGTATCCAAAGAGACTCTATCTGATGAAATCACGGATGTTTTAACCAAGAATAATTGTTCGCCTATTCAGATGATTAAGAATTTAGGGTTGGTTGAGAATAAACTTTCTGGAATGAAAAACATCGTGATTGTCGATTGGCAAGGGGACGTTCAAGCAATACTCACAGCGCTTCGTTCTTTTATGACACAAAACATTAAAATGCGGGTTAAAATGTTGCTTCTGGTCGATCAGCAAATTAAAGATGCGATCACGATGCTGGTTAAATACGATAATGTTAAATATGTATTCAAACCCATCACCAAAGAACGGCTCCAAGTCGGATTGCGGATGCTCTTATATGAAAAGAAAGAAGCTGGTGATACGGAATCCGTGAAGGAAGCAAATTGAGGGGTAAATCTGCTTACTTGTAAAACGCTATAAGGTATTCAGGATTTCCCTGATTCGGTCCATAGAAATAGGTTTCTCAAAGAAATGATCTACGGCGTTTTCGGCAATATGGTACTGTGATCCATTTTCCGAATAGGCGGTAATGACAATTATCTTGCACCCGGGCTGTAATTCCTTGGCTATTTTAACGACATCATAACCCTCAATAATCTCGGAACCAGAAAGGCGAAGGTCGGAAATAACCGCTTGATACTTGTTTTGACGCAGAAAGTCCTTTGCCTCTTTCAACGAACGGGCAGCGTCAACGGTAGTTCTGTTATTTTGTAAGATTTTCTGAAGTCCGAAAAGAAGTGCTTCCTCGTCTTCAACAATAAGCACACGTATTTTATCTGTCAAATCCACATCCGTTTTGTCGAATTAGTACAATTTAACAAAGGCAAGCAAATCTATAGCCAGCTTTTAGCCGCTTTTATGCCAAAATTATGGGCGTGTTCACAATAATGATTATTCCGTTATCAAAATCATAAAAGAATAGGCGATTCTGATAATGGGCGTAAGACGCTATAAGGTGTTCAGAATTTCCCTGATACGGTCTACGGGAACTGGCTTCTCAAAGAAATAATCCATATCACCTTCGGCAATATGTTGCTTGGACTCAGTTTCCGTATATGCTGTAATGACAATTATTTTGCATTTTGGCTGAAGTTCCCTTGTTATTTTAGCGACAGCATACCCCTCAATTACTACAACGCCAGCAAGTCGAAGGTCAGTAATCATAGCCTGATACTGGTTTTGACGCAGTAGCGTCTCCGCCTCTTTCAATGAACGAGCCGTATCAATGGTGGTTTTATCGTTTACAAGAAGTTTCTTAAGCCCGAAAAGAAGGGCTTCTTCGTCTTCAACGATAAGCACTCTTTTTGCATTATCACTCATGGCAACATTCCTGTCTTACAATTAAGGTGTTTTAAACGAAGCGACCGCATTTTCAACGGTATTGTAAATCTCGAAAACACTGATGATATTGCTTTTTTCCAGAAGCTTTATGATAAGCTCGCTTACACAGGCAAGTTTAATGTCGCCGTTTAAGGCATTCGCTTTTTTCTTCGTATTGACTATGCTTGCAAGCGTCATACTTGCGATGAATCTGCCCTTTTCCATGTTAAGCACTATTTTTGTCGTGCCTTCATCAAGAAATCCACTAATCTTTTTCTCAAACTCTTCGGGGTTTTCTAAAAGAACAACATTTATTATGTTCACAACAAGAACGTCACCCATCTTTTGTGAAACGATGTCCGAAGGTTTTCTTTGAAAGCCAGATTGTCTCATTGCTATTTCTTCGTATTACATGACTTTCGGCCATTCATAAACAATTGTGAATTAATATGAGACAACTGCTTCTTTCACTCGCAATGACGAATATTGTCTCAAATATAGTCACCGTTGATAGAAATGGCCGAAAGTCATGTATTAAAGCTTCTTGATTCTTGACACGCAGGAAACATACATTACCAAGCTGCTATTGTCAACATATCGCCACTCTCATTGATTGGATTGTGAGAAGGAGAAAAAACAAACCCAACCATTCTTACCTCGGAGAACTCAGCTACGAATCCACCAATTAGCCTTGACAGGTTGGCAAGAAGGTTGGGCATTATTGCCCGACCAACTGTGCCTATCAAGGCTGTAAAAAATGGCGGAGTAATCCTTTTCTGGATACACTTCACCTTTAAGGCGGATTCGTAGCTGTCTATAATATTATCAATAGCCTCTGTAAATGGCAAAGGCTTTTCTATTTAATGTTCAATATCACGCCGCAAACCGCTTCTGTTGCCTTGTGTCTATGGCACAACCTATTTTTGATACAGGAAAAACGCATTCACATTTTATCGAAGGGATTCAGTATGGCAACGAAAGCCGTCAAGAAAGCCGCACGCAAACCAAACGCAGCGTTCATGAAGCCGGTGATACCAGATGAGGTGTTGTCAGTAGTCGTCGGATCAAAGCCGATACCCCGCACAGAAGTGACGAAGAAAATCTGGGCGTACATCAAGAAGAACGGTCTCCAAGACACAAAGAACAAACGCAACATCAACGCCGACGAAGCCCTAAAAGCTGTATTCGGCGGCAAGAAGACAGTCAACATGTTTGAGATGACCAAGCTGGTCGCCAAGCATGTAAAATAACATCGTCGATTTAGGTTTCACAGAATACCCCGTCCTTTTGGGCGGGGTGTTTTAATCTTTATAGCAGGGGATACAATGGTTAAAAGACTCATTTATTTCTTAGCCGTGAGCATTTTCGTTATAAGCTGTTCAAAAAACCCCAACAGTCCGTTGGTTAGCCAAACCAATCAAAACCATCAATTATTTCCAATGGCTATTGGTAACTCTTGGACTTATAAAAAATCCAATCTGGATTTAACAGGAAATGTCACATCTACAATCAATGTCACTCTGAATATTCCGAGGGATACGACAATTGCCTCTGAAACTTGGTATTTTTATGCTTATCACGGAACAATCTTCTGGACAACCCGCACAGATGGAATTTGGCGGTGGGCTTTTGTTGCTGGACAACCCAGTTTTCCCACGCTATTTTTAAAATATCCGACTTCCATAGGAGATACAATAACGGACACAAGTTCAATCTATAGCAAATATATTACGGTTACAATATCGTTAGACAGCCTAAAAGCAACTCCTTCCGGAACCTATCATTGTATTCTGTACCGTCAATCTTATTTCTGGAACGACACGCTGCAATCTGAAGATTATTTATATTATTCTGTTGGTGTCGGATGGGTTGCTACTGACGCTTATGCCGTGGATTCCCTCGGCAGGCATAAAACATACCGGAATGAATTGATAAGTTGTTTGATAAAATAAAGAAGGAAAGAAAACATCGCCTCTATTCTTCAGTTGTTTACTTATACACGCCTGTAATGGGTGGAACGGATTACCATTTTGCACGACGGATTACTTTTCTTTTTGGAGAAACAAGATAGAGGAAAATAAGGAGGAACCTTGAAACGCACACAGTTTAAAGTCGATGATTTTGTGACACATCCCATTACTTTGTGGAAAGACCAAGGACTATTATTGACCGCCGGTGATTTTAAAGCTGGTAAATTCAACACTATGACCGTTGGTTGGGGCAGTATCGGTGTGATGTGGGGTAAATCATTTATCCATGTCGTGGTGCGTCCAGTACGGCATACGTTCAAGTTTATAGAAGAGTATGATACATTCACCGTCTGCGGGTTTCCTAAAGAATACAAGAAGGAATTAATCCTCTTGGGTTCAAAGTCTGGTCGTGATGGTGATAAGATAAAAGAATCCGGGCTGACCCCAATTCAGTCAAAGGCGGTAGCTGCACCCGGTTTTGAGGAAGCGGAATTGATTATGGAATGCCGGAAGATATATTCCGATGACTTCCGACCAGAGAGGTTTATTGACCCCTCTATAAATAAGAACTATTCAAAGAAGGATTATCATCGGTTCTACTACGGAGAAATTTTACGGATAGAAGGTGATTCTTCCGATATGTAGTCTTATTGTCAAATAGATGAAAATATTATTCTATAGAAAGATAAGGAACTATGGACAAAAACATTTTATACAGAGAAAAGAATGAATTGTTTGCAATTTATAATCATCCTAAATCGGAGGATTCGGTAAATTACCGCTACACAATAACAATTGTAGATTCCGATAAGAATCCAATTGAAATAAAATTGTTATTTGATGGTTGCCCGCCTTCATTTGCTCCAATGCCTCCAAAAGAACATACGATAAAAGCTACGACTTTAATTGAAATGTATTCAAAATTACGAAAGTGGTTTTTGAAATACTGTTATATTTTAAAATGATAAGCGTTTTGAAATACTGGATTGTTTGATACGGGTTGTTTGAATTTTACTTTCTATCAAAAGGGAAAACCATCACAATCAAAACGGTATATTATTCTATTGTCCACTTTTTTAAAGAGAGTATCAGGGAATAAGACAATTCTTCATAATCCATAACCGATCCATACCCTTCATAGAGTGATTGTCCCGTTGTTCTTTCTTTCTTATATCTTTAATAAAACAAAGGGAAAGAAATTAATATAGTTCTTGTGTATACCCTTGAAAACAGGCATGGCGGAAAAGGATTAATACTTGTGTATACCCTAATAAGAAAAACAAGGATTACAAAAACCATTCCATCCTGTTAGTAGGGTAATTGTTCTGTTTTATTTTTCTTAATCTTTAATACAAAGAAAACAAATTAATGCTTATTTACGGCTACCCTGATAAAACAAGTATTCCGAAAACAATATTAACGGCTACCCTACTGCTCCAACAATACAAATACTCTATAATGCTATACAAGTTCCCATTTTTTGTAAGATCGCCTATATCTTCAACAATTTTAAGGTTTTGGATTTCAGGACAAAGAGAAGTTCGTATATATAAATTCCCATTTTTTGAAAGGGACGAAAAGAAACCCCCTACTTCGTATTGAGGGGGTTATAATTCCCGCCTTTAAGTAATTTAAAACTCCGCAGTTCTTAGCCATTCTATATTTCTCTTTCATTCTTTATTACTGATAGCTTTTGTTTTGTCCAAAACGCGCTGCATGTCACTTGCAGAAATCTGATAGGAACTTTCACCTCTTATGCTACCCTTAACCTGCATACGCATTTTGCCATCAATTGGATAAACCTCTAGCGCACGATTGGTTGTTGTGGCATTCTCCATAACCTCTGCAAGAGTACACGCATTTAATTTCAGGAACTCGTTTTCCCAAGTGCGGGATATCTCTTTTAGAGCGTCAGAAATTTGTTTACACTCTTCTGGCATTAAATCTTCATTCAATACTGACTTCTTAAAAAACAATAATATGCTGTCCTTGATACTATCTCCACTCTTTATTAATTCACCATTTTGAACTGAATCAAGTCCAATTCCGATTGACTCAGCCAATTGCCTCTTAAAATTCTGATAGCAATAAACCGGTAACTCCATAAAACAAAGTAGTTTCATCTGAACCTCCAAATATTAGTTGGTTAAATTTCACTGAATCTGATTCAAAGCACATTCTTGTTTAAGTATTGTGCTTTCGGGAGCCTCATAGATTTCCTCCTATGTTAAATTGCTGAATATTCATCATTACACTGTTTCATAACCCCGCCTTACCCTGCCAGATGCATTTTAGACCACTACCTGCCCCTTAAATCAATAACCAATGCGATTCCTTGTAGATTTTGATTTCCATTTAATCCAGCATATTCTATTGTTCTGCCTGCTTTATCAGCATTTTTCTTGAATCATCAATGGTTTCCAATTTATTGTCTGGGATAATCGAATCTGCTTTTTCATCATTTTTTTGGATATGCTTATATTTGATATTGGGGCTAACCCTTTGAGGAATTATTGAACTGGTAATAACGGCCTTTTGTTTATCCTTGTTCTTTATCAGTTGCTGCATGAATCCATTCTTATAATTTGTTTTGTCGTAACATATTGTTGGAACATTTCCAATTGAATTGTCGATTGCGTCAATAACATCCATTGGGTAAAGTATTTGCGAGGATATACAGTCATATTCTTCATCAGTAAGCGCGTTATGCGGGCGGTTATATTTCCATCGTTGATAGAAAGCAATTCGACCAGAGATATACTGGTAGGATGGGAATAGAATATGAAAATGTCTCTCATTAATGAACTGAGTAATGATTTTATTACATATTGGTTCACCAAGCATCTGGCTTTGGGTTAGCGAAAATTCGGATTGGATAATAGGTATAATTAAAGAAAAATGACGGCTATCGTAGAAATCATTTCGGATTGCTATCTGTACAAGCCAATCCAATATTTTTGATAATGTAATAGTAAAATGCATGTTCTCTGCATCTGTTGTTTGTTGATTATTAAGATACTTTTGGTAGATATCCCTTACTCGATGAAAATAAAAATACTGAAGGTAATAATTAGATTTTGACAGCTCTTCTTTTTCACCATAAAAAGGGGTATTACTTCGAAAAACTATTTTAACATTTCTTGCATCGGGCAAATCATTGCATCGTTGCAGCATATTTTGGTATGAAAAACCACCCTGCCAGAGCCTTCTAATGCAAGTAGCTTCAGTATAACCACCCCATTTATTATGTCCGCTCAATAGTCTTGCTACTTTTTTTATATACTCTGTTGACAATAACCTATATGAATATCTTCGAGGGAGTTCATTGTCAATGTAGAGGGTTGTTTTATCAGAATTGAAAACCGCTTGCCAGTGACGAAATAATTCATCCACAATCCACCAGATAAACAATCTTTTCGTCAACCCATCACAAGAATCAATTTTCTTTTTAATATTTTCCAAATTAAACTGAATTTGTGCTTTTGGCATATTTAATCTCCCTGTTTATAGTATATTCTCCTACAAAACCGTTATCTGAACCCGAGCAAGCATTATTTTTAAGACTAAGCTTTATTCCAAATCCAAAAAGTGCGTATCTGCCTTAACAATGAATGCAAGTTTGGCTCCTATATCGGTGATACAATTAATATATGCCTTTTCAGCATGTAGTCCTTTTGAGTGCGCCAATTCATGGATTATTATCGACAGCAATTCTTCTTTGAGTGGAGCCTTAAATAAATCCTCACCCATTGCGGCAATATTATAAGTCAATACATTTCCCTTCGGATCAAATGATGCAAGGTTACTGCTAGGCGCTTCTGGATTTATGAAAAGAACATTTACTAAGATACCAAGAAGCTCTTTACCTACTTTTTTCGTTAGTGCTGCAACTTTTTCCTGAGCTTCATTTGGTACAACCGCGTTGGTACCTGCTGATGGAAATATTGATGAAGTAGTTGGGAGTAGGTTATCGCGCTTAACATTATCCCACTCTCCTTTTGTTAGTTCCGCGCCATGCAATAAGCGATATCCCCCTATAATAGCTTCATCGTTTGCAACCGAATCTCTCGGATTCACAATAACGGCGTTTTCACCAAATCTTTTTTCTATAATTGTTGCAAGGGCTTCTTTTTGTATTTTACTATCACTACATCCTGTTCGGACCCAGTTTTCGGAAGCGTCCTCGGATTTAATGGCATTTGCTGTATTATTTATCACTCCCGCATACAACTCTTTTAAGAAGGCTTGCGAGACAGTTTCTCTGTCCGTATTTAACGGTATCTTTTGCTGTACATCTACGCTAAATTGACAGTCTATTTCGCAAACAGGAATACCAAGCTCAAATAATAAGGCTTTTTCGGTTTCATGAATATGAATTTTCGTTTGCCGTTTAGTCTTGCGCATAACGCCATCTGTTTCAATTACAGTCGGAAGAGTATCGGTATATTCAATAAATGCTTCTTTGTGCTTTACAGCGTCTCCATTAACCTGATAATTTATTCCTTTAGGAACCAAGATGGATTTGATATTAGTAACGCAATCTTCGTATTCATCCTCGCTCATGACTATTTCAACAGTCACCACCGTTCCTTTTTCTGTCTTTTCTGCCGATTCATATCGTTTGTTGTTTTTAAATAAAACAGTTCCTTTTGTCGATGTTATTTTTGCCGTCTTGCAAATCGTGATTAAAAACTTTTCACCTACATTAAACCTGCCTCGCTGCTCTGGATTAGCCTGCTTCTTTGAATGCCGGTATAAAGTGTAAGCGTCTTTCAGATCATCGAATCCATCAGGGGCATCATCTACAAATTCGAACGTTGCTTTTCCACGACAATATGAGCAAGTGACGGACAAGAGCGTGATCAATTCATCTATCGCATTTTGAACAAGCTCAAGGAGCATACGCCACTTCGGTTTAGATTCTATCTGTTTCCTTAATCCATCACAATCGACCTCAAGCATTGATTTTCCTTTTTTGCTGTACATGTTAGTCCTTTCATTAATGGTTTACCGTATTCCACTCATTATGCATCCCAATGCAAACAATATTTATCCGATTCATTACTTGATAGTACAAATCCTACCATTGCTCGCAAGTAAGAAAACTCGCGTAAATAGTATTGCCATGAGTCAAAGTCGCAAATCATATATTGGCATTCCTCCTTGTCAATATTTATACCATCAATAACTGCTCGTACTTTCAGTGGGTAAACAAGGTGAAGCTCTCCACAATTGCTTATATATCTGCCTGCCCGATTTTCAGCATCCCATGATCTTCCTTCAACTAAAAACTGCTCCTCTTCATTTGAATCATTTTCAAGTAATCCAAATATTTGCTTTTCGTTAATAACAGTTGCTGAACCACCTTCTTTTTCCATCTTTTCTAGCATTTCTTTTATTTTGCTATTTTGATTTTTGCCATTAACATTGAGCGTGTGATTTGTTTTAAGGAAATATTGAAATGCGCTATACGACGATTGTATTATTGCGTTTTTTTGCTTATTTCTATTTTCATGACAAAGGACAACAATCTTCAGCTTAATAGCTTCTTTAAATTTATTTTCAAGGTTACATAAAGCGATATTGACTTTATTCCAGTCTGGCCGGAAAAAGGCCGTTCCCTTTGGTCGTTCAAATATATCACAAATATCTTGTCCTGTAACTCCTCTGATAATATTATTGAAACCCCATCTATTATCGTTAACCCTAAATTTACCGATATCTATTCCTTGATATTTTTCATGCATAATTTTGACATCTATTATCCTTGGAACGTTACCATCTGGGCATAATTCAGCCAAAACCTCTGATTCTCGCTTATTGTATACGCTCCTTTCATTTTCCGTAAAGTCATCCATATCTTTCCCGGTATCATTCATAAGTTCTGATACAATTGAAACATTCCTATAGAGGATATTTAACATTAACTCATAGTTATCACATTGTACTAATCTGATATCGATTGCCATAATCACATCTCCTTTTAAAATTGTTTATTTTGCTTAAGCCCAGAATCCTTTCTAATAGTAATCAATCCTTCCTCACCTACAATACAATAGCCCGCTCTAATTCACGTTATTTTGAACGGGTGTAGCTCTTGCAGTTGAAGCAACTATTTTGATAACCCCCTTTTTTGAATATGTCCCATTGCATTTTACAATGGGGTGCCTTTAAAACTGTCAGCTTATGGATTTAGTTATCTGGCACGGATACAGTGAATTCGGAAGATGGCTTGTCGCCGACATTGATTCTGTCTCGTATAAACCAATATTTACCTTTACGATCATTTGTTTGCTCCTTACATTCTTTATTTCTTGAGGCCTACAACTCGCACTAGGCTCTTGTGGGATATTGTATTCATTGTATTCCATAGTACGTTTCTTCTTTCAAGTTTATAAAATCTATATTTTCTTTATTGTTTTTTATTTATTAGCCATACTAAAAGGACAGTGAATAATCATGCATTCTTCACATAGCATTCGCTTCGTATCAATATGAAATCGATCCATTTTATTCTTATCCTTCAATAATTCATCTGAGGATGTCACATCTTGAATAGATAACTGTCCATTATCGTATGTAAATTGCATAAACAATTCTCCGAAATTGGTCAGCCATGTAAAGTAACAAACATCTTCTTGATATTTTTTACACGGTTCTCCTAAGCCATAGATCACCTTATTGATTTTATCGATAAGGTCACAGTATTTTGAATAAGGAGTTAATGTCATTTCAATTGTTTTTACTTCACCGCCACTAATGCTTCCCCTGTATGGTTTGATATAAATGCGAATCATAGACTGATATGATTCAAATGATTTTTTGATTATGAAAATGTCACTGATACGTACACAATACCAACCACATGGATATTCGCTTTCAGATACCATGCTTGACAGCAATGACTTATTTCGTTGTTTTTGTAACTGTTGCACATTATAAATAAGACAGTTTTTATCACAGTAGAATTCGCTGTGTTCTGAATAATCGCCACAACAGTTAACAGATTGATCTCCTTCGATTAAACCCATTATACTTCGATCTAAACAATAATAGTTCTTGTTTAGATCAGAATACCTTATGATATCTTTAACAAATGGGTATCCGGATGTTTTTTGCCCGAATAACACATAAACAAGCCGGCCTTGAAGTAGTTCTATTGCTGAATTTGCTGTATGTTCGGCTTCTGTTACTCTTTCAACGCTATGCAATTTGCTAACAAGATTGAATAATTGTGTTTTTGGTACAAATTCTGAGCCTAGCCGGATATATATTTTATAATTATACTTATCTCCATCATAGCTTACATGGTAGGAGTTTAATAGAATAAAAATGATTTGAATTGCAGGAATATTCTTTCCAAATCCATTCTCTTGATATTTTGCTTCAATTTTCGCACAAACCCATCTGGATGGTACTCGGCGGGGGAATAGCCCCTTGGCTGGCTGTATTTCTGCCATAAACTTCTCCTTTGTGTTAATTTATTCTCTTATACTTAAAGTACAATTGCCCCTTCTATTTCACGTTTTTTGAACCATTCTGTAAAATCAAAACCGCCGCGCTTGGTATATTGCAGAAACTTTAATTTTCCGGAAGGTATGCAAAGAACTGCTGTTTCAAACAATTTTTTGCAATAATCCTGCCATTTAATCCTCGATTGTACTACTTCTTCAAGCTGTAGGGCATCGTCCGTCACCCCCATAGATTTTAAAGCATCAATGGTAGCTGCAAAGTTTTTACCTCTGGGATTTACCGCTTCAACCCAAATATCTTCACACTTGTCGGCTTTAATTCCTTGTACGATCTCTGCAAATCTGGCTATGTCACCTGGTAATACAGGACACAGCATTCCAAATGTACGGAAACCTTCTCCTTGCAATTTGTTTAATAGTGCTATCCTCTGATTTACAGGCAAAGTTCCTTCGCCTTCTATGGCATTTGAAACCTTATCGGAATTTGTACCCGTTGATAGACCATAAACGACTCGTGTTTTAAAGGCTGTCAGATGGTTTGCAAGGTCCCATATCTTATGACTTTTGGATAAGACACGGATATTCATTTTTGTATTTTCAAGGATTAACCTAATACAGCCTTCGGTCGTCGCAACATCTGCATCCGTGGCACAAGGATCGCATGTTGTACAAAAGAATACGGTGTCTTTATTGTCAACAAAAGCATTCCTTAAACACCCATTCTTATAAAACAAACTTTTGCGGACTTTTGTTTCTGCATCTCCGGGCTCTCTGTATAAAGAGAAAGAATTGATTTCATTCCCTTGCTGGATAAAGTCTTGTAAGGATTTCAACTTTAGCATCATTGACGGTACATAACAATAGCTGCAAGAGAATTTGCATAGACAACCTATGTTAACATGATACTGCGCTAGTTTTTTCTTTGCAAATTCCGTTGAACAAACTATTCCAGAATTACCCTTATAGGTAAAATGTTTGTTTTTCATTTGCTCCCTTCCGTTATAATTGTTTTATGCCATTAATTAATTTTCCAATATGCTTCTTATTAAGCCATGCCGTTACCATTTCGTATCGGGAGGGCTACGATTACCGACAATAATATTACAGCAATTTACAATTTCCATTTAACCTGCATTCTCAATTAAATTTTGTCATTTTATTTGAGACATACTTATTTTTGCTGATATTCATTCAAGAAACGCTCTACCTTTTTCTTATTAAGGTTTACCCTTAAGCTTCTTGTGTCAAATCTGCTTCCATGATGATACAGATCAACCCTTTCTTTAATGCCCAAATCATTTTTGCATTTTCGCATTACGCACTCCAATATTCCCAGATAATCTGCCGTCCCAAATTCACGATATTCTTTACTCTGGTAATTTAATGGCTGCATCACACAAGATATTTTTATTACCTTTTCCTTACGGTCATTGCCAAGCTTGACCCCCTCTATTTGAATTATTTTAGGCTCTATTTTTCGCAAGACATTGCAATAAGAAGAAACCTTATCATTCAGATCTTCCGGCAACAAATCATCCTTCATAAGACCTCCTAATTTGATTTATTTGTTTTTGGTTTACACATTTTTTGCGTGTTAGGGCGTTAATGTTATTCCGAACCGTACATATCATTATATTCATCAGATTCTTCAGCAGTCATTTTACTTTCTGCCGCAATCATATCAGTTACTTTTCCATCATACGGGTCCAATATTTTGCCCATGCCATAATAATGCCCATCACGCCCAATAAAATAAAGCTCAATCTTTTCGTTGATTCCAAGCTCCTTTCTTTTTTTATCCATTATAGTAAACATTAACTTAAGGTACAGGCTATTTATTTCCCCTTCCCAATATCTGCCGTAATTCAATTGGCGCATCTCACAAAATATGGGGATAACATTATCCTTCCAATTGAAGTCTGGGACACTGCCATTTACCATAAGCGATGTTCTGATGATACTGGGCTCAATCTTCCGCAATTTTTCGCAGTATGCCATTACCTTCGATGGCATTTTTGATTTTGTTTTTTTTTGAATCATACCTTTTCCTTTCGTTAGTGTTAAATTGCATTTTGCCTTTTCCATTCAGTTCGCTTTTTATTTAATTAATCCGCTAGTGTCCTGCCTCCTTTCTATTAAGACATATTTTACCGTCCGTACGTCTATTATTGAATCCATCTGGGGACATTACCTCTTGGACAATAAGCTTTCCCTCATTGTACATAAATTGAATGAAGAAATCCTTTGCTAACGGGGCTCCCTTGAGACTGTCAAGCCTATCAACAACATTATCAGGCGATTTATTCAGCTCTGGAAGTACTCCAATCATTCTCTCGTCTGAAGAAAGCTCAATTATCCTATCAATCAGATTCCTATATTTTGCAATAGGGGTAAATATTAATGCGATTTCATTAATCTTAATTTTACTAGAACCGTGTCTTCCAATACGCAAATTAAGCTGGACTGCTGAGTCATAAGATTCAAATGGTTTTTCAATTATGAAGGTATCATAGATACATGCGCGATACCAACCACTTGGAAATATGTCTTCAGATGCCTCAGTTGACAATAATATCCAACCATATTTCCCATTTATTGCCTGTGCATTATAAATAAGACAATTTAATTGACATGGATAGTCCCAAAATGATGGGGTTGGAACTTTACAATTAACGCACTTGGGGCCTTCTATTAAATCTTTTATACTTCTATCGAGGGAATGATAATTCTGATTTACTTCAAACAAATTTATTATATCCTTAACGAAAGGATAACCAGATGATTTTTTTCCAAATAGTACGAAAACATACTGTTCATTGAGCACACTTATAGCTGCGTCTACTGCTATTTCGTGTTCCATTACTTTTTCTACACCATGTAATTTATCGATGATATTGAATAGCTGTGTTTTTGGATCAAAATCAGGGCTTAATCGAATTGAAATAACTAAATGACAGTCGTCATCCTCCCAATTTAGAGTAAATTCATCCAAAAGGTAAAAATTAATTTGAATTGCTGGAATATTTTCGCCAAATCCATCTTTAAGGTAAGTAACTTTTTCAATGTGCGCACAAACCCAACCTAATGGAAATGGTTCATCTTTTTTCCAATATTTTCTAAACATTTTCTTCCTCCATTGTTTACCGACTATAATCCGGCCATTTTTTTATAAATATTAATTCTTTTATGTCTTATGGGAATTCAACAACTTCATGTTTTCAATTTCTTCCATTGAAAACACGTATTCATCATTGGTAGGGTGTCTACCTGGCATTTTTATTTTGCCATTGCCAATCCATTCTTTTATCGTCCAATGGGTTACTCCAACCTCAATAGCTGCCATCTGTATCGAATATGGCTTGTTTTTCAACACTGATAGAACCTTTTCTATAGCTGAATCATCTCCAATAAACTAACCGCCCCGACCTTGACCTTGCTGCCGGGAAAAATACAATGGACCCCGATATCAGCTCCTATAGCGGAAGTATGATAATTCTCAATGTTTTCAAGCAGCCCCTTTGCAGTGATGCCGCCTGCTATTGCATATCCTGGAAAGAATTCAGGCAGATTGCGAGCCGCTGCAACACAGAATTCAGTATAGCCTGCGCTGAAATCATTTTGAGAAACCCGTTCACCGAGCGGATCGACCCATTCAAATTTGCCTGCCGTAAAATAATTGATATAGCCGCCTATTGTGGCAACGTTCCTTACCCGTTTTTGATCAATCACGAATCCGAGCATTCCCCTGTGCATATCAAGGACATATTTCATGTAATCTGCAAGAAAGGAGACCCTATTGACGGATGCTATCCCTGCTGGATTCCAATAAAGGGAATAAACATCCCCGGAAGCCCCGGTATATGCCCCTGCCATGCTGTTCGGCAGCGCGCCTGCGCCCAATGCCAGAACATCATATCCATTCTGACCGGAATTTTCGTTTATACCGGAATAAACAGTAAACCACGCAAAAGATATTATTAAAAGGCTTAAAAGTTTTATCATGATTATATTAATTTTCAATTTTTATTTAAAAAATATACCAATAAAACCCAACCTATTTCAATATGAAATTACCGTTAAATGGTTTGTTCCAGGTCCGCTCCATAATATCAAATTCCACCATATCCCCGTTTTTGAGACTGATCCGTATCCGTTTGGGCAGATATTCATTCTGATATTTTTCGTATTCCATTATTTCGCATGAATAACCTTCTGTTATTGATTCGATCCGATTAAGAGTGGTGAAATCATTGGAAAGAACGAATGTAAAGCCTGGGGAAATAAGCTGCATACGCTCCTTATCGCAGAAAACATGTATTGATTCCGGTGGGGCCAAATCCAAAATTCCAGGTCTGCCAACCAAAACCTTAAGACCTGCAGTACCGATTATCCATTCATAAATACCTGATGGTAATCCGGACTCAATTTTCTTTTGTTCATTGTTTATGGTAATAAAATTACCAGCCTTCCTCAAATTGACAAGGGCCGTACCCCATTCAGAGCGTAATTCCAGTCGCATTGTATCCGGGGGGACGAAATAGACATCCCCTTCAGCACCAAGCACAAGGAACCCTTTGTGCAAAGTTGCATTTATTCGCTCATGCACCGTTGTTTCAGGAATAAAGGAAGGTAGAAGAACCTTCTGCAATTGCGGAAAATCCGTGGGGCAGCGTACTTTTGTACCGGCACATCCGCTGATGAAAAACACCGCACTAAGGATGAACAGGTTTGTCTTAAGGTACTTGTATCGCCTTTTTAGCTTTTTCATTCTGCGGTTCCAGTTTCAGGACCTTTTTCCAATAAGACAATGCTTCCTGCTGTTTATTGAGTGCTTGCTTTATTAACGCCGTATGTTCAAAAATAACCGCATCCTCTTCACGGGATTCGATCGCGCGTAATGCATAATCCTCCGCCTCCTGATACCGTTTCATCCGATACAAAACCCAGGCATAACTGTCAAGAAATGCACCGTTTGCCGGCTCTTTTTTAAGCGCACTCCGTATATATTTCTCTGCAGTTTCGATATTAGTGTCTCTTTCAGCATACATATAACCCAGATAATTAAGCGTCCGGGCGTGAAGAGAATCCTTTGAAAGAATTTTCAGGAAGAGGTTTTCAGACATTGAAAAATCATTCAACCTTTCATAAACCGAAGCCAGGCTGAAAATTATTTCAAGGTTTTCAGGGTCCTTCTTCAGTGCAGTAGCGTAGGCGTTTTTGGCATCGGAATATTTATTCTCTCCGCCAAAAGACATGCCAAGCATGTAATCATATTCACCTTTATCCGGAAAACGGACTGAAAGTGATTGAAACAATGCCTGGGCGCTGTCAAACCTCTCCATACGCAAAAAAGCAATCCCCTTGTTCATCCAAGCTGACTGGTTTAAGGAATCAAGACCTACACACAGAGAATAAGCATTTACCGCATTTTGATATTGTTTAGTGTCAAGATACGCATTTCCAAGATAAAAGGCCACGTCCGCATCGTTCTTTTCCAAAAGCAGCGGCGCAAGAACTGAAATGGCCTCTTTATTTTTATTCTCAGTGGCAAGAATTATGCCGAACATTTTGTGGTCCACCTGACCGGGATTGGTTTTCATCATTAAAGAGTACAGACTGTCGGCTGCCCCAAGCCGGTCAAGTTTGATAAGAAGTCCTGCCAGGTCCTTTTTAAGATTGATGTTTCCGGAATCAACGGCAAGGACATCCCTGTATATTGATAAAACGGAATCAGGAGAGGACACCATCCCGCCAAGGGAAAAAAGGCTGATACGGGCTGTTGAAGAGGAGGGGTTCTGAAGCAGTATTTTTCTCGTAAGTTTCAAGGCCTCTGTAGTGTTTTTTGTCTGTACATAAAGGGAAAGAAGTTTTTCCTCCATGCCATCCTGTAGTTCAGGATTTATCGAAAGTTCCTTGTATATTGAAACAGCCTCATTGATTTCGCCACCCTTCTCAAAAAGAGAGGCAAGCATCTCCTTTATACGCGCATCATCAGGGGCCTTTTTTAGAGCAGCGGAAAGTGCGGCTTTTGCCTCATTATATTTTCCACTCTTGACAAGCAATATCCCGTTAAGTGTCAGATAATCCGGCAAACTGTCTCGCTTTAGAAGAAATGCTATTTCTTTAAAGGATTTGCTTAACTCATTCTTTTCAAGATAATACCGGGCAAGCCAGTAATGTACAGTATATGCCTCAGAATCAACAGCTGCCACCTCTTCATAGCTTTTTGCAGCCGCTTCGATATCGCCTGTTGCTTCAAATGCATAAGCCCTTATAAAAAGTCCGTATGCCTGATCCTTATTTTCAAGGTTCTTTTTTTCGGGGGTCTCTTTAAAACCTGATACCTTTAATACGGATCTTGAGCAGCCGGATAAAATAAAAATCAATAAAAGCAAATACAGCCAAGATATTTTATTGGGCATTTTATCCTTATTCTGAAACCAGAAAATCAATGAAAGTATCTTTGTCAACCTTTGTGCCGGCCTTTACGGATTGGTTAAGTGACCGTACGGGGAAGAACATCCGGTGTGCGTTTATAACTCACCTGGCGTAAACGAAGAAAAGCCTTGCCAAGCATTGCCTTGGCCTGTTCAAGTGATACGTTCTGACAATCAGGAACATAGGTTTCGTTCATCATGTTGTTCTGGCTTATAATTATGTTCACAACCCCTCCCTTCAGAAGCTTCCTGCCGGCAACAGGGCTGGTTGATATAATGGAGCCAGGGGTAAGACGGTCGTCGTTAATTTCACGTGTTTCTCCAAGATGCAGCCCAAGCCTCTGAAGGGTGTCACTGGCTTCGGAAGGCGAAAGTGTCTTGAGATCAGGGACTACGACCATTTCCCGTCCAAGACTCAGGATAATCTGTATACGGCGTTTTTCCTTCACCTCCTCGCCTGGCAAAGGTATCTGGCTTACGACCCTTCCTTTGGGAACGGAATCGTTCAGTTGCCGCGTGATTTCTCCAAGTTTGAGGCCTGCTTTACTTATGGCTTTTACTGCGGAAAGCGAATCCATGAGGCGAAGATCGGGCATTGGAACCTTTACCGAGAACTTACCCTGCATAAACGGGAAAACGAAAAGATCCGCTGTAAAAAGAGCGGCTAAAAGTAATACCGCCGTAAGAAACAGGATCGCAGGCAGCCTAATCAAGACTGTCGTTATTTTCATTATTAAGCTTTTCCTGACGCATTATAAGAATTTTATCCCGTTCGACAATAATAGCGCCTGAACGTTGCAGCTTGTTTAAAACACGACTCACAGTTTCGCGTGTTGTGCCCGACATATCGGCAATTTCCTGCTGCGTGGGCCGGTTTTCAATTACGGCTATGCCTCCCACTTTCTTTCCCTTGTTACGTGCAAGTTCCATGATTGTATTCGCCACCCTGCCGTAAACATCAAGTAGTGCGAGACTTGTAATACGGCCGTCAGCCATACGAAGCCTTCGTGAAAATTCTATGAGCATGGATAATGCAAGTTTTGGATTACATTCGAGCTGGCGGAGAAGATCTTCCCTCCGCAAAAGCATGAGTTCAGTGGCTGCCACGGCATAAACGCTTGCGGACCTTGGGGAGCCGTCGATAACGGACATCTCTCCGAAATAATCACCCGGCCCCATTATGGCAAGAATCGCTTCTTTGCCTTCAAAGCCGGTGACTGAAATACGGATTTTACCCTTTACAATTACAAACATTGCGTTAGCAGTGGTGTCATCCTCGAGAACAATGGCTTCACCCTTTTCGTATTTTTTGAGGATTACGACATCAGCGAGTTTTTTTATCTCGGAATGTTGCAGAGCTTTGAAGAGCGGAACATGTGCAAGAAGTTCGGTCTTGTTCATTTTTCACCTAATTTTTAAAAAGCTTTATGGCTTCTATAATAAGTGATGGCTGTTTTTTAATGGTCAGTTTCAACAAATCAATATATTTAAGTTTTGAAGGATCACGGTTCTGCAATATCTTTGCGGCAGCCTCTATTGTTGAATCCTTAATCTTAAGCACCGCATTCTTCAGTTTAAACGTGCGCTCCTGCTGCCTGCCAATTCCGCCCTTCCATCTTTTTTCGAAAATTGAAAGTTTTTTCTCTGACCAGTCCCCTTCTTTGACAGCCTCCACAGCTGTTTGTCCGGCGAGCTTGGCGCTGTTCATCGAATATGTGATTCCACCGCCATCAAGGCAGTTGGCCATGCGCGCGGCATCCCCTATCACAATGAACCCACCTTTGACAAGCTTCGGGAGATAAAGACCAAGCGGGACGGCTCCCACAGTAAGCCGAAGAGGCTTCGCTTTAGGGAACCTTAAATTAAGGAACCTGTTCAGTATTTTAACAGGTGATTCTTTTTTTGCCGAAGACGCCCTTATTCCAAGACCAAGATTGGCTGTGCCGTTTCCTTTTGGAAACATCCATGCATAACAGTCGGGTACGATGTTTTTCCCGAAATGCAATTCCGGAAAGCCTTCAGGAGATTCAATATTTGTGACAAGATATTGTGCGCAGATTCCTATATCATTAAGGTTGGTGATTGCTGAATTCAGGCCCGCGAGTTTGGCCATCCTTGATTCTATACCGTCAGCTGCAATAACGATTTTGGCCTTGACCGAAATTGTTTCACCATTATAAAGAAAGCGCACACCATTTATTTCATTCCTGGAACCGGTTAAAAGATCAACCGCAGTAGCCCAGACAAGAATATCAGCCCCATGACGCGCTGCCATGTGGGCAATGTCCTTTTCCATTCGTGGGCGATCGAGCATATATGCGGGCTCCGGTGTGGGCACGCTTATGCGAATCCCATTCGGTGAAACAAATGTTACACCATGCGCCTGATGGGTGATCCACGCCGGATCAGGGTTTATTGCCATGGTGAACCCGCGCTGGCCGACCATTTCCGCGCACCTGACAGGGAGCCCTATTTCCTTGTCTTTTTCGAGGAGCAATACCGAAAGCCCGCCTTCAGCAACGGTTTTGGCAGCAATGCCGCCTGCAGGCCCTCCGCCGACCACAACAACATCATATTCAGTATTAACGGGTAATTTCATGAATCTTCCAGTGTGAGCGCGTTAAATGGGCAGATTATTGTGCATCGCCCGCATAAATTGCAGCGTTCGGATTCTATTTTCATGGAGCTTTCCAGCAATATCAATGCATCGGGTTTGCACACAGCAACGCATGAACCGCAAAAATCACATTTTTCACTTTGGAATAATAGTTTCTTTTTCATGGAATTTATAAAAGGTGTAATTAATATACTTAATTATCTTAATATGGGCAATGGTTGTTGAAGTCTATCGAACTACGATACTCTTTAGGAAATTTGATTCGTCCGCTGTTTTGATCCGCGCCAGATCCAACCCATTCGGCAGACCGCGCTCCATTGACGACAATTGTGCCATCTGCACACTCTTTTTGTGATAAGAATTAAGAATATAGATCCTTATCAATCCAATAGAAAGGTTTTCGATGTTGATGAGCTACAGCAATTATAAGAATATGATCTTTTTCAATTGAATATAACAGTTTGTATGGAAATTTATGAAGAAGGCACTTTCTTATTTCACCACGTTCTACTGACCATGCTTTAGGATATTCGGCAATTAATAATGCAGCCTTTTTAACTTCAATTTTGAAACTATGTCCAAGCCCTGATTGTTCAAGCTCATAGAAGTTGATGGCATCGTCTAATTCCTGCTTACTAATTTTTGAAAAAACAATTATCATCATTCACCCTTGAAGATATCCTCCATTGAGACACCTTGAAGCTTCCCTGCCCTATATGCCTTTAACCTCTTTTCAGCTTCTTCAGCCCATATATCGTCAAGATTCTTATCAGGCTCATCCAAACTTTTTATTAATCCTTCTACAAGCGTAAAACGTTCTTCAGGCTTAAGCTTCAAAGCTTCTTCAATAAGTTCTTTTGTACTCATTTTGGACTACCTCCTGTTTCCTGCTACAAAGCTCACATTTAAAATGCTCAACACTTTAAAACTAAACTATTTTATCCTTTGATTGCAATGCACGGACATAGAGGATCCGGAAATATGCAATGCAGGCCCGTGAAAAGCCGGGTATCGCTCTAATTCAGCAGGAAGAACAAGCCTCAACAATAAACCCACTATCACCAAGCCGGCTTTTCCTGTGATCAATTACAGCATCCTTTATGAAGCCTGAAAATCTTTTTTCAAATATTATTGAAAATCCTTCTTCATTCCGTTCAATATCATCCTCTTTCTTTTGCCCATCCAGGGCAATGCCAAAACGCGGCCCGCCTCAGCCGAACCCTTCAATAAAGATACGCATATAGGACTTTTGGCCATCAGCCTTTGCAAGGACCTTTTTCAACTGCTCTTTTGCGCGTTCTGTTATACGCATTAAACCCTCCCTATTATTTGATGAACGAACTGAACATAAGCCCAATAACAGCACCGTACACGACGGCGGAGAGCGGATGCCCTGTCAGGGCTCAGCCGCCATGACACCCGATGAAGCGGTAATATATAAAACCGCATACTCCGCCGATTATGACCGGCAATGCCTTAAGAACAAATGTCATGATACCCCTCCATGAAATATTTTAATATTCGAATAAGCTTATATTTATTGAATAAAAAAAAAGCCTATTTCAGGGCCCCGATAATTTTGCTCGCTTCTTTACTTCTGACCGAATAAAGTACCTGGTTCCCATCCCGTTTCCCTTCGATTATTCCAGCTGCCTTCAATATCTGAAGATGCTGGGACACGGTAGGCTGGGGTACTCCTGTGCAATGCACCATGGCAGCCACGTTTCGCTCACCTGATAGCAGACCATCGACAATGCAAAAACGAACAGGATGCCCCATTGCTTTCAGAATATCGGCCTTGAATTTATGGCTGTTGTTCATATTAGAATATCTTAATATAAAGATAATATAATTTATAGAAACAATCAATGGAAAGACTGCATTTCAGCTGTTTTACATTTATACTGAATTACGAATCGCATGTCTACCTGAGAAACCTTTTTCACGAATCTCGTCTTAGCATTCTTAAAAGCTGGATATAATTTCCAGGCAATTTCTATATTTAAAACACGAAAGCCGAATTATGATTCTTTTCAGATACATTTTACGTGAGCATATTGCCCCGTTCTTTTATTCTTTCTTTGTTATTACATTTCTATTTGTCATGGATTGGATTCTATCCATGATCGACAGCATATTTTCCAAAGGGCTTGGGGTATCCGATGTCCTTCAAATGTTCATCCTTAATATGGCCTGGATGATTGCGCTGTCAGTGCCCATGTCCGTACTCGTTGCGGCACTTATGGCCTACGGACGGCTTTCATCCGACAATGAAATCACAGCCCTTAAATCAGCCGGCGTGCACTCCTTCAGGATAATACTTCCATCCCTTATTATGGCAACACTCCTTGCTGTAGGTCTAATTTACTTCAATAACAATATACTGCCTGAATCAAATCACAAGGCAACAATGCTAACCATGGACATAATGCAAAAACGGCCTGCTGCATATA
The DNA here is from genome assembly GCA_963831235.1 of uncultured Fibrobacterota bacterium. Lineage (GTDB taxonomy): Bacteria > Fibrobacterota > OXYB2-FULL-49-7 > OXYB2-FULL-49-7 > JAEUSG01 > CAWHPS01. The sequence continues at coordinate 36,565 of CAWHPS010000012.1, forward strand.
TAAGGGAAGGATTCATCATCGATGACTTCAAAGGGTACAAAATAATCGTGGGGAGGGTCAATCAGCTTTCAGGTGAAATGAAGGACGTTAAGATTTACCAGGAGGAACAGGGGCGTGTTACACTCACCTTTGCAAAACGCGGTTATATAAATTATATAAACCACGGCAAAATCATCAGGTTCACACTGGAGGACGGTGAAAGCCATAGGGAAGATGCCGAGAAGCCGGGTGATTATTTCCGCAGCGAATTCACAAGACAGATTATATACATTGATAATGTTGAAGAATCAATGCAGCATACATCCGTCCAGGAGCGTGGGGACAGGGAAATGAGTTCACGCATGATGCTTGATAAGGTAAAAACATTCAAGACCGGCAAGGAACGCGAGGAAGCGGAGATTTTAAAAAGCATCAAGGCAGGAGATTCCTCATTTGGGAAAACTTTGACAAATGTCCAGCCATCAGCGTTTGATTTTACAAAGGTCACCTCAGCTGATTACCATAAGGTACTTTCCGATGAAAGACAAAAAGCACTTCTTTTGTCCCGCAAAAAATACTCACTTATGAATTCTGATCAGTTGATCAGCAAGTATATGGTTGAAGTACACAAGAAATACTCTATCCCGGCAGCCTGCCCTGTATTCATACTCATAGGCGCCCCTTTGGGCGTACTTGTCCGAACAAGCGGTATCGGAGTTGGTGTTTCATTCAGTCTGGGCTTTTTCATATTATATTGGATTTTCCTTATCGGCGGTGAATGGCTTGCGGACAATATGATAATACAGCCATGGGTTGCCATGTGGGGCCCAAATATTCTTCTGCTTGGTGCGGGAATATGGCTCTTCACAAGAATGTTGAGGGAGAAGGACTTTGCCTTGATGACAATCATGCTCATCCGCATAAAAGTCCTTTTAATAAAATTATTTTCCTCTATTTTAAAAAAGACCTCATCAAAATGAGCAAGCCCACCCTGATACAGATGTACATACTGAAGAGGTTTTTTTCTACCTTGCTTTTATGCACATTCTCAATGCTTATCATTTACATTGTTGTGGACTACACAGGGAAAATCGGAAAATTCAGTAAAGCACCGCTTCATACCGTAGCCTATTATTATATTTTTGTAATCCCATACATATTGAACCTGATAATTTCAATCATAATGCTCCTGACCTCCATGTTCACAATGGGCGGGCTCGCCAAACACAGCGAGATTACGGCCATGAGAAGCGCGGGGCTCTCGGTCTTTTACATAACAAGACCTGTTATTTATTTTGCGATCATGCTGATGTTCCTTAATGTTATTCTAAATGAAACCCTTTACCCTAAGGCAAACCGGTTAAGAGAGAAAATGTACAATACCCTTATCAAACAGCAACCCCGCCCGGTTTACACCCCTCGTTACGCATTCATTTATATAGGCAAAAACAACATCATATACCATTTCAAAGGCAAGTATGACCTCAAACAGAAGCGGGGAGAAGATGTTGATATTGAATTTTATGAGCACAGCAAATTATATAAGAGAATAAGCTGCCGGACATTTGAATGGGCAAAAGACCGGTGGATAGCAAAAAACGGCGTTGAAAGGACCATGTACAACGACAGCGTAACATCCCAGCAGTTCAGCCTCCTCTCGGATTTTCCAAGACAAATCCTGGAAACTCCGGATGATATTCTGAAAGAAAAAAGGCTGCCAGAGGAAATGAATTTTATTGACCTTAATGCCTATATAGATGACCTGAAACGGGCCGGAGAAAATCCACAGGCCATAATAAGGTTAAGGGCTGACCTGCAATATAAATTGTCCCTGCCTTTTATCATATTTATTGTTGTAATAGTCGGGGTTTCCCTCACGGTTAAGGCAGGACGAGGCGGAATGGCTGGGGTATTCGGCATTGGACTTCTTATAGGCTTTTTTTATTACTTCCTGGTCAATCTCGGAGTCGGACTTGGTGAAAGCGGGACCATTAATCCGGTACTCGGGGCATGGCTGGGGAACCTTATTTTTTTCCCAATAAGTCTTTTTTATTTCTGGAAGGTGACGAAAAAAGAATGAGACCTAGAAAAACCCATATTACCCTGATGGTACTTATCTTTCTTGCAGGCCTTTTACTTGGGCACTCTCTCGTATTCCCATTTGTGGTTGTGCTGGCATTTGCCGCTGTTGTCGTATATCTGTTTGTCTATAGACGCGCAGTAAAACCGGTCCAGGACAAATCCACTGAAAAACCGGATGATCCTCCTGATTTTGTGCGTGAAGAAGTCATCGACGGCATGACTGACACCTCAATGCGCGCCCTTAGCCCTGAATACAAACGTAAGATCAGAAATGAGATCGAGCTCGCCATTCTTGACGCCCTCGGAACGCTCCTTGAAATGCTTAAGAACGTTGTGCCATATCATACAGCAGCCCTTTTCCGCCGCGGAAAGACTGATGTCATTTACCTGTTCCTTTACAATTCGGACAGCAACAACATCCTTCTTGGCGAGGCGATAACCTATGGATCCGGCCTGGTAGGTCAGGTGATGAAGGAAAAAGAAGGACGCATTATCTCTGAGGGGGATATCCGTTCCCCGTCAACAACACTCCTTTACTATAAGGAAAATGAAGGTATAAAATCGTTCCTCGGTGTCCCAATCACCGTCGAGGGCTCATGCCGCGGAGTGGTTGTGGTTGACTCCAAGGAAAAGCATGCTTTTGACGAAAACATGAAGCACCACATGGAACTTTTCGCGCATGTGGCCGGAATCATCCAGTTTTATGCATATCTGCAGCTTGAAAACCGAATAGATCGCAACAAGGTAACAGCCCTTTCCTCGCTCCAACGCAACTTCTTCAAGCTTAGTACAGAACAGGAGGTAATCAACATGCTTGGGGAGATACTTGACACCCTTGTACGCAATACCCGTATCACCGTTTGTCTTGAGGAAAGCAAAAAGGGCTATGGAAAGATTTATTATGTCAAGGGGGCAGACGAAGAATATTTCAAAGACTACTCATTCCCATTCAGTGAAAAGGGCCTTATAAGTTTGGTTTTCGAAAAAAGATCCGTTGTCAAACGCAAATTTGATCCGGGCCGTTATGTCCCGCGTTTTTCCGTGCGTGAAAAGGTCAACCACGAAATTCAGTCGATACTTGCGGTGCCAATCCCTTCAGGCGACGGAGAAAGCTGTATCGGTGCAATCGCGCTCGAGAGCGGGATGGCAAGCCATTATTCCCAGATTGATGCTGAAAACATCCAGAACCTGGCGAACGCCACAGGGCTCGCCATAGAAAAGATCAAGATGCTGAGCACCCAAACGCATCTTGCGACGATAGACGGTTTAACCGGCCTTCCCAATCACCGCGAATTCCAGAATGCCCTTGACAAACGATTGAAAAGGGCGAAGCGAATGAACTCTGAAATAGGTGTGATAATAGCAGACATAGATTTCTTCAAGAAGATAAATGATACACACGGTCATCCTGCCGGAGACCTAATATTGAAGAATGTCGCTGATGTTCTGCAGGGTTGTATAAGAAAGGACGTTGACTTTGTGGCGCGTTATGGGGGCGAGGAATTCGCCTGCATACTCGAATCAGGCGAAACCATGGCACTTGAGACAGCTGAACGTATACGCTCCGCAATGGAAAAAGCTGTATTCGACATCGGCCACGAGAAGATTTCCGTTACCATGAGTTTCGGTGTGGCCCTGTTTCCGCTTGACTCCGCGCATAAGCAGCAGCTCATCGAACGTGCAGACAAGGCCCTTTACAGCGCAAAGAAGGGCGGAAGAAACCAGGTCAAGAAATACTGATCAACCAAGTTGTTTATCATGATATGGAATCATAAACAATGTCAAAAGTAAAGACATACCTTGGGCTGGACATTGGCGGAACAAAATCCGCTGCGATAATAGGAACCTCCACAGGCAGACTTTTGGAAAGGATTGAATGGCCGTCGAATGCAAAATCCGGCTATAAGCCGATGTTGTCGGTAATAAAAACTAAAGCTGGTGAAATGATGTTAAAATATCCCGGGATATCATCGGTAGGTGTTTCGATTGGCGGTCCTCTTGATGCTAAAAATGGGATAATACAATCGCCTCCAAATCTGCCGGGCTGGGACAATATTCCCTTGAAAAAGATTCTTGAGAAGGAATTTTCATTGCAGGTGCATGTGGACCACGATGCCGGAGCCTGCGCGCTTGCCGAATATTACTGGGGTGCTGCAAAGGATTTGCACAGTGTTGTCTATCTCACATGCGGGACCGGATTCGGATTAGGGATTATAATTGACGGTAAAATTTACTATGGCGCATACGGCCACAACTGCGAAATAGGACATGCCAGATATGCGGGTAAAGGTCCTGTTGCTTTTGGGAAAGCCGGCAGCTTTGAATCATATTGCGCAGGTTCATCCCTTGGCAGAATTGCGGCCTGGAAGTTTCCGTCAATATGGCCCAAGGCTCCGGCATCAGATGAGATCGGAAAGCTTGCTAAAACCGGGAACAGGTATGCCATGCAGGTCGTGGAGATTAATGCAACTGCAGTTGGCCGAGCCTGTTCGCTGTTGGCCGATATGATTTATCCTGACATGATAATTTTAGGGAGTCTGGCAAACCATCTGGGGAAACGCTGGATTCAAATGGTGAAAAGAGTGTTCCACCATGAAGTTCTTCCGGCTGCCCGAAAAGTCTGCATGATCACCCCATCGATACTGGGCAGGAGGCTGCAGGATTATTCAGCCATCGCAGTGGCACACAGAAGAGGTTAATGGGTAATTGTCATTATATTGCTGTCTGAAGGTCGTCTCATGTGGATATTTGAACCTTCTTCGATTTATCATTAGTGAAGCAGGTCAAGATTTTTTTTTCGTCTGATCCATTCCAATGGCGCATGATACTGCAAGACATTATATTATAACCGATATGATTCCAATTTTTATCAGATTTTTAATTATTATTCTTGTGCTTTATTCATTTTCCCTTGGCTTTAAGGGATTCAAAAACAAAGCCGAAGCCCAGGCTGAGATGGATAAAATCTACGGCACAGGAGAAGACAGTATATCTGCAGATGAATGGCGCAACAATTATACGTCCATTGCCAAATTCATGGAGACCGTAACAAAAGGCACAAAAGAAAAAATCTTTGTGATCTATACTGACGACAAACAGCTTGATGCAGTTAAAATGCTCTGCGCGTTTCTTACACGCAAACGTGGGGCCGGAAACGCGCTTGCCCATCCTTATAAATACGGTGTCTATCCGGTTAAGATATCCTGTGTGAACCTGGAAAATCTGCGCAGATACAAATCATTCCTTCTTGGTGCGCCGGACTGTATTCCTTTCCTTGATCGTATGGCTAAAAAGGGAAAGCTGTCCTTGTCTAGCACAAAGGCCCAATTCAAGCTGTTCGCTCGTCCAAACTGCATGGCAATAGCCTGTGGAAAAAGTTCAATGTACCTTGAACTTGTGAGGGTCTTCCTGCGCTCCTTTCCGGACTTTGACGACGAATGCTACAGTTATTTTTACATGAATTAATCCGTAAATCCAATTTCCTTGAAGAGCCCATGAACCTAAAAGAATTTCTTGATTCAATTACCACACCGGCCATTGAATCCTGGCTGTCCGAAATTGAAGCAGGCAGGAACATTGCATGCTCGGGAATCACAGGATCGCTGAAAGCAGTACTCCTTTCAAAACTCTTTTCACGGACAGGGAAAACAATTCTTGTCAACCTTAAGGGTTCGGGTGAGATGGACAGGATGGAGGCCGATCTCAAGGCTTTAATCGGCAATGAATCTGTTTTTCTTTTTCCGGCTTATGATACCATGCCGTTCGAAAAAAGACGGCCGCATGGGCGCATAATAGAAGAGCGCCTTCGTACATTTGATGCCCTGACATCGGGCAAAACTGGGATAATTGTGGCTGACCTTCAGGCAATCCTGATGAAGGTAGTGTCCCCGTCCTATTATAAACAGCAGACCCTTGACATAAAGCATGGCGAAGAGATCGACAGGGAGATGCTGCTTCAGTGGCTTTTGGATCACGGATTTACAAGCATCCCCATGATAGACGGTGTGGGCCAGTTCAGCATACGCGGCGGCATTCTTGACATCTTTCCATATCTACAGGAATATCCGATTCGTCTGGAGTTTTTCGGCGATACAATCGACTCGATCCGTTGTTTTGACATATTCACACAGAGGTCGCTTGAACGGTTGAAGGATGTGAGGCTAATCCCGATGCGGGAGGTTTCAACACCCGCACAAACTGAGGCTGTTCCCGACGACGCATCCGAATGGAGCCTTAATGATGTGGCTCATGGATCACTTCCTTTTTTCGGTTTCCTTCCATCAGATTCACTCCTTGTTTTCGATGAAACCGGAAACATCAAGAGGTCCCGGGAGGATTTTCTGCAGCTTATGGAAGCAGCGCCACATGATGACATTAAATCGAGACTGGAATCAATCCTAATATCAGACGCCGAACTAGACAATATTTTAAATCGATTTATAAACATAAAAATAAACACATTCCGCGAAGAAGGAGATCTCTACCTTGACAGTCAGCCACAGCCGCCTTTCTTAAAAAAAGGGATTGGTTTTTTTGAAGAGTTTCGCACAATGATAGGCAACGGCTTCTCAATAACCGTGACATGTGAGAATGTCGGACAGGCAAAAAGATTCTCAGAACTGGCGGATGGCGAAAAGGTCCCTGTTTCGGTTGTACTTGGAAACCTTGAAGAGGGATTCATACTTAATAGTGTTAAAATCGCTGTGCTAAGCGAAAACCTGCTTTTCAATCGTTATCAGAAACGCATCCGGTTCAGAAAGTACAAGGGAGGGACAACATTACACCACGTCTCTTCCCTCAAAGCAGGCGATTATGTTGTTCATGAGGACCACGGAATAGGACGCTTTTTAGGCCTTGAGCGGGTAATTCTGGGCCGCCTGGAAAAAGACTGCATACGCATAGAATATGCCGAGAAAGCCATGCTCTCCGTGCCTGTTGAGGACTTAAACAGGGTCCAGAAATACATGAATGGTGAGGATGGAGGAGCTCCAGAACTTTCAGTCATCGGAGGAAGGGCATGGGCAAAGGCCAAATCAAAGACAAAGGAAGAGCTGAACCGTATCGTGCAGGGCCTTGTTGAACTTTATGCGCAGCGTCATTTTTTCGACGGTTCGGCATATCCTGAAGATTCATCCTTGCAGAAAGAATTCGAGGATTCCTTTATTTACGATGACACCCCTGACCAGAAACGGGCCGCAGAGGAAGTCAAAGCGGATCTTATGAGTAACAAGCCCATGGACCGGCTTGTTTGCGGGGACGCTGGTTTCGGAAAGACAGAAGTTGCCATGCGTGCAGCCTTCAAGGTGGTCGAGGCAGGCAAACAGGTGGCGATTCTTACACCAACCACCCTCCTGGCTTATCAGCATTTTCATTCGTTTTCAGAACGTTTCCGGGATTACCCCGTTAAAATCGGGATGGTCAGTCGCTTTATGAGCAAAAAGGAGAATGAGGAGACCCTGAAAAAAGTGAAGGATGGCGGGGTTGATATTATAATCGGCACCCACAGACTTTTATCAAATGATGTATCTTTCAAGGACATAGGCCTTCTTATTATCGACGAGGAGCACAAATTCGGCGTAAAACACAAGGAAAAAATAAAGGAAATGAAGGCTGAACTTGACGTCATGACGATGACAGCCACACCAATACCAAGAACACTCCAGTTTTCACTTCTTGGAGTCCGCGACATGTCGCTCATCAATACCCCACCACGAAACCGAATCCCAATCGAGACCCGTGTTGTTGAGGAGGACCGTTTCGTACTACGCGAAGCCGTGTTGCGCGAAAAGGCAAGGGGCGGTCAGATTTACTATGTACACAACAGGGTGGAGACAATAGATCATGCTGCTGAAATGCTTAAAGAAACAGTTCCAGGAATCAGCATATCGGTCGCCCACGGTCAAATGGATGAAAACGAACTGGAAGATGTCATGGTTCGTTTTCTTGAAAGGGAAACCGACGTTCTTGTCTGTTCCGCGATTATTGAATCAGGACTCGATATACCCAATGTCAACACAATCATAATTGCAAGTGCAGATCGTTTCGGTCTTTCGCAGCTATATCAGCTGCGCGGGCGTGTGGGCCGCTCTTCCATCCAGGCGTATGCCTATCTTATGGTACGCTCTTTTGCCGAACTCACCAATGATGCGCGCCATAGGCTCAAAGCACTTGAACAACTGACCGAGTTCGGATCAGGCTACAGGGTCGCCATGCGAGACCTTGAAATTCGCGGAGCGGGCAACATGCTCGGCATGAAACAGCACGGCCTTATGTGCCAGGTAGGGTTTGAAATGTATAACTCCATGTTGAATGACGCAGTGCTTGAGATAAAGGAGAACCGCAAGATAACACGTACAAACCCGACTATTCGGATAGAATCACGCGCCTTTCTGCCGGCTGAATATATTCCTGATACCCCTCAACGCCTTGAAATATATCATCGCATGTCCCGCATAGGAAAATTTCAGGAAATAAGCGATATCGGAGAGGAACTTACGGACCGTTTCGGACCCCTGCCTGAAGCGGTATCAACACTTCTTGACATGATTAGCATCAGATTCATAGCGTCAACAATCAATGCCTCTGTTATCACCGTTAAAGACAACAACTTGTCAATAGCATTTCCGATTGATCCGGAACCATCCCTTGAGACCCTCGGCAGAATATTAAAAGACCTTCCACCCGAAACACGGGTGGGATATGAAAAGCCCTATACCCTTTATATAAGGCTGCCGAAGCATGGAACTCTTGAGGAAGCAAAAAAAATCTTGCGCCCATTATTATAGATTTATATCTTAATATCTTATGAGCAAAAAGCTAATCTGGTTTATAGTAATTGTTGTGGTCTTAGGCGGTGTTTTTCTGGGATATTTCAAGATTAATGTGTCCGGCCATTCAAAATCAAAAAGCCCGATAGTAGCGCAAGTCGGTAGCACTGTTCTAACTGTCGAGGACATACAGAAACGCATTCCTGCGGAATATTCCGATTTCGTAACATACGAACAAAACGTGGATTATGTCAAGAGGTGGATTGATTCTGAGATACTTTATCAGACCGCACTTCAGCGGAAAATTGACCAGGAGCCGGAGGTCAGGCAGCGTCTTGAAAGAATGATGAAAGACCTTCTTATGTCTGAAATGATTTCCCGCCTTAGCACTCAAATGAGCGATGTAACCGATGCGGACATTGAAAAATACTACTCTGAAAACAGCAATAAATTCCTGCGCAAGGACACGGAAATACGCTTCGCTCATATATGTGTAAGGACGCTGGCCGAAGCCTGGAAAATCCGGGACCGCATTACACCTGACAACTTTTTCTCTCTTGGAAAACAGTTCTCGACCGAACCCATTGAAGACAGCCTTAATATCCCTTATGTCACTAAAACACAGGTAATGCCCGAATTGGCTGATGTTATTTTCGACATCAAGATAGGTGGTACGACGCCTCCCATTAGAACACCCATGGGATATTATATTATCAAGATAATCGACAAACAAATGCCGGCCACGGTAAAACCTCTCAAGAGTGTGAAAGAAGAAATATTAAACCAGATTTCATCACAAACACAAAGGGTCCACCTCGACGAAATCATTTCTTCTTTGAAGAAAAAGCTTCATGTTGAATATCACCTGAATAAAGTGCCTGGGAAATCAGAAGCCAAAGGCGAAATAGAAACCGAACCACCACCTTCAGCTCCAATCACTGGTACGGATAAACAATCACCATCAACACCGGGTGTCGAAAAACCAGGAGCCGTTTCATCTCCCGCTCCGTCCGTTGAGCCTTCCATTGAACCCGCTCAGCCTAAATCCACTCCTCCTTCTCCTGAACCATTACCGGCCAATCCTTAACAAAAAGGCGTTATCAGATGCCGATCAAATCACTGCTTGCAATACTCATATTTTCAACCTTAATATCACTTTCCGCAACCAGTCTCGACCGCATTGTGGCCGTTGTTGATAATCAGATCATCCTTGAATCTGAGCTTAATGAAATGACGATATTCACATATCAATCAATGGGAAAGGCGGTCCCATTCGATTCCCCTGAATATAATGAATTCAAAAAAACCATTTTAGAGAAAATGATTGAGGACAAACTTCTTCTAAAACAAGCGGAGGCTGAAAGCATTACAGTATCTCGGGATGAAATACTCCGCCAGAGAGACGCTCAAATAGATCAATATATCCAGAAAATAGGATCCCGCGAGGCGCTTGATGAGGAGTTAAAAAAGAACTACGGCATGAACCTGAACAAACTCAAGAAAAACCTTGAGGATCAGATAGGCGAACAGATGATGAAGATGCGTCTTACGGAAACCCTCCGCCAAAAGAACATCCCGACGCGAGAAGAGGTGGAAAAATTCTTCAAGGAGTACTCTGACAGCCTTCCCAAGGAAAAATCAAGCATCCATCTTGCGCATATAATGAAAGACATAACACCGTCACCCAAAATAGTTGAAAAGGCCTTTGGCCGTATAAAAGCGGTTGAAGATGAACTTTTAGCCGGGAAGTCATTCGACTCACTGGCGGTCAAATACTCTGAAGACCCTGCAAGTGCCAAGCAGGGAGGAGACTTAGGGTTTTTCCAAAAAGGTCTTCTTGATGTTGCTTTTGAAAAAGCGGCCTTTGCGCTGAATGTGGATGAGGTAAGCAAAATAGTACGCAGCTCTTACGGCTATCATCTTATCAAGCTTGTAGAACGTAAGGACAACCAGATACGTGTCAGACACATACTTATTCTTGTTCGTCCTGATGCAAACGATACGCTCAAAGTCATGAAAGCACTTGATTCCATTCGTTTGTCAAAAACAACTGACAGCGCTTTTTCACAAGCAGCGGCAACAATATCTGATGACAAACTCACCAAATTAAAAGGCGGAGACCTTGGATGGGTAGGAAGCGAAAATCTGAACGAAGATTACAGCAAGGCGATAGCAGGCCTTAAGCCGGGTGAAAACAGCGCCCCTATCCTGATACGAGGTTCATTTCATGTTTTCAGGGTATTGGCCCATTTTGATGAAAGATCGCTTTCGCTCGAACAGGACTACGAAACCATACGCACTTTCACGGAAAACTTCAAGCTGAAAAAAGAATTGCAATCACTGACCGATCGTATCAGGAAGAAAATTTTCGTGGAAAACCGTATCGAAAAGCCGTAGGTCAGTGCCGCATGATAGAATTCATCCACGTCACCAAATACTTTAAAAAAAACTGGCCTATCCTTGACGATGTCAATCTGAGCATTGATCGTGGTGAATTCGTCTGTTTGTCAGGAAAAAGCGGTTCCGGCAAGACCACTCTGCTTTATCATATATATATGAAAGAAATTCCTTCTTCAGGCCAGGTAATAGTCGACAATTTCAACTCACAGAAATTAAATAAGAACGACATCCCGGTGCTCCGCAGGAAGGTTGGGATGATTTTCCAGGAATTCTATTTATTAAATGATAGAAGCGTATTTGAAAACATCGCCCTGCCGCTTCGCCTTAATGGCTTCTCTGAAAGTGAGATAAAAAAGCGTGGTTTTAAAGCATTATCTTATACCGGACTGTCACACAAAATGAACGAACTCCCCCCCTATCTCTCATCAGGTGAAAAGCAGCGCATCTGCATAGCCCGCGCACTTGTAAATGAGCCTATCGTCCTTCTTGCGGACGAGCCAACAGGGAACCTTGATTCTGATAATGCTGAAGATATAATGCAGCTTCTGAAAAATATCCATACTCAGGGCACGGCGGTTATTGTCGCCACACACAAAACAGATTTTGCGGGTCTTATTCCCTGCCGCACAATCAATATTTCTGGCGGACGAATAATATCGGCCTGACAAATGTGCTCGATCGGGGAACAGGAATGCTATTTAAAAACAAATACCGTATTGAATCAGCACGTCTAAAAAACTGGGACTATTCATCAGACGGGTATTATTTTGTAACCATTTGCACCCACGACAGAATACGCCATTTTGGGAAAATCACAAACAGAACAATTGTGTTGTCTGATATGGGAAATATAGCAGATAAATATTGGCGGGAAATTCCAGACCATTTTCCATTTGCAAAATTGATTGAACATGTCATTATGCCAAATCATATTCATGGGATTATTGAAATTATTGGCGGACATACAGGCATACCCTGCACCACGGATATTCCCGATAATCACGATATTTCCTGTACCCGTACCGATACCGATACCCGTAGAGACGCGATTAATCGCGTCTCTACGGGTATCGGTATCGGTATCGGTACGGATATGGATATGGGTACGGGAAATATCAGAAATACGGGGAATGGTACAGAGAACGCAGGGGATACCATGGATACATCGGAATCAATGCCGAATTCTATCAATATCGCACCCACCATACCCGGTGGAATTACAAAAACGCATAACCCGATGTTGAATCCGTTTTCATTGTCAAAAATTATCCGGTGGTATAAAGGCCGTGTTGCCTTCGAGATAAATAAAAATAACCCATTACATGATTTTACATGGCAGCCGAGGTTTTACGATTCGATTATTAGAACAAACAAGGATTTATTTAGGGTCAAAAAATATATTGTTAACAACCCGATTAATTGGGATAACGATGATTTACATTCTTAATTAAGCATCATACTTCTTGAACAAATGGCATGCTGTAAAACGGTTGGGCTCGCTTTCGAGGAGTTCAGGGGTAGTGTTTACGCAGATATCGCCTATCTTCAATGGGCAACGCGGATGAAATGCACATCCCGTAGGTAGATTGGCAGGGTCCGCAACCTCACCTGATATGTTGAAATTCATGGGAACATCAGGGTCCGGGTGTGGAATAGCGGATAAAAGCGTCTTTGAATAAGGGTGCTTGGGCTTAATAAACAAATCTTCAGAATCAGCCAGTTCAACTATGCGTCCCGCATACATTACTGCGACCCGGTCGCAGATATGACGGATAACGCTTAGATCGTGAGCCACAAAAACGTATGTGAGCTTGAATTCCTCCTGTAAATCCTCCAAAAGATTGATGACCTGGGCCTGAACAGATACATCAAGCGCAGAAACAGCTTCATCAGCAATTACAAGAGATGGTTTAAGAATAAGCGATCTTGCAATACCGATACGCTGACGTTGACCGCCGCTGAATGCATGCGGATACCTGAAAAGATGGTCGCGCTTCAGGCCGACCTTTTCCAGAATGTCAACAATACGATCGTCCATTTCCCCGCCCTTGGCGATATTATGGATAACCAGTGGTTCGCCAATGATATCTCGTACCGACATGCGCGGGTTGAGCGATGAAAAGGGATCCTGGAAGATCATCTGCATTCTGGTGCGCAGGGGCTTTAGCTCTTTGTCATCAAGCTTGGCCAAATCAATCTGCTTGCCATCAACATTGAAAAAGACTTCGCCGCTTGTGGGATTTATTGCGCGTAGAATCGACCGCGCTGTTGTTGTTTTGCCCGAACCGCTCTCCCCTACAAGACCTAATGTCTGGCCCGGATAAACATCAAAGCTTATATTATCAACCGCTTTTGATATATTTACGACCTTATTGAAAAAACCTTTGCCCTGTATTGGAAAGTATTTGCAAAGTTTGCGTACGCTTAGTAATGGCGTTTTATTTTCCACAATCATTCCTTTGCCAATAAACAGGCGCATTTCCGCCCGCTTGAGAAGACCCGAAGTTCAGGCGCATTGCCGACATCACATATTCCCTTAATCATTTCATCGCAACGCGGATGGAATGGGCAGCCTTTCGGCATGTCGGACGGATTCGGGACCGTGCCCCTGATTGATTTAAGCCTTTCTCGCTTGCCATGCATACCAGGCAGGGAATCAAGCAGGCTTTTCGTATATGGGTGCTTGGGGTTTTTAAGAAGGCTTCTTACATCAGCCTGCTCCACTACTCTGCCAAGATACATCACAACCACCTCATCCGCAGTCTGAGCAACAACGCCAATATCATGTGTAATAAGTATGACAGACATGTTCATCAGTTTCTGAAAATCTTTAATCAGTTTCAGAATCTGCGCCTGAATGGTGACATCAAGTGCTGTTGTGGGTTCATCCGCAATGAGGAGCTCCGGTTTGCAGACAAGCGCCATTGCAATCATGGCCCGCTGACGCATTCCACCTGAAAGCTCATGGGGATACTGCTTGATGCGCTTTTCAGGACCAGGGATGCCGACCTTGCGCAGCATATCAATGGCGATTTCTTCGGCCTGTTTTTTAGTCACATCCTGGTGCAGAAGGATTCCTTCGCATATCTGGTTCCCGATAGTGTAAAGGGGGCTCAATGCGGTGAGTGGTTCCTGGAAAATCATACTGACATACCCACCGCGGATATTGAATAAATCTTCGGATTTCTCGTTTAATTTGGCGGTGTCAAACACCTTTCCGTCTTTAGTGGATAAAAGTATTTTACCTCCGACAATACGGCCTGGCTTTTGGATAAGTCTCAGGATCGAATAAGCCGTGACACTTTTACCGCAGCCACTTTCCCCGACAATTGCAAAAAAGCCACCTCGCTTTACATTAAAGGAGACGCCATCAACGGCTGGCACAACCCCTTCATCGAGGAAAAAGTGGGTTTGCAGATTCTCTATTTCCAATACATTATCAATGTGTTTTTGTTCTTCCATAATCATCTGGTGGCATAAGGATCCGCCGCGTCGCGCAGTCCATCGCCAAAAAAGTTGAATGCGAGCACAATAAGCGTTACGAAAAGGGCTGGCATAAGAAGCCAGGGGTATTGCGCAACAGCCTGTATGTTCATGCAATCCTGAAGAAGCACCCCCAGGCTTACAATGGGCGGTCTTAAGCCTATACCAAGAAAGCTTAATCCTGTTTCCCCGAGGATCATGCCTGGAATACCCAATGTAAGTGAAACAATTATATGACTTGCGAAACCTGGAATCAAATGCTTGAAAATGATCCGGTTGTGGCTTGCTCCAAGCAGTCTTGCCGCAACTGCATATTCCTCTTCACGAAGCGACAGAATTTTACTGCGCACCACACGTGCGAGGCCGGTCCATCCGAGAAGGCTTAAAACGGAAATAATGGCGAAATACTTGAATAAGGGGGTCCAATCATCCGGCATGGCCGCTGCAAGTGCCATGAAAAGCGGAAGCCCCGGGAATTCGCTCAGGATTTCAATTATTCGCTGCAAAAACAGGTCAACCCGACCAGCCATATAACCGGATACGCCCCCAATTGACAACCCGAGAATAAAGGTTATGAGAATTCCAAATAACCCTACGGAAAGGGATATTCTTGAACCATATATTATACGTGAAAGAAGATCTCGTCCGAATTTATCCGTGCCCATGAAGAAAAAGCCGACATCATTATCCCCATATAAGAGCCCTGGATTGAGTTCTATAAAACGATTTATGTCAACACCAAAAAAGTGGCGATCCCAATTGAATAGCCCCCAGAATGAATAAGTTTCACCTTTGACAAAAAATCTTAATGGGACTTTTACATCAGGATGTTCGACATATACTTTGAAGAGTGTGACTGAATCCACACACTGCTTTACGAGATTCGTGTGAAACCCGTGTTTTAAATCAAACTTGAGTGATTGCGGGGGACAATAAATATATGATATCCGTTTTGTATTCGGCATATAGGGCGAGAAAAACTCGCAAAACCCGGCAAGAAGATATAGAATAAGCAGAAGATTAAGTGCAAAAATGGCAAGTTTGTGCTTTGAGAACTTGCGCTTCATGAGCTGCCACTGTGAAGCGCGCGCAAGAGAACTCAAATCCCCTGAATCTTTTTTTGTTTTTATTATTCTATTGAATAAATTCATTCAGAATTCTTTCTACCTGCTGCCGCCCTCGTATCTTATGCGAGGATCGAGCCATAGCAGCATTAAATCACTCACAAGCACGCCAATAAGACCAAGTGTGGTAAGCACAAACAGGATGGAACCTGCCATGTACATATCCTGGGTAAGAAGCGCATTAAGCAGAAGAGGATCCAATGTTGGCAGATTAAGCACAATCGCAACAAGACCGCCTCCGGAAATAAGAGAGGGTATAATGCCTCCGATGCCGGAAATAAACGGATTAATCGCCATGCGGAAAGGATATTTGAACAGCAGCTTGACAGGGCGTACACCTTTTGCCCTCGCTGTTATTACATAAGGTTTCTTGAGTTCGTCAAGAAGATTAGCCCTGAGAACACGGATCATACCCGCTGTACCGCCTATACCGACAAGCAGCACAGGAACCCATATATGTTTCAGCATGTCCACAAACTTGGGAATATCCCAGACACTTTGTGCGCCGTATTTGGGAGAGAAAAGGCCTATTACGCTTATGCCGAAATATTTAAAGGACAGGAACATGACAACAATGGCAAGAAGAAACGATGGTATTGACATGCCGATGAATCCTACAAATGAGATGGTGTAATCCGCTATGGAGTATTGCCTGACAGCTGAAAAAACACCTGCCGGAATTGCTATAGACCAGATTAATATTATGGCAAACAACTCAAGAATAAAACTTAGCAAAAGCCTCTCACCCCACATATCCGTAACCCTTTGTTCGCTCATCATTGACAAACCGAGGTTTCCCTGCAATACCCCTTGATCGGATTCATTGAAGGTTTTGAACCATTTAAACCCCATCCAGATGAAATATTGCACATGCATCGGCTCATCAAGATTAAAGGTTCTCTTTTTACTTTCAACAACATCCTGAAAATTCGAGTAGCCTGAATTCTTCATGTTCGCTATTAATGAAGTTATATAATCTCCGGGGGGAAGCTGTATTATGGTAAATGTTATTACGGAAATAATAAGGAGCGTTGGTATCATAAGGAGAAGCCTTTTTCCGATATAAGGATAACGTCTTGAAACAAGAACCAATCCTATAACAAGAAGGCCGAATATGGAAAAATATTTTATAATTGAATTTTTTCTTCCTGATTCCGAAACCTCAATATCAGAACGTTTGTCTTCTTCAGGTCTCGCATTGACAACAGGCGCCTTATATATTCCAGGTATTGGCATAAAATTCGGTTTCGCATTGGCCAGTTCGGTAAACACAGGGTTTTGCGGTACTTTTGTTATGATCTCTTTTTTTATCTGGTCAAATACTGTTCTTGAACTATCGGGATTCTCAAAATAATAGGTTGAAAAGCCGGCGTTTTCAAAACATACGCCCCCTATTCCTGTAACATCACCTGTAACTGCATGCTGCGGCACATTCTTAAGGCCTGTTTTAATGGCCATAGGGGATGGAGACATTGTTGATATTCCAATGGTGAAAACATTGTCCGCGCTTATACGCATCAACTCCTTGAACTGTTTCACCCTGTCTTCCTGTTTATAAATCTTTTTAAGACCATCGTATAATTCAAGGGTTGTTCTGTAAGGATTTCCCAAAGGCGGTTCAATATTACCCGGAATCTTTGAGTTCGGGTCCCCCCACATCCCTCCGTTTTCATACCAGTTTGCATATCCAAAGGCAAAAGCTGAGTTCCAACGATTGTATGAAATAATACAGGCCGGCATGGGAAGCGGGATATATTCGCCCTCGGAACTATTCAGATGGAGGTCGTGCTTCATGGCTCTTAAATCATTCTGTAAAAGCGAATAGAGCCTCTCTCTTGGAACAATACGCAATCCCACGGCATTCCAGTCGTCAATCAGAAATTGTGCGCATGAAGTCGCTAGCCCCTTCTCCACAAACAATTCAAGAAAAAACGACATCCGGGTCCCGTCCTTGAAAGTCCTGTACCCTTCGCGATCCCTTTTATCAAGACCAAGGCTGTCGAGAAGCCGGGACGCTTCCTTTGGATTGTATTCGGTATTTTCCTTTTGGATAATACTATCGTAATAAAGAGATCCCCTGGGCGGGAAAACCTGGGCAGGCTCTCCAATGCCAAGATACATGGCGTCAATTATCTCCTGCCGGTTTATTGAAATACTGAGGGCCTTTTTAAATGTGACATTTTTTATTAGCTCGGCCTTTTTAGCGTCGTTTTTCGTTTCAATGTTTCGATTGTAATTGGGATATATTATATCATTGGAAGCATTATTGCAGGTCCAGTACACTAGACTGTATCGCCCGTTTTTAGCCTCCATTTCCATAAGGGGAATGCCCGCGTTATTTCCCCCGACAATCGTAAGGTCGCCGCTTGTTAAAAGGAGACCTTCGCTCTGCGCGCTTTTTTCCAGAAAAACGTATCTGTCGATATATGGTAGCTGGTTGCCTTTTGTGTCAACCTTCCAGTAATATGGGTTGCGTACAACGGCATAAGGTGAAACCGCTCTGTAGGTGGTATATATATAAGGACCCAGTATCGGTTTATTCACATCAATCGTCCATGCATCACCTCTTGCGTAGGAATAAACACTTGAATTCTTGGGTATCTTAAGCGCCCGTCTCAAAGAATCGAGAAAGATTTTATCTCCCATTCTCGGATGGAATTTCGTAAGATAATGGGCAGGACGACTTGTCATATTTGCCCCATAACTTGCCAAATGCTCTATTAGAATGGAATTGGGGTTTTCAAACACAATCTTAATTGTATAATCATCAATCTTTACTATATCCGCCCTTTTACCTCCAGCCACAAGAAAACTTGGAACCATTCCAAGGAAATATTCAGGGTCTGGCGGTTCAAGGGCCTCCTTTTCCCACCAGTACATTATATCGTCTGCGGTAAAAGGATAACCGTCGGACCATTTGACCCCTTTGCGTAAATAAAAGGTATATACCTTGTTATCAGGGGAAACCGTCCAGCTTTTTGCAAGCTCCGGAACAATTGGATACCCTTGGGGAGACCAGGCGACTAAAGAAGCAGTCCCGAACTTATTGGAATAATTAAAAACAACATCCCCTTGATTATTAACAGGCGCGACAAAAGTGCCGCCGTATTTTCCAATACCTTCCACGCCTTCGACAACACAAGGTTCAGGCCCGATTCGCTCTTCGAGAGGTGGTAACTTCTTTTCAGCAACCAGTTCCTTCAATATTGGGGATTCATTTTTTGGGTACCATGCAGTCTGTCCTGCCCTTGGAGTAATCAACATCCTTATGCAGAATAATAGGTCTATTAGGATCAATTATTACTGTTCTTCGTTCTTGTGCAGCAAGAATTTCAGCATGCGACCGTTTGATTTCAACGGTTGTGAACTTGGGTCTTAACAGGTTTCCCAGAATCATAATCACAACAACTATAAGAACTGCAACAAATAAAAAACGCAGAAGATTTTTAATCATAAAAAATAAGTGTATTACTCTTCAGGTTAAACGAATCTAAACAATAATCAATTCCAAATATACTTTTCAAGAAAAACAGAAAAACATCCATGTTTATTTTATGGTTAGTTTATGAGAATATTTTATAGTTAAACAATAATCAACAATACTATTTTAAAACCAGAATTTGAACCGGAGCAACTACCACTTGACAATAGACAATAACATAAATAATCTCATCACCCTCCAAAACAAAAGACTGAAAGTTGATGTAGCCCAGCCTGGCGCCATTTATAATGGATTCCGGTTTGACTGGACAGGACATGTGATTCAGGTCAAACTGGATGGCATACACACTTTCTGTGGAATGGAATCGCTAATAAAAGGTGTGGGGACAGGCGGGATTGGTTTATGCAATGAATTTGGAATGGTAAAGCCGATAATTCCCAGTGCCCAGGAATCCGGAAAACAGTTTCCAAAACTGGGAATAGGCTTGCTAACGCCTTTAAGTAAAGGGAAACAGGATTATTCATCCCCTTGTAAGCTTGAACGTTTTCCAATCACAGTAGAACAGGGAGAAACGCAGCTAAAATTCACAGCAGGCCCACTGGAATGTAAAGGGGTTGCCGCTCGGCTTTCAAAGACCCTTTCCATTTCCAATCAATCACTTGTAATTCACTACACATTGGAGAATACCGGCACCCTACCCATAGAAACAGACGAATACAATCACAATTTTCTGTGTGTTGATAATAATTCCATTGGACCGGATTATACTCTTTCATTTCCATACAGGCTTAGTCTGGATGAAGCAATCGGAGAGGTTGGCGATATTTTTGCAATCAACCGGGACAGTTTGACATGGCGGCAAACGGCTGAAAAGGATTTTTACGGTATTTTTAAGGGTTTTGAAAATGCCCAAAACCATTACTGGGAACTCATCCATCAGCCGACAGGTTTAGGCATCAGAGAATCATGCGATTTTCCTGTTGAGAGAATTGCAATCTGGGGAAGAAACCATGTTGTGAGTCCTGAGTTTTTCATTGGAATAAATCTATTGCCTGGCAAAACAATGGAATGGACAAGGACCTATTCTTTCTTTTCCAAAAATAATTGATAGGGATTTTGATCTTTCTCCATTCGTAAATTCAGATCGCGAAAAATCACATCATTTGCAACAGAAAACGAACAGTTCTGAACGGAAACCATGTTCCATTCTCCTCGTGTTAAGAATGTACCGCTAAAAACAGCGCGGAAAAAGACCTGGTTGGCAAGCTTGTAAACGACATCAAGGGTGTGAAAGACCTAAAAAATGAGGTAACGATCGGGCAAGTATCGTCGAAATAAAATCCAAGGGGCGGGTTGAACCCAGCCTGATTTCAAACTCGGTCAACCTGCCTCTGTTTTAAAGATGGTTAATAGGAATACAGCAGCGGTATGTGGATCATGGGAATGCGGTTATCGTGGCCGGCAATTAAAACAGGAGAAAATTGCTATGTGGACAAAAGCGTTACTGATGACAGGGTTAATCACGCTATTGGCCGTCCAGATAAATGCCGCCGATATAAGTCTCGGCCCGCAGGTTTGATAGGTATACCACGGTTCATCGAGGACCTCGCTGGCGATGGATCTCTTTGCGCTTCATGTCCATATATTCGCCATGTTTCATCTCATGCAACTGCGGTGCAAAGCGTTCGGTTGCGGCATACCAGGCGGTGAGGCGCCTTTCGGTCTGTTCGGCCTGCGGCAGCTTATACGCGCCCAGATATGAGTCAATGGCCAGGTAATAGCGCATCGTGTTACGTTCCACCAACCCAAGGACGCCACCGATATATGCCGGTCGCCCGTCTTGACGGCATTCGGTGAAACTGAAGCCCACTTTATTGAGGCCTATCGTACCCAGGTAGGCTTTCATAGCCATGCGCGCCGCAAAACCATAGTTGTACGAATAAGACATATGGATGAAGGAACGATGAGAGTCAATTCGGGTGGCTTGCAGCCGGATCTCGTAGTTTTTAGTTCCGAACGGCCCTTCCCCGGCAATGAGATTTATTTCCAGATAATCGGCTGAGTCGGCGACACTAAAGCCGAACTCGAGTTTATAGGTATCTTTGGAGGGTTGGTCGAACTTCCTTCCGACGGAGAGGATTAGTTTGTCTCCTTTCGGCCCGGCTTTTGTCCTGCATTCCTTTATATTGAGATGGAGAATCAGAATGTCGCACCAATGATCAAGCGATTGGAGTGCTTGCTCGACCATAGGGAAAGGATACTCAACAACCGAGTAGATATCGCCCTTCAGTTTACCGGAGGTCTGCGCTGATTCAAGATACAACGGCATGCCAAAGGGGTTGTTCGAAAGCCTATTCTGCAATGCAACGTAGTGTGCCTTCAGGGAAGCGGCGTCTTGGGCATTGGCTAAGCAAAGCACGGCCATAACCGATAGCAGCATCACAACGAGCCATCGCAAACGCAAACCAGGTTGCAAGGGCTTTGGGCGTATAATATTCATGGAACCGATTCCCTTTTACAGCCAATATTCCCATAATCTCCCGAATAATTCCTTCAACCGGACAGCGATTGACCTGCGTTTCCATTCTTTCAGAGTGATGGGGGTTGAAGCGGCAAGGTCCTTTTCAAACAGGGTCCGCATCTTGTCGCCGAATTCGGGTCCGAGGACCACGGCATTGACCTCCTGATTGTGCAGGAAACTGCGCCAGTCAAGGTTGGTGGAGCCGACTGTGGCCCAAACGCCGTCTATCAGAGCGGTCTTCGAATGCAGCAAGGCGTCCCGGCGCTCATAAAGCTTTACGCCGCCCTTCAGCAGACGCGTGTAGTGGGAGCGGCCGGCATGAAAGACGAGCCAGGAATCCGTCGTGCTCGGCAGCACCATCCGGACATCGACCCCGCGGGCCACCGCGTCAATCAGCGCGCCCATCAATTGCGGGTCAGGCACGAAATAGGCGTTTGTGAGCAGGATCTCTGATTCGGCGCAGTTGATCGCCGAAATGAAGGTAGCATAGATCTGGTTAAACGGATCTTCCGGCGCGCTCGCGATGGCACGCACAACCTCCTTGCCCTTGGCGCTTAGGGGAGGGAAATAGTTGCGCTTGGCCATCGGTTTGCCTTTTTGGCGCTCCCAGGTTTCGATGAAGAACTTCTGCAGGTTGGCGACGACCGGCCCACGCAACTGCAGATCTGTGTCGCGCCAAGGCAAGGTCTTTGTTTTCCCGGGCCGCTTCGCGGATCGGCTCAAAGACCCACCCGAATAGACACCGCTGATGTTGATGCCGCCGAGGAAAGCGGTTTCGCCGTCGATGACTAGAATCTTGCGGTGATCACGCTGATTGACATCCCAGCCTGCCTTTCCTGTAAACGGGTTGACGGGATTGAACTCAAGCACGTTGATTCCGGCGTCCTTTAAGCGCGTGAAGAACTCGCCTGGGGTGCCGAACGCTCCCACACCGTCGTAGATCAGGTTAACCTGCACACCGCAACGCTGCTTGTCGATGAACGCGTCGGTGAACTTTCGCCCGATCTCGTCGTCCTCGAAGATGAACGTCTCCATATTGATGTGGTCGCGCGCATCGCGGATCGCCGCGAACATCGCCTTATAGGTAGACGGCCCGTCTTCGAGAAGAATCGCGGAATTGCCGGCGGTGAGCGGATTACCCGCCAGCGCTTCCTCAACTGCGAGGTGACGATCGAGGATATTGGGGGCGCGGCCGCCGCCCCTGATACGATCGAGAATCGCTTTGCTCTGGACAGGCGACAATATGTGTCCGTTGGTGCCTTCGAGCTGGATCGACCCGCGCGGTATTGCCATGTCAGGCACGATGTGCGGCAAAGAACTGCAGACCGTCAGCATCAGGGGGGCCAACGCCAAAAGGTAAAACAGGAACCTCGGTTTCCATTTTCGTATAAGTAACGGCAATGCGAAAATCCTCCGTAAGCAATTTTCAGGCGGGTCGCCGCCTGTTTCTTTGTCTGTCGTCAAGACAAGAACCATCTAAATACTATTCTGAATACTGTTTGCTTTGGGCATGTTATTTGCTTTTTGCTTTTCTGTAAGAGGATTGTAAGAAAACCTGAAACCCAAAGGAGTCATTTTCAATGAATAAAGCCATTTTTATCGCGCTGCTGGTTGGGGGCATAATTCTTATCATTTTCGGAATTAATGCGAAAGATTCATTAAGCTCTGATTTCTCGCGAATCTTCACGGGCTCTCCTACCAATAAGGCAATTATAATGCTGGTGGGTGGTGTAATCGCGACTATTATTGGGCTAATCGGGCTTGTACGCAAGCCCCAATAAAACAGATGCCCAACACTTTATGATGCCGCGTGTGCAATCCGTACAATTTCTTGAGCAATATCTTCAGGTGAAAGAACAAAATCAATGCACCCACTTGCCATCGCACTCCCTGGCATATCCGGCTGCTGTGCGGTATCAAGCCTCTGCGAATGATAATGCCCCGGATATAAGCGTCGAGGCCGCCGGCCGAACCTCCCACGCAAACAAAAGGAAAGTCTTTTGCCACTACCGACGCCAACGTGAGATACCCCAGCCACCACCACCCAATACAAGCAAAATTAGGAGCACAATTAGTAAGGTTGACATACGACCTCCGAAATTAATGATTTACGCTAACTCAAACCTCATAACTTTTCAAAAGCAACTAATGCGCCAAAGAAGGATTTCACAATTTTCTTTTCATGCCATAAAATATGGGTGTGACCCGATTGCAAGACCCCTTAATAACGTGAAAACATGAACAAAGCGAACAAATTCAAACTGATATTCGTTCAAGCGTTCGGCAACAGCATTCAGAGCAATTCTTGTTTTTAAGAAGGATATTCTCAAAAGAGGTAATTCGGATTCACTGGGCTGAACTCATCAGGATGGTTAGGCGGGGATTTCGGAAAAGATGCCGGAAAGCATGCTTATGCGCAATTTACATATAGCTAATAAAAACCTATCAGTTTATGAGACTGAAGATGACTGTGGCGAAAAAATATCAAATACAATACCAATGAATATTGGAAAAAGGTATTTTATTCAGACGGGTTAGGCTTCGTAGTCACGATCCTGCTCATATTGATTCTCATGGGCCGGATTTAGAGATAGAGGCAATGGAGCAAACTATATTATCCAAAGACAGCCTGAACTTTCCGGAGAACTTCATCTGGGGCACATCTACTGCTGGCCACCAGGTGGAGGGCGGTAATGAATATTCAGACTGGTGGGCATGGGAACAGGAAGGCTTGATCGAGGACGGAACGGTCTCAGGCCGTGCCATGGATTACTGGAACCGTCACGAAGAAGACCATGCCCTCATGGCGAAACTGGCTTACAAAGGGTTCCGCCTCGGCATAGAATGGGCCCGCGTCGAACCGCAAAAGGACCGTTTCGACCTTGACGTGATCGAGCATTATCGACGCATCCTTCAATCCCTCCGCAATCACGGATTCAAGATCTGTCTTACCCTGCACCACTTGGTGCTTCCGCGCTGGGTTGCCAGCCAGGGCGACTGGCTGAATCCCGACACGGTGAACCATTTCCTGCGGTACGCGAAATTTGTGATCGAGAAACTGGGTATGTTTCCAGACTACTGGGTGACGATGAACGAGCCGATGGTGCCGGCGATTATGGGTAATCTCCTGGGCCGGTTTCCGCCGCAGCGGCATACGATCGCGGCGTACCGCGCCGTAACCAGGGCATCTCTTCGTGCCCATGCCGGAGCCTACCACCTGATCCACAAGTTACAGGCACGACGGCCACGCTGCTGCTGAGCAGGCGCGGAGCGCCCATCTCGCGGCCCGCGACACCGCCCATGCCTGCGCCCTCGCCCTCGCCGAGGCGCGCGCCGCCGCCGACCACGTCGACGAGGCCATCATTCTCACCCTGGGCCCGAAACGTCACTGCCCTCCGAGATCCCCGAGCCCGCTGCCTTGCCCGAGCTGGAGCGCGAGGAGGGGCAGTTGCTGCAGGAGCTGGAGGCTCTCGGTCCGGTCAACGAGCTGGCGGTGGCCGAACGTGACGAGCTGGAGACGCGCCACCGCTTCCTGGGCGAGCAACGCCGCGACCTCGGCGCTTCCCTGGCCTCCCTCGACGACACCATCGGCGACCTTGACTCCACCTGCGCGACGCGCTTTCTGGCCACCCTCGAGGAGGCGCAGGACCTTCTGGCGTTTGACGAGGTCGTGTTTCGCGAGCTGTTCGGAGGCGGCGAGGCGCGGGCCGAGCTGAGCGACCCCGACTCGCCCCTCGACTCCGGCATCGAGATCCGTGTCCGCCCCCCCAGGCAAGCACACCCAGTCGGTCTTGCTTCTCTCCGGCGGTGAGAAGGCGCTGGCAGCCGTGGCGCTGCTGCTGGCGCTCTTCCGCATCCCGCCCGGCCCCGTTCTGCCTGCTGGACGAGGTGGACGCCCCCCTGGACGACGCCAATGTCGAGCGGCTCTGCCGCCTGCTGCGCGTCATGAGCGCCGACACCCAGTTTCTGCTCATCACCCACAATCGCCGCACCATGGCTCACGCCGACGTCCTCTACGGCGTCACCATGGAGGAGCCGGGAGTGTCACGGGTCGTCTCGGTGCGGCTGGAGGACTGATCCATGGGCAAGCCCGGTCGCCTCACCACGCCGCGCCAGACTCCCACCCACTGGCTCCAGCACCTCGCCTTCCTCGCCGGGGTCGTGCTGGTGACGGTCGTGCCCCTGGTCTGGAACATGGCCGGTTACGAGGTGTTTCGCGGTCCCAAGCGGCTCATCGCCCTGGCCGCCTGGATGGTCCTGGCGGCACTCGGGCTCGCCCGTGGGTTGAACCGCCCCACCTGGCGCGACCCCTGGTGGTTGGCCTGGGCCGGTCTCGGGGCGGGCGCCATCCTCTCGGCACCCCTTTCGGGGCAACCCCTGCGTGTCCTCGCCAATCTGGTCCCCCTCGCCGTGGTCGCCCTGGGCTGGGGCGCCCTCCGCTCCCTGACCGCCATCCAACGCCGGCGCCTGGAGATTCTCATCGTGACCCTGGGCGTGACCGAGGCCGTACTGGCAGCGGTATTCGCCGTTCCACGCTGGCAACCCGAGGTTTTCGAGCGCCTTTCGTATCTCGAAGGGCGCTACGCCTGGATCGGCACCCTCGGCAACCCGGCCGATGTGGCCCTCTTCCTGCTCTTGCCCTGCCTCCTGGCCGCCGCCCGCGCCTTCGCCCACCCCGGGGCGCGGCTGCGCTGGGCCGTACCGGCCACCATCATGGCGGCCGCCATCGTCGGAACCCGCACCGTGACCGTTCTGGGCGTGCTGGGGATCGGACTCGCCGTGCTGACCTGGCGGGGGCTGCCGCGTCGCGCCAGGGTGCCGGGCATCGCCGTGGCGGCGGCGCTCGCCGTGGCGGTTTTGCTCGTCGGCCCGATGCGTGCACGCCTGGGCGAGGTCGCCACCCAACTGCGCAGCAGCAGTCTGAGCTGGCTCGGCTCCGGACGCAACGCGGGCTACCGCGCCGCGG
>CAWHPS010000013.1:0-26375 GCA_963831235.1 uncultured Fibrobacterota bacterium
AAATCAAGCATTACAGATATTCTTGCTCCATATTGGTATGAGGGATTATTTTATTGATAATGAAGATAATAAATGCTCCTATAAACCTTGAGGAACTGTCCATAATGGCGGAAAACAGATTTGGCAATCTTGTAAAGGCTGTTGTTGATATTGACAAGGAGATTATGGCAATAGACGGGGAATTGCATGCTGATGAAGAATCACTTTTACTTCAGGATGGGTCGTTGCAGAAAAACCTGTGGGGAATCAATATTTACCCGACAATGACAGGCGAGGATTTCATTGAATTTGATTCCATGATAAATATCCGTCCTTCACAGAACAATCGAAGCCGCGGCGTTAATTCAATAGATATACAGAATAAAATCGTCCAAATTGTCGGTAAACTGGTACACCAATGAATTCAGCACATCAAGAACTTGGGGCGGGAAAATGGTTTTCCATTTCTTTCCTGGAACAGATGGCAAATATCGGCAGTGAAGTCGAACGCGCTATCAAATGGAAAAACAAAGGAAATATTGATTTTTTCCAACTCGCTTTTGCACGCGCCATAGAACTGCTGGATTTTTCCTTGTCTGATAAAAAAAATAATGCGCGCCTGAAAGAATTTGCGCGAATCAGGGAGGCCCTTGCTGATTACTTCCTATTTGACAATCAATACGGTTCTTCTGATGAAAAATGGCGCCGTTATTTTTACAGTTTCAATTACGCTGCCAGAAAGAACAGCTGACTTTATATCATGATTTATAAAAACATTTAACCACAAAGGATACAATTATTATGGCCGATAGGATATCAGGAAGCAGCAATATCAAATCCATTGAAATGGGTATTGGCCCGGAAGAGAGTCAGATAAAATTATTCTGGACAATATCTGAAAAGCCCATAACCATTCCGTATTTCCCGGTATGGGAAAATAGAGTGCTGCGCAAGGTGCCGGCAACCGGCGTTAAAAACAACGGGGGCAAGTGGATTGTAAGCGCCGGTATTAAAACAGAAAAAGGCGCCTGGGATATCAAAGATGTTATTGCTGAGCATGGAAATACGCTTGAAATATCACGCGAATGGCAATGGAAAGGCGGTCTTATAGGCAATGTTCATCTAGGGATGGATGTTTATGTTCCATTCTCCAAACTTGATTTCTGGGCAATACCCTTTATTTCAATGAACGGCAACCATGGTTCATCAATAGTACCATGCGGGATGTCGCAGAACGAAGAACCCTGGATGTTCAGGGAAGAGCGGACAACAGCGCCTGGGCTTGTTACAATTGAAGAAAATGGAATGGTTGCGGGCTCTTATACGGAACCCGGCAAATCAGAAAAGCTGCTGTGCTCCTGTTCTGTCATGCCGGCCGACAATGGCCATGTCATGCGTGCTTTATTCCCATATATGGAAGGACCTCTCACTTTCTTTGGCACAGGCTACAATGGACACGATTTTTCTAATAGCAGTGGCGTGTTTTCCTATGGGAGCAATGGCGGCAACGGTCTTATTGTAAATGGAACCGCAAAATTCCGGAGAAAGTTTTACATTGTGATGGATCGGGTTTGTGGTATCCGTCATGGATATGTAAAGGTATGGGAATCCGCATGGCGTAACCTTAAGGAGCCGATTGCAAACAACATCTCCCTGAAAAAGACTGAAAAACTCCTCTGGGATTCTCTTGATTATTTCTGGGTAAAAAAAGGCTCTGCTCAGGGATATTCCCTTCGTATTGACAGTAATGGAGCCATAAACGAAAGCTGGGCCCCTGTATTGGGCACGGGCTGGTGTGCGCCGACATTTATGCTCGCATACCTCGGCATCCGCAGGGCGATTAAGGCTGGAAAAACTTCTCCAGCGTCAAAGCCTGTCCTGGCTGCTGAATATTTTATCAGGAATGCAAAACAGGACAGCGGCGTGTTCCTGACAAGCTTTGATATAAGGCACATGAAATGGGGTGAAGGCCCGCTTGATGCTGTTCAATTGGGAGGTGCTTCTTATTGGATATTAAGGTGTGTCCGCCTTTTGAAGGACATAAAACTTTTTAATGCACGAATAAACATAAAGGAATGGACTGATTTCGCAATCGGTTTTTGCGACCTTGCTTTAAAGACCCAGCTTCCAGACGGCGCTTACGGAGCAGCTTGGGACATACAGGGAAAATGTCTTGGCACAGAAAGAGCGATGGGAATCCATGCGGGCCGGGCAATACTTGAAGCATACAGACTCACGGGTGACATCAGGTATCTTGAGTCAGCGGAAAAAGGCGCTGACTATTATATCAATTACATGGTCGATAAAGAGGCTGGTTACGGTGATTGCACCGACCTTTCCAATTCCACAACGGAAAATGACGGCGCAGGTGTCCCTGATTTTCTTTTGGACCTTTACAGGGAAACAGGCAAAAAGCCCTATCTTGATAAAGCAATCCGTTCCGCCGAATACTGCCTCTCTTTCATGTACACATACAATATGTATTTCCCGCCTGAAACCGAATGCGGCAGAAGAAAAATGCTTACCAAAGGGTCTTCGGCAATATCCCCTGAAACGGGTTTCATATCATTCTGGTTTGCCCATCAGGCGAATATATTTCTTGAACTCTGGAAGGAGACAAAGGACGCACGATGGAAAGAATATGCGGTTGCCGTTATCCGCGGGACACTTCAGATGATGAGTGAACACAATGATACATTCGGTCTTGCACCGCATCTTATCGGATGCCGAGCGGAGGTACTGCCAATGCTTGATACGATTAAAGGCGTCCACATTTGGAAAAAAGGCATGACAGGTTATACCTGGCATCAGCCTGTTTGGTGGCCGGCGGCATTCAATCTGACAAATATCGCTGTTATAGAAGATAATTTCCCTGAGTTATTGAGAGAATTCAAGGATAACGGAGGTAATAAATGACAAAGCCAATCAGGTTAGGCATAATCGGAACGGGCCGTTTTGGACGTCTGCATATAGATGTTTTTAAATCCCTGTCCGACTGTTCCATTGATGCTGTTGCGGACGTGAATCCAAAAGTCTTGAAATCAGCGTCACTTAAATATGGAATAAAAACAACATACCAAAACGCAATGGATTTAATTAGAAGCAGCGAAATTGATGCTGTTGATATTGTTACTGATGAATCCTCTCATGGGCGTTTTGTTATTGAGGCATTAAAACACGGAAAGCATGCATTTGTGGAAAAACCGCTTGCAACAAACAGTGATGAAGCCGAAAAAATAGCGGCCTTGTCCAAGAAAACCGGACTGGTTGTGATGGTCGGAAATATCAGCCGTTTCAGCCAGCCATATATAACCCTTAAGCGCCGCGTTGATTCCGGTGAGATTGGGAAACCAGGTATAATAAGGGCAAAACGGGACTTCAGCAGATCATGGTTTGAGTTTTTTGGCAAGCGCATACACACGGTTTACGAATCCGGAATACACGACATTGACCTGATTCTCTGGTTCGCCAGGGGAAAATGCGTCAGGGTTAACGCTGTTGAGCGACGTTTGAGCGGATGCAAATACCCTGAAATTTTTACTGCAATTCTAACATTCGATGACGGCCTTATAGCAACTTTAACCTCCGCATGGCTGGTATCCAATAGCGGACCCAATAATCTTGTTGAAACACTTGATCTTGGCGGCACAATTGACGCTGACCTTGAAATACTCGGCACCAAAGGAAATGCCAGGTTCCGGTTGCTCGATTCAGGGCTTACTGTTTCAACAGATAAGGCAGTTCAGCGTCCGGAAATGACGCTCTGGACAACAGGTCATGATGGGGTTGGCGGTGCCATCCACTCTGAACTGAACCACTTTATTAGTCAAGTTATAAAAGGCAAAGAATCTCCTGTTGCCCCGCTTTCAGATTCTGTTTATGCTCTCACTATTGCCGAAGCCATTGTATTGTCAGCGAAATCAGGAAAAACAATCACACTCAAGGGAGGAAGATCTTGAAACAAAAAAAAACCAGAATCGGCCTGATAGGGTACGGTCAAATCGGCAAATCCGTTCATAAAATGATTAATGACAATCCTGACAGCAACATGGAAGTCGTGTTTGTCCACGACCAGATAACCAGCGCATTAAAAGATCTTCCAAAAAAACTGATACTTGGGAACCTTGAAGATTTTGAAAAGAAAAAGGTTGATCTAGTTGTTGAAATGGCACACCCGGAAATAACAAGAAAATGGGGGACTTTTATTCTCGAGAGATGCGATTATTTGCTGGTATCTGTTACTGCAATGGCTGATCCCGAGATGGAAAACAGGCTCAAAGAAACAGCTCTGAAACACGGGACCCGCTGTTTTATTCCCCATGGAGGTGTTGTGGGGATGGATGCGCTTTTTGAAAACCGAAGCCTTTGGGAATCGGTTGATATTGTTATGAAGAAGCCGCCTAAAAACATTGACTATGCTGTTGTGGGTATAAATCCTGATGATATAAAAAGCGAAACCGTACTTTATGACGGCCCTACACGGGGTATTTGCCCTAAATTCCCTCGCAATGTCAATACACATGCGGCAATAGCACTTGCCGGCATCGGCTTTGATCGCACACATTCGCTTCTAGTGGTTGATCCTGCATTAACAACTGCAATTGTTTCCATTCATGCAAAGGCTCCGGGACTTACGCTTCGCGTTGAACGCAGTGAGGCAATAAGCGGTGTTACAGGTGCAAGTACACCTGCTTCCATCTATAATTCCATTCAAACAATAGGCTCAAAAGGGCCGGGGATACATTTACGATGAAAAAGCTTGCTGAAGTCCCATCCAAAATGCCTCGTTCAGGCATACGTGAAGTCATGGACCTGGCGTGGAAAAAAGAGAAAGAGGGAAAAGTAATACATCTTGAAGTCGGCCAGCCGGATTTTGAGACCCCTTCGCATATCCTTGAAGCAACCTGTAAATATGTCAGGGAAGGAAAAACAAAATACATACCAAATGCAGGTGTTCCGGAGCTGCGCGAAGCTGTTGCAAAAAGGTTTGAATCACGGACAGGAGTCCCAACAACACCTGAAAACATCCTGATTACAACAGGCGCTGTTTTAAGTGTTATGAGCGCATTCATGACAATACTTGAGTCCGGAGATGAGGTCCGTTCTTCCGGATCCAGCATGGCCGAATTACCGGATGGCGGTTGCTTTGGCGCATGGCACTTCACGTTTTTACACCCTGAATCCCAAGACAGGGTTCCTCCCTGATTTAACCGAAATTGAGAAACTCATAACACCACGAACAAAGATACTCCTTCTGTGCAGCCCTTCCAACCCTACCGGACAGATATATGATGCCGGAATCATGAAAGACTTTATGGCACTCGCGCGCAAACACGATTTGTATCTTCTTTCGGATGAGGTTTACGAGGACATTGTTTTTGATGGAAACCACGTAAGCGCCTTATCTTATGACACTGATGAAAGGTCAATCATTGTCAGCGGCGTATCAAAAAGCTATGCCATGACAGGATATCGCGTAGGTTTTACGCGTGCCAGACCCGACTATATACAGGTTGCGTCAAAAATCCAGGAGCCGTTTGTTTCATGCGGATCAGGCTTTTCCCAGCTTGCAGCAGCAGACGCGCTTAACGGTCCACAGGAGTGTGTACGTGTCATGCGCGAGGCATACAAACACAGACGGGACATAGCAGTTGATGTTATGCGTCAGCAAGGGCTTTATCAATACACACCTGGCGGCGCTTTTTATCTTTTGGTTGATGTTTCCTCAACAGGTATGAACTCCCGTGACTTTGCCTTGCGGCTGCTTGATACCAAGTTTGTGGCAGTGGCTCCGGGTGATGCCTTTGGAAAGGTTTCAAACAGCCATGTCCGCATCTCTTTAGCATCCTCAGAGGAAAACATACTGGAAGGGCTAAAGCGCCTTTGCGGATTAATTCATGAAAACCGGAAATAAAAATGAAATTTATTAATCATGTGTATTTAATTGGAAGCGGTGCAATGGGTTTTGACTGGACAGACCCATCTGACTGCAATATTTATCTCCTGGATGGTGGAAATGAACTGGCGGTTATTGATACTGGAACAGGGACATCTGCTCCCAAAATAATCGAGAACATCAAACAGATGGGATTTGACCCGTCAAATATATCACATATCCTGCTGACCCATTTCCATGCTGACCATGCAGGCGGTGCATCAGCTTTACGTGAATTAACAGGCGCTAAAGTTGCAGGTAATAAAAACGGCAAAGAGGTGCTCGAAAAAGCTGATGAAAAAGCAATTGATCTTGTAAAGGCGAGAGACCTGGGCTTTTATCCAAAATCCTATTCCTTTAAACCATGTAAAATGGATATACTGCTTTCGGATTGTGACCAGTTCAAAATAGGCAGCCTTAAAATCAAAGTATTAATCCTTCCAGGGCATTCCTATCTTGACACCTATTATCTTGTTGAGACATCCGCAGGTCATGTTTCCCTTTTCAGCGGCGACGGACTTTTCTTTGACGGCAAAATATCAATGCTTAACACCCATGATTTCAATATTCAGAACCTTTCTTATGCCATTGAATCTCTTTCAAAACTAAAAGTTGACAGCCTTTTTCCAGGCCATAATCAACCCGCACTATTTAACGGCAGCAGGCATATAAATAAGGCATATCAGACATTTGCACGTCTTATGATTCCACCGAGCATAGTATGATAAAGCAAGATAAACTACAATTACAGGAAATGGAAAATCTCCTTTGCGATCTCATTCGCATTGAAGGCCATCAGGACACATTGGATCAGGAAAAAAAAGTGGTGGATTTCCTGTTTGAGTATTTAATCAAGCATGGCATATCAGCTATGAAAACAAGGGTCACGGGAAAACGCTGTAACCTTATAGCACGGATTAATGGGAATGGCAAAGGCCCAACACTTCTTTTTAATGCACATACAGACACTGTTCCGGTATGTTGGATGAAAGACCCTTTCAAGCCGCGCACTGTTAATGGACGAATATTCGGACGCGGCAGTGTGGATGTGAAAGGTGCGTTGG
Organism: uncultured Fibrobacterota bacterium; assembly: GCA_963831235.1. GTDB lineage: Bacteria > Fibrobacterota > OXYB2-FULL-49-7 > OXYB2-FULL-49-7 > JAEUSG01 > CAWHPS01. The sequence continues at coordinate 6,979 of CAWHPS010000013.1, forward strand.
CTGCAATGACGTGTGTCCTTGTGAATATCAGGCAAAGCAAAATAAAACTTGCCGGCGATCTGATTCTGGCAGCAACCATTGGCGAGGAAACCAATAGCCCCGGCGCCTATGCTCTTGCAAAAAGCGGGATCAAAGCTGATTATGCAATTATCGGCGAACCTACTGGCATGGAAATCGGTATTGCACATAAAGGTGTGCTGTGGCTTGAAGCCATGTTTAAAGGAAAATCAGCTCATGGTAGTGTACCTGAAAAAGGCATTAATGCAATTTATAATGCAAACAAATGGATCGAAGCAATAAGAAAAGAATACATTCCACATATAAAAAGAATAAAACATCCTGTATTAGGGTTTCCAAGTATTAATATTGGTATGATTAATGGCGGAACAAGGCCGGTTATTGTCCCTGAATTTTGTAAGATCAATTTTGAGCGCAGGATGCTACCCGGAGAAAACGAAAAGGAAATTATAAAAGAACTCCAGAATATAATAGAAGGAATACGGAAAAAAGACCCGGATATGAATGGTCATGTTTCTTCAATGAATACATTTAATGGTATTCCGCACGGCCCGTTTGAATCAGAGAGCAAAAACCCTCTTGTAGATATTTTGCTTGATGGTTATAAAAAAGAATTCCATTTTGATACAAAGCCACGAGGCCTGCAATATTGGACAGATGCCGCTCTTTTATCCGGCATTCCGGGAATAAAGGCCGTTGTCTGCGGACCCGGAAATATTGAACAAGCCCATTCAACCGATGAATATGTCACACGCGGTCAATTGCACGCTGCCTATAGGATATATCACCACACTGCCCTTAACATCGGAAAGACCATATAAGAATGTATTGCAAATCCCTTAAATGTGTTCTTTGTAATCAAGAATATGAGCTTCTGCCGATTTACAATTGCAAGAACTGCGACGGCACTCTTGATGCAACTTACGATTATAAAAAGGCATTCGCTGAATCGCCCTTTGGAACAGGTAATAATTGTCAGGGTATCTGGAAATACAGAAATCTCCTTCCGGTTGATTCCAAGACTGTTCCGGTTACTCTTGGAGAGGGCAATACTCCTCTCCTTTTAGCAGATCGATTGGCAAAAGAGCTGAATCATAGTGCCCTGCATATAAAAAACGAAACCATAAACCCGACATTGTCCTTTAAAGACAGGCCATTATCAGTCGGCATGACAGACTGCATTGCAGTTCAAGTTCAAGGGCGTTGTTACAGCATCAACCGGCAATACCGGGGTTGCCACAGCAGCCTATGCTGCACGTGCTGGTTTGAATTGCTCAATTTTTGTTCCAAAAGGGATGCCAAAAGAAAAGCTTTCCCTTATGCTCGCTTTCGGCGCACAACTAAAAGAGGTTGAAGGCACATTCAGCGACGCTTATACTTATGCGGGAAAAGAAGCTGAACAAAATGGACTATTCAATCTTACTTCAACATTTTTAAACCCTTATGCCGCTGAAGGGGACAAAACAATTGCCTACGAAATATTTTACCAGTTCGGCTGTGTACCGGATTGGATTATAATTCCAATTGGCGCAGGCCCGCTCCTTGTCGGGTGTTATAAAGGGTTCAAAGAGCTTTTGCTCGCAGGACTTGTTTCAAAGTTGCCCCGTATGGTAGGGGTTCAAGGGCAGAACTGCTCACCTATTGTTCGGGCATTCGAAGAAGGAACTGATGAAGTCCGCCCATGGGAGAAACCGGATACAATTGCTGGAGGGATAGCCGACCCATTAACAACATATCCCAAAGACGGCACACGTACTCTGAAAATTATTCGGGAGTCGCGTGGCCTTGCAATCGGAATTGATGATGCCTCAATTATCAAATCAATTGAACTGTTGGCAAAACTTGAAGGTATCCTGGCTGAAGCAGCAGCAGCAACATCCATTGCAGCAGCTACAAGAATGATAATAAATGGAAAAGCAAAGGAAAGTGAAAGTATAATATGTGTTGTAACCGGTCACGGGCTGAAGGACTTGTCAAAACTAACAAAATAATGGAGGTCTGCTATGAAAAATAAAAAAGCAATGTTAAAAATAAAGATTGCTCCCTTATCCAAAAAACTGGTTAATAAAGTGGCCGCTCTTATGAAGAAATGTTTTCCTGCCATTAACCGATACCCGCACTCTCCTCATAATTGGAACGGCATACCATTTACCGGTAAATTCATTGAATCACGGACGCTTGCAAAGAAAGACTTTGATCCCAATGGTTCTTTTGTGTGTTTAGAAAAACAACGCGTGATTGGCTTTGCCCTCGCTGTTATAGGTAAAGGCATTGAGCCTAAAACCGGGTTTTTAGAAACACTCGCTGTTGATCCACGCTCACGAAGACAGGGAATCGGGACCTCTCTACTCGCAAAAGCTGAATCCTATTTTACAAAAAATGGTGTGAGAAAAATAAGTCTGGCAGGCGAAATGATTGGCGGCATGCCTGTTAATGAAGACAGTATTCCATTCATGTTCAATAGAGGCTACAGGAGTTATGAATATGGTTTGTTACAATCAATGACACAGGACACCACCCAGTTCGTTTTAGACCCATCAATACCTGCACTTCGCCAAAAACTTGAGGCCAATGGCGTAACAATCAGATTTCTCGAACAAAATCAAATCGATAAAACAGAACAATATCTTAGGATAATTTTCCCGGACTGGGCAGGCGGAGTCGCTACTTACCTGAAAGATGTCCAAGGGGCAAAAATGCTTATTGCACTGAGGGGCGAGGATATCGTAGGACATGCAGGCCCTTACAGCATCACCGAATCCGTTTATGGAAATTTCAATTCAATCGGAATAAAAAAGGAAGAGAGAGGCAATGGGCTTGGTCTGGTACTTTTCCAGCTCATGTGCGCGGAGCTTAAAAGCATGGGAGCACAATCGACATCTTTGACAGTGGGACAGGCAAGCCGTGCCCGGGAAATATACCAAAAGGCAGGATATCGGGTACGGTATGTGATGGATTATAAAATCACAAAAGATTTAGTTCTTTAGGTTATTTGCACCCAATAGAAATTATCAAAGAAATAGCTGTATCCCCCTTCGAGAAAGACCTTTCTTAAACTTATTTGGCGGTGTTCCGGATTGGATTGTGATTCCTATTGGAGTAGGTCCTCTCTTGGTCGGATGTTATAAAGTGTTCAAAGAGCTTTTGCTCGCAGGATTGGTCTCCAAATTACCCCGCAGGCGTTCAGGCGTGCAACTGCTCCCCAATTGTTCGCGCATTTGAAGAAAACGCAGCAGATGTCCGTCCGTGGGAAAACCGGATACGATTGCAGGCGGAATAGCTAATCTTTGGCCACCTATCCGAATGACGGCACACGCACCTTGAAGACCATCAGGGAGTCCAATGGAATGGCAATCGGGGTTGATGGCAGTTCCATTATTGAATCAATTAAACTATTGTCAACATTTGAGGGGATTCTGGCTGAAGCGGCAGCCGCCACTTCAATTACCGCAGCGGCCAGAATGATTTACAATTGCATAACAGGAAAGAATGAAAGTATAATTTGTGTGGTGACTGGTCATGGTTTTAAGGACTTGTCAAAAATCATTAAATAATGGAGGTTTTTGATGAAAGGGAAAAGAACAATGCCTAAAATTAAAATAGTTCCGCTTACCGGAAAATTGACAGAAGAAACCGCTGTTCTTATAAAAAAATGTCTTCCTGCCATAAATCGGTATCCGCTTTCTCCCTGGAATTGGGATGCCACACCCTTTACAGGTAAATTTATTGAATCACGCACAATAGCAAAGGAAGCCTTTGATCCTGAGGGTTCCTTTGTCTGCATTACTGATAAACATGTTATCGCGTTCGCTCTTGCTGCTATCAATAAAAGCGGCGATACGAAAACCGGTTTTCTCAGCGCGCTTATTGTTGCTCCCGGATCACGAAGACAGGGACTCGGATCATCATTATTACAAAAAGTTGAAACCTATCTTGCAAAACATGGCATAAACAAGATTAATTTAGGTGGCGCAAACCCGCTTACTCTTATTGGTGGAATGCCTATTAATGAAGATAGCATTCCATTCATGTTTAACAGAGGTTACAGGAGCTATGAACCCGGGCTTTTACAATTAATGACACAGGACACCACCCAATTCAATCTAAACCCGACAATACCTGCTCTGCGCGAGAAACTTGAGACAAAAGGAGTGACAATCTGTTTTTTTGAGCAAAAGCAGCTTGAGAGAGCCGAATCCTATTTCAAGAAACACTTTCCGGATTGGATAGGAGCAGTTGGCGCCCTGAAAGAAAATCCTCCGCTTGACATGCTGGTCGCAATGAGAGGTGAAGAGATCGTAGGACACTCGGGACCATTCGCAGTTGTCAAATCCTGCCTTGGAGGATTCAATTCAATGGGAATAACCAAAGAAGAAAGAGGCAGCGGCCTTGGGGTGGCGCTCTTTAACCTCATGTGTTCCGAGCTTAAAAACCGTGGCGCACGTTCAATATCATTGACTGTTGAACAATTAAACAACCCTGCACTGGAAATATACATAAAGGCCGGATTCCGTGTGCGGTATGTGGTGGATTATAAAATCACAAAAGACCTTGGACAATAGCCGAAAGAAGCGTCGTTATTCCGAATCCATCTATTTGACAATGCATTGGGATATTCAACATACAAAAAGCTATTAAAATAATTCGAAGAATCAGTGTTTCGTGTATGGAATCAACACATTCTCGAGCATGGGGAAATGTTTTTTATTCAGAGTAACCAATTCAGCATTGATTTTAATTGCAGTTGCCGCTATAACAGCATCCGCCAGTCCTATGCCATGACTTTTAGAATATATCCGGAAAAGCTCTCCCGCATGAATGGCAATATTCTCGTTTAGCGGGATTAACTCAAACGCCTTTGAGAAATCAGACAAAGCGGTTTTCTCCTTTTCATTCCGGATACCGCTATACAATTCCGCCAACGTCAGTACAGACAGGGTCATCCGGCATTTTTGGGATTGCAGAAAACCGGTGGCAGATCCATACCCCCGCAAGGCATCAATAATGACATCCGTATCAAACAACAGGTTTTTATCAACCATTACCGTTTCCATGAATTACGTAATTCCTTGGCGCTTGGCAAATCCTCCCGGTTTTTAAAGAGCCCAAAACCCCGTTTCAGAAAAGACAAACGGTTGGTGGCCGGCATGGAGTCAATGAGTTTATCAACCGCCTCGCGAATAAGATCGCTTTGCTTTCTCCCTAATCGGTGTGAGAGACTCTTAAGGTGATTGTGCTCGCCATCCGTCAGATAAATTTGCGTTCGTACCACGATTCCTCCGTGACAATGTATATGTATAATGTATGTTTATATCTTAAGATAAATCAACTCTTTTTTCAGGGTATTGATACAGGCGCCAAAATCACCTGACCTGCCTGACGCAACGAAAGCCCACCAATAAATCGGTACGATCAGGCGCAAAATCGGACATTACTGCTGTCCGTATTATTATTTCACCCAGCCCAACCCAACAGTCACCACAAATAAAGTATAAAGGAGCACATTCGAATCGAGAAAACAATTACAACGCATATGATAAAACGGTAAGGAATTATAAAAGACATAGCCTCCGCATATATACTTTTCCACCAACCATCACTTTAAGAAAATAAATGCCGTCAGGGATTAGTGTGGGACGCCATTGAATGTGATCAAGTTTTAATTTACTCAAATCAGCTACCTTTCGGCCTTTCACATCATAGATATCAACAGAAGCGTACTGCGAAATATTCTTGCAATTAAAAACTATATGGAGATAGGACGAAAAGGGATTCGGATAGGTTGAAAATAGACTGGTTGTCACAAGTAAAGGTGTTTCAATGGTTGACAATAGACTATCAATAACCAAAACAGTATCTATCATACCTCTCTGATATTGCATCAAACAGTGGAGGTATGAAACCTGATTAAGATCGTTAAGCGGCATTTGAAAGGTAAATGTGTTTTCATGACCGGTGATAACGAACGTATCTTCATGTTGCCATTTCATTATCGGGGATCGGTTGTAGAGCACGGCTGGAATATAAGTATTGGGGTATTGGTCAACAACCCCCTCACCCTTGGCATAAGCCGTCAATATGGCAATTAGATTGGAATTAACTGACCCATCAACCATACAATCAAACTTCAATTGCATGGAATCTGATTTTTGCGATATTGTGAATTTATTCAAGGTTCCCATTCTACGGAAAAGCCTCAATGCAGGATCTCCAACAAAACCATAACCGGGCCCCCAAACAGACTTCCTTGCGGCGCGGAATAATTTTGCCACACTGCTATTACTGCTGCAGAATAAAGATCGATATAGGTTTGATCTGATTTTCATTATCGTCCATACATCCAAAGGTTTATATCCTCCAATACCACAGCAAACCAAACCAGGTGAATCAAACAGCATGGCCACCACAAAGCTGTTACGCAGATTCTGAGAATTCGAAGGAGTTAACATATCATCAGTGCCGCCTAATGTATTACACGCCAATGCATCCATAAAAAATGCTCCCCTGGCATTTTTTAAATGCAGCGAATCCCTGGGATACTGAATAAGAGCCTCACCGGTAAATTGAGAGATACCACCATGACCGAACAATGAAACTATACCAGGACATTTATTAAAGCCATCATACATCAAGTTGACTATCGTGTCCTGTGTAACAGGGTGGGTAAAAAGAGACGGAAATGAGCCTTCATAAAACTTAATAGGTATTGTATATCCATTGTTAACGCTGTCCTGAAATGATTCAGCGTCCCTTAAATGATATAGCGGGTCCGGGAATGTATCCGATAAATCATCATCAACAATATAATACTGCTGTAAACGATTTTCATAAAAGGCTGTGGCGGTATCCCAGGTAATTGTCTTATTGACAAATTGCCGGACATCCGCAACAGACATGGCAGGGACCCTGCCGACACATGGCCTTACAGTATCAATGACAGGCGTTACGGCACTTGTATCTATGATAATGGAATCCAATGAATAATAATCATCATTCGGCTGATAAATGGTGTTGATTAAAGTATCACGGGAAGTTGATGAACCGTTATTAATTCGTGATCGCCATAGGCTACTATCCGATCGATAAATATAAGGTACTCCTGTAAGTTCGGGAAAATATGGTACAATTGCATTGGGGTGTTCCTTGCTTTCGCCAAGATATCCGCCCCCCAATAGCAAAATATACCTGGGCTCTTTTTGCCAGTTCTCATAAGCATATCTGAGAAACGAATGTATCTTTTGATGAGGCCATTTTTCAGAAGGAAATGCGGCATATATACTATCGACGATAGCGATTCCGGGGCTTTCAATTTCATCATAGTTCCAATTAAGGCGATGATCAAGGAGCCGTGAGATTTCGGTAACAAAACTGTCAGTGGTTATTACCAGATAATCGTAATGGTTTGATTTGTCTTTTAAATCAGTAATAATATACCGACTATCAGGAAATACCATCCCTGACAGCAACCCAAATGCAAAAGCAACAAACCATTTATTGATTAACATTTTTGAAAAATCTTTTCCGGATTTTATCTTAATCGGTTCTAATATAATCGGCACAATACAATCAAACCAATTGCTCCAAACCTGCCGAATCTTTAAGTCTTCCGCTTGCCTTTTTATTCTTCTTTAAATCGCCTTTTCCGATATTCGCAAAATTTACCCCATCCAAAACAGCCTGTTCCCTGTAGTGAATCTACTTTTTGGATGCAAGTCACGTCAATATATGTTGCTTATGGCAGCAACGTCAGCAGTTTTTCTGCAGAAATAACCCATGCCGATGGAGAAACCTTGCGGAAAATATTGGGACGGTTCACTACCTGGATGAGCGGGGCATTGGTCTGCGCAGCAAGGTTCAGCGATGGCCTGGATATATCCGTATCACTTTCTTTGGCCTCCACACACAGCATGGGCCGTCCATCTTTGGTAATCAGGAAATCTACCTCGCTCCCGTCAAAGTTTCGCAGAAACCAAAGCCCATAATCGCCGAAGGCTCTGTCGCTATAAACAATACAGGCTTTTAGAAGATGCGATGCAACAAAGTTTTCAAACAGCCCCCCTGACCCCGGTACCGCAGTCCAATCCGCAAGGTAACCTTTGGGTTCCTTGCGTAAAGTACGGTGCACGTGCTTGCTCCAGGGGCGAATAAGGTAAGTCAGCCAGAGGGTTTCCAAAACATGGATGCTGTTTTTTATTACGTTGTGGTTGGTTTCAAGATCCCTGGCAAGACTGGCCAATGAGAGCGGGCTTCCGATCCGGGACGGCAGGAGAAATACGAGACGTTCCATGCGATCCAAATCCGGTACTTTGGAGAGATCGCGAATATCCTCACGCACAAGAAGCGAGAGATAGTCCTGCCGCCACTTGCGCAAGAAACGGTCTGATGATCGCATGAACGGCTCAGGAAAACCGCTGTAATGCATCAGATGTTCCAAAGCCTCACGAAGCGATACTGATGATATACCTGATGCAGTCTGCTCAAAGGCATGTTCAGAAAGTTGCCCCTCCTTGCATAAAAGATCAAGCAGAGGCTTTTGCCATGGCTGCCGTGCGCCAAGAACCTCGGAAAGAGAGAGTGGGAGCATATGGTAATGGATATAACGTCCCACCAACGAATCTCCGCTTTTCCGAAACCATTCAAGCCGTGCACTGCCAGTGACGATGATGCGTACCTCTTTGTCCACGGAATCGTACACTCCCTTGAGAATGTCCTTCCATTTGTGGCGCTTGTGGATTTCGTCGAAGACGGCAAGAAAGGATCCACCTTTACGCTCTTTCAGAAAAAAGAAGGGGTCTTCTGCATAGGCGCGCCTAATGGACGGATTGTCCCAATTGCAATAAACACCATTCTGACTCCCATTGAGAAATGTTTTGACCATAGTGGTCTTTCCCACCTGTCTGGGACCAGAGACAAACAACATTTTTCCCTCACCCAGTTCGGGGTCAAATAGGTATCCGGAGATCGACCTTTCCGGCAAAGATTTTGCAGCATTCTGATTCTTCTTTTCCATGTTTTTTATATAAAATAACTAAAGTCGCCTCTCGTGTCAAATTAATATGCCATTAATTTACACGCGTGCAAATTACCATACCATTGAATATTCACGAAATATGTCGGGGTTGGGTTGTTCTGCAAAATACTTTTAATCTTAAATTTGCATAGTGAATCTACTTTTTGGGTACAACTCGCGTCAAGATATCGCCTTTAATTCATCACAAACCTATTGACACTGAAGAAGATTACAAATCCTTTTCACTCTTTCCGAATAGCATCATGATTTGCCGAATCCTATTCGGATGAATCAGCACAATAAACATTCCCCCCACGATATTTCCAAGAGTAACCGGAATGATATTCGAAAACATGACATAATGTTCTGACATTGGTATTCCTTTGGCAAAAAAGCCGGCTGGAATAAGATACATGTTCGCAACACAGTGTTCGAACCCGGATGCGACGAATATCATGATTGGCAGTATGCAGCAAAATATCTTTGAAACAACGTCTTTTGCAAAATAGGTTATGATAATTGCAAGCACAACAAGCATATTGCAAAACACGGCTCTTATAAATGCGGGCCAGAATGGAAGCGCCATTTTGGCCTCAGCGACCTTTATTGCTGTCTGGCCAAGCGTATTTATCGCTTCCGGTGTTCCATATATATTCGCTGTGGAAAGTAGTAATGCAAAAAGATATGAACCCACAAAATTTCCAATATAAACAACAACCCAGTTTCGAAACATTTTTTTGAGTGAATAGAGCCTGGTTATCGTGCCCACAATCATTGCAACATTGCCGGTAAAAAGCTCTGCGCCGGCGATGATGACAAGCACAAGTCCGACGCTGAAAACAGCGCCTGCCACGATTTTTCCCATGCCCTGGTCGAGAGCCACCAGGGCTCCGTGTCCGCCGAAGCTTATATACAAGCCGGCCAGAACACCAAGCACGAAAAGCTGCCATACTTTTGTGTTTGCCTTCTTGACCCCAAGCACGGAAATTGTCTTTTGTACCTCATTTACCGTAAGTTTCGGGTCATATTCAGACCCCATAACAGACTTTGTATCAGAAGGCATAAGTATTCCTGTTTAAATTATACTGAAAGGCGATCCAGACAATTGATGATGTGAATAAAAACCCTCGTTACGTGGAAGGGATCCTTGACAGGCAGTGCCACGATTTTATCTTCAGGTTCACCTTTGCGGTTACGTATTTGAATCCACTCTCCCACGGCCTTGTCCGGATTGGGGAATGTTCTGAAAGTGTATTCGTGCATGCGCTGGAACCAATCCCAGAGTTTCGTGTCCCGCGTTTGCTCATAAGCCAGGGCGAGAGTATAAAGCGCCTCGCTATGCGGCCACCATAGCTTATTGTCCCAATTGTCCTTAAGTTTGGCAATCATTTCTTCTTTCGCAAGCTCGGAGGGTATATCGCCTCTTGGAACTCCGCCCTTATAATGAATGAACTGGGGTATGCCGCCGAACTCGGAATCCCAGGCAACATCAAGTGTCTTGAGAATAATCGGCACAACCTGTTTAAAAATACCTTTACGGCCCGTCTTGAGTCCGTTATGCATCATAAACCAGATATCTTCAAGCGTATGGCCGGGGTTTATATATTCACCAAGAATATTTTTTCGGGGTTTGTTATCATTGCCAATGAACTCGCGTATTAAATGATCAGGTTGTAGAAAATGGCCGAGCGTATCCTGTATGCAGGCATCACTACGGCGCATTAAGTCTTCGGCAAGGGCTTTGTCCCCGAATAGTTTCGCGGTATCAGCGAATTCCTGATATGGCTCGTAACCCATCAAAAGGCCGTGCATTTTATAACCTTCTGGCACAGGATAGGGCCATGAGTGATAATTGCCTGAATCAAAACGGGCCGCAATACTTTTATAAAGCTCCTTGGCCCAGGCAAAGGCGCGCTTGTCGCCTGTGACCCGTGCATATTCGCTTATGCCGTACAACACAAAAGTGTCTGCATAAATACTCAAATCAAAAAATTCATTTTCCTTTTTCTCGCGTACCTGTCCGTTGGCATCAAGAAGGATTGGCGCGCCTTTGTCGGACATGATAAAAGCGCAGGCGCCACTAGGCAGCCGCACATTTTTCATAAGAAAATCCGCACCTGCTTTTGCCGCTGAAAGATATCTGTCAACATTATCCTTGGGGATTTTGCCTTTGTATTCGCTGTATAGCCTTGAAAGCATCCAGACAAACCTGCCCTGTGACCATGCGAACTTATGCTTATGCAGGAAAACAGTGCCGTCATTTGAAAAGCATGTAAAGAAGCCACCGTTTTCTTTATCTATACCATTCTTCATCCAGAATGGAAGGATATTTCCGAAAAGTTCATCCTTGTATATATCGGCCAGAGCGGCAAATTCACCTTTTTGCATGATATGCTCCTTTAAAAGTTTTGAACCAATCCACTAACGAATATTTCCTTAATATAACTTTTCATGGGGTTTTCATTCAAACTTTGAAATTCTGAAACCCTCACCCCCTGCCCCCTCTCCCATTTGACAATGAAATTTATTGAGGGGAGAGGGGGTGAAGATAAAATTTAAAATAGAGTTAATACAGAGACAGTTTTCATACGGAAATTACTCATAACGTATAGTAATGACTACCTGTTTTATCTTCTCCCCTTCTCCCATCCATAATTATTTTATCAGATGGGAGAAGGGGCGGGGGATGAGGGTCTTATGTACCTCTCCCCCGTTTTCATTTGAAAACGAAAAATGGCTCCGAAACTCTTTATTGCTTGCGATTTTCCTGCTTTGTTTATAAGTTTATGGGTAAGGAGTAATATGCCGAACATTTGCGAATACACGGATTACCGAAAATACCTGAATGCTTATTACATTGAGACCAAAGAAAAGCATCCGGGTTTCTCTTACCAGGTATTTGCGCAAAAAGCCGGATTTAAAAGCAAAGGGTTCCTTTATCTTGTGCTACAGGGCAAGCGCCCCCTTTCAAGATCAAACATCCTCGGACTTTCGCAAGCCATGAAATTGGATAAATACCAGACCGACTATTTTGAAAACCTGGTGTCGTTTAATCAGGCAGCAACCCTGCAGGCACGCAGCCATTATTTTGAAAAGCTTTCATCCATTAAAACCACGGGCAAAAATATGTGGAACCCCCAATTGGTCCGGAATGAGCAATATGAATTCTACTCAAAACCCTATCACAGTACTGTACGGGCGCTGATTGATCAGCGCCATTTCAAAGATGACTATGCCTGGCTTGCTAAAACAGTCAAACCCGCAATAACACCCAAGCAAGCCAGGTTGTCCGTTCAACTTCTGGCAAAGCTTGGCTTCATTAAAAAGCGGAAAGACGGCTCCTGGGAGGTTGCGGATAAAATCATCCTTACCCAGCCCGAAGTGGAGAGCCTTGCCATACAGAATTTTCACCGTGAAACAGGAGAGCTTGCATTAAAGGCCTTAAACGAACTGCCCAAGGACAAACGAAATATAACAGGTCTTACACTTGGAATCTCATCCGATACTTATAAGACTGTTTGTGAGGAAATACAGGCTTTTCGCGAGAGACTCCTGCGTATTGCTGAAGCTGATGAAAAGGCGGATGCGGTTTATCAGGTTAATTTTCAAGTCTTCCCAATGTCTTCAACGGATAAGAAGGGAGCGACAACATGAATAACATTTTATCCTCTCTTATTATTGTTTGTTGCGCTGTTTTTCTTTTCGAGGATTGCGGTAAAAAACCCACGGAGGTTTCAGGAACAGGTTCAGGTACCGGCAATGCCATGATTTCCGGCATGGTGATAGACAAATTCGGACAGCCGGCAGGCGGGCGCGATTGCAATCTTACGGCCATACGATTTTGTTAAAGACACATTAAACGGTACTGGACAAGCTGATGGCAAAAGCGCCGAGACTCATCTTGACAATAAAGGACAATACTCTTTTAATGATATTGATACAGGCAAATACAATATTGAAATCAACAACGGCCGTCATGAAGCGGTACTGCGTACCTTCAAACTTTCATCCGACGAACCGATATCTCTTACTGATACGCTAAAATCAACAGGTACATTTACCGGAACAATACAGGCAGCCGTACCTGATTCCGTTCGCTCAATTTATGTGGCAATTGTGGGTCTTGATAGAATTTCTCGCATTGACAGTCTTGGAATGTATGCTTTTGATGATTTGCCTGAAGGAAATTATAATATCAAAATCATCACCCCGCCCTCCTCATATATTCCAAGTGATTCCCTGACGTGTGAGGTAAAACCCAATCAAATAGATTCAGGCAAGGCTGTTTCACTTCTTCCGGCCATTCGCAGGCAGGACATAAACGTTTCAGCTTCGTTTATAGATACTGCCCTTCCGATTGCAACAATCAGGGATAGTTTCCTGCTGTTAATTGTAAGGAAACCCGATACCCTTGCATGGAACAGCTCCGATGCTGGAAATATTATTAATCCAACCAGCCTGAAAGCAAGCGGTCTTGGAAAAGAGCCTGTTGCCATTACTCCATGCACAAATGCTGTGATTACATCTTTTGGAAATGGCGGATTCAATGTCCGCTGGCCAGTCATAAATATAAGCAGCAGCGCATCGGGCATTCATATTTTCGCTGTTGTCAAACCTTCAGGAAACGGATATCAATATGTGAATATTATAGAAGCCAAGGATAACGGACCTTCGGGATTGCGTCTGGCCAACAAAAATCCCTGGGCGGTTATTCTGGAGTAAACGCCCCCTCGATACGTACACCTTCAGTGGACTACTCGGAGACTGTTGGGTATATCGGGAGGCAAGGCAAGAAAGTTGAATGGTAACAAATGCACAAACATTAACTAAAAGGAAACTGTATGGAAAAGGTAAAATGGTTATTGCGTAACAGTGTTAGACTGTTGCTGGTGTTGTCAGTTGCGGTATTGGCGGGGACATGGACTAATTATGTAGGTACCAGACAGATAACTGCTATTGCTGTTGAGGGAAGTAACACGATTTGGTTTGGCCTAAATGGAGGAGGAGTGGTGGAGTGTGACACCAATGGCCAGATACGGAAAATATATACCACCACCCAGGGGTTGGCAGAATCTATTATCAATTCCATTGCCATAGATAACCTGGGTAACAAGTGGTTTGGAACTGCTGATGATGGTGTATCAAAATTTGATGGAACCTCCTGGACAACATACTCTATAGCCCAAGGGTTAGTAAACAACATTATCAATTCCATTGCCGAAGACAAACAGGGCAACATGTGGTTTGGAACCGCTTTTAGTGGTGTATATAAATTTGATGGAACCACATGGACAACCTATACTCGTGCACAGGGATTGGCAAACAATGGTGTCACGTCCATTGCCATAGACAGCCAGGGAAACAAGTGGTTTGGAACAGGTAGCGGTGTATCTAAATTTGATGGAACCACTTGGACTACCTATACCACTGCACAGGGATTAGCAAACAATGGTGTCACGTCCATTGCCATAGACAGCCAGGGAAACAAGTGGTTTGGAACAGGTAGCGGTGTATCTAAATTTGATGGAACCACTTGGACTACCTATACCACTGCACAGGGATTGGCAAACGATTATGTCACGTCCATCGCCATAGACAAGAAAGACAACAAGTGGTTTGGAAACAGATTCGGGGGCGGTGTATCGAAATTTGATGGCACAAATTGGACCTCATATACCACTGCTCAGGGATTGGCAACCAATTTTGTTACCTCCATTGCCATCGACAAGAATGGGAACCAATGGTTTGGAACTTATGACGGTGGTGCATCAAAATTTAATGGAACTACTTGGACCACCTTTCTTTCCCAAGGTTTGCCAGACAATAATATCCAATCTATTGCCATAGACAGCGATGGTAACAAGTGGTTTGGAACTAATAGAGGAGGTGTATCGAAATTTGATGGAACCTCTTGGACAACCTATACCACTGCACAGGGATTGGCAAGCAATGGTGTCCTTTCTATTGCCATAGACAGCCAGGGAAACAAGTGGTTTGGAACTCAAGGAGGGGGTGTATCGAAATTTGATGACACAACATGGACAACCTATACCGCGGCACAAATATTCCCAGGCAGCTGGATGGTCAACTCCATTGCCATAGACAACCATGGAAACAAGTGGTTTGGAACCGAAAGAGGTGTATCGAAATTTGATGGCATAACATGGACAACATATACCACTTCCCAAGGATTAGCAGATAATGCTGTCTATTCCATTGCCATAGATAGCGATGGTAACAAGTGGTTTGGAACTTGGGGCGGTGTGTCAAAATTTGATGGAACTAATTGGACCACGTATACCACTACTCAGGGATTGGCAAGCAATGATATAACTTCCATTGCCATAGACAACGAAGACAACAAATGGTTTGGAACAGGTAGCGGTGTATCTAAATTTGATGGAACCACATGGACAACTTATACCACAGCTCAGGGATTTTTAAACAATGGCGTCAATTCCATTTTTATTGACAGACAGGGTAACATTTGGTTTGGAACATCATACGGTGTCTCAAAATTTGATGGCACCACTTGGACAACATACTCTATAGCCCAAGGGTTAGTAGACAACTTTATCCAATCCATTGCCGTAGATAAACAGGGCAACATGTGGTTTGGAACTGCTTTTAGCGGTGTATCAAAATTTGAAGAGGCTGATACCCGTGTTGAAAGCGCTGGTAATGCCCCCCCCCTCACTGATATGGTGGCGGACATCCTGCCAAACCCATGCAACCCGTCTACGCAAATCCGGCTAAGTATCCCTGTTGCCGGTCATGTCTCGGTTGACATTTTCAGCAGTTCGGGCAGGCAAATCTGTCGTCTTGCTGATGGAGCAATGGCAAGAGGACAACACACCGTTGCCTGGAATGGCAAAGAGGCCAATGGTCATGCCGCGGCTTCGGGTGTGTATATGGTAAGAGTCAATATCGGGAGCAAGAGCCTAACAAAAAGGCTGATGCTGATACGATAAGGGATGTTTACGCTGAAACACCTGCCGGTCCCCGAGTAGTCCGCCAAAGGCGGACGTATCGAGGGGCGGCAGGTGTATAAAGGGTGGCAGTTGTCGTAATGGCAAGAGAACTAAATGTTAATAAATGTATAAACTTTAACTGAAGGAGTCGGTTATGCAGCAGGTAAAACGGTTATTGCGTAATAGCCTCAGAGTATTGCTGGTTTTGTCGATTGCGGTATTGGCAGGAACATGGACTAATTATACTGACACAAGGCTGATAAATGCGATTGCTTTTGAAGGCGATAACACGATATGGTTTGGAACTTCCGGGGGAGTTGTGGAGAGCGACACCAATTATCATATACGGAAAATATATACTTTGGCACAGGGGTTGGTATGCAACCAAGTTTATTCCATTGTTATTGACAACCATGGTAATAAATGGTTTGGAACTAGGGGGAGCGGTGTATCGAAATTTGATGGTGTCAACTGGACAACCTATACCACAGCCCAAGGCTTGGCAAATAATTATGTCTATTCCATGACTGCAGACCTCCAGGGTAACATATGGTTTGGAACTCATGGTGCTGTATCAAAATTTGATGGAACCAACTGGACCACCTATATATTTGCAGATGATTATGTTAATTCCATTGCTATTGACAACGAAGGCAACAAGTGGTTTGGAACTTTGAGTGGTGTATCGAAATTTGCTATGACGCCAAAAAGCGGTTGAAAAGCGATTATCTTTTAATATGTCAACCATTTCTATAGAGGAATAGTTTATACGATACGACATACGGTTTTGTGATTGGTAGTACCGAGGCCTATTTTTTATTAAGTGCCGATTTCTTTTCAGAAGGAAACGGCTTTTTTATTTGCTTTAAAGGGCGCAGTATATTATATTAATATAGGCTATATAATATACTATGCCGAGGAGGTATTGTGGCAGTAACCGTCCAGCAACAATTATGCAAAGCAAAAGTATTTACCATCGACACATTCACCAGAATTTCAAAATGCTCAACACGAACTGCCTCGCGAAGACTTCACCAGTGGAATGCCTACACCAGCTACAACCATAACGCCAAATACCACGCGTTATCCACTATTCCACAGTTTGACAGTTACGGTATCTGGCGGCATAATGACATTTGTTTTTCACGACATGGGAACCTGACCAAAACCGTTGCCTATATAGTAGGAGAATCGCAAGAAGGGCTCGACGCACAGAGTCTCTGCTCTATTCTTGGTGTATCGGCTCCATCGCTCTATACGCACTTTGGCAGTATCAAGGAAATATCGTCGCATCGCATAGGCCATAAGCTGGTTTATTTCTCGGCCAACAGCGACGTGCGATCCAGGCAAATAGCGCAGCGTACCAGCCATGATAGTGTAAGCCCGCCGCATAAGCCGCGTAGTAGCGATACCGTGCTTATTCTTGTGGACAGAATCCAGCATCCCGATGACACCATTGAACAATGCGCCCGTAGGTTACAGACGCAATCGCCGGCCATTACGCCAGAGGCGATTCATACGCTCCTCGAACAGTACGGTATTAAAAAAAAACTGCGGGTTGTCGCTGATTGAAGCGCTACGCACAAACCTTGACGATGCTCGATCCGGCCTTACCATTTCAGCTCTGTTCAAAACTCCACCAACTCTTTTCTTCGATTCTGATGTTACGCTATGCCATCAGTGCAATAGCACGCTCGCGGTTATCAAAACCAGAACACGAAAGGTATCAACACTTGCGATAGGTGTTTTTACCGCTCATGAAACGGTACGTGCCTGCAATAAACCTTTTTGTCAAAGCACATTGCCTGTCCGTGGGCTTTCTGCGCTGGTACCGGAGCAAGGCTTCTATGGCTATGATGTTATCGTGTTCGTCGGCACACAACTTTTCATCGCCTGTCGCAGCGAACAGGAGATCATGGATTGCCTGCGGGAAAAGGGTAACCCCATTTCTCGCAGTGAAATTGGTGTGCTTGCCAGAAAATTTATTATCTATCTGGCTATTGCACATCAGGAATGTAGAAAGCAGTTGCAGGCGCACATGCGTCAACACGGGGGATACATACTTCACCTGGACAGCACCTGTGATGCTGACAGTCCCCATCTTATGTGTGCCTTGGATGGTATTAGCGAACTGGTACTGGACAATATCAAAATCCCATCTGAAAATGCTGAACAAATAATTCCCTTTCTTCAACGAGTAAAACAAAACTTCAACGTACCACTGGCTGTTGTAAGCGACATGGCCAAGGGCATTTTGAATGCCGTTGCCAAAGTATTCCCTTCTGTGCGCCATTTCATCTGTCATTTCCATTTTTTGCGTGATATCGGAAAAGACCTGATGTCAAAAGAAAATGATGTGGTGCGAAAACGATTGCGCTGTCAAGGCATTCAATCGTTTCTGCACAGGCAAGCCCGCATCCTCAAACCACTGGTGGAAAAAGATCCTGTCTGTGTCGATGTGCTTCGCGCCCGACTCAATGACAACGCGTCACAGTCTTTTTGCGCGGATACCTCACTCATTCTCATTGTTTATGTGTTGATACATTGGGCGCTAGAGGGAAAAAAGGACGGCGACGGGTACGGCTTCCCATTTGACCGGCCTCACCTTTCGTTGTATCAGCGGCTTTGTTCAATCCATGAAGTTCTTGATAACCTCAGAGTCCGATGTGACAAAGCCCCGAAATCTCTCAAACGAATGGTCGGTATCCTATGGAAACACATCGGCGACACCATCAACGACCCTCTGTTGAAGAAAGCCGCTCATCGTATGGAAGAAAAATCCGTTGTGTTTGACCGCTTGCGGCAGGCGATGCGAATTGCGTTACCAAACGATAGACATGGCTTAAACGATGACGGCAAAAAGAACATGAATACTATTTGTCAACGTGTTACAAACTTTCAGAAGGCGCTGGCCGAGACTTTGAAAACCAAGCCCGATAATGATTACCGCTCAATGCATGACCAAATCAAACGCTATTGGAACAAGCTTTTCGCCGACCCTATCGTTAAAAACACCCCCCATGGCACCGTTATCATTTATCCTCAACGGACCAATAATATCCTTGAGCGGTTCTTCAGATATCTGCGCAGGAACCACAGAAAAAGAAACGGCAATAACACAATGACCAAAACTCTGAAGGCTATCTTGACAGATACCCCGTTAATCTCAAACCTTTCCGACAACACATATCGAACGATCATTCTTAACGGTGCACCATCGCTGGAAGCTCGATTTGCACAAATCGATGTAAACCTGGTCAGGAATAAATTAAAAAACGAAGAACAAGAAAATAGAAATCTATCGCCAAAGGTAAAAAAGATTATTCGCACCCCCGAGCTGATCAGAAAAATCCTTCAAACTATGCACAACCGTCAATAATCCAACCGCTTTTTGGCGT
>CAWHPS010000014.1:0-19834 GCA_963831235.1 uncultured Fibrobacterota bacterium
AAGCCCCTTAATAAAATTCCCTGTCTTTTTTCTTTGAACATATATATTTTTTATCCATGTTTCCATCTGCTTATCTTGAAACCACCATTCGTTGTCCTACAATTTGCACTCCGCAAGAACTAATGGGAGATGAAATATGAAAGATACAATTGTTGAAGAAGTAAGAACAATCCGTGAGACATTAGCTGCTAAGCATAAGTTTAATATCCATTCTATATCGGAAGACGCGCGCCGACATCAGACTAAATCCGGACATAAAATTATAAGAATCGCTCATGGCTCTTTTTTAAAGTCTGAAAAGCTTAAATAACATGGAAGAATTGAATTTCCCACCGATATTTGAAACCCCGCCTCCATCAAAAAGCCTGTCAATGGATGAATATTTGCGATTTGTGGGGTTTAATTTGAAACATGCTTTTAACCGTGAAGCTTATGAGAAAAGGAAAAAA
The DNA here is from genome assembly GCA_963831235.1 of uncultured Fibrobacterota bacterium. Classification (GTDB taxonomy): domain Bacteria; phylum Fibrobacterota; class OXYB2-FULL-49-7; order OXYB2-FULL-49-7; family JAEUSG01; genus CAWHPS01. The sequence continues at coordinate 450 of CAWHPS010000014.1, forward strand.
CTAATTACAGTAAACGTTCCATTTTCATTGCAATAATATTCACTTTCAATTTAAACTCTGTATTTCTTTACAAAACTTAATACCCTATCCGCCTCGGATAATGTTATTCTTCGATGTGTCGGCAGGTTTATTACCTCGGAGCAGGCCTTTTCCGATTCCGGGCACATACCTTGTTTGTAGCCAAAGTATTCCATGTTCACCCCCTCAGGATGAAGTGGAATCTCGAACCATGAGCCGACTTCAACACCCTTTTGCAATGCTTTTTTAAGAATTTCACTCTTGTTTTCCACACGCACAGGATAGCGTAAGATAACATCATCGCTGAAAGGATTTTCCTTCAATGGTTTTAAGCCGATACAGGGTAAGTTATTAGTATAAAATTCCGTTATTTTTTTCCTATTGCCGACCAACGCATCAATTCCCTGTAAATTCCTTTCCCCCTCTTTGATTTGACAATTCGCCATTTTCTTGAAATAGTCCCTTGGCATTATACCCGCAAACTCCTCATTGGATGACGATCCTCTAACAAGACCAAGCCTGGTAAGCATTCTGTATGCAATTGTAATGGCTGCTGTTGTCCTTGGAGTTACAAATGTTCGATACGCTTTTATCTGCAAAGAAAGCAGCCGCTCCTCTTTTTTACCTGGTTTGATTGCATTCGTGTAAAGCCTATTCACCGCAGGAACAAGCGATTCATCATTAACAAGTAGCATCCCGCCAAGGCCTGTTGAAAAGGGTTTGTTCCACTGGCCGGAAAAAAAAGCCCCAACACCAAAAGTACCGCAGAGCCTCCCCCTATTCTTTGAACCAAATGCATGGCAGCAGTCTTCAATTATCGGGATCCCTTTTGATGCAGCCCATTTCATTATTGGTTCCATGTCCTGGGCAATTCCATAAGTATGCTGGACAATAAGCGCTTTTGTTTGAGCAGTATAAGCCCTGTCAAGAAGTTCGGGGTTAAGGTTGTACGTATTAGGATCAATGTCAATATAGCGGCAGGTTGCGCCAAGATAAATAGGCGCGGACGGGACCATCACGCAGGTATAGCCTGACATGATTACTTCATCACCCTGGCCAATGCCAAGGCTCTTGAGCAAAGTATAAAGAGCAACCCTGCCTTTGGAAAAAAGGAAAATGTTGTGCGGGAATACGTCAAAATATTGGGCGAAGTGCTTATTCATTATTCAAGAAAATTGATAGGATTAATGAAATCAGTCCAAATTCAGAAAATCATTGGGAGAAATTCGCGCTTGACGCAGAATAGCGCGTAGAGTTCCTTCAGGCATATTTCCAGGGTGATTTGGAATTGTCGTATATAAATTCGAAACAGGATTGTACCAGATTTCATGGCTTCCAGCAGCCTGTCGATCAAATACAAACCCATGCTTTTTAATTTTATTAACCATATCACGATATCTAAAATTCCCAAGACGGCCCATAATCAATATTCCAAAACAAGTTTCATATCCACATTCCTGGAAATCGTTTTCAAGTGCAGTTTGCCCATTTTTTCTTTCTGGGACTCAATAATTTTGCGGGCAACATCACGGGCAATTTCCATTGTTTCCCATATTGTTCTTCCCTGGGCCACAAGACCTTGAACATCATCTGATGTCGCAAGGTACATTCCTTCTGGCATTTTTTCAATATGGATGTTTATCATTTTTTCCATGAAAAATCCTTTCTTTATATTAATATACCTTTTTTATCGTATTCCGTTCCATTTTAAGACGAAAGGAGGGTATGTGACAACTAATGTATGTATTTACCCGCCGCACAGGCGGCGAGACTGGATTTGATTTTTTTAGTGAGTGGGGCCAGAGACGGCCCCGCTTTTTCCCGAGCCGTCTCTGGCTCGGGAAAAAATACAATAAAATACCAGACAGTCCCGCCGCCTCTGTGCGGCAGGGCAATCGCATTAAAATTCGCCACTTTATTTCTTATTGTCAACGGTAATACGTGACACACGATCCGTTCTTGTTCTTGCAGTTACTTTGTTAGACTTGCCAGTTCTAATCATTTTCATGCACTTTACTGTTTCAACCTCCCATTCCACAATTTCGCGTTTCTTGAAATTCATCGCTTTTGCCAAAGCATTGGGAAAATTAACATACCACTGATTTCCTTTCTTCCGTGAGATGAGTTGAATCGTTGTTGGATAGCCCATGCCCAATTCCTTTCTATTTAAGTAGCTCTACGGATATCCGTAGAGCTATATTATAGTATAAAGAAGAGGCAATGTCCACATTTTATTTTACCTATAAGGGGGATTTATGATTTCAACGCCATGCACTTTTATCGAATACTTCCAAGACATACCGGACCCACGCATAGAACGTAAAAAACTCCACAAACTTATCGACATAATTGTTGTCTTGGTATGTGCTACCCTTTGCGGCGCCAAGTCATTCGAGGAAGTCGAATTATTTGGCAACGAGCGAATAGAGTGGCTTAAACAGTTTCTTGAACTCAAAAACGGCATTCCATCGCATGACACTTTTGGGCGGGCCAGTGCCTTGCTAAATCCGAAAGACTTTCAAGAATGCTTTATAAAATGGGTTGAGGCGTTACGATTGCCGAAACAAAATGAAGTAATTGCAGTCGATGGAAAAACCGCACGGCGTTCATTTGATACCAAGGCCGACCGAAATGCTATCCATGTCGTTAGTGCCTGGGCAGCAGAAAATAACTTGGTACTGGGGCAAATAAAGGTGAATGATAAATCCAACGAAATCACCGCTATCCCTGAATTGCTGAATATGCTCATGGTGAAAGGATGTATCGTCACTATCGATGCAATGGGTTGTCAAAAAGCTATTGCCGACAATATTGTAACCAATGGCGCGGATTATGTTCTCGCCGTTAAAGAAAATCAACCGAGCCTGTATGAACAAATCCGCAACCGCGTAGATACTGTCGTGGTGGATGGGTTGAAAGATGTGGCCCATGACACGTATTCAACAGAGGATAAGGGACATGGTCGCGAAGAGCATCGTGAGTATCATGTTATCGATGATATTACCTGGCTAAAAAATAAGGAACAGTGGCGATCATTGTCTGCTATCGGTGCTGTTCACTCCATAAGGAAAACAAAAAAAGCAGAGCAGACAGAAATACGGTATTATATTCTCAGTCGTAAAATGTCGGCAAAACAGTTTGGTCAGGCAGTACGCAGTCATTGGGGAATTGAAAACAAATTGCATTGGAATCTGGATGTGTCTTTTAGAGAGGATGACTGTCGCATTAGAAAATCAAATGCACCAACAAATATGAATGTAGTCCGGCATGTCGCTATAAATCTATTGAGACAGGAAACATCAATAAAAGCCAGTATCGTACGCAAACAATTAAAAGCAGCTTTGAGCACACAATATTTGGAGCGCATCCTTGGAATCGTTAAATTTTAATGCGATTGCCCTGCTCTGTGCGGCGGGTTTGTCTGATTGGACTGATTGGGATTCATGATTGAAACCCATGGCGAAAGTTAAGAACTACATGAATTATCTGTCGTGCACCCGCGAAAGGACCTTTACATATTCCTTCATGGGATTATTATGATGGACGAAGTTCCTGCTGAATGTAAACCCAGCCCCAAGATAAAACGCATTTGAAACAGGGTCTGCCGCATAGGTGACGACTTTGTACATTCCTTCGTGTCCCTGACCTATAAAAAATTTCTCCAACTCTTTTATAAGCCGCTTGCCAACACCTTTACCCCGTGCGGAATCAGCCACGGCTATGGAAAGAAGCTCGGCCTCTATACTGGAACCGGTATTGTCTTTTCCCTTTTTAAAGGGATACTTGATGGTCTCGAAAATACGTTTTATATTTAAAATGGATATCAGTATTGGCAAAAGAGAGAATCCAAGAGAAATGAAATTATGCGTAAGAACATATCTATAACAGCGGCCTATTGAAAGCGACGCGGATATAAACCCAATGACCTCGCCTTTTTCATCGCGTTCAACGATTACGCAGGACCCGGGGGCTTTGGAGATGCCGTAATATAAGCGCGTAAGAAAATTCTCGCCCAAAGACGAAAGAAAGCCGAAAGGAATGCCTTTACGATGGAGCTTTGCAATGGTTTTGAAGTCAGAGGAATTCATGAATTACCTTACCATAAGATTGATTGGCAACAAGAATAATATTAATTTAATGGCATGAATACGGTTTATATTGAAACAACTATACCCAGCTATTTCACTGCAAATGACAGTAATAACCCTGAAATACTAAGCAATCAAAAATCCACACGATTCTGGTGGTTAAATCATCGTAAAAAATACGACTTGTACACATCACAAATTGTCATTGATGAAATATCAAGGGGCGACGAATGCGCTTCACGGAAAAGATTAAAATTAATGCAAGACATACCTCGTTTGCACGAAACGTCCACAACTGTTGAACTGGCTAAAAAGTATGTCAAGCTGTTACAATTACCTCCAAAAGCCGCACTGGATGCATTTCATCTCGCTTTTGCAGTTGAATATGAAATGGATTTCATGTTAACATGGAACTGCCGGCATATTCTAAATGGACAAACTCTTCTCAAACTGAAGGACTATAATTTGAAAAATTTATTGTCTCTACCCATTGTACTTTCAACTCAGGAACTTATACCTGAAAATTCATAACAAGGAATTCTTTATGAAAACTATTGATCCAATTTTACGGGAAATTTATAAAGCCAGGGAAGAAATCGCTGCTGAATCCGGTTTTGACATCGACAAGATGGCGTCGAAAATACTGGAAAATGAGAAAAAAGGGCAAAATATTATTACACATAAAACAAGCATTACAAAACATAGAAAACATGCATTGGCATAATACTACTCCAGCTACATTTCTTATTTATCTGTTTCTAGTCAAAAGCTTAAAAAGATACTGTTGTTTCTTTCATTCGTAAAGTCCGTGTCAGATTGTTTTGCATATCAGCTTTTAAATATTTTCCAGGACCCACCTTTTGCCGGGCCAACCCTCTGTATCAAGCCGCCTGATTTTAGATCTTTGATATGGCGAAGAACTGTACGCTTGTTAACACCAAGCAATTCTGAAATCTCTGCAATATTGATTTGAGGGTTATTTTTTATAAAATTCAGTATGCGTTGACCTGTCAAGTGCATTTTGTTCGGTGACATTTTCGGTGACATTTTCGGTGTCAACCTTAAGTCAACAGCATTGGGGCGGGGAGTGAGGGTTCCTCCTGCATGTTCTCCATTTCTTCTTTGACCTTTTGAGACCTTACCATCATGAAGACAAACACCAGAGGATGTATCACTATGCTCGGAAAATCAGACTGAAGTTGGGATAAGTATGGGAAATTTTAAGTTTAACTACGGATACGCACTTTGTCCGGTTCAATTATCCAAAGATGCTTTTCCACAGGCTCTTTTTCCAGTAGCGGTAAAACCATTTCAATGATGGCTTTAACATAAAGCATATCCTGACGAGGCAACCGTAAGACGAGAAGCCCGGGATATTGTGATGCAGGATAAACACGAATATCGGCGAACCAGTGTGATTAAGGTCCTGTTTTCCTTCCTGCATACATCAGCAATGATTTGATCCGGATTGCCTTGCAATTTTTGTTCAGTAACGGTCATCGCATCATATCCGGCTGCACAAAACCACTCAGCAGTTATGGCCGGAAGGTTTTCGTCAATTTTAAATTTCATGGATATTTCTATTATGCTGCAGGAATGGTAATAATTCGTTCCCGCGTAAGTTCGGCAGCGTATTCAATACAAGCCTGTATCTCTTCTTTGCCTAATCCCGTGTAATTTTTGATAATGGATTCTACCGGTAACCCTGCAGCAAGATTATCAAGAACTACCGACACCATTATCCTGGTTCCGGTAACGCAGGCTTGTCCATGACAAATCAAGGGGCTTACAGAGATATATTGCTTCCAATTCATTTGTGTTCCTTTCTTTATTGTGCGCAGCAAACTAGCGATAATCCCGGGCATAGAATTTTAAAAGCAGTTCATCGTTCATTCTTAAAACCCGTAAAAACGCACTCTTAAAGCCCCACCTGTAAAGCAGCTTGGCCGTTCACTTATCTCCCCCCCCCCTCTCCGCTATGTAGGAAGTCAATAGGAAAAAGGGGCTTGCCTTCTTTTTTATTTTAATTCAGAATAACCTTCATTTTTTTTAGCGCGACAGCCGCATCAGTAATATGGCTTCCAAATCGCGGCGGCCATCCAGAATTGCGTTCACAATAACGTGCGTCCCGCGAACAGAATAGATGATTCTATAATATTCAAAATGTATTTCACGATATCCTGAAATACCGATATCCGCCAGTTCAGGTACGATATGGCCCCGATACGGATAATTTTCGAGTGTTGCGCATTTCGTTTCTAACGCATTGTTCTTTTGCACTGCCCGGATACGACCGCATTCCTCCAAATAAAAAAGCGAGGCTTCGAGCAAATCCAATTTGGCATGATCGGTTAATCTGACCGTGAATTTACCCGCCATTTCAACAAGCCGCCTGAAGTTTTCTACGGACTTCGGCAAACGCCTTGTTCAAAGACGTTACTCGGCCGGCTGCCACATCCTGTTCACCCATCAGTAGAATCCTGAGCATGGCAACGGATTTCCGCATCTTCTCCCATGACGCGACATCCTGGACAACCAGGCATGCCTTGCCCCTTTGGGTGATAACATAGGAGACCGGATGACGCAGGGAATCCTTGATGATTCGGGCGGCATTTGATTTTAGATAGCTTACCGGTTTTACACTCTCTTTAAGATTCATCGACTACCCCTTTCTATTGGACTAAATATAGTCCAATTATGGTCTGATTCGCAACCCCTCCCGTTATTTCGGGCGCAGGACGGCAATTGCGCGGAAATGAATGCGCATCGCCCCAGCCCCCAGCCCCTTATCGGATGTGAGCATGGCAATGTCGGCCTTTCGTTAGATTCGTCGATCCCGCCGGGAGCCCCTTATCTTCCCACCTCTTAACTTTCAACTTCTTCCCCCCCTCTCTCCACCATTATCTTATTGTCAATAAGGAGAAATGGCAGGCGGTGAGGTCTCTTCTTCCTCCGCAACCTCCTGCATTTCCTCCATTTCTTCGCGGGCTTTTTGAGACCTTACCATCATGAATACGAGAACCAGAGGAGGAATGACCATGCTCTTCTGGCGGATGGTTAACCCGAAGTTGGTGTAGGACATGCCGAGTAGTATGGAGGCCATTATGATATAAACAACCCAGGTGTATTTGTAATCAACATCCTTAAAACGTCTGAAATAGCGCCAATTCATTTTGATGTAAATCAATAACGCGTTGTAAATTAGATATCCGCGCAAATCCCAATCCAGCGGCAGATGTGAAACACAATGGCCTTGTTCTTCAAACTCTGTAGAGAGTATCACATAACACGATAAATATCGTTATGGTGGCCTATATATTTTAGGCAGGCTTTTTGGGCGCCTGTAAACTCAAAGATTATTCTGTAATGTATGTCCACACGAAAACTCCAGGCATTTAAGTCTTTCGGATGCAACTTCTCGATCCTTAAGTCCAAGATGAAATGAGTTTGCTCTAAAAATACATGTCTTTTTATCAGCTTTTAACTGGATTTGCCTTGGCAGCTTTTTAAATAACTCGTCAAAGGTGGCGGTTGTAAGAACTTCAATTATCAGCTATTTCCATTAACGATTTACGCTTTTTTATCGCCCCTTTCTGTATATCCATATCAGATGCTTTTAATGATTCAATAAATTTAGGGCTATAAAACCCGCCAATATCCAGCAGATTTTCAAATTGTTGCTTATCAATTTCCAGAAACATCTTTCGCCTTGTACGCCTGAGAATAGCGGTCATTTTTCACCTCTTTATTCAACTTATTTTCTATGGCATAATATATAAGTGATGCGCAGGAAAGATATTTGTCTTTTTGTCTATGATGGGCGAAAACAGCACCCCCCTCGCCCCTCCATTATTTTATTGTCAATAGGGAGAGGGGGCTGGCAATGCCGTTGACTTATGATTGACAAATGCCAAGCAGTCGGGATATCCTTGTTTTAACTCTTTTTCTTTTACTCAAACTTCTACCTGGCTGCTATTTGACCGGCGGCACTGAGGCCGCCGGCTGTTAAATTATTTTCGTTTTTTTGTGCGAGGCCAGAGACGGCCTCGCATTCAGCTGTAGTCTTTTTTTTATTTCCACCGAGCCGTCTCTGGCTCGGTGCCATAAACAGCCAACCATCAGACCAGCCGGCGGCCACCGTGCCGCCGGACAAATTGAGGGAAGTTCACAAGGTTTTTAGACGTCTTAAATGTCATATATCAAGCTTAAGTCAACGGCATTGCGGGGGGAGATATCCTTTCATAACAATCAACCTGATTGATTGTCAGCAAAATAATAGTAATTTAATACCATGAATACGGTTTATATAGAAACAACCCTCGTTTGCACGAAACGTCCACAACTGTTGAACTGGCTAAAAAGTATGTCAAGCTGTTACAATTACCTCCAAAAGCCTCACTGGATGCATTTCATCTCGCTTTTGCAGTTGAATATGAAATGGATTTCATGTTAACATGGAACTGCCGGCATATTCTAAATGGACAAACCCTTCTCAAACTGAAGGACTATAATTTAAAAAATTTATTGTCTCTACCCATTGTCCTTTCAACTCAGGAACTTATACCTGAAAATTCATAACAAGGAATTCTTTATGAAAACTATTGATCCAGTTTTACGGGAAATTTATAAAGCTAGAGAAGAAACCGCTGCTGAATCCGGTTTTGACATCGACAAGATGGCGTCGAAAATACTGGAAAATGAGAAAAAAGGGCAAAATATTATTACACATAAAACAAGCATTGCAAAACATAGAAAACATGCATTGGCATAATACTACTCCAGCTACATTTCTTATTTATCTGTTTCAAGTCAAAAGCTTAAAAAGATCCTGTTGTTTCTTTCATTCGTAAAGTCCGTGTTAGATTATTTTGCATATCAGCTTTTTGATATTTTCCAGGATCCACCTTTTGCCGGACCAACCCTCTGTATCAAGCCGCTTGATTTTAGATCTTTGATATGGCGAAGAACTGTACGCTTGTTAACACCAAGCAATTCTGAAATCTCTGCGATATTAATTTGAGGGTTATTTTTTATAAAATTCAGTATGCGTTGACCCGTCAAGTGCATTTTGTTCGGTGACATTTTCGGTGACATTTTCGGTGACATTTTCGGTGACATTTTCGGTGACATTTTCGGTGACATTTTCGGTGACATTTTCGGTGACATTTCATTACTATTATTCAAAATAAGATGACTGAAAAATATTACCATCAAGCCTGTACTATTATATTCAAAAACCGGAGGCTTTGTGCCAAAAGCAGCGCATTCTCCAATCACCTTATCAATGCCTCTGCCCCATGCTTCGATTATGCCTGCTCGAAAAAAAGCATTTGCTATCAAAGGATTATAAGGGATGGAAGGATGCTTACGCATAAGATCATCTATGGTCCAATTGTCCGGCAATCGGCCATTATTCCAGATATATATTTTATCATCATAAACGCTAATCTGGACCGGAACACTACTACTGTAATCCTTATGCGTGACAGAATTCAAGAGCGCCTCGCGCAACGCTTCTTGTGGATATGGATATGTTTCTATTCTATGTATGCCGTTATAGGAAATACCAGCAGAAAGGTATTTTGTAAAAAGTAGATCCATAGTCTTTTCGACTTGTTCAAAAAGCGTACCATGAATTTCGTTCTGAAACAATAAATCGCTGTCAGTCTTGAAACGGCCGATTTTTATATATGCACCGGTAACATATTTTTCAGGGTCCGGATGAAATAAAAGAATTGCAGCTCGTTTCAAATATGAGCCTTCAAAAAGAAGCAATTTCTTCAACAGGTTTATATCATTTTCTTCTATTATGTCTTTTGACAGGCGGTTACTTTCCGCTGCTTCGTGACGGAAATATTTAAGGGTGTCTTGCTTTAAGTCAATAGCCTTAATGTGTGGCATAGGGACGCTGTCCCAATGTTTGCCTTGCTTGCGAAGGATAAAAGTATCAAGTGCCGCCCCCTTTAATTCCTGTTTGGTGCTTCCGCTGCGGTAATAGTACTGTCCTTTGTAACTGACCGGATATGGGTATGGCTCCACAACTATTTCCAGAAATTCGATCTTACCGGAATGCTTTAAATTGACATCAACCATAATGCCAAGAATATCGCGGATTTTATTGGGTATTTCTTCAAGCAACCGGGCAGAATCAGAAACACCGATTGTTTTTCCTTTATCGTTTCGGCCAATGACTAAAACACCACCCTGGGCATTCGCAAAACCACTTATCCATTTTATATACTCATCACGCCAAGATTCTTTAAATTCGATAATTTGTGACTCTTTCATTGATTCCTCCAACGGACCACTGAAAACCATTTAGATACTTAACACGAATGAATTCCAGATGATTTACTCAGCTTTTTACAATACACCTCCACCCACAAATCCACAATTTTCCTGTCGTCAAAATGGTCGAGTATTCTTCTATACCCGGCTAACCCGAACCTTTTGCAAAGCGCTGCATCATGCGCAAGTTTAAGAATGAAAGGAGCGATCTCCTGCAACAGCCCAAGAAAACCCGTTTCGTTGTTGACAACAAGCTCATTTGTTCCTGGAACATCAGTTGCAACAACAGGTTTCTTAAGTGCCATGGATTCCATAAGCCCGCGCGGAAGTCCTTCTTTTTCTGATGTCAAAACAGCGATATCCGATTTATATATAAGAGAGTGAATATATGGTGTATAAACAATAGAAATGCTATCTGATAACTCCATTGTTTTGACAAGTGCAAGAAGTCGCTCTTCCTCCTCCCCTTTACCCGCAATAATACATTCTACATCAACCCTGTTTTCCTTAAGGCCGGCAACAACCTCAATTAACTTTTCCAGCCGTTTTACCGGCTCAAGGCGGGCCACACATAACAATTTAAGTTTCCTGGAATTAAAATATTTATCCACCTTATCAAGGTTTGTGATGGCATTTTTTTCTATTACATCAACATCAACACCATTACCCTCAAAAATCGCTTTTGAAGAGAGTCCATTAATTTGCTTAAGGGTTTCAAAATCGCGGCGATTCTGAGAAAAAAGAACATGTCGGAACCGGGAAAATATCACTTCAAGAAACCTATATGTGGCATAAGGCAATTTATTTTGCCCAGGGCAAAAGGGCAATCCATGATATGTGTGACAAACCAATGGGGTTCTGGCAAGGAATGCTGCAACAGCACCGACTATACCGGCTTTAGCAGTATGCGTATGAACAACATCAAACCCATGCTTTTTAATAATCCAATAGAGCCGCCAAATGGAACAAATGTCATGGAAAGGATTAATTTTACGTGCAATATCAACTCGTATGAATTTGCAGGAAGGCTTGCGTGTTTCGGAAGAATCTTCGAATGAAGATGCAATGTATAAATCAATATCAGGATATGCGCTTAGCCTGCTGATTTTTGAGTTAAGGATTGTGACAACGCTTTGGTAGGTTGTAACAAGATGTAAGACTTTGATCATTTTAATTAAAACCGCTCTGCTTCAATGTTGCGACAGAATATTAAAGGCAATAAAAGTGGCCCCATTCCCCGGCACACTTCAGACTAATCCTTCCAACCTGCCCAGCATTTCAACCGCTCCAATTTCCATTCTTGAAAACGCGAACCATTTTTTACCGAGGTCTTTCAATGACGCTCCAAAGTGATAAACGGCATTGTCGTCTATGATGATAAAGCGATCATGGGAATTCTTGAATTCTTTTATTTCAATAGCCGGATATTGCCCATTGAATTTCTCCACATCCAACGCCATTTGGCCTGAAATCACCTTTGTCAGAATGGTAACCTTCACCTGTGCATTACGTTTTGTGAGATGCACCAGAAGCGTATCATCGATAAAATTGTCTATGATGATTATTGACTTCTTTGCCGTTCTGAAAAGATCGGACACAAAGAGATATGCATCAAAAATCTGACCATCGAAGAAAACACCCTGCCTAGGCTTGATTTCCTTTGCCTCTATAGCGTTGAATATTCTTTTGAATTTCCCATCCGATTCGCTCTTGTATTCAAACTGTCTCCGTTCAACGATGTCAAGTCTTTTGAAAATCCTTGCGTTAACTGCGAGAAACTTACGCATAGCAACAAACGCCCGCATGATCTGTATGCTGACTTCTATTGCCCTTGGGCTGGTAAGCACCGCAGAAAGCGCTGCTACTCCCTGTTCTGTAAAAACCAGGGGTAACGAACCTCCCAAGTGCTGCTTTGATGGTATCGCATTTTGCGATACCATCAGCCTGACTTCATGTTCAGTAAGTTGAAACATGAAATCAGGGGGAAACCGTTTAATGTTTCGTTTTACCTGCTCCCTTAATCGTATGGGCTTAACATCGTAATAAAGCGCTAAATCTTTATCAAATACTACCTGAAAGCCACGTATAGAGAATATCCTGTCTTGGATTGCTTCCGGCTTTATCAAATCTTTTCCACTCATACCGCCTTCATTTGTTAAATATGACCCTGCTAATTTTTGAGTTAAGGATTGTGACAACACTTTGGTAGGATGTATCGAGATGAAGTATCTTCATAATTTGATATTTTGCGAGGATGCCAACTAGAACCGATCACAAAGCGCGGCATCACGCCCAAGCGTATGAATGAAAGGCGCTAGTCGAGACTGCTTAAACAGTTCTCGGAATTGTGACAGTAAACAGGCTTCTTTCGTGGTCAGATTCTATTACAAGATTTGGAACCTGCGATAATGCCCGCCGGATACCGGTTCCTATGCCACGATAGGGAAGTTCTTTAGTGGCAAAAGAAGACAAGACAGGATTGCGCATATTGGAAATACCCTTTTTCACATGTTCAACTTTTAGATTGTTGGGTAGTGCGCCCGGGCTTATCAACTCGATCCGGTCTTCAAATATCATTATTCTCCAGGGCGCGGATATGAAATAATCCCTATGCAGGAGCATATTGACCACAATTTCCTCGATTGCATCTGAAGATATCTCAAGCTCCCCCTGCGAGTTGAAACCTGAAGCCCCCTGCACGTGCTTTAAGTTTCTAAAAATAAATGACATGGTCTTTTTATGGAGGTCTTTAAGGCAGCCTGTAATATCCTCACTGTCTCTGTATTTGGTACCTGCCGGGTCATTACCAATAAAAGAGACCGCCTTCACTACAAAGGCAGGCCTATACAATTGTGGATTTGACCCAAAAAGCATTAGCCCGGCCAGATTGAGTGCCCCTTTCTCGGCAAGATGCAGATTTGACAGCAATTGCGCTAATGACTCGGATGCTTTTTCGTCAGGTATCTCCTCCTTATATTCTTTCCTGTAGAAAGCCTGGAAATGATCAAAATTAATATCTGATATTGTCGATCCCACAACAGGCACTTCATCGGCATAGACAAGACTTGCACTCTGAAACATGCGTTGGATTTCCTCGCGCGAAGTAACCCGCCGTTTATCAGAACCATTTTTTACCCAGAAGACGCCTTTGTTGTCAGAGTAGGGTTTTGAAATACCTTCTCTGACGGTAACTACTAATATAAGACGACCTTCCACATTCAAATTCTCTGTCTCGATATTGATAGAGGGACGCACATTCTCGGTAGCAGTATTAGATAACAATTGATTCAGCCGACGAACATCATCAGCTGTGAGCCCTTTGATATCGTTGGTTTTATCCTGAATGCCAATGATAATGCGGCCTCCATTAGAATTGGAGAAGGCTACCAAATCTGCGGCAATATTTTCAGCCTTTGCGATGTTCTCTTTGAACTGCAAGTGTCCATCTTCGCCGCAGTTAATCAGTTTGAGAAGTTCCATGTTTTCCATAACCGGTAACCCCTATTTAAAAAATACTTCAAGATTGTGAAACAAAACTTATTGACATATTATTTCAAATATTCATGATTCCTCTTTTTGTAATAGAAAAATAAAATATTATTAAGCGTGATGGCTAACTTTCAGAATTCTGTGAAGCCAAAAACGTATTCGGGTAAATTCCAATCCAAAGGCAAATGCAAAACCCGATGACCTTGATTTTTAAACATTCTGGTAGTTTGTAATAAGATGTAAAACTTTGATCATAATAAAAAAGTCCTTTCCATGCCAAGCCGGTTAAAGAAATTGGCGCGGTTAGGACATGCTAATATGCAGGTTCCACTGCTTGCTGTTCCTCTTCTTCTTCAGACAATTGCTCCTGGTTTCGAGAAAAGATTAAAATAAACAAAAATGGGAGTATAATTGTTTTTTGACGCAGAATTAACCCTACATTGGCAGTCATGAATGATAATAGGAATATCAACCCTAAAGACATAAACAATAAAAAATATTGAAAGGGATCATAAACCTGAATATTGCGATAATGTCTTATTAAAACAACTGCGAAAATAATGTTTGATAATAATGCTATTAAGGTAGAGACGCCATTAATCTGCCAGGGAAAAGGGGCAAATAATAAATTAACAATATTTTTAAGTATTCTATTTGGAGTAAAAATAATATCTGGATTATCTGACATTTCACTGGCCAAATCCGTAACAGATCCCCGAATGCGCCCTGCCTTGTGGAATTTACAACTGTTGCCTTAAAAACATCCATTGACATGGCATCAGAACTATCCTGCTTGATTGCCAATTTCTTGGTTGCGGCCAAGCCGATTATAATACCCAACAATAAAAGAAAAATTGGAATAAATATTCTTACCAGACCTCGCAACCCAACATTTGTTGAAGCAGCCTGAAATTTCCACAGATTAACGATATACCCTCCAATAAGAGAAAGTGCAATCACACCTGCAACATGGGGACGAATAATTTGCATTAAATACAACAGAATAACGATTGTGCATAAATCAACAAGTTGCCTCTTTGATCCTGATATAATATTGAAATAGCAAACAGTCAGTATTGAAGAAAAAAACAACATCAGGCAATCCTTTCCAAAAAATCTTCCCCAGGCTAAAAAGTTTGGAAAACACAATAAAAGGAAGAACGCTACCCGAGCTAATGCAGGTTCTGTAAATATATTGACCCGCTTGGACATTACATACGCAAAATTCAAGCTGCCAATAAAGCCAATACCACCATACATAATATGAAAAGAAGATTTGTCCATATCAAAGATATCTCTAAATGGTTTTACAACAAAAAACATGAATTCATTTCCATTCTTAAGTTTATAGATTGGTGTATATGGAAAGCCTTCCGCACCATAGAAATAATTAACATCATCCACAATCCAACCGTATTTAAAACTAAAATAAGCAGCTAAAGAAGCATACAAAACAACATTTAGAAAAAATGCCTGCCAAAACACATTCTTCCACTCATCAACTGAAGCGATAACGGTATCTTTAAACAGCACTTTTGAATAAACAAGAACGATAACTAACGTAATTACAAATGTTGAAATCATTTGAGATGAGATCATATTTCACTACCTTTAAACATGGAATTCAATTTAATTTAAATTAAGATCAAGCGTATTGTTGACAATAGTATATTTTCCGCTTTTTTCTTTTGGAATATCCTCAACATACTGCAAATGAAATTGAACTGAATTGCCTAAACGTGATTGAAATTCCTGCACTATCTTTTTTTCGTCTTGATCCTTATAGCTCTCAGGATCGACAACCAGCTTAATAATTACTTTGTCAATAGTTTCCTGGATCGCCTGAAATTTTATCACACCATTTGAATATTTAACACAATTGGATACATTGCCCAGGTTGATTTTACCTCTTTCCCTGGAATATAAAAAGTCATTTTTCCGGCCTTCGATTTTTTCAACAATTGGATTATAGGATCCGCATTGACATTGTGCACCGATATCAATGCCTTGTGCAAATTTTATATAGTCACCGATTCGATATCTGATTAAAGGTGTTCCTCGTGTCGCAAACGAAGTAATAACAGCTTCACCTTCATACGATGGCCTGTTATCCTTATCAAGCAACTCTATCACACCCGTTGGAAGAATATAGTGATACTTTCCAAACTCGCATTGCATGATCCATGGAGCACCCTCAGAAGACGAATAATGATCAAGGACTTTACTTTGAAATTGTTCTTCAATTACTTCTACTTGTTCAGGTAAAAGGGTTTCAGCAGTGGTGAATATATATTTTGGCTTTACAACAATTGGTATCTTATTTGATTTTGCAAAACTTGCAAGTTCATAAATATTAGAAGGGAAACCACTTAGATATTCTGGTTTAAAATCATTCAGATTTTGAATATAATATAGAATCGTATCCGGAGTTATATGAAATGTCGAATAATAGCGAATGTTAAACCAGAAATCCGTCTTCCAATATCTTTTGTTAAGCTCATCACTTCTATTTAATAATTTTTTACCGGAAAACCAGGCGATTTTCTTTCCCAAATAATAGCCATGTTTTTCCCTGAAGGAATCCAAAATGGCCATCCTTTCCTGCATGTCGTTCCAGGAATATAAAACCTCCAAGGATTTCCCGGTTGTTCCACCTGTATGACCAACATAAGCGTCTTTATGTTTAATTGTTACAATTTCTTGTATATTTTTCCGTAAATCTTCTTTTTCCATTATGGGCAGGTGCTGGAGAATTTCAATACCATCTACTTGTTCAAGGTTAATATTTTTCCATCGCTCCCTATGAAAAGAAGAGTTTTTATTTACATATTGGAGAAAATCCTTTAACCGTTTTTGCTGAATATCGCGTAATGTCATAAGTGGTAGTGAATATGCATCCCTATAATATTTCTTCAAGTTTTTATATGCACCAGCACGTCTTTTATAGTATTGAAGATCGAAAAGTGTTACTGCAAGGTTTTGTATAAATTGAGGTGAGTAATAATAAATGGATTCGAAAATTGGGTGCATTTGTAGGCGTCCTATTTAAAATTATTCTTGCGCATCGTTTGTTTTAGTGGGTACACACAAGAAACCCATCCCCCGTCCCAATGACATTGACTTAAGGTTGACAGATGCTTAAATTGTTTATTCAACTTTCTTTTTCGCTACTTTTGTCCGGCGGCACGGAGGCCGCCGGCTATTCAATTAAATTTGTGTTTTTAGGTGCGAGGCCAGAGACGGCCTCGCATTTAGCTACCAGTGTTTTCCTTTTTTCCACCGAGCCGTCTCTGGCTCGGTGTGATTAATGAACCAACTATATGACTAGCCGGCGGCCTCCGTGCCGCCGGAAAAATTGAGGGAAGGCAGAAAAGCATCATTATATTTAAACTGTCTTTTTGTCAAACTTAAACCAACGGCATTATCCCCCGTCCCCCTGGTGTATCGATGGAGCGGAAAAGTGCCTGAACAGTTATTATTACGCTTTTATTGCAGATACACACCAGAAGACGTCTTTGCTGAAATTCCAATCCTTAAAACCAGCAGCTTTCAGCATATTTATAATCTCATCTTTGCAAAACCGCTTCTCAAGCCTGGTACCAAACCGATCCAAAGCATCAGTGCGCATGGAATAAAACTTTCTATTTCGATAGGCTGAGAGAGGAAACGACGACACGCTAAATCCCGTTTTTTCCAGGAAAAATGAAACCCGTGCAAGCGGGAAATAAACCAGTACGGCCATACAATTACACAAACATAGTTTTAAACCATGAGGTAGCCTGGAAATTACCATGCGCAACAAATCGCTGACCTTCCAAATTAACCTGAATAAGAATGGCCGGTTTTCCAGGGCGTAATATAAATACAACAGGAATGGGGCCCCATTTTTCAATTTACTCGCACAGGCTTTAAGGCCGGCAAGTGTATCTGGCAAATGATGCAATACGCCTAATGAATAACCAAAGTCCATGGAATTATCCTGCATAGGCATGGAATCCACACTTGAATTATGAAAAGAGCAGTTTGGTAATTCCTTTAAATTTTGTTTGGCAACTTCAATTGCTTCACTACTAGCATCCACACAATGCAATTTACCCACTTTTGGAGCCACAAACCTGGCCCATCTACCGCTACCGCATCCCGCATCAAAACCAACAGCATCTGATTTTAAAAGACCCCAGGGAAAGATCGAGAAATATTCGTCAAACATCTCCTGTAACTTTTCCCTTGGAACACCTGTTTGATTGAAGCTGGACCATTCACGGCCAAAACCCTCAACTGTTTTCATATCAACATTACCCATTTTCTTTAAGCTTCCTTTTATTTAATTAAATATGCCATTGTTAAAATATGTATTTTTAAAACCATGGCACGACAAAAAATTATAATTTTCACGACTTCGTACCTTCCAATGATTGGAGGAGCGCAAATAGCCATTGATGAAATCACAAAAAGATGCGGGGATTATGACTTTGACCTTTATTGTCCACGCCTGGTAAAAAATCTTAGAACACATGAGAATATAAATCGTGTTAATGTGTACCGGGTGGGTTTCGGATATACCATTGACAAATATCTATTTGCAATAAGTGGTCCAATTAGGGCACTCATGAATAGTGGTACAAATCATCCAATATGGGCTGTCATGGCCAATTACGGCGGCATTGGGGCTTTGTTTTTTCATTACTTCACCCTTAAACGAAACCCTTTTTTATTAACTCTCCAGGAAGGCATGACAGAAAAAGAAGTTCGCGAAAGATCTGGCCTTTTCTTTTTCCTTATAAAAAGTATCGTGAAAAAAGCCACCCATCTTCAGGTCATTTCATCCTATTTATTGGAACTTGCAAAACAACTTGGTTACCAGGACCATAAACCATACTGGATAATTCCAAATGGGGTTGACCATGAACGATTTAAGCCTGAAGGGAATATTGCCAAACTTCAGACCATCAGAATTAAATATGGCATATCACCATCTGATAAAATCCTCTTTACAAGTTCAAGGCTTTCCATGAAAAATGGTATCATGGATGTTGTCAAAGCAATGGTATCCTTGGGGGAACAATATAAATTTATCGTTGCAGGAAGCGGCGAACAGGAATCCGAGATCAAAACATTTGTCGCGGAAAACAAACTGGACAACAGGGTTATTCTTTTAGGAGACAGAACCCATGATGAGATCATCGAAATTCTTCATATAAGCCATCTTTTTATACGACCATCTCTTCGAGAAGGTCTCGGAAATTCATTCCTCGAAGCTATGGCAACAGGTGTTCCGATCATTGCGACTTATGTGGGTGGTATTAAGGATTTTCTGGTCCCAGGTGAAACAGGCCTGACCTGCATACCAAATGACATTCCATCAATTGTTGAGGCTATAATGCAATATGAGAACCCAGACCTATACAATACAATCCGGGAGAATAGCTTAAAGTTGATAAAGGAAAAGTTCAGATGGGATTCTATAAGCAACAGGATGTCATTTATTTTTAGAAAGCTGTC
>CAWHPS010000015.1:0-18645 GCA_963831235.1 uncultured Fibrobacterota bacterium
CTGAAAATAGATTATAGATTTTGTTGCCTTTGATTTAAAAGCTCGCTTGGACGCTCGCAGCGCGCGCCATACACCCCGCCGTTGCTTAAAATTAGTTCTCTAATTCTAAAAGGATTCCAATACGAAACAGAAATGATTCTATATAATAAAACGAAAAAAAGGAACCGCGATAAACGTGCCGATAAAAACAATATATAAGGATGAAAAAGCAATATTCGCCATTTTCAGAATACATTGGAGTTTATTGCCGTTGTATGGAGATATCTGTGGATTTCAGAATAGCGCGCCAGAACATGGTGAGAAACCAGATAACTGGAAGGGGAAAAAAGACGACAGCGTAATTTCGGCCCTTCTTGATGTTCGACGACACCTCTTTGTTGACATGGGAATGCAATCCCAGGCTTATTCGGACAATGCTCTTCCGATATCTCAGGGTCAGACAATCTCACAGCCATAAATCGTGGCAGCCATGACTGAGCAGCATGAAATCAAATAATCCGATAAAATTCTTGAAATAGGAACAGGCTCCGGTTATCAAGCAGCCATTCTTCCCGTGGTCAGACATGGAATGGACTGGTCTTCGTGCCTCTTGTGGGAAAAGAGGGTTGGGGAGCGTGATGTTATTCCCTTTTCAAGAACCTGTTCATGGTACTATCAGCGCAGGTCAGCGTGGTATTCCTGCAATGATTTTACATCTGTTCTTTTTTCCCTGAACGCAGCAATTCCTTTTGCAGCCGCTTTCGCAGCCGCAAGCGTTGTCACATAAGCGACCTTGTGTTTTATCGCGGCTTTACGGATATACGAATCATCCGAAGTCCCGAGTTTTCCTATGGGCGTATTGATTACTAGCTGGATTTCTCCGCTTTTTATCGCATCAACAATGTTGGGTCTGCCTTCCTGAAGTTTGAGCAGGCGTTCTGATGCGACTCCGTTTTGTGACAGGAATATCTGGGTTCCTTCCGTGGCCTTGAGTACGAAGCCCAGGCGGCTGAATTCCTTTGCGACTTCAAGCGATTCTTTTTTATCAGGACCTGATACGGAAATGAGTACCGCGCCTTTTTCCGGAAGTTTGGCCTGTGCGGCTTCCTGGGCCTTGAAAAACGCAAGACCATATGAGTCCGCCATACCGAGGACCTCGCCTGTTGAGCGCATTTCAGGCCCCAGCACTGGGTCAACCTCATGGAACATATTGAACGGGAATACAGCCTCTTTTACCCCGAAATGAGGAATTTTCCTTCTTGTGAGACCGGCATCACAAAGCCTCTGGCCCATAACAAGCCGGACAGCAATAGGCACCATTGAAATATTGCAAACTTTTGAGACAAGGGGCACTGTGCGCGATGCCCGGGGGTTCGCCTCCAATATATACACCTTGTCGCCGGCTATGGCATACTGGATGTTTATGAGGCCAACCACACCAAGCTCAATCGCAATCCTTTTGGTATATTCCTCTATTGTTTTAAGATGTTTTTCAGGGATCGATACGGACGGCAATACGCACGCCGAATCACCGGAATGAATTCCAGCAAGCTCTATGTGTTCCATAATAGCCGGAATAAACGCGTCTTTACCATCGGAAATAGCGTCAGCCTCGAGTTCAAGGGCATTCTCCAGGAACTTATCAATCAGTATGGGCCTGTCAGGAGATATGTCAACGGCACGGGCAACATAATGACGGAGCATTTCCTCATCATGCACTACCTCCATGCCGCGTCCTCCGAGAACATACGACGGCCTTACCATAAGGGGATATCCTATCCTGCCTGCAATCAGAAGCGCCTGTTCGAGATTGCTTGCCATGCCTGAAGCAGGCTGGGGAATACCAAGTTTTTCCATTACTTTCCTGAAACGGTCGCGATCCTCCGCAAGATCAATGGATTCCGTAGTTGTACCAAGGATTTTAACACCGGCTTGTTCCAGTTCCTTTGCTATGTTAAGCGGCGTTTGGCCTCCGAACTGCACAATTGCGCCAATGGGCTTTTCCTTGTTGTAGATCGAAAGAACATCTTCAACCGTAAGCGGTTCGAAATAAAGCTTGTCGGATGTGTCATAATCAGTTGATACTGTTTCAGGGTTGCAGTTAATCATTATGGTTTCATAACCAAGTTCCCTTAGGGCGAATGCCGTATGCACGCAGCAGTAGTCAAATTCAATGCCCTGCCCGATCCTGTTCGGCCCTCCGCCCAGTACAAGCACCTTTTTCCTGCTACTGACCCCGACTTTGTCCGAAGCGTTATACGTTGAGTAATAATATGCGGCGTTTTCCACACCCGATACCGGGACAGGCTCCCATGCTTCGATCATCCCGAGTTTGATTCGCTGTTCCCGCATTGTTTTTTCCGGGATATCCAGGATTTTTGCCAGATATTTATCGGCAAAACCGTCTTTCTTAGCTTGTTTCAGCATATCATCCGGCAACACTTTACCTTTATATTTAAGAATTCTTTCTTCAAGTTCAACCATTTCCTTCATCTGCTGAATGAACCATTCTTTTATATAGGTCTTTCTGTGAAGCTCATCAACCGTAGCGCCTTTTCTTAAAGCTTCGTACATTATGAACTGGCGTTCACTGGTGGGATATGCAAGCATGGCCATAAGTTCGGAAAGAGGTTTTTTATTAAAGTCCTTTGCGAAACCGAGTCCGAACCGTCCGTTTTCGAGCGATCGTATGGCCTTCTGTAAGGCCTCCTTGTAATTTTTGCCTATGCTCATGACTTCACCGACCGCCCTCATCTGGGTTCCGAGCCGATCTTCGGAACCCTTGAATTTTTCAAAGGCCCACCTCGAAAACTTGATGACAACATATTCACCCGATGGCGTGTATTTGTCGAGTTTTCCGTCACGCCAGTAAGGGATTTCATCAAGATTAAGGCCGCCCGCAAGAAGTGACGATACCATCGCAATCGGGAAGCCGGTCGCTTTTGAGGCAAGGGCCGAACTGCGGGATGTGCGCGGGTTGATTTCAATGACAACAACCCGGTCGCTTTTAGGATCATGGGCAAACTGGACGTTTGTGCCGCCTATAACGCCTATGGCATCCACAATGTCATACGAATATTTCTCAAGTTTTTTCTGAAGTTCCTTTGATATGGTAAGCATGGGCGCGGCACAGAAGGAGTCGCCGGTATGGACGCCCATGGCGTCTATGTTTTCTATGAAGCATACCGTAATCTTTTGGCCTTTCGCGTCACGGACGACTTCAAGCTCAAGCTCCTCCCAGCCTTCGACCGATTCCTCAACCAGTACCTGCCCGACCGGGCTTGTTGATAATCCGCGCACAACAACTGTTTGGAAATCCTCCATGTTATAGACCAACCCTCCGCCGGTACCGCCCATGGTATAAGCTGGACGAATGACACATGGAAGACAGATTTCCTTAAGGTGCTTTTCAGCCTCCTCAAGAGTTGTGGCGATCCTGCTTTTCGGCATCTCAATGCCAAGCGAGGTCATTGTCTTTTTAAAGATATCACGGTCCTCACCACGTTCAATAGCATCAGCCTGGACGCCGATTATTTTGACGCCGTATTTATCAAGGGTCCCGTTCTTATACAAAGCTGACGACAGATTAAGGCCTGTCTGTCCGCCCAGGTTCGGAAGCAGGGAATCAGGTCTCTCCTTTGCGATTATCTTTTCCAGGGTCTCCACATTGAGCGGTTCAATGTATGTAAAATCAGCCATACCCGGATCCGTCATTATCGTCGCGGGATTGGAATTTACAAGCACGATTTTATAACCGAGTTTCCTTAAAGCCTTGCAGGCTTGTGTTCCGGAATAATCGAATTCGCATGCCTGCCCTATGATAATCGGGCCGGATCCTATGATTAACACCTTTTTTATGTCATTTCTTTTGGGCATGGCTTCATCCTTTTTTAATTTGGTTTATGAAACAAACAGATTTTTACTGGAGAAATTAGGATCGCTTGTAAGGTTCACTCCAAGCCTTCTCAAACCGGCTTCATCGCCAGGCGTTGGCATATGTGTCATGTGGATTTCGCAATCCGACAGGTCCTGCAGTTTTTCCACGGCAACCTGGACCGACGGATTTGTTGTAGCGCTTATTGCAAGAGCGATAAGAGTCTCCTCAAGATTGAGGCTTACCTGTTTTGCCTTGAGCACGTTTTTCTTAAGATTGCTTATGGATTCTATAATGTTGGGTGAAAGCAGATGCATTTTGTCCGGGATTTCAGCGAGTTTCTTGACGGCGTTAAGAATGCAAGCCGATGCCGCGTGCATAAGCTGCGAGTTTTTGCCGGTAACTATGCTTCCGTTGCGCAATTGGATCGCGGCCCCGCAGTAAATCCCCTCGTTCCCCTTGCAGGATGTTTCCGCGTCCGATGCCGCTTTGCGGGCGGGCAGAACAACAAGCCGATCCTCCGGTGAGAGATTAAGACCGAGCATGATGAGTTCGCTTCTGTCCCGCGTTTCCTTTCCCGACAGTCCCATCATATATTCACACTGATATCTGAAAAACCGTCTGATAATCTCCTGCTTTGAGGCGGCCTTGACAGATTCATCGTCACAAATCGCAAAACCGGCACGGTTCACGCCCATATCAGTGGGGGATTTGTAGACGGAAGCGTTTCCCATAATCCTTTCAAGGATTTTTTTTACAACCGGAAATATTTCAACGTCCCTGTTGTAGTTTATGGCTGTTTCATTGTACGCCTCAAGATGAAACGGATCCACTTCATTATAATCCCCGAGATCAGCCGTTGCCGCTTCATATGCAATATTGACAGGATGCTTAAGAGGCAGGCTCCATATGGGAAATGTCTCGAATTTGGCGTATCCCGAATTCACCCCGCGCACATGATCGTGGTACAATTGGGAAAGGCATGTGGCCATTTTACCGCTGCCGGGCCCTGGCGCGGTTACAACGACTATCGGTTTGTCAGTCTCAATATAAGGATTGATTCCATATCCGTTAGCACTTACAATGGTATCAACATCTGTAGGATATCCGGGAATTGCCCTGTGTGCATAGACCCTGACATGTCTTCGTTCCAGACGGTGCATGAACTGCCGGGCGGCCGGCTGGTTTTCGAACCTGGTTATCACTACAGCCTTGACTGTAAGTCCCCAGTCTCCCAGATCGTCGATAAGCTTCAGTGCATCGGCATCATAGGTTATGCCGAAATCGGCGCGCATTTTTTTTCGTTCGATATCTCCAGCAAATATGCAGATTACGATATCGGTTTTGTCTTTAAGGCGCTGCAAAAGCCGCATTTTTACATTGGGATCAAAACCGGGCAGAATACGCTTGGCGTGAAAATCAAAAAGTAGCTTGCCTCCGAATTCAAGATAAAGCTTATTGGAAAATTTTGAGGCCCTTTCAACTATGCTTTTGGTCTGTTCGGAAAGATATTTGTCGTTGTCGAACCCGGTTTTTTGTGTCATTGTGACTTACTTTTATCTTAAGGATTTCCGGTTGCCGCCGGCCATGTTAATTTTTCTTTTTCTTTCCTAAATAAATGAAAATGCCGACAAAGATGTGATTTTCACAATCAGTTCTTCTGGAAAACCATGCTTCAGATTTTCGTGCAGTCCAAGAAGAACTATATCCATAAAGGGAAGAAAATTCATCGGGCAATCCGTCAGACCAGTGTCTCCGTCAACATTGCATTCCATGCCCTTAAGGAGCCTTATGCCCTGTACCGGGTTTTCAAGCCTTTCGAAGAAAGGAGAGTTTGCTTTTCCCCCAACCAATCGCCCATGATCGGTGATGGACAGGCCCTCCATTCCTTTTTTTCTGCCGGCTTCGAGAATTTCCATAACCGTATGCACGCCGCACCCGCTGAACAGTGAATGACAGTGGAAATCTACTGGAATCATTTTTTGTCGTCCGGTATGGTCTTAACGGACATGAAGAACATTAACTGATAGGCATTTTTATTTTTATCTATTCGTAAATCCGGATCGCGAAAAATTAACACATTCCACATCGGAAATTACCCTGTTGCGCCTATGTACCATCCGCACACTCTCTTTGTGTTAGGAATATAGACTCTAAAACGCTCAAAATTCAAGGAATAAGATGGGGCTCACTTCGACAAGCTCAGTGCAAGCTGCCAAGTCGTTTCCGCCGACAATTTTAATCCTCATAGCAATCAAAAAAATGACAAACTGAACTACAACAAGCCGGAATATTGGCTCAAACGTATTTTACTAAAACATAACCTTAATACCCGCGCCATATGTGTAGGAATATCTTTCAAAACCCCGACCAATTTCCGACAGTCCGTAATCTGGATTTGACAATAAGAACGCTAAATAACCATAACCCTATTTATAAAAGGACCTTATGACATTCCTTTTCAATTTAAATTTTTGGTTGCACAGGACATAATAAAAATTTGCTTGCCGCAAGCAAATTGTGGTATATTGTTACAAAAAATCGCTCAGTTTAGATAATAAATATCCCACACTTTCATATAGGAATCCTGACAACGAAGATCAACGAGCGAATTTATTTAATTGGATAATTCATGTCATTTCTTTTCGGCAGCCAATATTACCGCTATCCTACACCTGGTCCCGAATGCTGGGAAAAGGACATCGCCAAGGCCAAATCCTTGAATCTGGATTTCATCCAGCTTAGACCACAGTGGCGCGTGCATGAGAGGCGTGAAGGTATATATGAATGGGACGATATTGACAGACTTTTCGATATCTGCCGTAAACATGGCATGAAAATTGTCTTCAAGTTCATGCTGGAGACCGGACCTGAATGGTTGTTCGACAAGTACCATGCCTTCAGAAAGGCGCCGGACGGACGGATACTTACGCCTTATTCCTGCGGATCATACTACGTGGGCGGCATGATCCCCTGCTTCGATCATCCGGTCGTGCGGGAAAGAGCGCAGGCACTGGTTAGAGACGCGGTTAAACGGTATGGTTCTTCCGAAGAACTGCTATTCTGGCACCTGTGGAACGAGCCGCGAAACCGTCCCTACGGTGAATGCGCGTGCGAACATTCGGTCCGGCTTTACATGGAATGGCTTAAGGAACGTTTTCATACCATCGAGGAATACAACCGTTCCCTGGGGCTTGCTGAAGGCGCCTTTGAAGAGATTAAGCCGCCGTCCGATTTTGCCAACTATACCACTGTGGCGCTTTGGAAGGAGTGGGGCAGAAGCCGAGTTCCTGAAAGGCTTCGGCTTGTATCACGCGCTATCATTGAATTGGACGACAAAAGACCGCTAATGACCCATGTGGGCATGTGCTCACCCTTACAGGACATCTTGAATGACGGCAGCGACGACTGGCAAAATGCAAAAGAGTCCGATATTTACGGCTGTTCTTTTCCGCACTGGGCCGGTGAATTCAACTCCTTTGCACGGTTGGAGCGCGAAGCCGCTTTCACGGATAAAGGCTGGCGCAGGAATTACCACATTTATTCCCTTCAGACCGACTGGATGCGCGCGCTGAAAAGGAATTTCTGGGTCAATGAGTTCTACAGCAACTCCTGGAGCAATGAAACTCCGGATTTCACCGCCGAGGATATCCGTCTGCGTTCATGGGAAGCGATAGGAAACGGCGTCAGAGGCCTTACACTCTGGCAGTTCAAGCCCGAAGAGCTCTGCAACGAAAGCGGCATATGCGGTATTGTGGGGCCTGACGGCAGCGATACCCCTCGTTCGCTGGAGTTAAGCAGGATAACCGCTTTTGTCAAGGCACACCCGGACATTTTCGATAATTATGTCAAGGATACCGGCGATATTGCTCTGGTTTACGACGTGGAGTCTGACATGATCTCCAGACTTGAGGAAACCGAGGAATCGAACCATTCCAACGCAGTCACCTACCGCTACAAGAACTCCATCAAAGGATGGCACGGCATGTTATGGAGATCAGGGATGAACGTGGATTTTATCCCATCCCAGGCGTTCGAGCGCATTCAGCATTACCGTGCAGTCGTGATCCCATACATGACGAGAATGACAGAAACGCAATCTGAAATACTAATTGATTATGTGGATAACGGCGGAACGGTTTTTGCGGAACCCTGCCTGGGTATGCGTAATGGACGAAATTTTTTGAACTATCCTCTGCCGCCTTACGGACTTAAAACGCTTTTCCCTATTCGCCATGGTGCGCCTAAAAAAGGAGTTCTTGGTTTTAGAACGCTGACCACCAGTATCGGCAAAGGCAAAGCCGTTTACTTTAACCACTTTCCAGGCGAAAGGATTTATTTGGATCCGGCTTATCCGGAAAAAAAGACCCTGGCGTTAGTAAAAAAGACCATGTCGTTCAGAGATTGGTTTTCTGCCAGAGGGCTTGTGGTTGTCAAAAAAGGGAAAAGCCTTAATAAGAATGTCACGTTCATCTTGAATTATGAAAACAGGAAAATCCAGGTACAAATCTTGTGGCTTAAAAAAAACGTAACCCTGGGTCCCAGGGAAGTGAAGATATTATGGCAATGAAAGTTATAAGTCCTAAAGACAAATCCTTTGTGGGGAGGCAACACAAGCAAAACAAAATTGAAAGATGAATAAAAACAACCCAGCGTAACAGCATCTACTAAAAGAAGAAGAATGAAACTTTAATCAAGAATTTATGCCGAATGAATAATGCGCATAATATATACGGTTTTTTCGTAAACTCTATAAATGATCCGGAAGTTTTTATAGACCAATTGCCTGTATTTACCATGCAAAAAGGCATCTTCGGCAATAAGCTGGTGACGTTCTGGCAGGATATCTAATGAAAAAGCACATTGCTCAATTTGGTCCAGAAATAAAATCGCATTATTTAGGTTATCGGCTGAGATATGATTCCATATATGCGCCAAATCATTTTCGGCAGTATCAGTTATTTTAACCTTATATTTTTTTCGAATTCCGGAATTCATAAAAAAAACCTTTTATGCCCTTTGTTTTACCATTCTTAACATCTTCTTCTGCCGGCATTAAAAGCTGGAGCATGTTAAAAGCAGAAGATATTTTATCGAATTCTTTTGCATCCATAAGCACTGCTTCGGCTTTTCCGTTAACAGTTAATACAACGGGTCTTCCAGTAGAATGGAGATGACTTAGGATGTTATTGGTATTTCTTTTAAGATCCGTTATTGATCTGATATCTTCTGTGACACTGAAAGGCATAGGCTCCTCCTTACAACATATTAGAAGCACTCTTAATGATGCTTTTACGGTGTATAATATAGCTAATGAAATTTTACTTAACAACCGCTTTGTTAAATAAAAGAGATAAAAGAAAAGAGCGGCGCCGAGATAAACTTAACTATATTAAAATTATTCCAACTGTGGAAGATTTGGGTATTTTATTTCATCCCCATTTCCACTGTTTGTATTGTTTATAGTAGGTTTATCTTTCCTTGTTGAAATATAAACTGGTACAAAAGCAGCCGAAATACCTATTACACCACCGGCTATCCAGAACCATTTATTTGATTTTTCTTTGACTAAATCCTGACGTTTATTAGCATTATAAGAGAAATAATCTTTGTTTACGGAGGCCACCTGAAGCCCGAAAAGACTAAAATCATCCTGCCCGATGTTTTTAAAATAAGTTGAATCTATAATGACATTGTTTGTGTTAGACACAACACATTCAATACAATAAGAAAATGTGGTATGAACTATTAAAGCTGCTGAATTACTATCCAGGATAATGCCTGGCCAGTCAAAGGCCGTAGGGGTGCTTTCTGCTGAAGAAAATATTACTCCTGCTGATGCGGTGCCGGTAGAACCGAAGAACTTTTTAACAGTAAGCTGAGACCCGGATTTGAAAAACACACTAGCGCCTTCCCGTACGGTAAAAGTATCAACTGTGGTGGAACTGGTAATAATAAAGGGGGAGTTCTCCAATGTGACGGAAATAGAGGAGGGGAGAGCCTGACTAACTAAAAAGAAGAAGAAAAGAAATATCATTTCAAAACCCCCTGAAGATAGGAATTTGCTTCTGCCTTGAGATTTTCATCAGCTGTAATTTTAATCAAGCCTTCCCAAGACTTTATTGCGCTCTGTTTCATTTGTAAGTTACCGCTTTTAAAAAGCTCTGTATAACAAAGTGCCTTATAACGAATAGAGTTTTGAATAAAAGATATCCGGTATATTGTAAAAGAAGTGCTTTTTCGAATGGCACTTTCAAAAAATGACGCGGCCATGGAATAATTCTTAGTCGAAAAAGCATTCAGGCCGGAAAAATAGAAAAAAGAAGCGTCGGCCTGGGGTAGTTTGGAAAGTAGATCAATTGGAATGTTGCTGAAAGAAAGCATGATACGGATAGCGTTGCCAATTGCGCCTGAAGACAAATAAAATCTGGCGCTGTCAATGGGAGAGAGGGGAGAAGGTATTTCGGACTGTTTTATTGAATCCACATAGGAAGATGAAGATTTCTTCCGAACTAATGGAGCGGGCTTAATAGGATCAGACTTAAATTGGTCTTTTAATTTAATCTTTGATTCTTCTGCAGGTATAGGTGATGGTTCATGCAAGACTGAAGGAATGGGAGAGGGGGTGGTATCCTTAAAAGAATCTGATTCAAAATTATTTGAAAGAGTTTTACGGTTTTCTTTATTCTTATTGTCTGGAAACTGATCCGGTTCTTTTGGTTTATTCTTAAGCAAAAAAACATAAAGCCCAAGGACGAGGCATAATATTATAAGACCAACCAGAATAATATTTAAGACATTATGAGTCTTTCTTATCATTGTGATTTGTTTTGTCTGATAATCTTTTGAAAAGCCTATTTTACCAGTAAGAACGAATTCTTTTAAAGCATCTGAAGCATGAAAAATATTCTGTTCCTGCAAAACCTCAAGACAACGGCCCCTGATTTCCTTCATGTCCTGAAAACGGTCTTTAGGATCACTTTTCAAACAACCAATGACAATTTCATTAAAAATAGGGTTGATGCCTGGATGTGATTCAGAAAGTTTCTCATATTTAACATCAATAAGATTTACCAGAGTGACACTTGCTTGTTCGGCTAAAAATGGATGTCGGCCGGAAATTAGTTCATAAAAGACTATACCCAAAGAAAAGATATCAGAGGTCTTTTCCAAAGGTTTACCGTCAATTTGCTCAGGAGACATATATGCAAGGGTTCCTGTGACGTTTCTGGCCTCGGTTGATGTGGTTAAACTCACGGATTCAAGCTTTGCAATCCCAAGGTCTAGAACCTTCAAGTCACCTTCTTTGGTGATAAAGATGTTATCCGGCTTAAGATCCCGGTGAATCAGACCCTTAACCTCCATGTCCTGAAAGCGAATAGTGGCATTATGTGCATACGATAGGGCATCAGAGCATAAATACATGATGCTTGCTATTATTTCAGGGTTTATATTGTTTTGATGATCGTGAATGAATTTCTTAAGGGTTATACCTTCCAGGAATTCCATTTCAATGTAATAAATATCATCATTAAAGGTATCCGGACCAGCCTTTAGACAACCGACATCATGGATTCTGATAATGTTCTTGTGGTCCAGGTTAGCTGCAATTTTGGCCTCACGGGTAAAACGCTCAATAAAAAGAGACCTTTTGCTGTTTTCAAGAAGTTCTTCACTTGGTTTTAAAACTTTTATAGCCCTTCTTATCCCAAGCTCACTATGATAAGCTTGGAAAACCCAAGCCATTCCCCCGGCGCCAATTAAATTCTCAATGCGGCATTTGCCGAAAGAGTGTCCTATAAAATCGTCTGCAATAAACCCCATAAATATTATTTAACTTGTTTAATGATTCTTAATATGTTTCGTCACATAATGTATTTCATGTAAACTAATTTGTCAAGCACACCTGTTATATTTTAATGTACTTCTGATATTGATACATAAATGTTTATACCAGATGCTAGATTATTGTTGAAAGACAAGGTATTGGTAGAAACAGTATACATAAAATTTATTTTGCCTGCCGGTGCAGGAGGGAGTAAGTTGTAATAAGGATCAAGAACACCTCCTGCAAAAGGATATATTTGAGCGAATTGGCCGGTTGAATTAAAGGCATAAGAATATTTATATGAAGTGGAAGTGGAAGAATTAATAACTAAGACATCAAACAGTAAGTATTTATCTGTAGGAGGATGGATAGTTTCAGCTCCCACTCCTATTGAACCAAGATAAATACGATATGTATTATTATAATTTCTTATAGAATCCATCATATCGGCTCGTACTTTTGTCCTTATTGCATTAGCCGTATCCCCGATGTTTGACCTAAGTGTTGTCCTTAGCATTGAAGCCGTATCACCAGCCCTTGCAATAGAATAATTTCTTAATGTCGTTGCTGTGTCACTTATTCTTGCCATACCATACGCCCTTATTGAAATGGCTGAATCCCCAATATTTGCCCGAAGCGTTGTTCTCAGCGCTGAAGCTGTATCACCAGCCATCGCACTAGAATAAGTTCTTAATGTTGTTGCTGTATCGCTTATCCTTGCAATTGCATAAGGTCTAATTGTGTTTGCAGAATCACCTATCCAACCCCTTGCCTGCGCTCTAACAGTATTTGCGGTGTCACGGATGGCATTTGATGGGTCTGCACCCGGATGAGCTGCAATACTATCACGTATTTCACTCCTGATGGTTGTTTTAACACCGTTATCTTGAGTAATTGCATAGGTTCTAATTGAAATAGCCGAATCACTGATATTAGACCGAAGCGTTGTCCTGAGTGCTGAAGCTGTATCGCTGGCTCTTGCAATAGAGTAATTTCTTAATGTCGCCGCAGTGTCTCTTGTTCTTGCCATTGCATAAGACCTAATTGTATTAGCAGAATCGCCTATCCAACTCCTCGTCTGACCTCTGACTATATTTGCGGTGTCACGGATAAAACCTGATGGGTCTGCACTAGGATGAGATGCTATGCTATCACGGATTTCCAACCTGACAGAGGATTTAACACTATTGTTTTGTGCAGCAACATAACCGCGAAGTGCGGAAATGCTGTCTTTTAATGATATTGTCAGGATGCTGTCAGATAGCATATAAGACCTCTGGATATCAAAGAGGGATTTGCCATTTAAAAGGCCGGAATTTAACGTACTGTCAGAAAATCCAGCTTTGAAAGCAAATAAAACTGAGTTGAAAGGGGCTTTAAGAAGCGTGTCCCCTCCTGCCTTGGTAACAGCAACAGTTAAATCTGACTGAGGGTTAATAACAGAAGATAATATCGGGGTATTTAATCCTAAAGCAGTATTTATGATACCATAAGGGGAAGAAAAAGAATTTGTTTCTGTCCAGACAGTAGCCCCAGATTCATTAATAAATGAGAATGTAATGTTTTCATTATTAAAAGAAATGGGATTACCAGAATTATCCCTGGCAACAAATTGAAAATTAACAGTAAGTGGAATACCTAAAACAAAATAACTGAGGGAAAGAATTATAAGAATGATACGGATAGAGAATTTCATTTTACCACCACCATTTTTATTGTTTTAGTTGTATTGTTTACTGTAAGTCTTCCGACAAAAAGGCCACTTCCAGCTGAACGGCCTGAATTGTCCTTTCCATGCCATGAAATTGTTCCATAACCTGGCCCGGGTATGATTTTATTGTAATAAATAAGCCGACCCTTAATATCATATACCTTGAAAAGCAGAGCGCTGTTCTTGGATTTAAAAGGTACACCATACCGGATAGTTGTAACAGGGTTGAAAGGGTTTGGATAATTGTCACTGAAAACAATTTCAGAAGGATATTCCAATTTAACCTTTTCCCGATTTAATGCAATAAATTCAGGAGTGCCGGAAAGGAAATAAATAACAGAATAATCATTCGAGGGAAGCGTTAAATTTGAATTATTAGACAGCGAAAAAACGCTGTCAATATCCGCAACATAAATAACAGATTGGCTGTCAGAAAATGATTTCAAACTAAAGGTATGGGGCCCACCTTTTTCAAGGAAAAGCCGGGAAATAAAATTAGTTTCAGAAATGGGTTTGAATAAAACAGAATATCCGTTCTCCGTATTCAACGAAGATAAGTTTGAAAGAGGAGGTGATTTGATTTTCATTCCTCCCCCTACCCTGCCCAAAAGAATTGAGGATTTGTTATTTGATACCTGGAGTATCATATTGTTTGAGATAGCCTTCTTGTTAAGAACAGGTTTTTCGTATGGTAAAAATGCAACTGTGGTATTACTCTTAAAAGAATAAACCCAATAGCCTTTAAAAGGTTCTATGAGGGCTGATGAATCTGCTGAACGTGAAAAGACTTTGTAATATGTTGTTGTGGCATTTGAACTGTCTGTAACACCAAATAGCGGGCTTACAGTATCGGAAAATATGATGTTTCCGATTGCTATATTGTAATTGAAGGGGGTTGAAATAATATTCCAACCTAAACGCAGTGTATGCGATATAGGCGCATACAAACTATCTGAAAAGATTGAAGATAGGGTATCAGTAAATGAAAAAGGAAATTTGAGATAGACAAAGAATGCTTCGCAAAGAGGCAATTCTAGAGTATCGGATGGCGAAAAGTCCACAAATGCGCTGTTGCGATAATAACAGACCAGTTGGTCTTTTTTCATCTTATCAAAGAAGTTTGGCCGTGATGAAAGAGCTTTAAGAAAGTTTCTTGAATAGTGTGTAGGTTTAATAGAGTACCAACGATCCGGATTCAATATCCAATTATGGACGATTAAGGGGTTATGTACTACCGGTAAAGAATAAAAGTTGCCGTAAGTATCATAAATACGGTAATGGCCTGTAAAACCATTAGGAATTAGAGTGCTGTCGAGAATAGCATTAAAAGATGAATCTAAAAGAGTAAGAGTTACAGAAGTATCTTTAATGGAACCTATAGGAATGTATTTAAAGATAACAGAAGAAACAGAAGATGGAATGCTAAATTTGCATCCAAGATAATAAGGGAAGTTACCCCTGCTTGTAACCACGCTTAAAGGCCGTGGTGTGTTTTTAGGATCCAAAAAGAAGAGTGAGCCTGTTTCTACAGTAGGTGAAAAAGGTGTTGATTGTCCAATAAAAGCCCTAATCGATCCACTGTCTTGCATTAAAGAAGCGGAATTAAAATAAGAAGACCCTGCAAGGGTCAGAAATGGAATAAGAAGAAGTAATTTAAACATCCAAGATTACTCCTTTGTAATTAGGGTATTTTGAACATCCCATGAAAGATTTCTTTTGCTTACTTTTATGTTTAAAGTCTCGTTATAATAATATTTTTAAAAGGCCCAAATAATATTCAAAGGAACACCCGAGAGTAAACCAATATCTCTTGTGGTCGACTTTCTTTGACAGGAAAAAGTTGATCGATAAGTGGATTCCCATACCTTTTCATGCGGCCTCTGACAACTTGACTCTTCCGTAATATACTTTTTCAGGGTAGTTGTAATCCAGTGACTGATGTTCCCTGATCATGTTATATGCCTTAAAGAATCGCTTTATATCTGCGTTACATTCGAAAACCGTTGCATATTCTTTTAAGAGAAACATCCTCTTGCTTTATTGCTTGCCATAATCCCAAATCATCAAGACATCGCGATTTTGTATTTAAAATATTGACGGTTGGTCATTAAATCATTTATATCTATGCTATTATTGAAAGAATTGAATCGAAAAAGCAAAATTTATAAAGCTAACCCGGAAAGAAGTTGTCATGAGTGTTAACCAAACCAAATTGAATGAACTTGACAGTTTAGGTATAAATTTTAGTGACGAGACGAAGAAAATATTGAGGGCCCTACTGAAAAGTAATATCTCGCACCACAAGAAATTAGGTGACACAGGGATGGATGTTTTTGACGCTGAACCAAAGAAGGATTCCGCACTAAAGAATTTATTTAATAAAATCTTTAAACGGACAAGGGAATAATCCAAGGTAGCGAATGAATAAAGTCGCTTTTCAAGGTGGTATCCCCCAAAAATAGAGATACAGACTTTCACTGTAAAAGATGTCCCTGAAGGACGTATGCCCACCGAGGGAAGTTGGGCTGGGCCTCAAGACCGTGGTGGAACCCCCAAATATGGTTGGTATTGACGCGCGAATGGAAGAGGAACTTAAGATCGTTTGCTAATCGCTTGCAGGCGCCCGCAACACAACTCACCGTTATGAATTATACTATTTTCAGTCCCAGGATAGGTATATTATTACAGATCTTTTGCCACGATTATGCAATTTTCGATGACTTGATCGAAGGCTTCAGCATGGCAAAAATCATTATTCTCGGGCAGAGGAAGGCAAAGTAGAAAACCGGTCACCCCAGCTGGATGCGGTGTTAATCGAGGCAGGGAATCATTCTTGCCGCTTGAATCACATAGAATATTCGAAAAAGAAAATGTGGTCTGGAAAAATGTGATTTCCTGGATTTGCTGCTGTAAAAGTGGTTTGATTTCAGTCCACGGTTTTTCCCCTTCCAAAGCAATATCAAAAGAAATCTCCAGGTTTTTATCGGCTTTTTTGATGCGTGGAGACGTTGGTATAAGCTGAATTGAAAGTGTTTTAATGCCATAAGGTTCGTTAAGAGAAATGCTGAGATCATTGATGTTTGTGCTGATCCAACCATCCAGGCAACGATGTCGTCTCTTTAATTCTTCATATAAATGCGTTAGGTCACGAGTAAATTTTTGTTCTTTTTCCGAAAGAGGTGCCGTTTTTTTCTTTTTAATAAAGCTATACCACACAGCAATGCCAATCGCAATCATACCCAAAGAGATCACGATTATATGTGCGTACTTTGCGTTAAAAGCATTAAAAACGCCAAGGAGAACAAGGCATGTTGAGCCTAACACAATAATGAGCGTAGCAGCAAACTTGAAAAACAAGTTGCGAACAAGCAGCCACATGCAAAGTATCCATGTTCCGTAGAATGCATAAAAAACGCTTGCAGTCATGAAACACGTATCTATAATCAAGGACAAGGATATGGGGCGATTATATAAAAAATATATACCTAAAATCTGGACCAGTGATATAACTAGTGAAATCCACAAAATAGTTAGGATGGCCATTATAATTGAACGCTGGGAAGATTCCGGCTTCTTATTGTTTTTACTGACTATGGTTTTTTCGTTACTGGTTGGGGCTTTTGCATTTATTACCTCTTATGAATATCTAAAACGGCCTCAGTGGTGGGATTGCTGAATCTGGATCTTTAATTTTTACTGAAAAAAACTCAGCTCGAAGATATTCCCAATGATTGCGGCTTCTTTTAGGAACGGCAAACGATTCGACTGTCATTGGCAAGCGGGCATATACGTTCTGTAAAAGCAATAAATCGCCTCCAACAGCATCCTCAATACGAATTGACCGGCGATCACACATGGTCAATTTCCATCGAAGCATATTGGTTCCTGGGCCACCGCCGGAATATTTTACTGATTTGACTTCCTTTTCTATCCAGGCATCTACGTGTTTCACTTCGTTCCAGTCGTAGTGCCGCGCTGTTTTATCGTACCATTCGCGTATGACAATGCCTTCCGGTGCAAGATACTTGAAACTTAGCAGTGATTCGCTAATACCGAGTCCCCATAAAAAGAGGGTAATCAGAACTGCGATAAAAAATGGTCTCCCGAATGTCCTTGTTGTTTTGAAAACAGCCATTATAATCAGAATTATAAGTGTCGCATACGCGAAAAAACCAATAACAGTTAATGCTCCCCATCCTACCTGATAGACAATGAAAGTTTTTGTGGTTAAATGAAACAAACTTTTCTGTAGTGCTGGAAATCCCAGGAGCATAAAAAGCGTCCATGGTATTAACAGCCCCATGAACATGAGCGTGATCCAAAGTCCCTTTATTCCTTCTGTTGAGCCTGGTATCGGAACCTGGCTTTGGGAAATATGATCAGCCACACAGGTTTATTGTTGAAGGTTACACAGAGCACATGTGCCTGCGCGAGAAATTCAAATACCCGCCAGGGTTACATGCCAAATCCTTTAAGCTTCCCTAACACTGATTTTTTCTTCTCGACTTTCTCCTCGACTGCAGGCTTATCGGAACTGCCGGACTTGCTTTCGTCGACCGAAGATTCGCTCTTGCCGGATCCTTTCTTCTGGTTGTCATTTGCATGTATACGTGCATACTCTTCCTCATCGCGGCGTGTCTGATCGGCAATACCGGCCTGGGTTTTATCTGTACCGTCAGCGGCAATAAGATGGATGCCACCCATTTTCGGGGTTCCGTCACCAAGGGTCATGTTGGATTCCTGCTTGTCAACGGTCCATTTTGTCTGGCCAATAGGGCGGTTATAGTGCATTTCACAGTTATAAAGGTAGTAATCAGTGCCGCCATTCACCGGTGCTGTAAGCCCGACCATCATAGCTTCGATATGGTCTATAGGCTGCCATTCAGCAGCGCTTTTCCGTTGTGTATTGAAACTCTTGACGAAATATGATTTAACTTTTGTCATGTTTTTTTCGTTAATCCACTCGGGGAAGACCCTCTGCGCATCGGCAATAATGGTCGCGATGGCTGGGCCATCAGCCGGTTCATCGGTATTGCTCCAGGTTACAGGACCTTCACCATTATTGGTATCGATAAAGGTGTATCCTTCAGCAAAACACAACCCTGCGATAAGTGCGAGGCCGGCTATCGTGCTGCATCCGGCGATCACAAGTCCTGTTTTTTTCATGAACTCCCCCTTTTTTGAATAAAGTAATTAGATTATAGAATCAACTTTTATATTATACTTTGGCGCTTAGATAAATACCCACTACTT
>CAWHPS010000016.1:0-32470 GCA_963831235.1 uncultured Fibrobacterota bacterium
TAGAAAATGGAGGGTCTCGTGAAAAAGATAATTGCTATGCCACAGGTACACAAGTTTGTTGATAATATTTTTGGAGAATCCTTGCACGCCAAGCAAGTGAAATCGCTTGGACATGGTGTACTTGGCACCCTTTATAGTTCTCGATTGAGCAGTACCAGCATAGGTCGTGCGATGGCCACAGAACGTGAGGTTACGCCGAAGCACGCAATTAAGCAGATGGATCGGCTTATTGGGAATACCAAGATTTCGATGAAAGACGGTCTTCAAGCGTTTGTTAAATATCTGATCTCCATGCGGAAGGAATTGGTTGTTTCTCTGGACTGGACGGAATTTGATCAGGATGGTCATTCGGTGATAGCCGTCAATTTGGTTACGAAGCATGGGCGTGCTACGCCGTTGGTCTGGCGTACCGTCCGAAGCAGCTCTTTGAAAAACAGACGGAATCGGTACGAGCAAGATGTTTTGAAACTTTTGAAGGAACTGGTTCCTCCGGAAGTAAATGTGATTGTCTTGGCTGATCGTGGGTTTGCGAACATTCAATTTCACCGTTATATAGAGGAAAAACTGGATTGGGATTTCGTTATTCGGATGCGTGAGAATGTTTTTGTTGCAACCCAAGATGGCAGGAGTTTCAAAGTTCGTGACCGTGTTCCCAAGAATGGTCGTATCGCAGAATACCAGGAAGCCTTTTTGACAAAAAAAAGAGCGCTGACCAAGGCCGTTGTATGTGTTAAGAAAAGAGGAATGAAAGAAGCATGGTCGTTGGCCACCAGTCTTAAGGGAAATAAAAAGCGTGTAGTGAAACTGTATGCACGCCGTTTTACTTGTGAGGAAAATTTCCGGGATACAAAAGATGACCGTTTTGGTCTTGGACTGAAAGAAACCAGAGTCAGCACGCCGGAACGTCATGATCGCCTGTTGCTGATTAATGCAATTGCGGTTATCCTTTTGACTCTGTTGGGAAGTGTCGGCGAAGAAATCGGTTATGATAAAAAGTTGAGAGCTAATACAGCGAAGATTCGGACGCATTCCCTTTTCAGACAAGGGAGAGAATATATCAAAGGTATTATCAGCAGTTATGTTGACGAATTTCAAGAACGCCTCTTTGCTTTAATCCGTTCTCATAAATTGAGTTATGAAACATTTTCAGTCATCTAAAATGAGGTTTACAATGAGGGGATCACTCAGGGTAAAAATATAAATGGATGTATCGCGGACGCGGTAGCAATCTTCTTCACCGTTTGAGCGATGCTTGACCATCTGCAGTTAAGCGACATGCTGTAAAGAACGAGCTCTGCGTGATCTTGTTTTTGGTTTAATGTGTCTTGCCTGCATGTACAATCTGAGAACGGCATTCATTACCGTTTGATAACCGGTACCTTGTTTTCTATACCAGGCAAGAATGTCCGAATCTATCCTCAATGAAATAGCTTTTTTAGGTTCAGGCAGTCGTAAGGTGGCATTGGCGAAAAAATCAGTGCTCAGTTCTGAAATCTCCGAAACGTCGATCTTGGATTCCGGCATTGTTGCTAATCGTTCCCAATCAGTTCGTGAGTTTTTCTTTAAGCCTTGTGCTTTCATGTTTGGTCGCCTTTCTTGCTGAAATTATTATGTATATACGTTATGTGATTACGGGAATCAAGGTTTTTAAAAGTTAGTCTTTGCGATTCTGACTCATTTCCTGGGCGCGTAACAGCTAAACAAAAGTCGGCCCATCGAGAGCCGCCTTTAACAAACATCCCTTGAGCATGGAGGAATGAACCTACTTTACTGCAACAATCTTCTTCACCTTAGGCGGAATAATCTCATTTGTTTCTTGTACAGATAACCCTTCCAGTTTTATCATATTCTTTCCGTATGTCAAACTGATTGTATAATCACATCATGAAAACATTGGTGATGTGATTAAGAAACGTCATTCACTTCCCGGCAATCCTGGCTTTAAACTCCTGGACAGCCGCATAAGCCAATGCTGCGTTATTCGGTTGTCCCACAAACCTGCCATATTTTACAGGGCCGTCATTTTGTATCGTCTCAAATCTACTGAATAACACTTTCAACCCGTGCTGAACCGATTGCTCCGCACTTTCATCCAATGTTGCACTTGCGGCCACAGCCTTCGGCCCACCGGCGGAATGCCGGAGCACATAGATCAGGTCATATACATCTTTTCCTTCACCACGGTTCTCAAATGAAAGTGCCTTCAGAATAACGTATGGAAACGGTCGGCACATACGGATGTTCAGTTCAATCTTTCCGCCGGAAAGTAATTCTCCAGAAATTGGTATTGATAACGGCATATTCAGCGCCAAGCCCAATCCTTCCACCTGGATTGCCCGTAAATCCTGAGTTACCCCGCGCATCAACGATTGTTTGGGGCCGTCATATTTAACAGTCAAAAAGTCTATATTAAGAACCACCCCATTGATTGTTTTCTCAAATGAATGCAGACGATCCC
Organism: uncultured Fibrobacterota bacterium; assembly: GCA_963831235.1. GTDB lineage: Bacteria > Fibrobacterota > OXYB2-FULL-49-7 > OXYB2-FULL-49-7 > JAEUSG01 > CAWHPS01. The sequence continues at coordinate 2,459 of CAWHPS010000016.1, forward strand.
TTCCTTGTTCATTTTTGCCGGGGATAAATCCCATTTTCTTTAACGTATTTACAATTGAGGAATATAACCGCACATCCGCCACGGCCAGGCTGATGCCGAAATCTACATCCATTGATCCACAATGCTTCTCTTCTATCACCCCGGGGCAAATATATCGCGGTACCAACCCGCCTATTAAAACCAGATACTCATGGTAATCTCCCAACCGGCTCCAAGCCTCAAGCAGCACACGCTCAACCAGCTCGGTTGTTCCAGAAGAATATCCTGTCATTGTATCCGGTTTATCCATACGTTACTCTTCTTAAGAAAGATATTTTTGCCGGATCATATCCGCTTGTTCGCCGGCACGTCCTGGCATCTTCTTTAAATCCACATAAACTTGCGCATCACTTACAATATTCAATCCGTTCACCTGGTTTGTAAATTGAAAAACACCTGAATCCTGTGGTGCCAATAACACGAGATTGCCACCCTCCACGACCGGATAAAACCCGTATTCCTCAGGTTTCTGGATGTCTTTTTCAATATAAGCCATCCACAGAGGCGCAATCCCATAAGGTGCTCGTAGATGCGATCCACTCCACCCGGTGAAGGCATATTGTATCTCTCTATTTTTTAGCAGCTCGCCTATCTTGACCAGTCCATCATCATATGAAGATGCATTAAAAGCATACTGTTTTTGTTTATGCCGATCAAATCGATAATGAGCAGTCCATTCATCCAATAAACGACTGTCATCAAGCAATGTAATACATCTATTTTGAACTGCTATGTACCCTTCTTTCACAAGCATCTTTAAAACAATGCTGACATAAGCCTGAGTAAGCCTTGTGTTATGCACCAATTCAGACTGTGACCAGGCTTTTTGCTTTTTAGAAAGCAGGGCACGGACAATACGCGAGGCCTTTTTCGTAAATGGCGTACCCCCACTCGGTATCCTATCCTTTTTCTCAAGTTCAGACATCACTTCCATATGAAAACCAGGCAGGCTTACAACACCATTACCTTTGGCATCTATTACCGCTATGCCGTTGTTCCTGGCCCATTCAAATTGTTTTCGGCTTATTCTTTGCACCAGAAAGATTGTGTTTATTCGCTCTTTTGATGTTGGTAAAAACGGATTATTCATTATAAAAGCCGCTGATACGTTCCAGGTCATACGATACTCCGCTTTCTGGCTTGGCAAAACTAATTGTGCATCCCCTGAATTAGTTTGTTTAATCCTAGATTTTATCTTTGCCCGTGAAAGGTTGGATAAAAGCGCATTAATAGCTGAGGTTTTACCAGAAGGCTCTCTCATACATTATAATATATAACTATATGGGCAATATTGCAAATTATTTATATTGCCCATATAGTTATATTATCTGCTGTGTTTAGAATCTTTTAGTCCCTCCGAGGGACTAATGCTATAAATGTCTTCCCAAAGAGATCAAGAGTTCTGATCTTTGTAATTCGGATTTATTTCCGGGGCAAATAATATATAAACAAAAAGGCGTTCCAACGCCGGCCGTCTTTAACAAACATCACTTGAACATGGAGAAATGAACCTACTTTACTGCAACAATCTTCTTCACCTTTTGAGCGGAATCTTGACAAGCCGCAGTTAATCTACATGCTGTAAAGAACGAGCTCTGCGTGATCTTGTTTTTGGTTTAATGTGTCTTGCCTGCATGTACAATCTGAGAACGGCATTCATTACCGTTTGATAACCGGTACCTTGTTTTCTATACCAGGCAAGAATGTCCGAATCTATCCTCAATGAAATAGCTTTTTTAGGTTCAGGCAGTCGTAAGGTGGCATTGGCGAAAAAATCAGTGCTCAGTTCTGAAATCTCCGAAACGTCGATCTCGGATTCCGGCATTGTTGCTAATCGTTCCCAATCAGTTCGTGAGTTTTTCTTTAAGCCTTGTGCTTTCATGTTTGGTCGCCTTTCTTGCTGAAATTATACGGATAATATCCTTGTCGTCATTTTCAGTATAAGCTATTACGGCAATAATCCCCTTCAAAAAACCAATGCCAACCCAACGCTCTTCGCCATATTCTTTTTTCTGTCAAAACATGTCAGCATAGGATGGTTGAACATATCACAAACATCATTGAAATCAATACCATGTTTTGCAATATTGATATTATTCTTCGATTCGTCCCAAATAAATTTCATTGCTATGTATATACGTTATGTGACTACGGGAGTCAAGATTTTTTAGGCATAATTGGAAACCCATCCCCCCGACCCCCTTCCCTTTTTCTTAAGGGAAAAATGGAAGGGGGAGTAAAGATTAAAAACAAATATGGATATTTTTTTACATCTTTCAGAACCCTTCCCTTTTTCCCCCAAGAAAAAGGGAAGGGCAGGGATGGGTTTGGTAATTTGATAAATGGTTTTATCCAACATATAGTAGGTACCCATGAAAAAGCACGATGCCCCATTTTTTAAAGTTTATCTTTGTAACGAATTCAGATTTATTTTCGGGACAAACAACACTTAAACAAAAAGGCGGCCCAGCGAGGGCCGCCTTTAACAAACATCCCTTGCGTATGGATGGTTGGATTATTTCATCATGACAATTCTGCGTGTCAAACACTTGTCTCCGACAACCATTTTGACAAGGTAGATACCGGAAGCGCAGCCTCGGTTGAAGCGATCTGTTCCGTCCCATAAGGCTTTGTGTGCGCCGACGACGGATTTTCCGTTCGACAACTCCCTCACCAGAGATCCATTTATGTCATAAACCATAATTCTGAGTGTTTTTCCCACATCTTTGTGGGCTACGGAAAACCGGATTGTTGTTGATGGATTGAACGGGTTTGGAAGATTTGAAAGGATCGCGGTTTCATTGATGTCTGCAATGCCATTGTCCTCAACCGAAACATCAGGAATGGTGATGTCGATGTCCTTTGTGGTGTCGCCTTTGACAACCTTAATGGTTTTGGCATTTGCAAAGCTTGTGTCAGAAGGATGGTAAAAAATCAGAGGGGTTGGAAAATACCGAGCGCAGTAAACGCCAATCTTGTAGAATCCGGATGGGAGCCCGTCGATTAAATAACTTCCATTATGTTCTACATGAACAGCGCCAATCAAAAAACCTGCTGAATCAAATGCACAAACTAAATGATGAGGGTCATCTTCAATGTTGATTTTTCCTGTCACCATTCCGCCATTTCCCTTTTCTATGGAGAAATTAACACTGTCAATTACGTTTGGTGCCGTGACTGTCAGCACCTGTGCGGAAATTGAATTTACAGCCCCATTGTAAAATTGATTTACAATAGGACTCAAGGATCTACTATTAAAATTCATGGCTTGAACTTTATAGCAACCGGAAGGGAGTCCCCTTATCTGGAATCGGCCGGTTGAATCCGATAATGCATTATAATAAAGTTCATTTGACCAATGGTTCAGTAAATCACCGACAGTGTCAACTAAAACGTAAACATTACGGTTTATGACGGGTGCGCCGGTTTCCTGGTATCGTAAATACCCCTTTATGGCTCCAGCAGGATCTAGAACAAAATCAATAGAGGTTACCGTATCTCCAGGAACGATTGTTATAGGTGTTGCCTCTTCCTGGTTTTTTGCATTGCAATAGAACTCCTTCTGATAACTACTAGAAGTGTCGTTTCCAGATATATAGAATGAAGCTGCCACCTTATAAACCCCCTTTGGAACACCAAATACCGTATAGGAATAAGTACCTGGTGCAATGCTATCAGCATAATAGCGCACCAAATCAGCTAATGTACCCCTATCATTGTAAAGTTGCAAATAGACATCCACATTATTTCCCCTCATTTTATTGTCAGAAGAGGTGATAGTACCCTGGATTACACCCGATCGCTCCAAATTGAAATTAATATTGGGTGTGGTTTCTCTATCAACAACACTGACCGGAACAGCACTGCTTTTACTATTTGCGTTTGGATAATATACAAAGGCATAGATAGCGTTTCCATAGTATGTTTCACCCATTTTGACATAGTATAATCCTGAGTTTAGTCCGGAAAATTCATAGACTATTTTTGTCTTTCCCTTTCCAACATTAACCATAATGGATTTGCTATACGAACCACTCACATTCCGGGCTACAAGATAAAGATATTCCGGCAAGGGTTTTCCATCAATTGCAGAGATTGTGCCGGTTATTTTACCACCCTTTCTTAGGGTGAAATCAATATTCCCTGTCACTATTCCTATCGCTACAGCAACACTGTCCGCATTTAATGGGGAATCCTTAAGATTGTAATACTGGCTGACAAAAGAATCCGAAATAACAGAAACGGAATATTTTTCCGTGAGCAATCCTTCGATACGGAAAAAGCCGGATGTATCCGAGGTCGCTGAGCTACCGGAAAAATTATCATGGAACCTGCAATCTGCATTTATATAGACATCTTTAACCGGATTTCCTGAGACGTCCTTGATTCTTCCTGCAATTACTCCACCTTTTCTGAGCTGGAAATTGATATCGTTAACCGGGCCCATAACAACAACAGGGGTTGCATCGCTGATATACTCAGCTTGATTATAATAAAACCCGAAATATGGCTCATTGAAGGCAGCATATATTTTATAGGTACCTGCTGGCAAATACAGAGTATAATCTGGGGTGTAATTAAAAAAATGCCATTCACCATTTACTCTTTGATTTGAATTCGCCGTATCGTAAACATCCATCCAGCATCCATAGGGAAGGCTATCACCGTCTCCTGTGGAGAAGGTTCCTTTTACCGGAAAACCCGGCTCCTGGTGCAGTATTAGTGTATAATCCCCCTGTTCCATCCACCAATATCTCATTCTGACATATAAGGTATCTTTTTCTTCCGAATACAACCATGTCAATCCGGATTGGCCACCGCCCGAACCGTTCTTATCTAATATTTCAATCGCCGACCTCACTTGTGTGCCTGCCATGGTTGCCATCAACACATTCGCCGAATCCACCGCAACCTTGAAAACATCCGTATCATTTACTGTCATTGAGAGCTTAAGCGTGCAGGGCAAAGTGACAGTTGCGGCCTGGGCCAATGAATTATTCGGCTCATAAGCATCGGGCAATAGTGCCAGTGCTTTGCCGAGGAATTTTGGCTGAGGTTTCATTACTTGCGGATTACGGGCTTCAAGCCTCTCCGCCTTTAATTTTTCTTCAACCTTTATCTTTTCCCGCAATACCTTTTCCTTTTGAATCTGTTCCTCCATGCGGACTATTGGGCCCGCCTCTGGCCGCTTATTCTTTACGAGAAACGGCATTTCTCCCCACGCGATTGCGCAGACAATGAGACCGATTAGCAGTACTTTCATTCTTTACTCCTTTTGTTTTGCAAGGGACGTATCGCTGAATTGACTATTTACAATATTAAAGAAAAACCCTTTGGAACTGAAGGTGCTTTCAAACCAGTAAGTTTCACCAAGAGCGGAATCCGAAACAACAGGATAATACCTGCCATCATTGGTAAAATCAATAGTGCCCGGCGTGACTTTCCTGGTCCAGGTGTTTGATGGAATATCATACAGTTCCAGTTCGTTCCTGTTCAGAGAAGCGGAATTCAGTTTGATGATTTTATTTTGCAGGCAAACAGCCGCTGTGAGGCGGCCGCTTCCGTGTATGGAAAAATGCATGAGATCGGAAAAAAGTCCGGACTTAGGATTAAAGGAACAGAAGAAATCAGGTATGTCGCCATCCCCATTCCCGATTATGAAAATCAAATTGTCAGAGGCAACAAGCACCGGATATCTACAGGCTTCATCCTGTTGCAATGGATATGTTTCATAAGACCTGGTGTTGATGAAGAGCCCATTGTCAAGCCGTACCGGGGTAAAAAGATAGACCTCGTCTTTGAGCGGGTCAGGAATAATCGGAAAATAGCGGCAATTATTCCTGTAATAGATGTTTTGTGAAACAGGAACTACACGCCACGTTCCGGAAGAAATCTCAAATACTTCCATGGCCTGCTGTGCGGCGGAACTGGAATTGATCTTGAAAATCCTGTTGTTTTTGCAGAAGCAGGTGTTATAATCGCCGTCATCGTACAGGGAATGGGATTTCAACTCATTGAATTTTATCTGGAAGGGGTCAAAGAAAAAGAAGCGGTTGGCTGCTTTGCCGCTTTTTCCAGCAACAATATAAAGCCCGCTTTCAGAGGCGACAATAGTCGGCTTGTCGCTTCCTCCAAAAGTGGAGCGATATTCTCTCCAGAACACCCCGTCTCCAGATTCGAAAACCGACAAATACTGGCTTCCCGAAGAAACCGCGTATAAACGGCCGTAAAGGGAGACAAGGCGGTTAGGGCTGTCCATACTGAACCCTTCAAGAGTATCAGCCAGTATTGCTGCAATCCGCCACTGATCCATGCTGAAATCATAAGTTTGCACCACATGACGGTTGTCGCTTTCATCCGTTATGACGTACAGGGTATCGTCAAGTATGGCCGCAGACGGGCAATGCCTTGGCCACTGACATATAACGCATGCGCTTCGAGCACATGGAGTCCAGGCTGAAAGCCGAAGCACGGTTGACGGCATCGCCGAGTGAATCGCCCCCGAGAAATATTACGTCCCTTTCACGGGTCACTACGGTCTGGTTCCGGATGCCGGGACTTGCGGTACGGACTGTGCCAAAGGGTTTTTTTGCGTTCATCTTATCGTAACGCTTCCATCGCAAGCCATCCGAGGACTCAAACACGGAAAGGCCGAAATCCCTATCCTGTGTTGAGACCGAATAAATCTTGCCCATGCAGGTTGTGAAAAGTGACGGGCTTCTGCCGTCAAGGCCGGCCATTGTGTCGGGCAATATACCGAAGGACCTGAAAACACCCATCCCCGGGTCAAAGCTCTCCACGTTCAATGGGAGACCCGGGAATGAAATCCCGCCGTAAATAAGAAGCCTTCCGGATAACACAGTAGCACCGACCTCGGCCTGGGACAGGCCAAACGGGCCTATGTTTTCCCATTTGGAATTCGTCATTGTGTATAAAAGCGCCCGGCTTATGGGTGCGTCATCTTCATTATATCCGCCAAGGAAAAATATGGAATCCCTGTTCTGGAACATGACAGCCCCAAAAGGGACAGTATCCGGGTTAATCGGGCCGAAGAAAGGATCATGTACTGTTTCCTTGAGAGTTGCGGTGCCCATAATGTAACCGAGATATTCATAAACCATTCCCACAAGTGCCCAGCGTATGAATTTGACGGAAGCCATACCTGTATCATTGATGGTTGTGTCCCCAAGCACGATGCGCACTGCGGCTTGAACAGGCTTTTGAGGAAGCGCGGACAACGCGTTTAATGCCGTGGAATCCAAAGCAAAACGCTTGTTTGCGGCTAGCATCAGGATATAACAGGAATCCCTGCGAAGGGAAGAGGATGTATCAATGGAGATAAAAATCCTTTCAGGCAGTGCAAGCGTGTCTTTCCTGTCCACACTGTCTCCTATCATCTGTTCTGCAAAGAACACCTGACCATTGGAAGCGGACTTGCCTATAATAATGATATTAACACCTTTCACGATATTATCAAATGCATATTGTCCCTTATTGTCCGTGATGGCAGTTGCAAGTGCCGTGTTCCGTTGGGATAGGGGTTCGTAATTGTTGTAAAGACTTATTGTAACCGAAGGCGCCGGGGTACCTTGGTCTGTATACACAGTGCCGGTCAAAGACCATTCTGTGTCTGTACCGCCGCCGGCCACATTAGGACCTGTTGTACGCGAATTCGAACAGCTGAAGAAAAAGGCTGCCAGCAATCCCGACATCAGAAAACAAAACATTTGGTTCATCATGTAGGTCATCCTATTCATTATTTATTCATGGGAAAGAAGTTCAGGTTGAGTTGGTACACCTTATCCGGCTTCTCGTCGGACCTGGCCATTTCCAGAAGCTGGGCACGGAAAGCGCGGATACGATCCTTCATCATATCAAAACTTTTTTGAGAGATGGAAAGAGTAGTGGATGACATCATGACAGTCTCTCGTGCATGACGTTCATAGGCTTCAATGGCAATTTTAAGCATTTCGATCTGGAAATTCATGATCTGATGGTTGCGAATATCCTTGCCCGTGGTAAGAACAGGTTCGGCCTGGATATAACGGCCATCTTCCTTTTTAAGAAAACCAAGACGCAAAAGAAGTTCCACTGAATCTCTTGCCTGCCTTGGCGTTATTTGAGGTGATATCTTTTTTGCAAGCAGGCTGAAGTCATCCTTGAAATCCGTTATCACGGCAAGTTCTCTTATAATTACATGGTACCACTGACTGAAATAATCGTACTCGCTATCCGCGATTTTTTTGAAATCCATTCCTTTTCGAGATTCTATCAATCTTGCAAAATGGACGTTCTTTTCTTTTAAGGTTTTTGCCTGGTTGAAGAATACCAGGTTTTCAAAATAGGTTGCTTCTTCAGGTTTAAGTTTAAGGGCGATACAGGTTTTAACTATGGTGGCTTTTGTCAGATTCGTTTTTCCTTCAATGATGAATTTGTAAAACGGAGCGGAATTGATCTCGGCCTTCATGGATAAATACCGGAATGAAAAAGCTTTATTGCGGGCTTTGCTTAATTCATAGTAATCCTTAAGATAGAGCCTGTAATCTGAATATGAGAAGATGCACGGTAGTTCGGTCATAAATATAAACATAAAATAGCGAATAATAGCTAAAAAAGCAATATAAATATTGATTATTAATAAATAAGTGTTTATGTTTATAAACAGTAAACAGGTTTATTATATAAAAAAATCCAGGCAGAGCATGGTGGAATACTGTGTAATACAGGTTTTGATTGCAAACCACGAGTTGCGCACTCAACCCGTAAACCCTCACTGATCCCCAGTTTTAGCAAATGTCAATTGCTACAAGAAACCCACCCCAACCCCTCCCTTTTTCTTGAAGGAAAAAGGGAGGGGCTTAATAAAGCATGGAAACCGTTTATAAGAATAATTTCAGTACAATATTTTTTTTATTCCTTTCCGGTTCCCCTTCCCTTTTTTCTTTAAAAAAAAGGGAAGGGGTTAGGGGATGGGTTTTCCAGGAGAATCTTTAAAAATGGGAATAGGTGAGCCGTAAACCTGCCTCTACTTGATTTTGACCAATGCCATTTTGCATCTTATCATTCACAAATGCTGAAATTGTTTGCATACATTATCATATTATCAGTTTTCATTGTTTCTTTCAATAATTGCGCCAACAGGGTGGCCCCATCCGGAGGTCCGGAAGATAAGACTCCGCCTGTTGTAATATCCGCGTTACCCGGCAATGACAGTCTTTTTGTTAATCGAAATAGATCGATTACCTTTACTTTCAGTGAATGGGTCCGTACTGAAAATATTGAAAAGTCGGTGTTTATTTCACCCACTGAGCCGTTGATGAAGGTTAAAGCTTATGGCCGGAACATAGAACTGGTCCCAAAAGGACCCTTAATGGACAGCACAACTTATGTGGTTGTGCTTGGGTCTGATATTCAGGACATGCGGGGTAACAAACTTGCCGAGTCCTTCAGTCTTACTTTTTCAACAGGGGCCTTTCTTGACAGTTGCAGGATAAACGGTATGGTGAGCGACGAACAGGGAAGGGCTATTTCAGCAGGCCTATCAATATTCGCATATTTAATCAAAGACACTGTTAGTGTTAATCCGGTCAAGGATATTCCCGACTATATCACCCAAAGTGGAAACGACGGATTTTTTCATTTTAAAGGTCTTAAATTTGGTAAATACCGTTTGTTTGCGGTTAATGATTTTAACAGAAACAGGAGGTTTAATCCTGACAGGGAAACCATAGGCATGCCGGCTTTTGATGCTGTTTTATCGTATAAAAATACCAGCGCTGATGGTTTTGTTTTTTTTCCAATGAAACAAGATACCCTTCCGCTATTCCTGGAAAAGGTGCAGCTTAAACCAGGCGGACAACTTTTTATTACCTTTAATAAAACAGTACCTGACTCTTTACGGCTTAACCCTGCAAATTTTACCATAGCAATACTGGATTCAAATATTAAAAAGAATAAAACAATACCCATATCGGCCATATACCCGTATCCTGGAGATTCTCTTACTCAACTTTGCAAAATTGAGCCCGAAGCCGGTTTCAGGAAGTATAGATGCAGGGCGACTTCTTTAACATCAACAAGCGGCGCTCATCTTGATACATCAAAAGCCTATGTTGACTTTATCGGAAGTTTGGGAACAGACAGCATCGCACCTTATGTAGTTGATTTTTATCCATTAAGAAACTCAATTGACATATCTGAAGCCGATTCCATGGTATTGAGGTTTTCCGAGCCAATCAGGATGGATGATTTAATAAGCGGTTTTTCACTTTTTAGAATAGAAATATCGAAGAAAAAGATAGACACTCTATTTAAGTCCGATACTGCTTATTTTCCGGTAAAAGGGCAAGGAGCCTTTTTTACCCCGCTGAAATTTGTTTTTAAGCCTGATTCGTCTCTTGTGCCCGAAGCACATTATGGATGGAAACTGGACCCGAAAAAGTTTATTGATGAAAGTGGAAACTTTTCAACGGACACACTCCTGAAAGGCGGTTTTTCAGTGATTGCCGAAGGTGAATACGGTTCAATAACAGGTCAGGTAAAAGACAGTATTTCTAATTGCAGGATCAGGTTACTTTCAAGAACAGGAAGAATGATTGTTGAAAAGAGTCCGGATACAAAAGGGCTTTACAGGTTGGATCATGTGCCTGAGGGTGATTACAGGATTCTTGCCTATTGGGATGCAAATGGTAACAGGCGTTTTGATGAGGGGGTCTTAAGTCCTTTCAGTTTTGCTGAAAAAGCTGTCATTGCTTTTGACTCATTGCATGTCCGGAAACGCTGGGAGGTTGAACAAATGGACATACTGCCAATTGGAGTAAAAAAATAAGCCATGAAAAAAAACGATAAAGGCTTTTTTGTTTCATTTGAAGGAATAGACGGCTGTGGCAAATCAACACAGCTTGAACTGTTGCACCAGGCACTTAAGAAAAGCCGCATAGACACTATTGTAACACGTGAACCAGGAGGAACGAATTTGGCTGAAGCCATTAGAGCTATAATCCTGAAAGACAAATCTGTAATAGACAATCGTACAGAGCTGCTTTTGTATCTGGCATCGAGGTCGCAAAATGTTTCAGAAAAGATTTTACCCGCTCTTTTGGAAGGCAAAATAGTCTTATGCGACAGGTTCTCAGATTCAACCCTTGCTTATCAAGGCGGCGGACGCGGGTTGCCTTATTCGGAAATACAAAAGCTTGATGATTTTGCTTGTTCAGGTCTTAAACCTGATCTTACCTTCCTGTTTGATCTACCGGCAGCCCAGGCAGTAATGCGTATAAATAAATCTGGAAGAAAAAAAGACAGGATGGAAAAGGAAGGCGAAGTCTTTCTTGATAAAGTGCGCCGTGCATATTTAAAATTTGCAAAAGCAGCGCCGGAGCGGTTTGTTGTTATAAACGCCTTAAGAGGTGTTGACGAGGTAGCCTCCGAGGTACTTGGTATCTGGAACAGCAGGGTGGAAAGAGATTTTCGTTGTCAAGGCGCGTAAAAAGTAGTATAATAATTGCGTATTTATTATTTATATTACAACCATTACTCCAATAATAAAATGAGGTTCAAAATGATACGAAGTATTCGCGGATGCAGTTTTCTTCTTTTTTCATGTTTTATGCTGATTATTGCCGGATTATATCCGGTATTTTCACAAGCAGCCGGGAAAACACCCAAGAGCAATAAAATCAGCATAGCGGTAAGTGAGCTTGATGGCCGCGGGCTTCAGCCCGGCGAGGCAAGCACGCTTACTGATGCCTTATCCAGCCATTTATCCAATACCGGAAAGTTTCGCGTGCTCGAGCGTGGTAAAATGGATGTTGTTCTTAAAGAGCAGGGGTTTCAACAAAGCGGGGCCTGTACGGATGAAGCCTGCATTGTTGAGATGGGCCAGTTGCTCGGGGTTGATCACATGGTTACCGGCAGTATTGGCAAGGTTGGGAAGACATATTCAGTCAACGTAAGGATGATAAGCGTTGCCACAGGTGAAATTGTAAGGACCATAAGCAAAAATTTCAAGGGTGAAATTGATGGATTGCTTACGGACATACTTCCGGTAATCGCCGAAGAATTCGCTGTTGTCAAAGAACCTGCCCCAGTTGTCGTGACCAAGACTGAACCCGTAAGCACGGTAACGGCTCAGCCTGCAAAGAGTGAACCAGTGAAAAGTGAACCTGAAGTCAAATCAGAAGGTAAAGGCATGAGCCCTGTGCTTGTGGTCGTGATTGTCGCGGCGGTAGTGGGCGGTGGTGCTGCGGCGTTTCTGATTCTTTCAAAGAAAGATGATTCAAAATCTTCGGATAATTCGGGAAGCCCGGGAAATTCAGGAACTCAAACCGGAACGGTGGACATAACATGGTAACAAAAAAATATTTCAGGCATGTTGCTGTATTATTGACAGCAGCAATACTTTTCTGCATTGTGAGTTGTTCTATTGTAGGGCCGGAACAGGCACCGAACAGCATTGCCACAGGTTCTGTGGCGCCACGACTCATTTTTTTCAAGGCAACAGAAATTCAAGCTGGCGGGGCTCATATTTACAGTGATGATACAACTTTTATTGACAAGATTCATATAACCATTATTCCAAGCGGAGGAACAAACTCCATATGCAGTACCTTTGCCTTCAGTTCACACCATGCGGTCTTGAATAATGTACCTGTTGGTCCTGCCACTATTAAAATATCCTCCCATACCAGAACAGGCGACACGCTAGCGACAGGTGAAGGTACACTCACAGTTGTAGCAGGGCAAACTGACTCTCCTTCAGTAAATGTCACAAATCATGTATTAGCCGCTAAACCTGTGGGGATTATTGATACGCAGATTTGTGATAGCAAGGTTAATCTTTCCTGGAAGCCAACCGGTTATGCGAATGGATATGTGGTAAAATGCGAATTGTACAAGGGGGGTACTTGGAGTGAGTTTCACAATGATACGATCTCGAAATACGGGGATTATATTTATAACCCATTGACAGATTTTTATACATGGTCAGATACAAGCATACCGACCCGTCCTGATTCCATTGTACGTTTTTATATCAAAGCCCTGGATGGGTATAACACCAGCCCTTTTTCTGATTTTTTGCAGGATACGCTTGTGAGCAAGGGAGCATGTTCAGGAGCCGGGGCAACAGGTTCTGTCAGTCTGAGTTTTCCTGGAAATGTGAGTATACCCAGTGAGGATTCAGTGTATATAAGCACCATCAAAATAACGATTATTCCAAATAGTGGCAGTGCAATACAAAGTTCATACGCCTTTAGTTCGCACCAGGCGGTATTGAGCAATATACCAATCGGTCTTGCCACAATTAAAATTTCAGCCCATACTCAGACCGGAGATACTCTCCTTAAAGGAGAAGCATCGTTCACTGTAACAGCCAATCAATCTATTTCCCCGTCTGTGGCCGTCGCTACTCAAGTATTGGCCACTAAGCCTGTGGGGCTAGTTGCAACACAGATTTGTGACGGCAAAGTTGATCTTTCCTGGAAGCCTACTGGTTATGCGTATGGATATGGAATAAAAGGAGAGATACGCATGGGCACATGGAAAGAGTTTCTTAGCGATACAATCTTGAAATACGATTATACATACAACAGGGCATCTGATTTATATACATGCTCGGATACCGGCGTGCCTATACTTACTGATTCATCGGTCAGGTTTTCTATACGCGCCCTGGATTATGGGTATGTCAAGACAAGCCCTTTTTCTGACTATGCCCAGATTACGCTTGTGAATAAAGGTTCCTGTTCCGGTGTTATGACAACAGGTTCCGTTAAGATTGATTTCCCGGGAAATGCTTATCTTAACAGCTATGATACAATGTATATCAGCACCATCCATATCACAATTATACCAAACGGAGGCGCAAATTCCATTTGCAGCACCCTATCCTTCAGTTCACACCATGCGGTCTTGAATAATGTTCCTTCCGGTCCAGCCACGATTAAAATATCAGCTCATACCCAGACCGGAGATACGCTATTAACTGGAAAGGATACCTTCACGGTAAAGGCCGGGCAAACAGTCACTCCGTTGGTGGATGTCACAGACGAGGTTTTGGCCACGCAGCCTGTGGGGCTTGTTGCAACGCAGATTTGCGACGGCAAGGTTGACCTTACCTGGCGGCCGACAGGCTATGCCCCGGATGGATATGAAATAAAAGGTGAACGTCAGGTTGCGAGCACCTGGGTTCAGTTTCAGAGCGATACCATTGAAGAAGACTGGGATTACCTATACAACCCGATGATTGATATGTATATCTATTCAGACACTAATGTGCCGGTTCTTATAGGTTCTAATCTCCGTTTTTCCGTGCGTGCATTGGATACCTGGAACGATAAAGCAAGTCCTTTTTCAGCCTATGCTCAGATCACCCTTGTAAATAAAGGTGCATGCTCCGGTGTAGTGACCAATTATTATCCATACTATGGATATGTTTATGGAATTGTTGGGCAGGTTGGGGCCTATGCAACGCGAATAAAAATTTATAAAGCTGATGCCGGACAGCCCTCCTTTGCCAACTTGCCTGCTGATAACCCGGTTTGGACATGGACATATAGTGATACGATACGACCTGCTGTCAAGTTCTATCTTGACAGTCTAAAGGAGGGGGTTTACTGGGTTTATGCTTATAATAATCTTAACGGCCAGGATGACTGGAACAAGGCTTATAAACGTGCTATTTATACACGTACAAATACATCAGCACCAACCGGCAGTGCCGTGATTACAATGGATTTCTCCAAATCACTCTTTCTGTCCGGCAATAATGTGAGCGGCTCTTTAAATGGTTCTTACAACAGCAAGGATTATTACGCGGAGCTCTATTGGTATAATGAAGCCAAATTACAATCCTATTTCCTCGGTTTCTATTATTGTGGAACCGGTTCAACCGCAAATATGAAACTTGAGAATGTCCCTTCTTTGTCGGATATGGCAAATTATTTTCAGTACACTTATAATAGTTCGTCCGATTATTATTACCTGTATGTTTGGAATGATATGAATTCCAGTGAAACCTTTAATATTGGTGATTTGTATTATTATGATGATTACTACTCATCCTGGGAATATTATATTGGTGATGTAACAGATGCGGTTACTTTAGGGAATATTTATTTGGATTCAACATATTCAGGTCTTGCCAAAAAAATTGCAGGGAAAAGGGTGATGCCGTTGCGATAGGCCTGATTAAGAAGATGTTAAAAGGCCGGGAGGTTTTTACTTCCCGGCTATTTTTACGCCCATTTTAAGATATTCTATTGCTTTTTTATCATCGCCTCTTTTTTTGTAAATCATGCCCAGATGTTTACACGCGTTTATCCTGAGTATATTCACATTAACCGGAATAAAAGTTGGCTTTTCTTTACATGTAAGCACAAATTCAAAGTGCCTGATAGCGTCTTCATCTTTGCCATCAATTTCGCAGAGTTCGCCAAGCATGCAATTAGTCTGAGGATGGGAAGGGTTGATTTTATACGCCAGATCAGCCCATTTCCTTGAACTGCCATAATCTTTCCTTCTGCCAAAAAGCGCTGCCAAAGTCATTGGGACGCCATCTGCTATGTGATCCTCTCTATTCAGAGTCAGTGCCAGCTTGCGTGCCTTTTCATACATTGGCACTGCCTTGTCATAATCTTCAAGGTCAACAAGTGCCCCTGCATAAGAATAAACAACAACGGGATTGTCAGGCCTCTCTTTCATTTCCTGTTCCAGTATGGCAAGGTTGCGGCGCTGCTTTTCTTTTACAATTTCCGGCCCGGAATAACCGGTGTGTATTACCATAACATCAGTATATTCTGTCCCAAACCCCTGTTCCTGTATTGAGGGCAGAACCTGCTCGTGTACCTTGTAACGAAAACGAATCTTCGGGCTTTTAGGAAACATCCGAATCTGGTTGAATACATCCCCAAGGATGCCGTCCTGGGAATTCTTTATCATGAAGCTGAATGCGGTCTTAAGCGGAAAAGAATCTTTAATCGTTATTATTTTATCAACATTGGATGGTGTTATATAATCATCAGCATCCGTCCATACAATCCAGTCACATGAGGCTTTTTCAAGTGAAGTATTACGCGCCTTTGAGAAATCATTTTCCCAGATTGTCGTAAAGACCTTTGCCCCGGCTTTTTTTGCAATGTCCTGGGTTGAATCAGAGGATCCTGTGTCAATAATAACAATCTCGTCAACAACAGCCTGGTATGAATCAAGGCAGCGTTTAAGACGATCCTCTTCATTCTTTACAATCAGGCATAAAGATATTGTCTTGACCATTTTATCAGGAACCCTTCCCTGTTTCTCCGGTTCGATTCTGTTAAACGACGGCTATATTCGAGATATTTTTCAGTATCATTTACCTTCCGGTAATACGTTTTAAGGCTGTCAAGCAGCACTGAATCTAATGGGAAAAAGCTGAGTCCTTTTTCCATAAAATTAATCGCCTCATCCTCCCTGCCCACGTGAAGGCATATTTCGCCAAGATAACGATATGCCCGGACATCAGCTCCAGGAAAACGCAGCACTGAATCACTGAAAGCCTTGAATGATTCCAGCAGCCTGCCTTCTTCAAAATAAACCTCTCCAAGGCAGGCAGGTGTGTCAAAAAAGCTATTGTTCATTTCCGAGAGTTTCTTAAAGCATGATTCAGCCTCTCTGAATTCCTTTTTCATTTGATGGGTTTTACCGAGCCGCATAAGGGACTTTGATTTAAGGGCTGCATGGTCAACAGGGGTTGTGGCAAGAACCACCTTTGCTTCAAAGGTCTGTTTGTAAAATTTGAATGCGCGGTCCGTATCACCAGTATCAAAAGAGATTTCTCCTCCGAGAAATGAAAGCTCAATTTTTGATGGATTCTCTTTAAGTCCTTTTTCAACCCATTTCAGGGCTTCATCCATTTTATTGAGATGTTTGTACCCGAGAGCTATTGTAACAAACATAAACTCATAGATCTCAGAATGCTTATTTTTGCAATTTTTTATGTCAAGCACTGACTTATAAACCTCAACTGCTTTTTCCCATTCTTCAGCCATTGAAAAGGTATCACCGTAAGCTGCCACATAACTTGGAAAAGATTCATACAAGTGCATGTTTTTTTCAAGTATTGCACGGTTACGGAGCGCTTTTTTTTGTTTCAGGGAATTGTCATGGTATCCGGAATGCAGAATCTCTACTTCATGAAGATAAACAACCCTGTACCCCGTCTTGTCAAGAGATAGGACTATTTGTTCGTGAATAGGCCATTCAAATTTGAGTCTTTTATCGTTCGGAAACATCCTGACCTGCATGAATACATCACCCATACCTGAATTGGAAACATTCTTGACTTTAAAACCAAAGGCCGTAACAGGGTTCTCTATTTCCTGTTTCAGACGCAGTATGTGCTTTATTGACGGTTCTTCGATAATATCATCAGCATCAAGCCACAATATCCATGAAGAAGTGGCGTTTTGGATTGAAATGTTGCGTGAATAGCTGAAGTCATTCTGCCATTCTGATTGGATTATTTTAGCTTTGAATTGTTTTGCAACATTAATAGTGTTGTCTGTTGAACCAGTATCAACAATCACGATTTCATCTGCCAGGCCTTTGATCGAATTAAGGCACAATGGCAAAGAATTCTCCTCATTCTTGACTATCATACATACTGAAAGAGTATGTGGTGGAAAAGGAGAGGGGGTGTTGCCGGGTAAAATATATTTTCTTAATTTAGCCATTGCGAGCTTCTTTGTTTTGTGTACTGGATGCTTTATTTTTGAAATAAACAGCCAACTCCTGCTTTCCTGATTTAACAGCAGCTTCAACTGCTGTTTCGTATTGGAAAGCGGCAGGCAGGTTGCTTTTATCGGATTCAAGGAACAAATTCAAGGCACGTTCAAAGTTTCCCCGAACAAAATGAAGGTTACCTGCAAAAGCAAATGCATTGGCCCTCATACCGGTTATGTCCGATGCCACAGTTGATACTGAAGGCTTAAGGTAGGCCACTTTTTCAAACATGGAAAGCATCATGTCGGGATTGTTCTCCAGAAGCGCTATTCGGCCAAGATAATAGTAAGCGGTCATATTGTCCGAAGAACGGTTTATTGCAGATTGGAACTGTTTTTTGGCATCTTCTTTTTGGCCCATCTCAAGATAAGCAGTACCAAGCAGAACCGGAACAGCATTGAATATGTCGTGTTGCTTTTGTTTTGCGTCAGGAATGGTTTCTATTAGAAGATATAATTCAACGGCTTTTTTATAATCCCTTAACTGAAAGAATGAATTACCAAGCTCCATGATAACAGCTAAATCATCAGGTGATTGAGAGTATTCTGCTAAAAGAAGTTCATGGTTGCGCTTCATCTTCTTTTCCCGATCAGAAGCCAGGTTGTAACCGGTATGAACTATTCGGATGTTTGTTTGAACGACTTTAAGGCCTGCATTTTGTATGGATGTGGAAAGGCTTTCATGCACCTTTCCTTCAAAAAGAATGTTACGTCCCGAAGGGAAGATGCGGATTTGCCGGAATGCCTGTCCGGGCCTGCCTTCGTATTGATTTTCTATAACACAGGAATATGCTGCGGATTCATTTGTTAAAATTATCTCACGGATTTTATCGTGTTCGGTTGCAGGGATTATGTCATCAGCATCCAGCCAAAGGAGCCATTTTCCTTTTGCCTCGGAAATTGATTTGTTTCGAGCAAATGCAAAGTTCCCATTCCATTTCTGGTTGCAGACATTTGCATTATATTTTTCAGCTATTTTTATTGTTCCGTCGGTTGATCCCGTATCAACAACAATAATCTCATCGGCCAATCCGCGAATACTGTCAAGGCATATTGGGAGATGCTTTTCTTCATTTTTGACTATCATTATTACGGATAGTGTGGGGTTGTTCATGTTGAATGTTAATATACTATTTTGGCAACTGCCAGATGATAAGGTAAATTTAAGGTTTTTATTCCTCGAATTAAAGATTTGTTTGCTCTCTTCTGCAGTCTCTTGAATCTCTTGATGAGTCGATAGCCACTGAATCTTAAAACCAACTTGCAATGGAACACATTATCCGTTCCGATTGATGGTTTCGGGTTGTTGATTAATAAGCTGAAAGAATACTGGCGAAAGAGCTTAAAATCTAATCCGACATACAGGTTTGCTCTCCACTCTTTTTTGCATCACCGTCGGAAATAGAATGCGGACATAAAGCAGCTATATTTACTTATAAACAAAATTAAACGATTAAAATATTAATATAATTAAAAATAACATCTTGCTATTTTAATTAAATGAAAGTATATTTAATTAAAAAAGGGAGCAGATGTGAAAATTACAGATGTTTTCAAGCTTTTAAAAGGTCCAATAATAATTGAGAAAGTGAAGTGTGTTTCCACCGGATATGCTGTGGAAGGCCCTTTTGAAACACCGGCCCTGTTTCAGCTCAACGAAAACCAGTTTACGATAGTTGAGTCTCTTGTTATGAATGGCGGCAACCTAAAGAAAGTCGCGGAAGAAATTGGTATATCATATCCTACTTTGCGGACCAGGCTGGATGAGATAATTGAAATCCTAAAAGCTGAATCGACTCGGATGCAGGCCAAACGTCTTGAGATTCTGGATGCTATCGAGAAGGGTGATATATCCCCTGATGAGGGTGCAAGGAAGTTAAAATCTCTTTAAGAAAAGGAGCTCCCATGGAACAGGAACGAGCGCGCATTAAGAAAATGCTTAATGACGGTAAGATCACAAAAGAAGATGCGGAAAAGCTCCTTGATGCACTTCCTCATCCCAAGAAAGACAATGGGAAGCATCATGGCAAAGGAATGCGTCCCGCCATCATCATTAGCTTTATCGCATTAATCGCAGTCCTTAGTCTTTGCTATTATTTCTTTTCCTCAGGTTCCAAACCGTCCGTTTCCAAAGTTCCGGAAATAAGTCCAATTCAACCATTAAACAACATTGACCGGACCCCTTTAGAACCCCAGCCTGTTGGGCAACAATCGATTCATCCGGAAAAACACTATTCATTAATGGAAATCCCGGAAAATTCCATAGCAGGGCAAGGCGAAATGCTATTAATCAGCCAAGGCAAGAAGCTGGCCTTGCCTTTAATAGGGACAAATGTTACTGGAAAGGTTAATGGTTTTCTGGCGCGGGTTACGGTTGAACAAAAATTTATCAATCCCGGAGATTCTACAGTTGAGGCAATTTATGTTTTTCCCCTGCCGGAAAATTCGGCAGTTGACTCCATGGTAATGACAATAGGCGCAAAGCGAATCAAGGGCATTATAAAGGAACGTGGTGAAGCTCGCGCTATTTATGAACAGGCGCGCAGGGAAGGCCGGACAGCAAGTCTTCTGGAACAGGAGCGCCCAAATATTTTTACTCAGTCCGTGGCAAACATCCTTCGGGGGGACACCATCCTTGTCACAATCAGCTATGTTCAGGAGCTTAAATTCCGAAAGGGTAAATATTATTTCAATTTCCCCATGGTTGTTGGCCCCCGTTATATTCCAGGCACACCGCATCACCCTGAAAAACGCGGGACTGAGCCGCCAACGGATCAGGTGACAGACGCGGAAAAGATAACTCCTCCGATTCTTCCACAGGATTTCCGGAGTGGAAATGAAATCTCATTATCACTCTCCATCAATGCCGGTACACCTGTAAAGGAACTGGAATCGCCCAGTCATAAAATCAAAGTCACTGTTGATGGCAGCACAAACATGGTTGCATTGCAGGAGAGTGACAGGATTCCCAACAAGGATTTCATGCTTGAATATACAGTATCCGGCAATGAGATAAATAATGTGGTGCTCACTCATCGTTCCGGAAACCAGGAGGGCTTTTTCCAGCTTCTGATGATTCCAAAGCGAGTCATCGAAAAAGATGTTTTTCCGCGTGAACTTGTTTTTGTTGTTGACAACAGCGGTTCCATGGGTGGCTTTCCCATTGAAAAATGCAAGGAGGTCATGCGTTTATGTCTCTCAAAAATGCGAAAAAATGACCTTTTCAATGTTATAAAGTTTTCCGGATCAACAGGCATTCTATGGAAACAGTCTGAAAAGGCGACAGATGAAAATGTTAAAAGTGCGCTTGATTATGTAGATCAAATGCGGGGCGGCGGTGGGACTGAAATGCTTTCTGCAATCAATTCTATTTTTGATTTGCCGAAAACTGAAGGTCGTAGGCGGCTGGTACTTTTCCTTACGGATGGGTTTATAGGTAATGAAGGCGCAGTTCTTGCTACGGTTAGGCAGCGATTGGAAGACAGCCGTGTGTTCAGTTTGGGAGTCGGTTCTTCTGTCAACCACTATTTGATTGAAGGTTTGGCTTATGTTGGGCACGGAGAAAGCATAACAATACGCCAGGATGGCAATGCAGAAAAAGCAACTGAGGATTTCTACGAGCTTATTGACGCACCGGCCCTCACTGATATAAGCCTTGAATGGCAGGGATTGGAGGTGCAGGATCAGCAACCTGCACAACTTCCGGATTTGTTTTTTGGCCAGCCGCTTGTTGTTACTGCAAAATATAAGAATGCGGGAAAAGGAACATTACGTATTACAGGCAAGCTTGCGGGAAATAAAAATTACGATAAATCCATCCGAGTCGAACTGCCGGAAAAAAACAATGACAATGCGCTCCTTGCAACTTTATGGGCGCGGAAAAAGATTGGCGAAATTCAATTGCTTGAAAGCAAGGTCTTTGGGGCAAACGCATATACTACTGAAGAAGTAAAAGAAAAGGTTCTAAAACTCGGTTTGGCATATAAAATAATGACCAATTTTACAAGCTTTGTTGCTGTGGATGATGCTGTGCGTAATAAAAGCGGGAAATGGGTTTCAGTGGAACAGCCGGTAGATCTGCCTGAAGGTGTTTCGCCTAACAGCCAACCGGCATATCGATTTGGAAGAGTCACTCAGAAAGGCCTGCTGCCCATGCCTGGTGTAACAGATTATGTGCCAGGCAGCGGGGTTCACAAACAACTTAAAACCTCCGGTTTATCCGGCATGGGCCGCATGGGGACAGCCAGAGCCAGATTTGCACCAGGTTATGCTGGTGCAGGCGAAGGTGGTGGAGGGATGGACGATCTCCTAGATGAACTTGGAAGTGGCGGTAGTGCTGCCAAGAAATCAGAAAGCCTTACCCGGCGTGCAACAGTTGAAATTTCATCCTCTACAGAATCCTTGACTTCAAACGACACATTAGCCGGCCGCAGTCCAGATGAAATCCGGCGTGTGATCATGCAACACATAGGCGGTCTTAGAGCGGAATATAATAAGCGGCTTCGTTCCTTACCCAATCTTAAGGGGAGTATCTTAATCAGGCTGTCCATTGATCCATCAGGGCGTGTTATAAATTGTATCTTGATTTCTTCCACTCTTAATGATAAAATATTGGAAATGGGTGTTATTTCCAGGATCAAATCCTGGATGTTCAGCGCCTGCTCGACCTGCGGTACGGCAACATTGAACTATCCGTTTAGTTTCTCTCAACAATAGAAGGAGCGAAACAAAGAAAGGGGGCGATTATTATGACTTATACATAAGAAATTATTATCGCAAACAGTTTAGGAAGAATTAGTAACCTGCCCAGGAATAACAAAAGGAGGGGATATGTTTACACGACAATTCAGCGCCTTGCAATGTCGCACAGATGTCTTCTTCATTGATAATGACCACAAGTTGTTCAAATGTTCCGGGATTTCAGTTTTATCCGCACTTTTAATCGGTTTTTTTCTATGCTTTTATTATCAACCGCAAACAACAATGAAAAAGTCCCTGGTCCCATGGGAGCCTAATTCTTACATCACACTTCAGCCTTTCGCCCATGCAAAAATTACCCTGCCTGCTGAACAGTATGCAAAGGAGACGCACCAGAAGCAATCCTCTCAGAATGCAGGTGTTGTATTACGTCAAAGAGCTGGGATTGCTATCGGTAATGTCAGCAATTACGGTAGTGGTGACATTAATGTTAGGGTAAGAAATAAAGGTGTTTTAAAATTGCTTTATGGAAAAGGGGCCATATCCGCAATTGCGGGAGAAAGGACTGTATCATGTCCGACTGTCAAGGATATCGACGCCGCGCTTCAGCAAATCGTTGGGCTCAAGCTTGACGGTCTTCCAAAGTTCGGTTGCCCGGGGCTGCCAACACATAAGTTTAACATTGGGTATAACGGTATTGGCGGGAGCGGACCTGCTGGAATTGACGATTATATCCAGGAGCTTTCCAGCAAATCGCCTGCTAATTTAAGATCACTTACAATCTCGCAGCAGACCGGCATCCTAAATACAGCCCAAGACCCGGCTTTTATCCCTTCTGATGCGGGGCTTGCTGGCCGAAGCGCGAAGGAGATCCACAAAGTCGTATTGAGCCATATTTCCGGCTTACGTGCTGAATACATGCTAAGGCTTCGGGTAAACCCGAATCTCGCGGGTAAAATAACAACCCGCTTTACTATTACATCTGCTGGAAATGTTCAATCTTGTATTATTCTCGAGAACACCATGAATGATAAAATGCTGGAACTCGCCATTGCCCGAAGAATTAAGAATTGGTTATTTGACCCCTGTGCCTCTTGCGGAAGTGCGATAGTGGTTTATCCTTTTTGCTTTAGCCAATGATAATTGTTCCAGTCGATTTTTTGTACCATCCCCCTTCCATCCCTGTTTGGAAGGGGGAAAGGGGGCATGTGCGCTAACTTATCAATCCCGCCGCACGGAGGCGGCGGGACTGTTTTGTATTCATATTCTTAGTGCCCGAGCCAGAGACGGCTCGGGATGTGGGTCTGAGGCGGGGCCGTTTCTGGCCCCGCCATCACATTTAAAGAATCCCATAGTTCAGTCCCGCCGCCGTGCGGCGGGTGGCAATTAAGTTAGCGCTTATGGGGAAAGGGGGATGGGTAACACAAGAGTTTGCATGTTTTATTTCCCTTATTTCACACCATAGCCCTTTTCATCTGAATATTTAATCTCATACTTACCCCCTTCATGTATGTTTCCCTTCAGAATTTCACCTGATATGAAATTCTCCACTTCGGACTGGATGAGTCTTTTAAGGGGTCGCGCTCCATAAATAGGATCAAATCCCTTTTCAGCAAGGTGCTGAACCACATTATTCTCAAATGCAATCTCAATATCTCTTGAAATTAGCCGTTGCTTAAGCCGGTTGAGCTGAATCTCAACAATGCCTTTGAACTCATTCTGCTTAAGCGGGTTGAAAATAATTATCTCGTCAATGCGGTTAATGAATTCCGGCCTCAGGTATTTCTTAAGCTCCTCCCGGATAATGCTTTCGTGGTCTTTTTGCTTTGCCCCGGTTAATATTTCACTTCCGATATTGCTTGTCATTATAAGAATGGTGTTTTTGAAATCCACCTTCCGTCCTTTGCCGTCCGTCAATATGCCGTCATCAAAAACCTGAAGCAGGGCGTTTAGTACCTCCGGATGGGCCTTTTCAATCTCGTCGAAAAGGATCACACTGTAAGGTCTTCTGCGCACAGCTTCTGTTAGTTGACCGCCTTCCTCGTATCCGACATATCCCGGGGGCGCGCCTATCAGCCTTGCAACAGAGTGCTTTTCCATGTATTCGGACATGTCTATACGTACCAGGGCTTTGGGGTCGTTGAAGAGAAATTCGGTTAATGTGCGGGCAAGTTCAGTTTTGCCAACACCTGTCGGGCCAAGGAATAAGAATGAGCCTGAAGGCCTGTCCGCATCAGTAATACCGGCCCGTGTGCGCCTAATGGTATCAGCAACAGCCTTTATGGCCTGATCCTGTCCCACAACCCGTTTGGCAAGTTCCGCTTCGGCAAAGATTAGTTTGTCTCGTTCGCTTGAAAGCATTTTTGATACAGGAATTCCGGTCCATGACGATACTACTCGCGCTATGTCCTCGTCATCGACTTCTTCTTTTAAAAGCCTTTCGGATTTGTCTATGGAATTGTATTCTTCATTAAGATTATTCAAATCCTTTTCAAGTTTCGGGATTTGCCCGTAACGAATTTCCGATACTGATGTAAAATCGCCTTTTTGTTCAAGAATTGATTCTTGTGATTTCAGTTCGTCGATCTTACTTTTGGTTTGCCGTATCTTTCCTATGATTTCCTTTTCACGTCCCCATTTTACTTTAAGCGTAGTAAGCGTGGATTCGATTTCAGCAGCCTTCTTTTTGTTTTCCTCCAGACGAACTTTGCTCGCATCGTCTGTTTCACGTTTCAATGCCTGTTCCTCTATTTTAAGCCTTGTCATTAAGCGCTGCTTTTCATCGATTTCACCTGGTAAGGAATCTATCTGCATTTTAAGGCGTGATGCTGCCTCGTCAATCAGGTCAATGGCCTTGTCCGGCAGGAAGCGATCCGATATGTATCTGTTGGATAATGTTGCGGCAGCCACTATTGCGTTGTCCTGAATGCGGACACCGTGATGCACATCATACTTTTCCTTCAAACCGCGAAGTATTGAAATCGTGTCAAGAACAGATGGCTCTGTCACATAGACTTTCTGGAAGCGCCTTTCGAATGCAGCATCCTTTTCTATGTGCTTCTGATATTCGTTTAGAGTTGTGGCACCGATACAGCGCAATTCTCCTCTTGCAAGCGCTGGTTTCAACATGTTTGCAGCGTCAATTGCTCCTTCTGCGGCCCCTGCGCCCACAATAGTGTGAAGTTCATCGATAAATAAGATTATTCCACCGTTTGATTTCTCAACTTCGTTTAATACGGCCTTGAGTCTTTCCTCGAATTCACCTCTGAATTTAGCTCCTGCAAGGAGCGAGGCTATATCGAGTCCGATGAGCTTTTTATTTTTCAAGCCTTCAGGAACATCACCTGAAACAATCCTCTGTGCAAGCCCCTCGACAATGGCTGTTTTGCCAGTGCCGGGTTCACCTATGAGTACCGGATTATTTTTTGTGCGGCGCAAAAGGACTTGAATCACCCTTCTTATTTCAGTGTCACGACCGATAACGGGATCAAGTTTTCTGTTTCTGGCCCGTTCAGTAAAATCAATTGAAAAGCGTTTGATTGCATTCATCTGATTTTCCGGCGTGGGGGTGTCAATTGTTTTTCCATTGCGCTGCTTTAAAATGATTTTCTTTAGCCGTTTTGAATCAAGCCCCATTCCATCAAGAATCCCTTTTAAGTCTCCGTTGCTTACATCAACAATACCCAGGAACATGTGTTCGGTTGACACATAGGAATCAGCCATTGATTTGGCAATTTCAAATGCATTGTTGAGCGCCTTTTGGCCGTTTCTTGATAATTGGGGTGAAGAAGCATCTCCGGATAATTTTGGTTTCCTGTTAAGCAGATTATCGAGGAGCCCCACTAGTTTTCCAGGGGGAATTCCGGATACATTTAACAGTTCAGGCACAATACCATCTTTTTGGGTGACTAACGAATATAGAAGATGTTCCTCTGTAAGTTCCGGATGTCCTCTATTTATGGCCAGATTCTTGGCATCATTTAAAACAAGTGATGCCATTTCAGTGAGTTTATTTAAATCCATTTTTTACCTCCACAAAACATTAAACAAAATCAATGCCGTAATAAATTGTGATATAGTGTATTGTTTTATAATTGGTTATGCGATAAGTAAATATTGGAAAACATCGAATGTCTCAGAATTGAACATTGGTAATTTAAAAACGAAAACCCGAAAGTAAGTTTACCTTCGAGTTTAATGAATTGTCATACAGAGCCAACTATTATTTTGTGGATTGTTACTTTGTTGAGATTCTGAAATCAGGGATGTTTAGTGGACATGGACAGTCATTAGCCGAGAAAGATATTTTCTTGATAGGTTAAGTCATCGATGGCGGTTTGAGCAAAAGACAAGCCGGCATATTGTGTGTCGACGAAACTTGAATACTTAAAATAGAATTCTATTTTATGCTACCTCACAGTAAATCAAATGTCATGAAAACTGCAACATACTCTATATTATTGTCTTTTATTTTATTATTTATCCATGTTTCTGCTGGCAATTCAATGGGGGTAAAAGAAATTTATAGAGGCGTTATTAGCGGCGGTGCTTTTAAGGCAGGTCATCCAGGTTTTGCAAAAGATTCTACAATTACACAATTTAATATTATCGGACTTTTCCTTAATGATAAGCCCATACAACTTGGGTTCATGAACCTTGAAGAATGGCTCAGCTACATCTACAATCCCAAAAATTCATATCTTCCAAACAATGAATCGGGCATTGCCATCGCTGGCTTATCATTCCCATGGCTTGAAAAGCATCCGCTAATAATAGGCTACACCATTAGCCATGAAGATACGACTCTTGAGTGGGAAGCCCAGTGGATAGCCTCTTTAGAAAGAAGGCTGAATTCAGGTATGCGTCCAATTTGGCTGCTCATGGGCCCGAAATTTACTGTTCAAAATGTTTTTACTCAATTTTTAGTTAAAGAGCATTCACCTTTTCCTGAATTAGCTGTAAAAGAAGCAATGGTTAATGGTTGGGTATTTGCTTCAACCGGGCCAAAAATTATAGAGACTTCTGTTGACAAATACACCATTAAAGTAAGGTTTAGTGATTCCGTGAATATTTTTTGGTTAGGTCCAAACCAGACCACAAAAGGATTACAATGGCTAAGCCATAAAACCGGTATAACATCAGATAGCTACACGATGAAAAGCAATGGTGCAACCAATACTTTCATCAGATTTGTGGCTGAGAAAAACGGTAAATATGGGTTCAGCTCACCCATTTTCTTGCGAAATGGTAAAGTTGAAAACCCATACCAATTGCCAAATAGCTTCTGGATAAAAGGTGCCGCACACATGAATCCAATGATCAAATTCAAAAGTGATCTTATGACCGCATTTAAATATGATTCAACCTTCAAGGCCTTGGGATATGAAGGCGTTTTCTTCAACAGTTACAATTATTGGCCGATGCAAATGGCACGTCTTACAAAGGAGCCAATTCCATATATTGAAAAAGTAATCCAATCACAGACCATGGGTAATAAATTACAAATAGAGGTTATTGGCAGAAATTTCCAAGACTCACTTATTATTAAGTATGGAACCTATTCCAAGCCGGTCGTCAACACCAAAGACTCTCTTGGTTTTAGAATCAGTATTGATGAAAAACTGCTACCTGCCAAATACGACCTAACAATCATAAACGCAAATGGATATAAATTCAATTATCCATGGGCTTTTTCAGTAAAAGAAGCCAAAGTTATGACAGAAACTTTTGATCATTTTGACGAGACAAATTTCGCTTTTTTATCTGATGTGGTTAATAAAGTAATTGTAATTGATAGTAATATAGCATGGTTTGCAACCAACGAGGGGATACTCAAACAAGATAATGGAAAATGGATAAATTTTATTCGCAAGAGCCATGTAAAATTTGTTGGGAGTCCTTCAAATACAATCTTTGTCGAAGACAGTAACATGGCATCCCCTATTGTTTACGATATGGCAAAAGATGTTAATGGGAATGTTTGGTTTGCCACCTTCTATGGTGTATGTTACCATGGTATTAATGGCTGGGCCAGGAAAGGCGAAGAAAAAGATTTTCCGCATAATGAGATTTACAGTATCACATCAAGCCCGACCGGAGAAATTGTTGTCTTATGTAAAAAGGGGCCCCTGATTTTCAAGACAAACCATTGGATTAAAATACCAGGTTTTCCGCAGTCGCTATATCAATTTTCCGACATAAGGGAGATAGTAATTGCTAATATACCGTTAATAATGATATCTTCATGCTATATTACAAGAGGAGGCCTCTCGCATGAAGACATCGATTCTGGAACAAAACGAGATCAGCAGTGGTGTGGTTGAATTGGTACAGCGACTGGTGGATATGATTTCTTGGCCTGATCGTCGGCAAGCGATGGCC
The DNA here is from genome assembly GCA_963831235.1 of uncultured Fibrobacterota bacterium. Lineage (GTDB taxonomy): Bacteria > Fibrobacterota > OXYB2-FULL-49-7 > OXYB2-FULL-49-7 > JAEUSG01 > CAWHPS01. Next base: position 31,336 of record CAWHPS010000016.1, read on the forward strand.
GATGTGACCAATACGCTATTGAACGGCAAAACCCGTGTGGCTGAGGATGTGTTTGGATGGGGACGAACGGCCGTTTCATTGGGCATGAACGAATTGCAAACGGGCATTGTATGTGTGAACGATCTATCGAAGCGTCGAAAGCCAACTACGGAGGAGAAATATCCGGAGTTAGTGGTGGACATAAGGAGGATTGTCGATCTGGCGAGCCAAGCGCAAGCGAGTTTGCGCACACCCTTCTCTTACATGAAGATGACGGCGAAGGCCGTACGTTCCGCACTGCTGAAGAAGGGATGGCCAGAGGAAAAGGTTCCCGCCGTGCGTACCTTGTCCAATATTTTGAACCGCCAAAACTACCGACTTCGTCGTGTGATCAAAACTCAAGTCCAAAAAAAACAGAATACACCGACGCCATCTTCGACAATGTGAAGCTCATTAACGCGGCGGACAATGCCGATCTGGAAGCGATTCGGATTAGCGTGGATACCAAAGCCACCGTCAACATTGGTCCATATTCCCGAGGCGGGCTTTCGCGCGGAATCCAAGCGGTCAAGGCGGCGGATCACGACATGATGCTCAAGGAAAAACTGGTGCCGGGCGGAATACTTGAGACCGACAACGGCAAGGCATTCCTGTTTTTTACCGCCAGCAACAAAACCAGCGATTTCCTGACCGATGGAATCGAGCTCTGGTGGAAGGCTAACCAAAAAAGATTGAGCACCGTAAAGCGCATCGTTGTCAACATGGACAATGGCCCTGAGTGCAGCGGTCACAGAAGTCAATTTCTGCAACGCATGGTTGAATTCTCCGACCGCGAACAGGTGGAAGTCCGCTTGATTTACTATCCGCCATATCACAGCAAATACAATGCTATTGAGCGATATTGGGGCGGCTTGGAACGATCATGGAATGGATATCTTCTCGATAGTGTGGAAACCGTATTGAAGAGGGCGTCCAATTTTATGTGGAGGAATGTGCAAGCAACAGTGACCATCTTAGCAAGCATCTATGAAAAGGGCATCAAACTTAATGCCAAACGAAAAATCGAACTTGAGCACCGTCTTCAACGCTCTAAACAGCTTCCTTGGTGGGACATCACAATCTGTCCTATAACGGTACATTAATAAATGCGGTCTCC
>CAWHPS010000017.1:0-31731 GCA_963831235.1 uncultured Fibrobacterota bacterium
AGTATTATACAATAAATATGAATTCGTGTCAATAAATTTTAATACCCACTCTTTTGCTTGCCCTCTTATCATTTCAAAGTCTATTAGTTGAATAAAAGGAGTGATAAATACAATGACAACTTTTACTACAGCCCATTTGTCAGGTGCCCCCTGTGCAGCTGAAATGTCGAACGGCAGCAAACATGGCTGTTATGTTCCCATGAAGCATGGTTTATGTGCTCGGATTTATCGCTGGCGATATTCACACACAAAAAAAGATCATCGTCATGCATTAGCATTTCGCAAACAGCGCTCCTTGATCCCCACGCGCTTTATCAGAAATATTATGACATCATGAAAGATCGTGTTAATACCCATGTATGGGATGGCAAATCCAAGTCACATGGGTAAAGGCGTGGTAAAAGTCATTGTGGATGGCAACGAGATTTCAAGCAATCTTATCCCTGTTTTTATCGACAAACAGAAACATGAAGTTTCTATTGTTATGGGATAACTTCAACTGATTGTTAAATGTCTCATCAAGTTTGACTTCAAATTTCTTATCTATTATATATAAAGAGTTTAATAAAAAATTCCGATAATGGTAATAGCATGAAACAGGTAAAAAACATTATAACCAGAATCCCAGGGTTAAAGATAATAACCCTTTGTACACTTTCCGCCATTATATTCTGGGCCATATTTATAGGGCATTATTACAAAAAATCAAAACAACTTGAACTTGAAAGGTATCAGGAATATGTAAGACAGCATTCAGACCAGGAAAAGGAGGTCCTTGAGAATATTGCGGGTGTTCAGGACAGCATAAGGTTTGAAAAAGAGACCCATAGAAAAATGGCTGAATTTTACATTGAACGTAAACAATATAAAAGCGCAATCCAGCACTTTGAAAGGGTGATAGATCCGTCTAATGTTATTTTTCTGGAAGAGAACAAGGATTTTTGTCTCACACTTGCTGACGCATATATAAATGCTCGGATGTCAACTGAAGCTGTACGTTATCTAAGCAAACTCAAGGAAGTTTACCGTACTGATGGAGGGGTTTTAAGAAGGCTTGGCGAGGCCTGTTTTTATTCAGGTGATTGGACTAATGCGGCTTTGTATTTGCGCGATGCAATGAAAGCGGATCCAAAGGACATAAAAAGCATGGTCCTTCTGGCAAGAATTTATTCACTGGAAGACCATAAGCGGAAAGATATTCCGGAGCTCCTTCAGAAGGCGATTTCAATTAATCCCAAATCACTTGATGGATATTACTATTATGGTGTGTATCTAAGTGATCGGGGTGATTATGCACTCGCTGAAGTAAATTTCAAGGAGGCGCTCAAGATTGAGCCATTCCATACTCCAACCATGGCAAGGCTTGGCATGGTATATTATTATATGGGTAATATCAACAAGGCAAAAGAGATGTACGAGCTTGTAATTTCGATCAACAAAACCGATTACAACACCATGTATAATCTCGGAGAGCTTTATCTGACTTTGTTAAATGATCCGATAAATGCTTACCTGTGGTTCCGCAATTCCGTTGAAATCAATCCGGATCATTTTGAGGGAGTGAAAAAACTGGGCGTGATTGCTCTTAACAATAGAAATTACAAGGAATCCTGTTTATGGTTTGAAAAAGCTGAAGCCATTCGATATAAGGAAAAAGAATATAGAGAAGAAAAGATAACAACAGATGCAATATTGGTTGATATCCTGATTATGCATGCCACGGCACTTGAAGCATTGGGAAAAACCTCTGATGCAAAAGGCTTCCTCGAAAAAGCCCTTGAAGAAGATCCGCTTAATCAAATCGCACGACATAAATTACAGCTCTTACAACTTAATGGGTAGTTTATAACAGGATGCACTACATATAGGTGCTATCCAAAGACTTTTCCACTATAACTGAATTCTTTACAGGGCTTTTAAAAAAGTACTTGATTTTATTCATTATTTGTATATAATTTACTCTTAATTATAGGGAATAATTAGAAGATAAAAGAAAGCACCTTAATGGCCAATGTAACAAAAAAGAATTTAGTCGAAGTAATTTCAGGCCGGACAGGTCTTACACAGGTTGATACGAAAATAATAGTTGAAAACCTTCTTGATACCATATCAGGCTTCCTATCAAATGGGAAAAATATTGAAATCCGGGGTTTTGGAAGGTTTAAAATAAAAACAAAGAAGGAACGGATTGCCAGAAATCCTCGTACAGGTGAAACTGTAAAGGTCGATCAGGGGTTTAAGCCTATTTTCGAAGCGAGCAAGGAGCTTAAAAAGAAAGTCAACGAGGGCAAACCAATAACATCCAGCATCTCAGAAAATATTAAAGAAAAAGATCAAGCCAAAGACGCTTCAGCGCCTATTTATTAAGCTCATATTAAAATTCATTTATTTGTAATTTATTTTTGTTTCAGTATTGATTAACTTACGTATTTTCATTGCCTTAACTTAAGTGAACCTTATATTTTTTTTACAATGGAAATTATTTCTAAAAACCGCAAGGCATTTCATGATTATATTGTTCTGGAAAAAATGGAGGCAGGAATAGCGCTTTTAGGAACTGAAGTAAAATCAATGCGGGAAGGCAAGGTGAATTTTACCGACAGTTTTGCAATGATGAAGAACAATGAACTCTTTCTTCACGGGCTTGATATCGCTCCTTATGGAAAAGCCTCGGCCTTCAATCATGAACCAAGAAGAATAAGAAAACTGCTGGTTCATAAAAGCCAGCTTAAAAAGCTCAAATCTCTTACAGAAGAAAAGGGGTTGGCACTGATCCCTCTTTTGGTTTACTTTACGGAACGCGGTATTATAAAGGTGGAGTTGGGAGCATGCAAGGGCAAAAAGCTTTATGACAAGCGTGAAGACATGGCGCGTAAGGAAGCGGAAATCGCTATAAAAAGAGTTATGAAATCAAGGTAGTTTAGTTGAGAGTTGAGAGTTAAAAGTTAAAAGTTAAAAGTTAAAAGTTAAAAGTTAAAAGTTAAAAGTTAAAAGTTAAAAGTTAAAAGTTAAAAGTTAAAAGTTAAAAGTGAGGAAAAATGAACGTGTTTGTTTTTGTTGTCAAACATGAGGAAAATACGAATGCCTTTTAACTCTCAACTTTTAACTCTCAACTTATTAACTATCCTTTTTTGCATTGGTGTTAGTTTTCCTGATGTGGTTAGCGTGAATGGAACTGGGGGCGGATTAAATAAGATAAATTCTATTCAGAACAGCGAGGGCTTTTATATATCCGCAATAGGAGTGGCAGAATGTTTTAAGGTCACATGTGTGTTTTCTGCCGAGAAACGCAAGATGGTTTTTAATGTCAATAATACGGACATTGTCCTGACTGAAGGGAATCCATTTGCAATAATCGGCGACAGCGTGGTCAACATGCTTCATGCCCCATTCATGGAAAATGGTGATCTGTATGTTGAAGCGGAACCTCTCTTGTCGTTTCTTGATCCTATGTTACCAGAGAAACTTATTTTCTCAAAGGTAAAGAAATCAATATTTGTCATTCAATCAGGAGTTGACACTACAAAGACCACGCAACAACCACAAATACAGGCTAGCGAGACAGGTGAAAAGATTAAAACAAAACCAATATCATCAGAAAACCCACAAATCCCAACAACCAACCCGGCAAATGAAAATATCATTTCAAAAGCTTCCTGCGAGGAAAGAAAAAACGGCACACTTTTTACACTGTATTTGCCTGATTCAGTTGCTTTTGACCACACATTTTTCAAGCCCCAATTGAATATAAACATATTCAAAGGCAAAATATCGGTCTCAGATATCAATATTACCACTGTTGCAGGGCTTGTAACTTCAGTTGAGGCCACCCAATTTGCGGACAATGCCCAGGTATCCATAACAGTTTCAGACAAGGTTCCAGAGCCTGAGGTAGCTTATCTTAAAGATCCACTGCGTATCGAGGTTGTGGTCCGTCCGGCTGGAAGCCCAGACATAAAAGCTGGTCCGGAAAAGTCAATGCAAAATCAACTCTTAAGGCCTTCTTCTTCAGAACCTTCCGCAAAGGAAGCAAAGGAAAGAATCCGGACAATTATAATTGATCCGGGTCATGGAGGAAAGGACCCAGGAGCAGTAAGCTCAACATCGCGCTTAAGGGAAAAGGATGCGGTCCTTGCCATTGGAAAAAAGGTTGCAGCCCTGCTTAAGGAAAAGTCCCCTGATGTCCGGTGTGTCATGACTCGTGATGATGATACCTTTATTGCCTTAAGTGAAAGGATTCATATTGCCAACAAACAAAAGGGCGATTTGTTTGTCAGTATTCATGCCAATAGTATCAAAGGAAATAAGAATAAAAAATCCAGTGTGAATGGCTACACTGTTTATTTTCTTGATGTTGCCCGTGATGATGAAGCAAGGGCTGTGGCTGCATTTGAAAACTCCTCGCTTGAATATGAAGAGGATCGCAAAGATAAATCCGTAAGTGATTTGGACTTTATACTCAAGTCAACGGAATTGAACCTGTATCGCAACGAGAGTGAGGATTTTGCAATCACACTTGAACAGGAGATGAACAAGTCCGTAAAGGAGATAAAAAGAAACAAAACCGGCATTAATCAGGCCGGGTTTTATGTTCTGCGTGGGCCGGATATGCCGGCTGTTCTCATTGAAACCGCGTACATATCCAATCCCCGAGAATCGGAGATGTTGGGTAATCCGGGTTTTCAGGATGAAGTGGCGCAATCAATTATTAATGGAATCATCAAATACAAGGCAGGATTCAAAAGGACTACAAATGAGTGACAACAGGGCAATCGGTGTTTTTGATTCAGGAATAGGCGGGCTTACGGTTGTCCGGGAAATGATGCGCATGCTTCCAGGCGAAAAGATTTATTATTTCGGTGATACAGGGCGTTATCCTTATGGACCACGTTCACGCGAAGCTGTTTGCAGAATGTCTGATGAATGCGTTTCGATTCTTCATGAAAAACGTATTAAGATGCTCGTTGTGGCCTGTAATACGGCAACTGCATTTGCCTTTGATCATCTCAAAAGAAAATATGCTCCAATTCCGTTTGTTGGTGTGGTGGAGCCTTGTGTGACAGCTGTTGCTCATGAGTTTACATCCGGTTCAATAGGCGTAATCGGCACTGCGGGCACAATCTCCTGCGGAATATATTGCGATAAATTAAAGGAAAGGGCTCCGCACCTTAAAACAATATCCGTCCCTTGCCCGCTCCTGGTACCGCTGGCTGAGGAGGGGGTTCTTGAGGGGCCGATACTCGACAATGTGCTTGATATGTATCTTAAACCCTTTAAACAAAAAAAGATAAAAGCCATAATTCTTGGATGCACGCATTACCCTTTTTTCCGCAAGGCAATAGAGGCCTATTTCAATGGCAAAGTCCAAGTCCTTGATTCAGCAACCTGGACAGTGAAGGCTGTATCAGAGGAACTTGCAATCCAGTCTCTTTTTTCTTCAAAGAAGCGTGTATCCATGAAGGAGCACCATTTTATGGTCTCTGATTACCCAGAGAAATTCAGGAAATCAGGTGAATTCTTTCTTGGCCAAAAAATTCATGTTGTGGAAAAGGTCAGATTGTAGCCTTGAAAGGGCCATAGGTTATTAGTTATTATTCAGGGCGGTATGATGCGATTATCCGGCCCTTCGATACACCAGCCTACGGCTGGCACACCTCGACAAACTCGGTGCGCCGCTCAGGGACCGGTAATTCGTATTGAAGACAAAAAAATTGAATAGTTATAATAAATAATCCAAACCAGGAGGTTCTTTTGTCAGGACATTCAAAATGGGCGACCATTAAACGCAAGAAAGGCGCTTTGGATGCAAAGCGTGGCCAGGTCTTTACTAAAATCATCCGTGAAATAACCATGTCCGCCAAAATTGGCGGTGGAGACCCGAACGGCAATCCGCGTCTCAGGCTTGCGATTGACAAGGCAAAAGCCAGCAACATGCCGGCTAAAAATATTGATACAGCCATTGCCAAGGGAACCGGCACACTTGAAGGTGTATCTTATGAAGAAGTAACTTATGAAGGATACGGACCAGGAGGCATCGCAATATATATCGAAGCCACTACGGATAATAAGAACCGGACAGTCTCTGAAATACGGCATCTGCTTGAAAAGAACGGCGGTAATCTTGGCCAGAGCGGTTCCGTGGGCTGGATATTCAAGACAATGGGCTTTATTACGGTCGATAAAAAAGCAATTGGAGAGGATGCTCTGATGGAGATTGCTCTTGAGGCCGGAGCTGAAGATATGTCCGTTGAAGACGATGCCTATGAAATAAAGGCGACCACGGAAAACTTTGAGGCCGTGCGTAAAGCGCTCGAAGCCGCTAAAATCCCTGTATTGTCAGCTGAAATCACAAAGAACCCTTCGAATACAGTTAAGGTGGAAGGCGACCAGGCCGGAAAGGTCCTAAAACTTGTTGAGCTGTTGGATGATCATGACGATGTGCAGCATGTTTACGCAAACTTTGATATTGACGAAAAGGAGATGAGCTCATTAGCCGAGTAGTGCTTTTGGGCTTTGATCCGGGGTCCCATGTGACCGGTTATGGGGTCATTGCTGTTGATGAGCAATCGTTTCATGTGTTGGAATATGGTTGCATAAGGACGGATAAAAAAATGGTCCTCGCAGAGAAACTGGAGCAGATTTATACGGATGCTGAATCCATTATCCGCGAATACAAACCCGAAGAAGTGGTTGTTGAAAGGGCATTTTACGCAAAGAACGCGCGCGTTACCCTGATTTTAGGTCATGTGCGTGGCGTTCTTCTGCTTGCAGCACGTAAAGCCGGAGCCCATGTTATTGAGCTTACTCCAAGGGAGATTAAACAGTTTGTGACCGGTAACGGCGCTGCAAGCAAAGACAAGGTAAAGTTCATGATTAGCCGTATATTAAACTTAAAAGAATCGCCGAAAGCAAGTGACGCATCCGATGCTCTTGCCGCGGCCCTGGCCCATGGCCTTTGCGTGACACGGGGATAATGTGATACAAAGAATCAAGGGCGTTCTTATAGAAAAGACGCCTACAAACATAGTGGTTGACTGTAGCGGCGTGGGATATGGTCTTCGGGTCACCCTGCCGACCTTTGAAAGCCTCAAGGAAATAGGTTCGCAGGTTGATCTGTTCACATATCTGCATGTGCGCGAGGATGTAATGCAACTCTTTGGTTTTGCAAAACGCATTGAGCGCGAGGCTTTTCTTATGCTATTGTCGGTGTCTAAAATCGGCCCCAAGACAGCTCAGGCAACTTTGTCAGGAATATCTGTTGGAAATTTCATCCAGGCAATCAGGAGTGAAAATGTTTCAGCGCTGATAAAGATCCCTGGTATAGGCAGGCAGACCGCTGAAAGGCTTATTGTTGAGCTAAAGAGCAAGGTCGAAAAATTAGGACCAGACATTGATTCAGATGGCAAAGAAAGTGGTACGCCGGTATCAGGAGCTTATGCCGAAGCCGTACTTGCTCTTGAAGAGCTGGGATACAAGCGGCCTTATGCAGAACGGGCGGTTGGTAAAGTGGCTGAAGAAAAGGGCAGGGAATTACCCGTTGAAGAGGTTATAAAATTCGCGCTTAGGTATATTTAAGGTCATTTGCCCCGTGATGGTTTAAAAATAACTAGAGGGTCTTGGTGAAAGACAGAATCGTAATGCCTGAAGAGTTTGGGGATGAAAGGGACTTTGAGTCCTCTGTAAGGCCTCGGCGTTTCAACGAATTTATTGGCCAGACTAAAAATAAGGAAAACCTCAAGGTCTATATCCAGGCAGCTCGTGAGCGTAAGGAAGCCCTGGATCATGTTATTCTTCATGGTCCGCCTGGGCTTGGGAAAACCACACTTGCCAATATCATTGCCGGAGAAATGGGCTCGACCTTGAAGACCACTTCAGGCCCGGCACTTACAAAAGCCGGCGACCTTGCTGCAATTCTAACAGACCTTAAAGAAGGCGACGTACTTTTTATTGACGAAATCCATAGTCTTAACAGAATGGTTGAAGAATATCTGTACAGTGCAATGGAAGATTATAAAATTGATATTGTCATTGAAAGCGGGCCTGGCGCCCGTTCCATAAAACTTGATCTTAAACCATTTACACTCGTTGGTGCGACCACCCGTTGGGGCATGCTTTCACCTCCCATGAGGGGCAGGTTTGGAATACAGATTCACCTTGACCATTATGGACCCGAGGAGCTTTCCGCAATTGTTAAAAGATCATCCTCAATACTAAATGTTGTAATTGACGAACCATCGGCACTTGAGCTTGGGAAAAGATCGAGAGGCACGCCGAGGCTTGCCAACCGTTATTTAAGGCGTGCAAGGGATTTTGCCCAGGTTGACGGCCGTAAACAAATTGACCTTGCCATTGTAAACAAGACGCTCGAACGCCTTGATGTTGACCCGCTCGGCCTTGATATGCTTGACAAACGCATACTCGACAGCATCATCGGGAAATTCAGCGGCGGCCCGGTAGGTCTTAACACGCTCGCTGTTTCCATAAGCGAGGACCCTGACACAATCGAAGAGGTTTATGAGCCCTTTCTGATTATGGCCGGTCTTTTAAAGCGCACTACGCGCGGACGCGAGGTGACCGAAGCTGCTTACAGGCACCTTGGGCTGAAACCGAGGTCTGAATCCCATCAGGCAACTCTTTTTTAATCGCATTGTAATACCATGACACTTCGACTTGTCTTAGCCCAATTGAATATGCGTATAGGCGACTATGCAGGAAATACCGCAAAGGTAATTACTACCCTTAAAGCCGCAAAGGAAAAGGGTGCGGATATTATTGTGTTTCCCGAATTGACATTATGCGGATACCCACCCGAGGATTTGCTCCATAGAAAAAAGTTCCTGCTTGATGGAATAAGGGCGCTTAAGTCCATAGTCCCGCATGTGAGTGACTTAACTGCGCTCATCGGTTTTGCAGACTGGGACAAAGAGGGTGTATATAATTCAGCTGCCATAATTCACAATCGCAAATGGATCGGTTCTTATCGCAAAATACTTCTGCCCAATTATTCCGTTTTCGATGAAAAACGTTATTTCAATCCCGGCAACGAGGCATGTATAATTCAATGTGAAAAGATTGGAATAGGCCTTACAATATGCGAAGATACCTGGATGTCTTCAGGGCCTGTGAATACGCTTTTGTCTAGTGGAATAAGCGTGCTTATAAACATGTCGGCATCACCCTACTATATCGAAAAGCATAAAAAGCGTGAACATAAGCATTCTGTTCTTGCCAAAGGCGGACAATTGGCAGTAGCGTATTGCAATGAGGTCGGAGGACAGGATGAACTTGTATTCGATGGCGGGAGCTTTGTTCTTGATGAAAAGGGAAGAGTGCTTGCAAGGGCTGCCCGCTTCACCGAAGAAAATCTTGTTGTTGATATTATTGCAGAACATAAAAATAATATTGATGCTGGCATATCCGAATTTCCTGTGAAACGGTTTTCAATCAAACTTTCTAAAATTGCAAAACCGTTGGTTGTTCCAACCATTTCTCCCTTGCTTGGAACTGTTGAGGAGGTGTTCAAAGCGCTTATATTAGGGCTTAAGGATTATATAGTCAAGAATGGTTTCAAGGAAACTATTCTTGGAGTTTCTGGAGGCGTTGACTCCGCCTTGGTAGCGGCTTTGGCGTCTGAGGCGCTTGGGGCAAAGAATGTGATGGGAATTTCCATGCCAACGGTCTACTCCTCGGATGGGACCCGTAGTGATGCAAAAATACTTTGTGAACGACTTGGAATACCATTTCGGGAAATTGCAATCCAGGGTATATTTGAGGAATTTAAAAAGCTTCTGGCCCCTGATTTCAAAGATCTGCCTGAAGGCCTGGCAGAGGAAAATCTTCAGGCACGTTTAAGGGCGAATATACTCATGACATATTCCAATAAATTCGGGTGCCTTTTACTAACAACAGGAAACAAGTCCGAGGCATCGGTTGGTTACTGCACCCTTTATGGCGACATGGCAGGAGGTTTTGCGCCAATTAAGGATATCCCTAAAGACATGGTATATAAGCTCACGGATTACTTTAATAGAATAAAGGGAACTGACATTATTCCACAAAGCATAATAGATCGGGAGCCCACAGCTGAACTTAAAGCTAATCAGCGTGACACGGATTCTTTGCCCCCATATCCGGTATTGGATAAGATTCTTTTTTATCATATAGAACAGCATCTTGATGCTTCAGATATAGCGCGGAAGGGGTTTCCAAAAGCAGTTGTAGCTGACATACTTTCCAAGGTCAGAAAATCCGAATATAAACGCAGACAAACTCCTCCAGGAATCAAGATCACACCCTTGGCTTTTGGCCGGGACAGACGCATGCCTATTACGAATTTTTATACAGGTTTATGATTATTATCTTTCATTAAAGATCGCACCTCACATTAAAGCAAATGAGAATCCTTTTTATTAATCCCTGGATAATGGATTTCAAGGCTTATGATGAATGGATGCGCCCTTTGCCATTATTTAATCTAATTGAAAAATATTCAGGTTCTCATGAAATTGGTTTGATTGACTGTCTTTCGGCTGTGGCTGAACAAAAGAAATACCATACAGCTGATTATGTTTCAGCGGTAATTGAAAAGCCGGCTGTGTTTGAAGCTATTCCACGCAAATATAAAAGATATGGGATGACAATAGAAGATTTCAGAACACGGCTTAATGATTTTGGAAAACCGGATATTATTGGCATAACAACACTTATGACCTATTGGTATCCGGCTTATAAGTTGGCTGCTGAAGAGATAGTGAAGGTATGGGATGATGTTCCAGTTATAATGGGAGGGGTTTATGCTAATCTTATGCCAAAGCATGTTTCGCAAATTAAAGGCATAAAGGTTTATGATCACGAGAATTTTAATTTTTCATCAACAGGCAGGAAATTTCTTAAAGCTGGTGATTTCAGGTTTGTTCTTCCCATAAAACTTCAGGAAGGGTGCCCATTTAAATGTGAATATTGTGCCTCAAGCACCATCCATGGAAATAATATTATCCAATCTTCGCTTGAAACAAACCTGCTACGCCTTGACTCATACACGGAATCAGGCGGTATTGATGTGGTTTTTTATGATGATGCGTTACTATATGATTTCGAAAATATGTTTGGCCCGTTTCTTAAGCATATTATTGATCGCAGATACAATTTGAGGATGCATTTTCCAAATGGTGTTCATGCGCGCTATGTAAATGCTGAGAATTCCAACCTGATGTTAAAGGCAGGGGTCAAGACTGTTAGGCTGGGTTATGAAAAGCCCGGCCATGCAGAAAAAATATGTGATGATGAGCTAACGCAAGCAGTGGCCCATCTTAGGTCAGCCGGGTTTGATGCAAGGGATATTGGCGCATATCTTATGGCAGGTCTTGAACCCGGGATTTCAAAAGTAAAGGAAGGTATTGATTTTGTCCATTCGCTTGGAATAAGAATATTCCTGAATCAGTTTTCGCCCGTTCCAGGATCAGTTCTTTTTAAACACAAGGCAAATCAATGTCCTGAATTATTGACCAATCCTTTACTGCATAATGACACGTCGTATATATTTACTCATGAGAGGTTTGATTGGAGAGAAATAAATCTTCTCAAATCATACGTGAAGAATCTTAACAGGGAAATTGTCTGATGTTGTATGAAGATGTGAACAGGTTTGCGAAGGAAATTGGAATTCCAGTAATCGGAATGTGTAGAATCGGCATTGGTAAAGAGAAAGATCGAATAAGGGAATGGATTGATAAAGGTTTTGCCGCAGATATGGATTATATGAAAAGAACAATTGATATCAGGTGTCTTGATAATCCAATAATTGAAAACCAGAAAAGCGTAATAATTTGTCTTTTCTCTTATCCAGCCCGATTAAAGTCAAAGCATATTTCTTCCTATGCGCTTTTTCCGGATTATCATGATTATGTCAAAAATAAACTTGGAAAATTGGAAGACTTTATCAAATCCATTGTACAGGGAATTCATACAAAAACATTTTCCGATACGTTGCTTATTATGGAAAAGCCGCTTGCAGTAAAAGCTGGTTTGGGATTTCAGGGGAAGAACACACTTCTTATTAGTCCTGAGTTTGGCTCATATTGCTTTATAGGTGGAATTATTATTGATGTTGAGCTGCCTGGTTGTGATAATGTTCAAATATGTGGCAGCGAATGCGGTTCCTGCCGGGCATGTATTGATATATGTCCGACAAAGGCATTATCCGAACAAGGACTTGACGCGCGATTATGCATTTCGTATCATACAATTGAAAATCGGGGACAAATACCCCATGAAATAAAAGATAAAATGGGTGAATGTGTTTTCGGGTGCGGGCTTTGTGAAACAGTATGCCCAAAGAATAATGGGATTAAGGCTTGGTCTTATCCTGACTGGCTTGGTGATGAGGAACTTGCCCAGGAATCTCTTTTGGATTTGCACACAAGATGTGCAAAAGGGTTCAAGAAAAACTTCAAAGGAACACCAATTTTGCGCATAGGAAAAAAGGTCTTCTTAAGGAATCTTCTTATTGCAATGGGAAATTCAAAAATAAAAGAATATATTTTAATTATTGAAAACTATTTATCAGATGAATATCTTTCAAGCTATGCAGAGGAGGCGTTGAGAAAATTGAGCTGATAGATTATAACCCACCCCAACCCCCAATGCTGTTGACTTAAGGTTGACACGTGACATTTAAGACGTATAAAAACCTTGGGGACTTCCCTCAATTTGCCCGGCGGCACAGAGGCCGCCGGCTGGTATGATGGTTGGTTATTTTTGATACCGAGCCAGAGACGGCTCGGTGAAAACAAAAAAAGATTGCAGCTGAATGCGAGGCCGTCTCTGGCCTCGCACATAAAAACAAATATAATTACAGGCCGGTGGCCTCCGTGCCACCGGTCAAATAGTGGACATGAAGAAGTTTGGAGAAAAGAAAAGGGGTTAAAACCAGATTTTTCTAACTGTTTATCATCCGTCAACCTTAAGTCAACGGCATTGATTCCTGCCCCTCCCTTTTTCTTGAGGGAAAAAAAGGAGTGGTTCTTAAAAGATAGGGGATTTATCAGATAGATTTTATTGAATTAATTCTAAAGAGTACTATGAAAGAACATGTGACGCTAATTCTTACTCCCCTTCCATTTTTCCTTCAAGAAAAAGGGAAGGGGTTGGGGGATGGGTTTCCTATTTCAAATAACATTCTTAAAATTGCATTAATTTTAATCATATCATTCACAGCAATCAACACAATTGCGAAAGATGAGGTAACTATGGATTCAAAGGTTTTTTATTGTAATGGAGCGGGCCTCTGGTTTCCAGATGATCCTGCTGAACTTAAGAACATGGTGGATGGGTTCATAAAAGATGCACCTTCCATTAAAGGGAATCCTTTTGCCATCATTTCTCCCCATGCCGGATTTGTATATTCCGGCAAGGGAGCAGGGGCCGCATACAAGGCCCTTCAGGACAAGAAAATCCGTCGTGTGGTAATCCTTGGGCCCAGTCATTCATGGGGCTTTCGTGGCATATCTGTTTTGCGCGGGTTTGATTATTATAAAACACCGCTCGGTAATATCCGCATTGATGCTGAAGGGTTGGCAAAACTTCTAATGGAGAAACATTTCACCTATGAACCAAGTGCGCACAAGCCGGAACATTCTGTTGAAAACCAGATTCCTTTTATACAAAGGGCACTGCCTGGAGTTGAAATAATCACGTGTGTTGTCGGGGTCTTGGAAGAGAACGAAATGAAAGAGGCTGGGAAATCGCTCTCGAAACTGCTTGATGGAACAACCGTATTTGCGGTGAGCTCTGATTTTACCCACTATGGCCGATCATTCAGCTATGTTCCTTTTGAAGATGATATCAGGAATAATCTTGAAAAGCTTGATAATGGGGCCATAAAATTAATTGAAAGAACAGATGGCAGCGGCTTTTTGGGATATATAGAAAAGACAGGCGCCACAATTTGCGGTTGCAATCCCATTGCCTTGATGTTGTTTGCCCTGTCAGGCAAAGTAAAGGGAGAATTATTAAAATATTATACATCATCAGATGAAACTCGTGACTTTTCCCACGTGGTCTGCTATGCTTCTATTGTGATAGTGCAGAAATAACAACATGAACAGGATTATTATAGCATCTTTTATTTTTATGACATTCAACCTGTTTATTGGTATAACCCAATCAAAAGAAAATATTAAAAAAGGACGAACAATGGAATTGTCAAAAGAAGATAAAGTTCTACTGCTTAAAATTGCACGCCAGTCCCTTGAAGCAGCAGTAAATCGTGCGGCAATGGAACCATTCAAGGATATACCAACGAAATTCAAAGAAAATTGTGGGGCGTTTGTTACGTTAAACAAGAACAATGAGCTCCGTGGATGCATAGGGTATATATTATCGGTTGCGCCATTATATGAAACAATAGTTGAAATGGCAAAAGCCGCGTCCCTTCACGACACAAGATTTTATCCGGTTGAACCAAGAGAGCTTAAAGACATTGATATTGAGATTTCAGTTCTCACTCCACCGGAAGAAATACCCTCTTTTAAAGAATTTATTGTGGGCAAGCATGGAATCGTCATCAATCTTAGGGGGCGGCAAGCTGTATTTTTGCCACAGGTGGCAACAGAGCAGAAATGGGACAGGGAAACCACATTAAAACATTTATGCATGAAAGCGGGTTTGCCTGAAGATGCTTTTCATGACAGCGAGATGACCTTCAAGGTTTTTGAGGCCATTGTGTTTGAAGAAAAAGAACTGATAAGCCGCTGATTAAAACTTTTTATAATTATGGTTTTTTCTTGGTTTTCCTGCGGATTTCATCGTTCAGTTCATCATTTGTTGTACAGATTGAAAGAAAGCGTATAAGGCCTGTAAGTGTAAAAAGCTCAAGAATCTGTGCCCGTGGTTTGAAAATAATTATAGAGTTGTTTTTCTTGTTGTAAATCTTTATGAGTTTGACGAATATTCCTACTGAAGCGCTGTCTATATAAGTTACATCCTTCATATCCACTACAAGGATGGTATTTTCCTTTTTTCCTTCCAGGCTTGAAGCGGTTTTACTGAATGTGTTTACAAAGTCAATATCTGCATTCCCTGATAATTTAATTCTATAAACATTGTCCTTATTTGTAACTGATATTTTTCCCGAATTGGCTTCAGCCATACATACAATCCTTTTTTTATATTCGATAAAATAAGCATTTTATTTGCAATATGCCAACGGAAATAATTTATTGACAGCAGGATTTATGAAATGATCCAAAGTTACTTATTAAGTATCCATAATTTATATTACCATATTATGCAAAAAAGAGCTGAACTTCTTGGGTCTGCCCCTGTGGGAGAATTACTCCTTAAGTTTTCAATACCAAGCATGATAGGTACGGTTGTATTCGCATCAACAAACATAGTCAATACGATTTTTGTAGGCAGGGGAGTGGGTGCCATTGCGCTTACGGCAATAAGTCTTTCATTTCCGGTTTTTGCCGTGTTTATGGCAATAGGAATGTTTGTGGGCATTGGCAGCGCCTCTCTTGTATCTCTCAGGTTAGGTGAAGGTAAAAAAGATGAGGCTGAACGGATTGTCGGTAACGCACTCTTTCTGTTTCTTGTACTGGGAATAACAGCATCAATTGCCGGACTTTTATTTCTGGACCATATAGTAACCGGTATTGGAGCCAGCAATGTAAGCCTCCCGTACGCTAAAGAGTATCTTCATATAATAATAATGGGGGCAACGCTTAATTTTCTGGCAATGGGCATGAACAGTATCATAAGGGCAGAGGGAAATCCCAAGATGTCAATGTATTTAATGTTAATCGGGGCGCTTATAAATGTATCACTCAATTATGTCTTTGTATTCAAATTAGGAATCGGGGTCAAGGGTGCTGCGTTAGCCACAATTATCTCAAGCGGTGTTTCGGCAATCGGAGTTATTATACATTTTACAGGAAAGCATAGTGTTCTCTCGTTAAGATTAAAGAACATAAGGTTTGAAAAGGCGATTATGCTTCCAGCGCTTTACATAGGTCTTTCACCTTTTCTAATGCAAATGGCCAGCAGTCTCGTAGGTGTTGTTACGAATAAAAGCCTTCAACACTATGGGGGTGATATGGCAGTTGGTGCCATGGCCATTATAAACAGTGTTGCAATGCTGATTATATTCCCAATCATCGGTCTATACCAGGGGGCGCAACCTATTTTAGGGTTTAATTACGGGGCAAAAAACTTTGATCGCGTAAAGAAGGCTTTGAAGCTTGCCATCATGGCTGCAAGCGTTCTTTCCATTGCGGGTTGGCTTATTGTGCATATCGCGCCAGGCCACATCATAAGAGTATTCAGTAAGAATGATCCTTCGATGCTTTCAGCCGGCACACAAGGGCTGAAGATTGTTTTAGCAGCCTTTTTTGTGGTTGGCTTTTGGGCCATAACAGCGAATTATTTTCAAGCTGTTGGCAAACCCAAGACCTCGATTATACTTAACATGATGCGGCAGGTAATCCTGTTTATACCACTTGTTTTAATATTGCCGGTCTTTTTCGGGCTTAATGGGGTCTGGATATCAGCACCAATTGCTGATTCAATTACATCTGTTATAATAGTGTTTGCATTACGCCGTGAACTGCATAAACTTGGGAAAGATCATGATGATAGGCAGAACCTCACCCCTTTTTCCCCTCTCCCGCATTCTGCGAGCGAGGGTTAGGCCTTGCGGGAGAGTGGTCAAAGAAGAACAATATCGATAACTCGGATACTTTATAAGTTAAACTTGTCATAAAATATGAGAAATACAGTAACCGGTTTTCTTCCAATGAGGAAATATGTTGAAAAAGATTATCATGTATATTTAAATTTAAAGCATAACCTTAGAAAAAGAACTATTCTGGTAGTAATTATATTTGTCTTTAATAAACCAAACAAAGGGAGGCTTTCGTGGTGACAAAGAAAAGAATTTATTGCGTTTTAGTGTCCGTTGCATTATTAGCAACAAGCGGGTTTTCCCAAATCAATGCTAGGACAGGTGCTCTTTTAGGAAATGCAAGGGATAGTACCTTAATTGGTGGTGAGTCGCAGATTTTAATGACTGATGACGTATCCGATGTTTTTACGTTTCCTTCTCAGGTCTCATCCTCAACCGATATTACGCAGGCTGTTGCTGGTCGTTATGTTTATGCATCTAAAGCAATCAATGGTCCCCTGAGTCTTGGCTTGATCTTTAAAAAAGCTACAATTCTAAATAATGCAACAAATTTCTATAACGATTTGTCATCACTGGCATCCCCAACCTTTACTATAGCCACTGGTGCACTTACCGGTTCACCGCTACCTATACCTTTTGGAGGGTATAAATCCCCTACCTTTGCCACTGCACCTGGTGCCGGACACCTTTTACTCGGGTTCAATTTAGGTGTCATGAACTTAGGCCTTGATGTTTTTAGGGAAGCCTCAAATACGAGCTTTGATTCAACACGAAAAGACACTGGCACTGTTGGCGGTGCATTTAATACCAGTACAAGGAAATCAATTGGGTCGTCCTCACAAACCTGTTTAGGAGGCACCTTCGGGCTTAGCATGAAGGTATCTGTCTTAATGCTTAAGGCATCTGCCGGATTGTCCATGCTTGATGCCCAAGGTGAAGTGACAAATTCCGGTAACATTTTAAGCTCCATAGCTACCGGTAACGTAACTTACAATACAGAAAAATCAACTTTTATAACAACAGGTGGAACATATATTCCAATTTCTGCCAAAGGTGTTGTGGAGCTTGGCGGCCATAAATTTACCGCTGGTCTTGGTCTTAATTTTTACAGCTATCAATTTGTTCAGAAGTACAACGATGGCGATCCCGGCACAACCATGCTTGATATAAAGTCACCGGAATATTCGACAGTAAATTTACTTGTGGGTGGTTCAGATGAATGGAAGCTTGCCAATAACACCTTGCTTCTCTCATCCATTGAATACATACGCCAGAGTACCACAACGACGCCGAACAAGATATATAATACACAAGGCAACAGAGAGAACACAACTGTCACCACCACATTCCCGCGTTTTTCGCTTGGGTTGGAGCGTGTAATCGACAATGTTTGGAAGTTTGACCATATTGCACTTCGCGCTGGCGGAGCCAAGGCTATTGTTTGGAATTCGATCAATGAAAAAGGCGAGAACGGGTCAACATTCAACCATTCTGATGCCCAAAGAGCAACCGGAGTTCCTGATTTTACCTGGACAACTGGAGTTGGCTTTACTGTTGGAAACTTTGACATAGGCATGACAATCGATCCTGGTACATATAACGGTGTATATTTCCTTAATGGAAAAGGTCCGGTTGGCGGCCTTATCACGTTTACTTATAATCTTGGAACAACAAAATAATTAAGACACTATGTCAAAATAAAAAGGCCTGATGCATAAGCATCAGGCCTTTTTTATGGAGCTTAACGGATTTGAACCGTTGGCCCCAACGCTGCCAGCGTTGTGCTCTACCAACTGAGCTAAAGCCCCAAGTCATGTAAAATTAATTATCCGTTGGTTTTAAGATCAAGTTTTGTAAAGAAAATCTAATATAAAGATTAATAAATAGCTATTGCATTAGCTAAGTAGATTAGCTATCTTTGAAGTATGCATAACGTAACGGTTCATCAGGCAAAAACCAATCTATCCTCCTTGTTACAGGAGGCCCTCAGAGGTGAAATTGTCACAATTGCCAGAGGCAAAGTACCTATTGCCCGTCTGGTGCCTTTGAAGTCCGCCCGGATTGGAAGAAAAATTGGTTCTGCGCCTAATCTTGTTAAACATATGGACAAGAATTTCAATAAACCAATGCCTGAGTTCTCGGAATATATCTGAGTCAAGGAAATTTATTGCGTATTCTAATCGACACTCACGCATTGCTCTGGTTGTTTTCCGGAGACGGCCGTTTAAGCAAGGATGCAAAATCCGCTTACCTCGACAATGGAAATGAACTTTATTTCAGTGTCGCTTCATATTGGGAAATATGCCTCAAGGTTCTTGCAAAAAAACTGACATTATGCCACGGCTGGCAGTCTCTTTTGGACAATCATTTAGCGGAAAACGGCATACGAATCCTGGATATTTCACGAAAGCATATAAAATACACGATACGTCTTCCCCTTATTCATAAAGATCCGTTTGATCGTATGCTTGTTGCACAGGCGGCCATTGAAAAACTTACAATCATGACAAAAGACGAAAACATTACCCGGTACACAATCAATACTATCTGGTAAATAGCTATCCTGCCACCCCGTCATTTTTAATACATCTTGCAACCGCTTCCAATAATTCTGACTTGCGATAAGGCTTGTTAAGACTCAATGTTAAACGTGCGTCGAAGGGCTGCTTTAAAGTTTGTTTATACTGGTAAGGCCTTTAAATCCTTGACAATTGAAAAAACACCATTCAGACTTAGGTCCATCATGGTGTTGAAAATGGCTTCATTGTTGCAAAGGATATGAAAACTAAAGCCCTCTTTTTCAGCCAGATCCTTCAGAAAAATAAGACATCTGATGCCATTTGATGTCAGAAGACGTGTGTTGGAAAAATTAATGATGAATCGGGATGCATTCTTTGATTTAAGATGTTTGAAGTCTATTATTGGTTTTGAATCAGGCAGGTTGTAAAAAACACCTTTTATTTCAAGAATGAATGCCTTATATGAATCATTATAGATGAGATCACTTTTGTAATTCATGAAGGGCTCCTTTTATTTTTTCTTCGAATGATTGGTTTTCTTTTGCACTGCTTTTTTCCGTGAAATCCGCGCAGAAAATACCCACAAAGGCGCCAAAAAGGAGAGTAAGGAAAAGCAAGGCCAGTAAAAGGCCTTTATTGGATTTTATGAAATTCAATACATTTCTTTTGCTATGCCGATGTTTTTCCTTTAATATCTCGAATTGCCGGGTTTCTCCGGTTGATATATACCAACGTATGATCCGATGAAACTTTTCAAGGTCAATGGGAAAAACAATGGACCCATCACCAATGATGTAGCTGTTTTTTATATGTTCCTGATTTGGCTCGTGCAGGATGAATATCGTCATGCATCGGCTCATGCTGTTGCGCAGCTTGAAAATATGCTGGAGCATTGTTTGATCATCAAAATCAACTTCCGCGAATATCAGGCTGTATTCAATGGACATATCAAGATTACTTATTGTCTGCACTGATACGGAATGTGTTACGCAAGGCTCATTGGTTAAAGCTTCGCGGATGAATTTATCAGTATCAGGTTCGGTATTGAAAAGAAGAATGTGCGGCTGGTTTTGTTTGGTCATATTCATCCTTTAAAATATACAATCCGAATGCTGAAGATGAATATATAAAAGTTGTCAAATAGTGATATCCTCTCACCTATCCTCAGTTTCAAAGCTTCTCTTTGAACCTTATCCCCCTTACTGATGCCTAATAGTTTACTCAATTTTCTTTTTCGCTTCGTTTGTCCGGCGGCACAGAGGTCGCCGGCTGTTCAATTAAATTTGTGTTTTCTGTGCGAGGCCAGAGACGGCCTCGCATTTAGCTACCATTGTTTTACTTTTTTCACCGAGCCGTCTCTGGCTCGGTATGATTAATGAAGCAACCATATGAATAGCCGGCGGCCTCCGTGCCGCCGGACAAATTGAGAGAAGGCTGAAAGCCTCTTATGTTTTTACTGTTGAATGTCAAGCTTAATTCAACGGCATTGGGGTTGGGGTGGATTTATTATGAAAATTGACATTTGCTAAAAACAGGGATCGCTGAGTGATATCTTACCCTTTTGCAAGTTCACGAATGCTTGATACTATTCCGGTCTTGAACAACCTGTCAATAAGCAAGGCAGCTGAAATATATGCTGCAAGGCCTGACAAAATCAAAAGGCAGAGATTCAAAACAGAATGGGTATTTAGGAAATACCTGCATAATGATAAAATCATCAGCATAAAAAGACTGCCGATGATCGGAACAGTCCATGTTCGTACGAACTCCAATTTCCGGCATTGAAGGATACGCAGCGCTGATATTAAACATCCTCCCACATAAATGATATTGCAAAATGTAATTGCAAATGCTGCGCCTTCCATGCCGAAAAAATGGCAAAATGGATAGATGAGACACGCGAGAGTTATTAACTGGATAACCTGCAGTTTGGTTGAAATATCGGGTCTTGCAACAGCATTAAAAACAGGGTTAGCAAGGGTCCCGAGCGCAAGCACAAAACCGCTTACGCAGAGGATTCGGGCTGTTGTTGTTGCGGAAATCCACTTGGGTCCCAAGGCAACTGCGAAAATCTCCGGAGCAAGAAAAAACAACCCGACTGTTGCCGGTATCACAAGAAGAAGAACAAATTGTGAAACTTTCAGAAAGGCTTTTTTGAGCCGTTCCGTATCATCCTGCATCCGAGCATAGGCGGAAAAGGTAATGGTTGATATAACACTGCTGATTTCAGATGCAGCAAGGTTGCCCATGGTCATGGCCATCTGATAAAGGCCGAGTAGCGATGCCCCAAGAACTCGGCCCACAACGATATTGGCGCCGTTGCTTATGAAGTAATAGAGGACAAATGAAAGCGAGACCCATTTGCCGTAACTGTAAAGTTCCCTTACCTGGGTCATGTCAAGCCGCAATCGGGGTCTGTAGCCATGCATGATGTAGGACATTACAAAAAGTGTGAAAGTACCGGCCATGCCGCCAAGAACAAGCGCCCATACACTCCGGTAAATCAGGGCCACAGCAACGGCAAAAAGGGTATTGAAAAAGAATATCAGGATATCAATCAGAAATTGTTTGGACAGGTCCAGGTCTTTAAGGAAGTATATGGTACCTGGGTTTCTCATGGCCGAAAGGATGATGGTAAAGGAAAATACGCGCATTACGTTCTTGGCAACAGGAGCGTTGAAAAAATTCGCGACAATAGGGGCGATGAAGAAAATCAGAAGGAATAGGAGAATGCTGCGGATTATTGAGAAGGTCCAGGCAGTATCAAGGTATTTGTCAACCGAGCCTTTTTTCTGGATCAGTGCGTTTCCAAAACCCGATTCAGTAAACATCTCAACAAGAGAGACTGTGAGCATTGTGATGCCGATTATTCCAAAATCTTCGGGTAACAGGAGTCTTGCCAGGACAAATGTGCGAAAAAGTCCCAACAGTCGCGCGCCGAATTTGGAGGACAAAAGCCAGAAACTGCCTTTGGCAGCGCTGAACGATATGGAGCCTTTTGATTCCATGGTTTTAATATCTCAGATAAGTTTTAACCATCTCAATGACCGGCGTTGTGTACCATTGGAACAGGAAAGCCGGATAAGTGTTTTTAACCAGCAGTCTTTTCAGCGCAAATGGGTCAACGTTTTTCCGGTTTATGCCCTTATGAAGCGTACATGCTGCGGAATACCCTGATTTTATTACTGATTCCCTGACATTTTTATTATATGAACCATAAGGGTATGCAAAGAAAGAGGCATGTACTCCAAGGCTTTTTTCGATTATCGATTTCGAGACAACGACTTCTGTTTCCGCATCAAATCCTGGTATTCTGGTTAATTCCTTATGCGTCACCCCGTGACTGCCAATTGACCAACCATTGTCAATAAGCTTTTTAATCTGTTCTTGGGATACGAAGTTGGTTTCAGCTTTGTTCCAGAGCATTTTCTTGCCTATAAAGTTTGTGGTGAGGAATATTGTGGCTGGAAGACCGTATTTGCGGAGGATGGGTAATGCCTTCTCAAAGTTATCTTCGTAACCATCATCAAATGTTATCATAACACTTTTCCGCGGCAGGGAAAGCTTGTTGTTCAGGTATGCCATGAGTTCGTCAATGGACGCGAAATGATATTTGCCCTTGACAAGAAAGCGCATTTGCCTTTCAAACAAAGCAGGACTTACAAAGAGCCTCCTGTCCATTCCCGCATCAGGGCAGCCTATATTGTGATACAATAGTATTATAATACCGTTGGAATGTATTCTGTATAGGACGACAAAAAGAATGGATAGAATTATTATTATCACTAAAAATAAAGTCATGATTAAAGTTCCATGCCTTTTGTGATTACCGGCGTATAAAGAGTGCATTTCCTGCATAGAGAAGGCAGTCTACCATTTATAAAATCAATACGTATTTGTTTAATTTTTTCCTTGTTTTTTTTCATCAATTCATTGAAATCACAATGGTTTTTGAGACTGTCCACGTACAATGGGTCATTTTCAGTCTCAACAGTGGAGTCATAAACACAGCCGCAGAACCTGACATCTCCATTGCAGAGTATGCTGAATGGAAACATCCTATTGCATAGATATATCCTTTTAAATGGAATGGATTTGCGTGTAATCCTTGCCAGGCGCATCCCCGGAAGCAGGTCTTTCTGCTTTATGGCTCCGCACCATGAATCAAACACCCGCAAAGGTTCAATTATGGTTATCCTGTCATTCAGAAACCCTCTTACAAATGTTTTATAGAAAGGTGCGTTTCGGAGCTCTTCTTCATTCAATAGAGTACGTGGTTCAAAAATAATCTTGACGCTGGAATCGGTCCTTGCATGTTCCGTTAAAAGCCCTTCAATGGATTTCCTGAAATCATTGAATGCGTTGACCCCGTAGATTGATTTAAAGTATTCAGGTTCAAAAGAGGGAAACGATATGGCGATTTCATTTATTCCCGAGGTAAGAAGTTTTCCGGGATCAAACCTGTGTAGAAGTATTCCGTTTGTATATGTTCCGATATATTTGAAACCAGCTTTTTTTCCAGCAATTATGATGTCGACGAATTCAGGGTTAAGGGTGTTTTCACCACCTGCAGAGGTGAGATTGAGAAATTGAAATCCTCCGGCAACACAGGATTTGGCTATTTTGGTGAACTGTTCGACTGATATAATTGACCTGGTACGATAACTCATCCGATAGTTGCAAAAGATGCATTTTGCATTGCAGTTGGATGAGATTTCAATGAGTACGGTTGATTTAAGGGAATAAGGAGGGGGAAAGGGGAAAAAAAGGTTTCTGGCTATTTTTTTAATGGAGATGATTGAAAGGCTCTTGTCAAGAAATGGTTTTACCATGTTTTTAGCCTTGTTGATCATTTATATAGAGATAATTTTTCATGCAAAACAGCAGCAAGGAAAAGATGTTGCAAAAAGTTATTGACACTACATTTTCAGGGACTTATAATTTAAGAGTATGAAAATAGGTATTGTCTGCGCCAATTATCCCCCTGCTGAAAAGGAAGGTGGAATTTCCCATTACACAGGCTTGATTGCAAGTCACCTTGAGTCAATGGGAGAGGAGGTCTTTGTTGCCACCGGGTCTGATTATAAGGGCGCGTCCAAAACTGTTTTGGCCTTATCCGACCCATGGAATCGGAAAACCGCAAAAGCAATTGTTGAAAATTTCAAACAGCAACAGGTTGATGTTGTAAACATACAGTATTCTCCTGCCATGTATTCACAGCCATTTAAAGCTGCTTTGTCTGTAATAACAAGAGCAATCCCGACCATTGTCAGTTTTCACACCCTTTGGGGCGGCGAAAAAATCAATTACCTCAATGCACTTAACCTGCTTAGGGGCGCAGATGCTGTTGTTGCCACAAATTCTGAAGTGCTTTATCTTATCCGCAGATATCTTCCATTCTTTTCAAGAAAAACCTACTTCATTCCTATTTGGTTGAATATTCTTGCGGAACCAACCATTGACACATTAGTAGATGTTGCTGTAAGGTTTGGCCTTAAGGATAAAAAATACCTGCTCCATTTCGGGATGCTTTATCAGGGCAAAGGTTTGGAGCAGATTCTTGATGCATTTGGATTGCTGGTAAGGGAAAAGGGAATTAATTGCAGTCTTGTCATTGCAGGAGGCGGCTTGTCGGATGCTGAAAAGCTTAGAAACAGCTTGCCGGAACTTATAAGGAAAAGGAAGCTTGATGGAAGGGTTATTGTAACAGGAAGGCTTGACGAAAATGAGATAGCATCGCTCTTCAGGAATAGTACACTTGCCCTGCTTCCTTACGATAAAGGCGCAAGCGACAGGCGGGGGAGCCTTATGGCAGCATTGTATTATGGAAAAGCAATCATAACTTCAAAACCATGTGTCCCAATAGAATCTTTCAAGAACCATGAAAACATGGTTTGGCCGGATTCGTCATCCCCTGTTTTACTTGCCGAGATGATATATTCAGTTTATACTGATGATGAAATGCGTATAAAACTCGAATCGGGCGCTCGCGGGCTCTCTTCGCGTTTTTCCTGGAAAAATATTGCGTCGGATATGGCTGTATTGTTCAGGAAAACAGTTTGTGATAATAATAATTAGAAACCTTTCTTAATATTATGAAAGCTACACTCATTGCTCCTCCATGGTTGTTTCGAAATAAGGACGAGGCTGTTGACCGCCTCTCTCAAAATCTCGGACTGGGTTATATTGCTTCTTATGCGCGGGCAAAAGGCCACACTCTTGAAATTATCGATGCTTTGGCGGAAGGTAATCACATCCTGGAAGACACGATAGTCGGTAAACAGTGTGTTTGCAAAAAAGGACTTTCGGACACTCAGATTATTCAGAGGATTGATCTCTCCTCGGATTTCATAGGCATTTCCGCTCCATTTACCAATACCGCACCCATTGTCCATTCCATCTGCGGGCGTATAAAGCAGGCATTCCCGAATGTCCCGTTGGTAATGGGAGGCGTATATGCTTCCACGCTTCCGGAAAAAGCAATAGAGTCTGGCGCGGATTATATTGTCCGAGGTGAAGGGGAAATTCCTTTCGTTGAGCTGCTCAACAAAAAAGACCCTGCTGACATACACGGACTTATTTTCAGAAAGGGCGGAACGATAATTGACAATGGGCAGGCGGATCCTGTGCATGATTTGAATCAACAGCCTTTTCCGGCGCGCGATCTGCTCCCCATGGGACAATATCTCAATCATTCTCCTCGGAACCAGAAGGGACTGAGATCGGTATCCATTACCACTTCTCGTGGCTGCCCGTTTAAATGCCGGTTCTGCTCAATTCATCCGGTATGCGGGTTCAAGTGGCGTCCCAGAACCCCGGATAATGTTATCGCGGAAATAAAAGAATGCATGGAGAAATACAATGTCAATCATATTGAATTCGAAGACGACAATCTTACGTTCAATATTGAGAGAGCAATAGAAATCTTCGAGAAAATGATGTCCTTGCCAAAAAGGATAACCTGGTCAGCACACAATGGGGTCCGAATCGACCGGTTGAACCTGAAACTGCTCGAGTTGTTCAGGAAATTGGGATGCATCAGATTGAATCTCGCAATAGAAAGCGGCAATGAAAAGATGCTTGAAATCATGGAAAAGAACCTTTCTCTCAGGAAGGTCGAAGAGGTTGTGAAGATTTGCGGAAAACTCGGCATCCACACCTCCGGGTTTTTGCTTGTGGGATATCCCGGTGAAACAGAGGAAAGTTATAAAGAGACAATCAATTATTTCAGAAAACTCAGGCGTATCGGATTGTCGCAGATTTCTCCTTTTATAGTAAACCCATATCCAGGAACTCAATTGTACCAAACCTGTAAAAAAGAGGGTTTTTTAAAATCCGACAGCGAAGAACACATATATTTCATGGATGATTATGTCGGTATTGTAACACCTGACTTTACGGAACAGGATGTTTTGCGATGGTGGAAGCTGGCGTTTGATTTGAATTATCCGGCAAGTCGATACGTGAAGCGGTTGAAGTGGCTGAAGAAATTATTGCCGATAAAGCTTCAGGATGCGCTCTGGAGAGCCGCAAACCGGTTTTTTTCGAAACATGGAAAATGATGCGAAAGAGGATTTGACAAATGAAAATTCTTATTGCGAATGAATACTTCACGGAATCCGGCGGAACGGAACAGTATTTAATGCCGCTCAAAACGGAGCTTGAGAAACTGGGTCACGTTGTTTCCGTTGTTTATGGGGCGAAAATGGGAAATGAAGTATCCACGGATCCTCCCGGGCGATATTATGTTGAAAATTCCTTTAGCTTTAGAAGCGGCAACAGGCAGAGCATGCTGGACATGCTTAAAGAAATAATAAAAACCGAAGACCCTGATTTACTGTTTATCAATGAGGTCCACAACCCTTATGCCGTTCAAACACTTGTTGAAAGCAGACCCTCTGTCCGTTTCTTTCACGGCTATAAGATTAGTTGTCCTTCAGGGATGCGTACCCTTCATACCAGCGATCGAATTTGCGAGGATCCACTGTCGCTGAAATGCGCGTATCGGGCATATTCGGAGCGATGTTTGCCCCGAAACCCTTTAGAAATGGCTAAGCTTTTTAAAATTGGTTTTGGGAACATTAAGGTCAATCAACAGATAAAGCGGATTATTGTGGCAAGCACTTATATGAAAGACATGCTTATACACAACGGATTTAAACAGGACGGGATAACCGTTCTTCCTTATTATACGGAAACGCCTTCTTCCAATGATTCAAAAACCATTCACGGCACCCCTGTTATTTTCTGCGCGGGTAGAATGGTTCCTGGAAAAGGAATTGCGGAATTACTCGAAGCCCTTTCATTCATTAAAACAGACTGGGAATGCATTGTTGCGGGCACCGGTACTTCTTTGGAGTATTTTAAGGAGGTCGCGGCCCGCTTTGGTTTGACAAAAAGGGTTCATTTTATCGGATGGGTTTCCAATAATAGTCTGGGGGAATATTACCGGAAAGCCTCCGTTGTAGTAGTGCCGTCATATTGGCCGGAGCCATTCGGTATTGTCGGCATTGAAGCCATGTCATATGCCTTGCCTGTGGTCGCCTTTAACGTGGGGGGGATTTCGGAATGGTTGACACCGGAAAAAACAGGCTTTCTGGTGAAACGCAAGGATATCCGTAGCCTTTCTGAGAAAATTGAATTGCTGATAAACAATAAGGATTTGCGGGAAAGAATGGGCTTGGAAGCCAAAAAAGAATTCTTACGAAGGTTTACAAAAGAAACGCACCTGAACCAATTGACGAGGATTTTTGAACAGGCAGTGAAGGAGCGGGTTTAAAAACACCTATGCGCCAGGTCATGTCGGATTTGTTTTTTACTGTTGTAAAATCAATACACTGGTAATTAAGCATCAGATCATCCCAGAGTTGATTGTTTTTCGGAATAGAATAAATGGAAATTATGAATACCCCGTTTAGTGTCAGTCTTTTCTCATAGCGGCTAAGGGTAGACATCGGGTTAAGCAGGTAATAAAGGGATTCGCTGAAGACTATCGCATCATAAAAACGGTCATCCTTGAAATCGTCAATGTCTGAGGCGACAAAATTAAATCTGGGATCACCATTGATTGTTACCTGCTTGATGGCGTTCTCCGCAAAGTCTACGCCGCAGTAATAGTGGAACTGAAGGTGACGGATTCTTTCTGCAAGCACACCCTGGCCGCAGCCAAGTTCGAGTACCGAACCGCTCTCCACGAAACCTGCGGATATACCCTTCAAGCACACTGAACCGTCCTAATTCCCTGAGATCACGTACCCTGTCCCACCTGCCGCTCTCAAACTCCCTGTTGAAATTTCGTTTGCGGCGGAAAAGCAGCAGCCGTCTTATTATACCTGTTAAAATCATTACTTCGTCCCGGTTTTTAATGCTTCTTCATTTTCAAAACCAGTATTTCACCGGCAAGCAGATCCAGTGTATTGTAGGCTTCCCCGAATAAGGCCCCTGCAATCCTGACAGGTAATGCAAGGCACTGCATCCAAAAATGCCTGCGGTTGACGTGAAGTTTTATTTCATGGAATCCGGCTTTTTCAGAAAAACTTGTCAGATAATATATGCTGACAGGGGTGATATGACCATGCCGGGTTATGGCCCTTTTGCCAAACCAGAAAGTCACGCCTGTAAGCAGAAATTTAAGTCTGGATCTGATGTTCTGGATATTCGGTGTGGAAATAACAAGTTCACCGTTTTTCTTAAGTACACGAGCGTATTCGCGCAAAAGAAAAGCTGGGTTTTCAATGTGTTCGATCCCTTCTACGCAGACGACCCTGTCAAAGGTATTGTCTTCAAAAGGCAGACGCTGATTAAGATCAGCCTTGACACTGGTTTTAAACGAATCGGGAAGTGGGTTTATATCAAGAGGGGTGACTATTCCGCCTTGTTTCATGATTGCTTCTGAAAGGCTGCCGCTTCCTGCCGGCGCATCCAAAATGGAAAGCCCTTTAATATCACCCAGAAGTGAAAGCACCTTTTCCCAAACACCTGGCGCGGAAAGACGGTATGATTTGCTGTCGTTCATTTTTCAGCAACCCCCCATATATTGTCGCAGAAAAGCCACCGGAACGGCGGCAGGGCATGAAGTGCCCAATAGATTCGTTCAGAGAATAGATTGCCCATTGGAACAGGATGGCGTGTGAAAACTTTTATATTACGGAACCCTGCTTTTTTAATATGTCGCCATAATTCAAAGGGCGATTGTTCTGCGACATGCATCACTTCTTCAAAATGCTTGCGCGGGTTCCAGGGCCGGTATTTTCCGGTCAATGCAGCCAGTGCTGCGGCTATGGGGTATGTAAATTGACGATGCCATCTGTTCGGCCATGTATGAATGACAATCCGGCCGCCTTTCTTCAAGGATTGATAAAGCCGCAACATAACAGGGTCTATTCGGCTGCGGTCAAGATGCTCAATTACATCAATATATAAAACAACATCGTAATGTGAAGAAGAGAGGGGGATTGTTTCAATATCAGCCTGCTTAAAAACCGTCCGCGAGGCCGCATCTTTTGGAAAGGATTCCCGCGCTTCACAGGCAAGGGCAACAGCGTCCTTCGAGTAATCCAGCCCGAGAACGGATCGTGCTGTCAGTGCTGCGTTAAGTGAAATTTCACCGCAGCCGCAGCCGAAATCAAGAACATCATACTCCGGCTTAAGGTTTGCAAGCGAAAGCGCAAATTTATGTGAATCGCAGAGTTCCTTGCCTCTGCTTTTTATGAATTCGTCGCTTCCGCCGCGGCAGTGCAAAAAATATTCGCTTGTGTATTCCTCTGAAGGCACCTGCCTGGGTTGCCTGTCCTTAGCCCTTTGAAGTGTAATCAGGTGACAATAAGCCACATGATAACAGATTGCACTGCTGATGGAAACATAGAGACCGCCTTTGCCCCTTAATATTTTCTTTTTCAAGATGTATTCCCGGAAGAATATCAATAAGGGAACAAGAAATATTTTCCAAAAAAAATTTACAAATGTTATACGCTCTCCTGAAAAGAGATAGTCTTCGGCAGCAAGTCTGCCATATTTTATTCCGTAAATCCTGCAATGATCAATAAAACCTTCGAATGAACGGGAACGATGTTTCAGAAATGACTCGAGCTGGCATGTTTTACCGCTGACTCGGACCTTTTCATGCACATGCTTTCCCGCAAAAACACCTCTTGATTTCCTGAAAATCCTCAAGCCCCCTGGATAGCCATCACTTTCCGTTCTGCCGAACCAGGCATGTTCAAGGCGCATGTAGTATCCGGAGCACTCCCTGTTTGTGGAAAGAGCTTTTAAAATTTCATCACGCAGTTCCGGTGTCACTTCCTCATCAGCATCAATGGAAAAGACCCAGTCGTTTGAGGCCAGTGAAATAGCGTGGTTTTTCTGCTGTCCGAAATTGTCAAAAGCTCTTTTTACGAAACGAACATTGGGAAAGTCCCTGCATATTGTCTCAGTGGAATCGGTTGAATAGTCATCCACCACAATCACCTCAGGCAAAAATGCAAGACTCCTTAAACATATAGGAATCTTCTTTTCCTCGTTTTTCGTTATTATGCAGGCCGAGACCTGGAAAGGGGGAGAGTTCATTTTGCTAATATAATTTTCTCCTGAGTTTCTGGTGCAATCCTTTCCATAAGCGCGGAGAATACCATTTCAGAGGTGAGACGGCGCATGCAGAAGTTCAAACCCCGCCAGCATCGGGAACCTGTATAGTATTGGGTGCACGGGCTGCAAAACTCCGAAGAATAAAGAACAGTGCATTGCCTGCCTCGCGGGGCGGTCCTCTCCGGGCGCCGGGACCAAACAGAGCAATGGTGGGCTTATTCAGGCATGCTGCCAAGTGCATAGCGAACGAATCATTGCATATAACAGCGGA
Organism: uncultured Fibrobacterota bacterium; assembly: GCA_963831235.1. Classification (GTDB taxonomy): domain Bacteria; phylum Fibrobacterota; class OXYB2-FULL-49-7; order OXYB2-FULL-49-7; family JAEUSG01; genus CAWHPS01. Next base: position 31,058 of record CAWHPS010000017.1, read on the forward strand.
GGCCTTTGACATGATGGCAACGAAAAAAGGAATGGAAGGAGCGCAGATTTGGGGGATTGCCGGGCTGTATGCAATCCTTTGCATCATGGCCGCATCACCTGTGGAGCCTATCAGTATTGGAATGAAATTCGTCCTGTTCAGAATTAAACCACATAAATCAGCCCAGTATGAATCGGGCCAGCGCCGAGGGGGCCATTTTGCTCCTGGAGCCAGGATGATTATTCGATCAGAGCGGATTCCATGCTCAGCATGCCAAAGATCGGCCGCTTCCAAGTCAATCGGTTTCAACTGAAAGCCCATTCTGTGTTTCTCGGTTTCCATGCCGGAATGCCTTCCATCAACGAGGCTTTCAAGCAAATGCGGAAGATATCGGTCTTCAATATAAGGTATGGCCCTTTGATAATAGGCTGCTGTTGTTTTAGTGAACCACCCGACATTGACCATACGGTCAAACCCGATACTTTCAGTAACCCCGATGATTTTGGCCATGCATGCAGATTCCAGAAGTCCGGTGCAATCAAAAAGCAATTCAAACCCTCTTTTGTGAAGTCTTAGAACGTCCTTTACCTCAGATAAAAAGGAGTGGGTATTTATAGCAACCACCTCATCACAGTACGGATTTGCCAGGAATAGCGGCATTGCAGCTTCATGGCAGGCAACGGTAATGGAAACCC
>CAWHPS010000018.1:0-39146 GCA_963831235.1 uncultured Fibrobacterota bacterium
CCGCGATCGGCGTCGTCTTTATTTATAAATACGGTGAAAAACTTACGGTCAGCTGGAGTGGTATTGATTTCATTAAACAGGCTATTCCGGATATGATATTGAGCCATGATGATTCCACTAATATCAGCGAAAAAAACATGATACCGATGCCAAAGACTTTTGCTATAAAAGCTTTCCCAAATCCATTTGCATCATTCTCGGATATACAATTAGCAGTTCCACATGTTAGTGATAATCTTTCTCAACCTTTTTCAGTACGGATATTTGATTTGCATGGTAGATTGGTTCGCACACTCTTTAATAAATCACTGAAACCAGGTTATTTTACAATACGGTTCAGTAAACAGGAAAATGGATCATCGCTTGTAAACGGGGTCTATTTATGCCAGATAAAGGGAAATAAAATAAATCAAACATTGAAATTGTTGAAGATCAGGTAAATCAGAGTTAATAGTTAAGAGTTAAAAGTGAAGAATGAAAACCATAAAGCAAAATAAATACGCCAGATCACTTTTAACTCTTAACTATTAACTTTTAACTATCAACTATCAATTACTCTTAAAATTAGGATTTTCGTATTATGAACAAAAAAAACATCCAAATTGGTGACAGCCTTTTAAAAATCAATAATGCTGAAACAACCGGTAGTTATGTCACACTCGAAGGTGAAGAATATTACAAGATAGAAAACTACCACAAGATGCCTCCCTTTTTTATGAGCATGGTAAGCAATTCTGACCACTGGATGTTTATTTCAAGCAACGGCGCTTTGACTGCAGGACGTAAAAATCCTGATCATGCGATATTTCCCTATTATACTGATGATAAAATAGCCGACACTGCTGAGATAACAGGAAACAAAACCATTTTAATTGTTCAGAAAGATGGCATAACTCATCTATGGGAGCCATTTTCCTCGAAATTTGAAAACCTGTATAATGTCAAAAGGAATTTATATAAAAATACATACGGCAACAAACTGATCTTTGAAGAAATAAACCTTGATTTGGAATTGAGTTTTACCTATGGTTGGTACAATTCAGAAAAATATGGTTTTATAAAAAAATCTTCTCTAAAAAATCATGGCAAACAACTGCTCAACATTGAGCTGGTTGATGGTGTGCAGAATATTCTGCCTTTTGGAGTTGAACGAATACTGCAGAACAGGTTAAGCACTTTAGTTGAAGCTTATAAAAAAAATGAATTGATTGTTGAAAGCGGGATAGGCATTTACTCTTTAAGCTCAATTATTACAGACAAGGCCGAGCCGAGTGAAGCCTTGATGGCCACAACAGTTTGGTCAACCGGCATGGTTGGTTCAAAAAAGCTTATATCTTCGCGTCAACTTGATAATTTCAGGAAAGGACTGGAAGTATTTCAGGAGGAAGACATAAGGGCCGCAAGGGGAGCTTATTTCGACGTCGTTTCTTATGACCTGAAAGCTGGAGACTCAAAAACCTGGTTTCTGGTTATCGAGTCATGCCAGGACATTGTCAAAATTATAACCTTGCAGGATTTTCTAAATAAAACTTCTAAACCTGAATTATTATTAACAGAAGATATTAATCTTGGCACCGAAAATCTGATTAAAATTGTTGCCAATGCAGATGGGCTCCAAATAACCGAGGATGTTCTCACAAGTTCTCGCCATTTTTCCAATGTACTGTTTAATATAATGCGCGGCGGAATATTTGATGATAACTATACCATTGATAAGAGCGATTTTGCCTGTTATATAAAACAATTCAACAAAGCACTTGCAGCAAAATACCAGGCATTAATTAATCTGCTTGACAATAAATTAAAATGTGGGGAGCTTCTGCAAAAAATAGATGCTATTGGTAATGCTGATCTGCTCCGGCTAAGTTACGAATATCTACCTTTGACTTTCAGCCGCCGTCATGGCGATCCAAGCAGACCCTGGAATATATTCTCAATTGATATTAAAAACGAGGATGGTTCAAAGTTCCTTTTTTACCAGGGTAACTGGCGTGATATATTTCAGAATTGGGAATCCTTAAGCCTGTCTTTCCCCTGCTTTATTGAAAGCATGATCTGCAAATTCGTAAACGCTTCAACGGCCGATGGCTACAACCCCTATCACATTTCTCGTGACGGTATTGCCTGGGAAATCATCATTCCAGATGATCCATGGTCTAATATCGGTTATTGGGGTGATCACCAGATTGTCTATCTTCTTAAATTCCTGGAAAATTCACAAAAATATCATCCTGGAAAGCTCAATGAATTTCTTGCTGAAGAGCAATTTGTCTATGCCAATGTTCCATATCGCATTAAAACTTATGATCAGATTTTATCCAATCCAAAAAAAGCAATTGACTTCGATAATGATCTTGATGGACTCATTCAAAAAAGGGTAAAAGAGATTGGCGCTGATGGAAAACTTTTATTGGATAATAATAATGAGACCTACAAAGTAAACCTCACTGAAAAGATACTGGTTCCGCTACTCACAAAGCTCACTAATTTTATCCCGGAAGCTGGCATCTGGCTTAATACACAGCGTCCTGAGTGGAACGATGCCAACAATGCCCTGGTTGGAAATGGTGTTTCAATGGTTACACTGTATTACATGCGCAGATACATGGTTTTCTGTAAGGAATTATTTTCTCATTCCAAAGAAATAAAGCTTTCACAGGAAGTTTTGTTTTTGATCAATGAAATTACCAAAATATTTATTGATAATGAAAAGCTTCTTACCCGCAGGATTTCCGATAAAGAACGTAAAATGATGCTTGATCTTCTTGGACAGGCAGGAAGCACCTACCGGGAGGCTATATATAACAGGGGGTTTTGCGGAAATAAGGAAATAATATCAGCGGAAAAGCTGAAAATCTTCCTTGATATTTCGCTGGATTTTGTTGATCATTCAATTACCGCTAATAGGCGAACGGATAATCTTTTCCATTCCTACAACCTTATTAAGGTGGTAAACGGTACTGAAATCCAAATCAGGCATCTATATGAAATGCTTGAAGGTCAGGTAGCCATCTTAAGTTCCAGTTATCTTGGCGCTTCCGAAGCAATCCAGGTATTGGATGCGCTTAAAAACAGCAAAATGTTCAGAGCAGACCAGTACAGCTATATGCTTTATCCCGACAGGCAACTCAAAAGGTTCATGGAAAAGAACAGTATTCCGGAAAACATGGTCAAAAAATCAGAATTATTTACAAAGCTTGTTAAAGATGGAAACAGACAGTTAATTCAAAAAGATGTGAAAGGCGATTTGCACTTCCATTCATCTTTTAGGAACTCCGATATCTTAAAGGATAGCCTCAACACGTTAAAGAATGCAGGTTATAAAGAAATTGTCGAAAAAGAATATAATCTGGTACTTGATATTTATGAAACTGTTTTCGACCATCAATCTTTTACCGGCCGTTCAGGTACATTTTATGGTTATGAAGGCCTGGGTTCGATTTATTGGCACATGGTTTCAAAGCTTGTGTTGGCTATAGGTGAAAACTATTTCACGGCCTTTTATTCCAAAGCCGATCAGTCGGTTCTTAATAAACTCATAACCCATTTCCATGAGGCAAAGGCTGGCATGGGAGCAAAAAAAACTCCAGCTCAATATGGAGCATTTCCAACGGATCCTTATTCACATACGCCAAAAACCAAAGGTGCACAGCAACCCGGCATGACCGGACAGGTAAAGGAGGATATTCTTTCACGTTTTGTTGAATTGGGCGTGAGCGTGGAAAATGGTACCATCAGCTTTAAGCCGGGATTACTTGGGAAAGAGGAGTTTTTAGTAAAAGCTTCTGATTTTGCATTTTATGATCAGAGCGGAATTAAGAAAAACATTAATCTTATCCCCGGCACATTGGCCTTTACATTTTGTCAGGTTCCCATAATATACAAATCAGGTTCTGCTGATTTAATTGAGATTAAGATAAAAGATCAAAAGAGTTTTACATTAAAAGGGAATACGATTGATGCGGCATGGAGTAAAAAGATATTTGACCGTGATGGAGAAATTGAATCCATCATGGTTTCATTAATTTGCTGAATCCTGAGATTGGGCCATTGAGGAATTCCTTCCGGCCATACGAAGATTGAACATTACCACAAACTCGCCCCTGATCTTTTCTTTTTCAAGGGTAGCCATCACAGAGCTTGCCTTGTCCCTGTAGAAAGTTTCATGCATTTTGGTAAGCTCCCTCGCAATCACAACAGGAATATCGCCAAGAACCTCGATTATATCTTTCAGAGTTTTGAGTATCCTGTAAGGACTTTCGTAAAAAATGATTGTCCGGTCATCGTTTACAAGGGCTGAAAGTCTATCCCTGCGGCGTTTTTCTTTTGGTGGCAGAAAGTTTTCAAATGCAAAGCGGTCAGTGGGAAGGCCTGATGCCACAAGGGCTGCGAGCATGGCTGATGGCCCAGGAACAGGTATTACCTGGATTCCATTTGAGATTGAGGTCTTAACGAGGTGATAAGATGGGTCTGCTATGCCTGGAGTACCAGCATCCGAGATGACTGCAATGGATTTCCCCTCCTTAAGGAGCAGCAGAAGTTCAGTTACACGGCGTTCCTTGTTAAAATCATGGTAACTCACAACCCGAGCATGAATTCCGAAACGTGAAAACAACACCTGTGAATGGCGCGTATCTTCGGCTGCTATGACATCAGCTGATTTAAGTACGGTGATCGCGCGTTCTGTCATGTCCGAAAGGTTTCCAATGGGTGTGCTTACTATGTATAATGGCATGGAAAATCAGCGCCCCTCGGCCTTGGAGATTTTGTGGATTTGTTCGATTGAACGGTCCCTGTTTTTGACCGTAAGCTTCAAATAATATGTACCGTTGCTTATCTTGCGGCCCCTATCGTCTTTTGCATCCCATAGCACCTCGTTGTAACCTATCACATTTTTGAGGGTTATGCTTTTTATCATTCTTCCTGAAAGTGTGTAGATTAACATTTCCACGTCAGCATCATCTGTTATTGTGAATGCGAATCGGGTCTGGGTCCCGAAGGGGTTCGGATGATTCGCGAATGATTTAATCGAGAGATCAGAGCCGAGCTGATATCCGAACCGAGCAGTATCTGAGGCATTGCCGTTTATGTCTGATGAAAGGACATAAAGTGAATCTTGCCCCTGTTTGGACGGCCTGAAGGATATATTGACATCATGGGTGGTGCCCGCATAGCACATTGAATAGCGATCCCTGGGAAGCAATTCGCCTCCTGAAAGAAAGATTTTAATTGTAGCTGTATCAACAGCGCTTTCATCCTGAATGTAGATGTCAATGGGCGTTCGGAGCGGTATGAAGTCCTTGTAAGATAGAACGCGCCCATTCACCGATGCAATGGTAACAGGCCCGGCTGCATCAAGTTTGATGCCCGGTATAAGCCTTTTTCCTGGACCGGTTATAAGCGTTACAGAAGAGTCCATGGTGTCGATAACCGCATCTTTCCATCTCCAAAGATTAAGAAGTGTGTCCCAGGAATAAAATCCATATATGGGCCGGACTGAATTTAAGGTTCTCTGTTTGGAGAGCTTTTCAGGTGAATATTTATATGATACGGTTAAAAGCGAGTCATATCCCGCAAAAGCAGCTTCAGTCATTATTGTGAAATCATAACGTGGAAGTGAATCAGCATCGCGAGGCCTGCAATAAGCCTGGAGAGGAGAGAGCGGGCAAGGGTTCTCTTTCAGGAATACCGGACGATTTAAAGACATGGAATCTATATTGTCCACGGTCATATATAGACTCAGAGTGTCCGTTATCCTCTTTGTGCGCACGGTTATTCCCTTGAATGGTGCAGTAAGCACACTGTCAATCCGGTTCAGTGTGGTACCGTTCATTCCGAAATAAGCCGTGGCAGAATTGTTTCCTTCATCACTTTCAATTATCGCGTTATCGTTGTCCAGAGTCATACGTATTTTAATAAACCCGTTTACCTCAAGCGGGGCTTCAATGGAGTCCATGCTGCGGCTTGGCAGAATTGAAAGATAAGGGACGGAAATAATCTGCGTATCGTTTAATATCCGGCTTATTGAAAATGGTTTTGATGTGGTCTCCCCGTAATTGAGAAAACGGGCCCTTGCAATCAGCTTGCCGTTGATTGCAAGCGATATCTTGTTAGCGCCAGGGAAACACAAGTCCGGCGGGGCCTTGATTGGAAGATAATAGAATTTCCTATAAACACGCCGTGTGTTGTCTTGTGTTCGGTATATGACTGTGATGCTGTAGGAAAGTCCACGCTTTAATCCGAAAATATCATTGCTTATGTCAATACCGGTTTCAGTACTGAACCGGAAAGGCTGTATCGTATCAACAGGGTTTATCCTTTTCATCATTACAATGTTGCCAAGCGTATCCCTGCCGGAAAGATATAAATATGACGTATCCGCCTCCCATGACGCGTATGCAGTATCTACCAGCATGTTTCCCGGAAGGAATACCCCGCCTTCAATATATATCGAATCGCCCAGGGCGCATTTTTCCACATGTTCCGTGTCCGCTCCGCTTATAGCATAAGGCATAGCATCAGTCAATGAAATATCTGTAAGTGCGAACATGGCATCACCGGATGCTGTCTTTGAATTGTCCCAGACTAAAACCCGGGCCTGGCCGGATGAAAAAGTCTGGCCGGCCTTGAATGTTACCTTGACAGTGTCTGTTGGCCCATTGAATGTGAATGTTCTGTAAAAACTGAGCCCACCGTCATTTTTATAAATCCGGACTACTCCGCTACCGTTTGTTATGCTATCTGATCTTATTGAAAGCAAAAGCGTATCACCTGCGGCAAGGCTGGGGTTTAATGCATTCACAAGCATTGGGATGGGCCTGTTTACCTTCATGGACGGGTCCCCCAGAAGGTTATACTGGCATATTACCGGGAAATATTGTGTTCCAAAGGATGAGATCATTGATTGTTCTGCATTGAAGATAATATCTCCAGCAGTAACCCGATCCGGCTGTGCCGCCTCCTGCATGACAAGTGTGGACAGCAGGTAATCCGGCGTTACAAAGGAGTGGCCTGATGCTCCATAAAATGCCGCGGACCCGCCCTGTGGCGACAACATCATGGTTTCACCAAGCGGCGTCCATTTTGAACTGAATTCGTCGAACACGGTTTCGAAGGATGCAGTAAGACAGGTCATGCTGAACACTATGGGTAAACGGGCAAGATTTACAAGCGATGCCGCGGAAGGGTTGTCCATGATGGAAGGCCTGCCATCAGACCATACACTCCCGCCCCCGTGACCGTAGAAGTTGACAAAAAGTGACCCACTGCTGAATGAGTTGCGTACCTCGGATGGGTTGCTTTGTGCGAAGAAGTATTGTGATGCAGTGTCAGCATCAACACGTCTAACGTTGAATCTGTTTCTTAATATGTTTGTTTGAAACCTGTTGTTGGCTGCTGTAAAAATTCCTTCAAATCCGCCAATTAAAAGAAAATTGTCCTTCCATAATCCCTGGTCTGATGAGCCCTCATAGGCCATTATTTTTTTCAAGGCTGCATCAATTTCTGTGGCATTTTTACCAGGTATCCGGCCCACAGACAGATCAGGGAAAAGATCATCTCCACTAACAGTTGTAAAACGAGTATCCGCTGATGTAATCCCCCATCCATTCATCTGGACAAAATAGGTTGGTATAAGGTTTCTCAAGGGACTTTTTTTATCTGAGCCTTCGGACCCGTTTCCAAGTAAGAGCAGATAATACGGTTTAGGATCAAAGCTTTCATAAGCGTATTTGACAAATGCCCTTATTGCATCAGGGTCAATTGAACCATCGCCGAATTCATCGTATATTGATTCCACATTTGCGACAAAAGCAGTGATTCCCTGAGTTTTTTTATATTGAGCATAACTGTCAGCCTGTGAACGCATGGCTGAAGGAGTTATTATTAGAAGATGCGCTCCTTGGCCTGAGGCTTTTATTCCAGTTGATGGCTTTGCAATAAAATCTTCGGGGGAGAGAATATTCTGAGTCACAAAATATGATACAGGGCTGTTTATTATGTCGTACAGCCTGACTGTTTTATTGATAAAGGAAAAATTATTGAACCTTCTTCCGCTTATATCCCATATTTCAGGATATTTCGCCACTCCTGAAATGCTGATAAAATAGCTCGCAGTGCCGCGAATGTTTCCGGTATCAAGTGTTATTTTCTGGGACAAACTATCAGCTAGCCCCGGAACAGCATCATAACCTACTTCTATCCAGTTAAGATAATAGCTGTCACCAATACCATGATTTATTGAAAGCAGATTGTTGCCACCCTTAAGAAAAGGAAGATTTATTGCTGAGTTTTCTGTTTCAAAGGTCATTGCCTTCTGTCCATTAAAAGTGAGTGACCCATTGGACAAATCAACCCCTGGCCCCGGGGCAGGCTTTAGCTTTACCCCATTCAGAAAGACCTCTGATATCTTATGAACACCCTGGCTGTAACCCAGAAGACGTATTTTTATATATGCTGTTCCGGCTAATGCTGGTGCAGCATCAAGGTGGAAGTTTATCAGGCTTTGTTCAACGCTTCCCGGCATCTCCTTCCACATCCAGTAGTCATCAAGAACTTGTTCAAAATCCTGCGGACTCACGTCTGAGGAAAAGGTATTTTCGGGTGTGGACAATCGAACAACAATATCATCTTCTTCAAGATGCACTATGTTCCTGTAGTTTTCAATTGGTCTTATATTTCGATCTTCAGTGCTGAATTTGGTGGGATCATAAGGATGCACACCGAGAGAATCCATGTATTTTGGTGCACCGCTGACAAGCGGAGCACGGGACCCTGGTATGTTGTTCCAGTCAAGATAATAAGCTTTTCCAAGAGTGTATTCCGAATAATATTTTCCATTTTTCCCCTGTTCAAATGTTGCGTAAAAAAGAATCCTGTCGCCAGGTGAAAACCTGCCTTTTATTGAAGTCTCAATGTAAATCGGGATTTCCCTTTCAGAGCTATAAAGGTGGAAATAGATCGGGTCAACACTTCCAGGCTGGAACCCAAAGGATTGAATCTGATCATAAGTTATTGCATATATCCCTTCTTTTCTTGTAAACATTTTTATCTTGGATTCAGAGGATGGATTTGAGGCAACTTTTGCAAGTGATTTTACAACCGGAGCCCTATAAGTTAAGGAGGTTGCGTAATTTCCAATCATGCCCTTTAATGCGTTCTCAGCAAATTGGTTGTCCGCTTTTAGGCTTAAGGTTGCTTTCGCAAGAGGTGATGAATAGTTTATGCTTATTCGCGCTTCACTTGAAAGCATTGGTTTTCCATTTGAATAGGAAACCGGATAAACCCTAAACGCGGCAATATACGTCTGGCGTACCATTCCAGATGAAGCGAAAATACAACGTACAGGGCCCTTTGATTTGATGACAGTTATGCTCGCTATACTGGAACCTTGTGGAAGGGCGAAAGATGCTGGATAAAACGGCTCGCTTTTGATATCGCTCAAGCTTCCTGGAAGAATGGGTTTGTTTTTTTGATCTATTTCAAGTGAATCTGTAATGTTGTAGTCAAAAACAAGCACACCCCTTGAATCCTGTATGGTAGTGACACGCATGCCTGCAAGGACAATGCCAGGGAAAACCATTGATATGAAAACAAGTATTTTAATGTTCATGTCAGAGGTTCTTCACATTGAATTTGCCGACCGCAATCCCATAAACATCGGTAACGTCCCGGACGATTATACGGACACCATAAGTTCCGTTGTCTGTGGCATCAGCTTCACTCCTGGTCTTGAGGAGCGCGATATCAACATCAAGGAATGCCCAAGTGAAATAATTTCCGGCAAGGGTTTGCGGGTGTGGATAATATGCGATTACGGAATCATGCTTGACAATCTCCACAGTCCAATCCACTCCGCTCCGCGTGTCAATAAAATAACTCACAACAGGATGGCCGCTGCTGATGTTTATTGATTCAATCTTAGGAGCTAAATCAACAAGGCTAATTGAATCCGGTTCCGAATACTGACTTGCGCTATCTTCAGGAGATACGGCAGTCATTCTATAGCTGAATGTATTTATGAATTCCGACAGGGTGTCGTCGATTTTCACCACATCGGAATATTCTTTTTCCTGCATTGGAATATCATGGACAAGTAATGAAAATGATCCTGCCCATGGTTCCTTTCGATAAAGCCTTAAGGTTGCATGCAGAGAATCAGTATATGTATAAAGAATCCTTATACATGGAAGAGTGTCATCTTTGGTTGTAAGGTATATACTGTCTATAACCGGCGGAAAGGGTGTTTTCCTGGGTGAATTGTATTTTGTCGGGATGCTGCAATAAAACATCAGCAGTATGCATATTGCCAAGAAAGTGGAACATACGATCTTCATAAAATCATTTTCCCGAATGTTCGTTTAGGTATTCTTGAAGAAAAACAGCTGCAGCGTATCTGTCAATCGCCTGCTTGTCAAAACGCTTTTTCCGTTTTTTTGTTTTCAGCATTTTACCTGCTTCCACGCTGCTGTAACGTTCGTCCGTGAGGTCAAAGGTTATATGAGGCATGCGTTTCTTTAAGTTTTCCACAAACAAATCAACTGCGAGCGCTTTTTCGCTTTTCCGGCCGTCAAGATGAATCGGATAACCCACTACTATTGTATCAACTTCATTCTCTTCTGCAATCACGGCGATTTGTTCAACAGGGCTTTTTATTATCCGGGTATCAAGCGTGGTAAAGGGGGTGGCAAGTATATTGGAAGGATCTGAGAGGGCAAGACCTATGCGCCGCTCACCATAGTCGATAGCCAGGATCCGTTTCCTCAAACGTGGGGGCCCCCTAGTTCTGGCTTATATTTTCCAGCGCCCGCTTGTGCTTGAGGTTGAAATAAAGGCGCAGAAGATAAATTATAACCCCGATTGACAAAAGAAGGAGTATGGGAAATATAAAAGTCGTAAGCAGATAGGATTTGTCTGATTCGGGGATTATTTTGACCTTGGGTTCTTCCATTCCAAGCTCAATCCAGCCAAGTTCATTATTAGGCGGCACATAAACATGGGCCCAGTATTCACCAACCTGGGCAACAACAAGGCGATCGCCTTTTTTAACCTGGGTAATGATTTCTGATTCAGGCCGTTTGTCCCTGTAAACCTGCATAAAAGGTGCGACCACAAGGGCAATCATTTTGGGTTGTTTGTCCGCTTTAGCCATTGACATATCCGGAAATACAAAAAGCAATGAAAGAAGTACGAAAATAAATATGTTTTTCATATCACTGTACCCCTTCTTTTGGAATGGTTGGAATTCATGGTTTATTCTATATTTAACATAATAATTTTTTCATCAAAATGCCAGTTTTTCTTAAAAATATAAATTTAATCGAATATTGGGACAGTATTAAGAAATAAACACTTTGGAGCTTGTCAATAAAAGCAGCGTATCGAGCTCTGAAAATTCAGGATGATAGCTTACCCTGATACTTGCGTAAGGCACAATAGCTTGCCAATCAACTTACCAACTAATTATGTTTAGCATGTTGGTTGGTAAGTAGCCTGGTAAGCCGGAGGTTACAATGGTCGAAAATGAATTACTGGAACTCATCAAGTCCCTGAACGAAATTAAAGGTGACACATCCCATGTTGAGGCAAAAGCATGTGAAGGCGGATTTCCAAAACGTCTCTGGGAATCTGTTTCGGCATTTGCCAATACACCTGGTGGTGGAATAATCATTTTGGGATTGAAAGAAACCCCTGAAAGCTTGCATATCGTCGGGTTAAAAGATCCAAAGAAATTTCAGAGTGACATGGCTTCTCTTTGTTCCCAGATGGTTCCGCAGGTACGGGCACTGATAGAAATCCATAAAATTGACGGCCATTTGCTGCTCACAGCGGAAATTCCGGAAAGTTCATATAAAGAAAAACCCTGCTATTATCAAGGATCTGGTGCGATATCGGGCTCTTTCATACGGGTAGCCGACGGCGACCGACAGCTCACCCAATATGAAGTTCAGGGATTTCTTGATGGACGGGGCCAACCGGCTTACGATATAGATGCCGTGCCAAACAGCAGTTTAGCGGATCTGGATCCGGAGCTCATCGATTCTTTTGTTGATGTAATAAAAACCCGCAAGACAAACATGCACGGGCTGGATAAAAATAAAATACTCAGGACCTACCGGATTCTAAGTGGCGATCTCGATCGGGAAACAGTTTCGCTGGCGGGGTTGTTGTGCCTGGGTAAATATCCGCAGGAATATTTTCCCGGACTTACCCTGCATGTTCTGATTTATCCGGGTAAAACAGAAGGACAAACAGGCGAGCACGGGGAAAGGCTTGAAGACAATATCAAACTGGAAGGGCCGCTTGTCAGGTCAGTGCCTGAAGCACTTCGAGCCTTAAAAAGAAACCTTAAGCGGCGCACAGTGGTACAAGGTTTTTTAGGAGAAGGAATACTGGAGTATCCGGAGGTTTTCCTGCGGGAAGCCGTAGTCAATGCCATTGGTCACAGAGATTATTCTCCCTTGGCACGGGGAACCGCCATACAGATAAAGATGTTTACCGATCGGATTGAAATTTCAAATCCAGGCGGATTGTTTGGCCCGGTAACAGAGGACCGATTAGGTGAACATGGGTTGCAAGCCACGCGCAATTCATTTCTGATGAAAATACTGGAAGACCTGCCGGTGCCGGGTGAAAACAGAGTCTTATGTGAAAACCGAGGTACGGGAATTCCATCAATGATCAGTGTCATTGCCAAAGCAGGTTTGGAGCCCCCGCTATTTCAAGATCACCGTAACCTATTCCGTGTAGTTTGCCATAACCAGACACTTTTTGACAAAGCCACCTTGGAATGGCTTGCGCAATATTCCGGACTCATTTTGTCGGAAAGACAGCGATATGCCCTGGCATTCTTACGGCATCGGGAGCGAATCACCAATCCGGAATACAGTAGAATGAATGAGTGCGATTCCAGAATTGCGACGAGGGAACTCAGCGACCTGGCTAAGGCGAACATTATCAATCAGCATGGAGTCGGGCGCTGGACCTCATATACTTTAAGCTTTGAAAAGCAGAAAGTCCTACAATCAAAGGAGAAGATAAGGGAAGACCGTCTGAAACAGATTCTGGAAATAATCCGGACACGGAAAGAAATAGGCAGAGAAGAACTGGAACAGTCGCTAGGAATGAAAAGAGCTACTGTTCAATATTGGTTGCAAAAACTGCTTAAAGCCGGAAAAATTAAGCGTACCACTAAGGCTTTAAAAAATCCTCTGATAAAATATCGGATTAAAGCAAAATAATTTTGAAATGAAAACCAAGCAGGTTTTGCACCAGGGGATTGGGTAGCGATTTCCAGTTCCGGCAAAATCAGGAGAACTGGGAGATGTCCATAAAATTGATGTTCTTGAACCCCCAAGCTTAAGCAATGAGTCATTCCATTGTCGCTGCTGCTGAAAGTTTCCGTCATTTCCTCGGAACTAATCAGTCAAAGAAAATCTCTACGGTTGAATAGGTCATGGATAAAGATACCAAGACCAGCTACTGTGATCTTGATTATAGTGATATTGTTAAAACCTTTTCACCGACGGATGTTGTAGATCGCTATTCTTTTCTTATTCAATTCGCAAAAGAGTTTATTAAGTGTCCAATAGATCTAAAACCTATGAAATGTTTTTATCCGCCTGCATGCCTTAAGGTGGCGCTGAAAAACTTTTCAGCAATCAAAATACCAGTCGATACCTGCTGCCAGCCCCTTTTCCGGCACGCTGAATAAATCCCGCCTCAAGGAGACTGGTCAGCGCATATATTAATGTTCTCCTTGGAATGCGTATTTCATCCAATAAATCCCGTGTGGCCAAGGGTTGTTCCGGCTTGTTCTTAAAACAGTCCAGCGCTTTGACAGCAGTTTTGGAAAGGTCCTGAAAATGGTCGTACTTAGCGCAATAATATGAGAAATTATCAAGACTTTTCTGAAGGATTTCGAACATGTAGTCAAGGAAATATCCGTAATGGTAGGCCGAAGCATCGGGGTTAAAGATGCCTCCGGAGCAACGCTGCAAAACCAGGTAATATTTTTTTCGGGTCTGTTCGATGCAACGATCCATCCCGCATAAAGGAAGCGAATTACGGAAAACCGAATCGGCAGGGGCCATAAGAGCCAGATGCATAAGGAGTCGGGAGATACGGCCATTACCATCCTGAAATGGGTGGATGGCCAGAAAGCGGAAAACGAATTCTACCGAGATCGCTACTGTAAATGCGTTGGCATCAATTTCCTCGTTATACCAGTCAACCAGCTCACGCACTGCCGTTTCGGTGGCGATGCCGGGAGCAGCGGTCTTTAGAACCGGCTTGGTCTGACCTGTTAAATGCTCGATTTCGAGAACCGTATTGGGAATCTTTTTGAAATCGCCAAAATGATATCCAGCTTCATGGTGGTACTTAAGTATTTCGCGGTGAAGCCCCTTCACCTTTGAAATACTGAGCGGGACAAACATATCGGGTGTTGCAAATAGTATTTGGATGGCGTTGCGATAACCTGCAACCTCCTCGATGCTCCTGGATTTGTCTTTGGAAAGCTTATTTTTTATAAATCTTTCCCGATTGGCATATTCAAGGTGGGGCTCTGTTTTGATGACAGTGTCCATCCATTCAATTTCGCTATCGGTCAGTAATGCATTTTCAATCCGAGTGGAAGCGCCGATATTGCTGATAAGCGATTGAAGCGCTATGTAATTTCTTTTTTGATCTGAGAACGCCTCTGCTTGTTGGGAAAGACGGTCATAGGCCAGCAGCAGTTGCTGGTGCCTTTTCAGACTGGGCTTGGGAGATCTCAAAATGAAGCATGTCGTAAAGATAACCGAAATGTGCATAATTGTGCAAGATATATAATTAACAGGTTGCACAATATTGCACGGAATGGACAATCGGGCAGTTTATCCGAGTTTGGCACAGTCAACAAGATGCCAAATCCTAATTACGAGGCCATCTCCCAACTAAAGAATCGTTTGAACAAACAGGTAAAATGGAGTTAATCCACCTTACAAGGGATAAAATTCTCTTGATTTGAAAGAATATATTGTATATATTGATATATATACAAAGGAGATGGTTAATGGTTACAGCGCGTTTGTTTTCCAATGGCGGCAGTCAAGCTGTCCGCCTGCCAAAATCGTGCCGCTTTGAAGGAGATGAGGTTTTTATCAGCAATCTGGATGGTGTTGTCCTGCTGATACCTCGCAAGCATCCGTGGTCGTCACTCGTAAACAGCTTGAATTTGTTTACAAAAGACTTTCTTGAACATCGAAATCAACCGAAGGTACAAAATCGTAAAGGATTATGATGCAGTACATGCTTGATACCGATATATGTATCCATCTGATCCGCAAAAAAGCTTTGGCCTTGCTAAGAAAGATTGAGGAGCATAAACCGGAAGATCTTTTTCTTTCTTCCATCACATTAAGCGAACTGGAATATGGTGTGCACAAAAGTGACCGTCCGGATCAGAACAGCCTTGCACTCACACAGTTTGTCAGCCCGTTTACAATTCTTCCATTTGACCAAGCCGCTGCCATTCGCTATGGCATTTTACGCGCAGACATAGAAGACCGCGGAAAACCTATCGGGAGTATGGATATGTTAATTGCGGCGCATGCACTCTCGGCAGGTCTTACGTTGGTAACAGGTAATACAAATGAGTTTGATCGGGTGAAAGGACTAAAGGTTGTTAATTGGGCAAAACAAGGATAACGTATGGCTGTTTCAGATTTCGAGCACGTCCTGCTCAAAAATATTTCCAAAAACAATTTCTCCGTCGTGAAAATGGAAATTGTTCCACGTGATTCAGATCAATTGTGCTTCCAGGCTTTTGATCTGGACTGAACAGTGACCGAACTCCTGAAACCTGTTGTTCTTCACTTTGATATCGCATGGATTACATTCCCCGAATCTGCTGCAAGTGCGATCTTTGAAAGCAATATTCAGGTTTTCATCCAGAAGGTTCGCAACAGGATATTCCCCATGATAAAGGTCCCTATGGCATTTATGTATATTGCCGTCAGGCGCAATCAAAATCTCGGTGTTTTTGCACGTTACTTCCCTGAAAGCAAGGCCGCTTACGGCTTCAGGATAAAGGTATTGACCGTATAATCTGTTGTCTTTAAACCCGAGGAATTCCTTTGTCCTGAAGTCAATGCCGTGCGCCTCTGCTTTTACCCTGACCTCCGGGATGTTGTTTGCTGGTGTGTCAACCGCGAAAAGACCTATTGAATAGCCTCGGGACTGCATCGTTTCTATTTTCGAAAGCAGCGTATCGAGCTCTGAAAATTCAGGATGATAGCTTACCCTGATACTTGCATAAGGCACATCACGTTTAAGGCGATCAGGCGGGATTTGATCCATGAATTCATCAATATTAAAATCCAGATTTGTTAAAAGATCAATGTAGAATTCTTTTTTAAGGCCCTGGATTAGCTTGTAAAATTCACGGTGCGATGACGGCTCGCCGCCCTGAAGCGTTACTGGGACCATCATCTGCCTTGGAATTGATAACCTGTTAAGCCCCTCGATCCACTCGGATGCTGTAAGTTCTTTTCGCCTTGCAAGGGATTTGAAATGGTTGATGCAATAGGAACACCTGAACCTGCACCTGAATGTAAGAAAAGCCGCGAGATAGGTCAGATCAGGCGGCACAGAAATTTCTTTGAGTTGCGACATATAATTCCTCGAACTCTGAAAATACCTTTTCAACGGATAGTGTGTCCATGCAACAGACCTTTTCGCTGCACTCAGACTTAAGGCATGGCAAACAGTTGAAGTCCCCTTCAGGTACCACAGCCCGCCCCAACCCGTAAAGGTGCGCTTCCTGTGATGCAGTGGGTCCGTAAAGCACGACTATGTTCTTTTTCAGGGCAATGGCAATGTGTAAACCAAGGCTGTCGTGTGTGATAAGGAAACGGCAGCTGTTTATCCATTCCATGTATTCCTTGAGGTTCGTTTTGCCTTCCTGCCAGCCCACGGAATAGCCCTTGGTAAGCAGGCGCTGGTAAAGCCCGTCCCATCTTTCCTTGGGCCAGAATTTATTGGGCCATTTCTTTCCTACCTGCCAGTTCAGACCAACGTCATATTTTATGGCGGAGCTGGGTTTGTATCCCAGGATGTACTCTTCCCCGCCCCACTTCTTACCGAGCATTTCAAAGAGCACTTCCTGCCAGTGACGCATGGCCAGGCGCTTATTGTCCAGGTTGGTATACACACGGAAAGCCTCATGGCTGCCTTCGTAGGATTCCGCCTCGCCGGAAGCCGAATCGAACCTGAAACCATATTTACTCCAGGCTGTGATGGAATCGGCCAGCGCGCAGATACCCGGCACTTTTTCAAGGTTGATGACTACGTCGAACCGTTCCCGCTGGAGCTGGAGCGTGGTGGACAGGTTGTAATAAAGCAGCCGATCAATGAGGGAATTGCCTTTTAAAAGCTCTCCGACCCTGCCGTCGCAAAGCCATGTTACATGATAATCTTTAAAATTGTGAAGGATTACGGTTGTGCGTAATACATCACCCAGACTCGGCGTGTTGTCAATCTGAGGGTCCAATGTCTCCGAGTAACCCATCTTGACAATCAAAACTTTCTTATGCGTCCGAATATCTTTCATCTCGACCTCCAAGGCCAAGCCTTTTTAGCTTGACTAAAATGTAACGAGGTTATTGGACTGGATGAAATCCATTATTTTGAGTAGCATTTCCTGTTTGCCCGTTTCCTTTTCATCCAGAAGGGCGCTGCTCAGTTTCTGTTTCGCGCCTGCGATGCTGTACTTTTCCTCACGCAGCATCCGTTTAATCCGCTTTAACAGATTGATATCGTACTCTAAATATTTGCGTTGCCGTCCAAAACTTCTCTCTGGGTGCAGGAACTTGCCGAATTCCTTTTCCCAGTACCGAAGGGTATGTGTGGGTACATCCAGTAATTGCGCGACATCGCCGATGGATTGAGCGGTTGGATTGTTCATAGTCATGTTGATATATCGAAAGTTTTTATAAAATACTTTAACTGTTTTTCTGTAAAGAAGGTACGTGGGAAGGCAGTAAATGTTTGGCATTGGTTTCGCCTCAACGTGCCTAATTACAATGCGTTACGATTACATTGAAAGCGGGGTTGTTTAAGTAATAGTTAACAGATAAAAGAGATTTATTTTAAAAAAGGGCTGAATTCTTAGAGTAACTTGTCATTTGTTTTTGTGGGAGTAAGGCTGGTTGGGAATTATAAACTTCGTTAAGAATGGCTGCCGGAAAAACCATAATACTTGCTTTAACCGCAATCAGTGAGTTGTCTTTTGCGCTTTTAATATGAAAATTAAGGCGCTCTTCCGGTAAAAACATTCCACCGGTATTCCCGATATTGCGGGCTGTTCCAGATTTCGAGCACGTCCTGCTCAAAAATATTTCCAAAAACTATTTCTCCGTCCTGATCGTAGCCGCAGACAATGACTGTTCCGTCCTGATGAATGGTGAACACATCGCGCGCATCCGCGCCGGGCGAATCGGAATTCTGATACTCAGATTGGGGCCGGAAATATGGAGTATTGAAGGAAGCGTTGAGCCCAAGGGATATGCAATAATCGGCAAAGGGTTTCATTTCGTGCTGGTTGTCCAGATAGATGTATTGTGCAAAGGGGCGGATTTTATCGACGAGGATCTTGAACCGGTCAAAGGACATGGAGCGCTTGCCGTGGATTATAAAGTCCTTGCCGCATTCGGGACAATGGGCCTGGCACACCGATGAGGTTTCGATGAAGAATATTTTCGGCTGTAACCCGTCGAATACGGCCACCTCTTTAAGAAGGCCCCGTCCCTGATCCACGGCCTCCCGCAGTTCGGGATCTATGTTCCCTCGTGCCGTGAGCATGGCCACATTTCCGGTCAACTCGTTGATGCGCTGGAGCGCGTTTTGGTCGTTGTACGCGGCAATGTGCGCATCGACTGCCTTAGCCAGGGCAGCCTTGAAATCCCGTGGGTATTTTCTTCGGCAGCCGTTTCGCAGCACCCGATTTTGCGCAATGCGCTGGTAAAAACGGACCAGACGGGGGATCTGTTTCCGGACCGAGAAATATTCCCGGGCTGCGCGCGACCCTTCAGGAAGATGCGCGTAGAAGTCTTCCGTGATCTCGAGCAAATGCTTTTTCACATGGTCCAGCGGCGCCTTCAGAACGACCTTGAACCGGTCGAACAAACGGCAGCGAAGCTTGAAGTCGTCGTCCAAGGCCAGGCCCAGCCCAGCGTCGGTATAATCAAAACACTTGTTGGACAATGCCCAATGATTGCGGATGGGTAGCCCTGCCTCGGAACCAATGGTCCGGTTTTCGAGCCAGGCCGATTCCAGGCCGAAATCGTAGGCTGATATTTCGTCAATCAGGTGCTCCACTTTTAAGGAACGATGAAGATGGAAAAACGGGAATTTTTGAGAGGCCTCGAGAAATTCGGAGTAAACCTCTTCGAACGGTTTGTCGGGATAGATGTTGGGGTGCACATATAAATGGAAATGGATTCCGGCTTCGGCAAGATCTTTGCCGAAATCCAGAAAGAACCCGTTCTTGAACTGCATCTGATAGGGATCGTTCCGGCAGTACTTTTCAATATTCATTCCGCCCGCGTAAACAATATGCGGCTCTTTTTTTCCCCCGAGTTTGGCGCGGGTTACGCGGGGACCCTGAAAATCCCAGCAGTAATCCGGGAAGAAAATGGTTTCCCCGCGGGTACAATAGCCGAGTTTTCGGGTCTGATAGTAAAAGATAAGATCGCGGGCGCAGATGCCGTCCGCATTTTCCATGGCAAACCGTTCCGCGTCCAATATCTGGTGTCCGATGAACTCCGGCCGCAGCATGCCGCCCAGACCGTCGTAATTGTCCATGACCATTGGTCCCATGCCCGCACGAATCATTAATTGGGGGATGCGGTAGTTCCAGGCGCAGCAGACATGGTAGGCGATCGGCTGGTAGCGCTGCGCCAGCGTGATGGCCTCTTCCTGCGTCCGATAGGGGATCATTTCGTCGAAACAGTTTTGGACATCCGCCATAACGCACACTTTACCAGCGCCGTGCAAGAGTATGACCTTCCAGCCCAGCGACCGCAGGGCATAACCGATCTTGCCTGTTCGCGCCAGGATGGAATCCGTGATGATGACGACAAGTTCCCTCTGGCCCGGGACGGATTCCTGATGTGGGTTGTTGTTTTCGATCCTCACTGCTGTCTCTTTTTGTTGGCCTTATTATAATTATCAAATGTTGAATACATAAACTTGATGTATTGTTCCATTTCCTCGGGAAGCTGAACCACGCTTTGTTCGTTGAGCTGAAACAGGTCCCTGAACTTCAGAGGTGTGTCTTTATAATAATCGTCGTAAATTTTCGTCCCCGGATAGGGCGTGAACCGGTTCAAGGAAACAAAGGTGGGCTTGATTTTATCAACCAAGTTCATTGACATTTTCAGATCATCCAGGGTCTCGAATGGAAAGCCTGTGATAAAAAAGGCCTGCCACGGGACCCCTGCCTCGTTAAGCCAGGCGGTCCTTTTTATCGTCTCTTCTATCTTGAGCCGCTTTTCAACGGTGTCGAGAACCTTTTGAGAGCCGCTTTCCACGCCGATGAACAATTGGTTGCCGCCTCTTTTGATGAACGCGTCGATTTTCTCTGGCGAAAGCGCCATGATGCGCGAACCCACATTGAATGTGAGGCCGTGTTCCTTGAACATCGCGGTGACCGCGTCAAAATGCCGCTGATTGGAAAAAAAGCAGTCATCCATGGTGGTGACAGGGACTGCACCCTTGAACCATTCGGCGATTTCCCCGATTTCATCGCTCAGGTTTTTGGGATCTCGATAGGTTGTCCGCTTTTCAAAGGAGTGGCAGCAGAAGGTACATATGTTGGGACACCCGGAGGAGGTCATGATGGAGGAAAGGTTATTCGCCGAGTATTTTTCGTAATCCAGTATCAATTTTTTATCCGGCTTGCGGTTGACAAGATTTGGGACCTGGGTCACAACCTGGTCGAAATAGGGGCTGAAAACATAGCCGGGATGGGATTTGCGCATTCCCTGAACATGGGGTCCGCCCAGCACTGTAATCACCTTTTCTCCAAAAAGTTCCTTGGCCATCCGGGCGATAGTTTCCGCAGCCTCAATCTTTGGCGTAATGGAGGTGATACCCACTACATCCGGAGCGTGGCGCGCAAGTGTTTGGCGCACCTCGTTCCAAATGGGATGTTCCGGTGTGTTAAGCGCGGCTTCGTATAGGTGGTAATTTTGACGCACCTCTTCCCTGGACAGAGGGCTACATTCGGGAGTTGGCCGGTCTGCATCATAAATCCGTACCTGATGCCCGAGCTCCGCAAGGTATGTTCCGAGCAGCGTAAGCGTGACAGGATAATACCAACGCTCATATCCGAAAAATCGGTAAAAAGGTGGCTCTATGAGCAGTATGTTGGAATGTGGTTTGATGAAATCCATCAATGCCTTTTCTAAGTATCTGAAATTCAATGGGCCGTGGGCCGGGCCCCGGTATCCCCGGAAAAGCGTTTGACTGTGGCTGTAACTTTATACAATAGATCGGTATTGCCGGCTATCTTCGCGATGGACACAAACGTGATGAGGGAGATGATGATTCGCGGGAGCAGCGCTGATTTATCGAGCCCTTGACCGGATTTGTAGAGATCCAATTCCCTCAACACCGTATCGTCCAACTTTTCCATCAGGCTTTCCATTTCCGGATCCTGCACTTTGAAGAAGGTCGGGATGCGGATATTTTGCCCATTCGACGGGTTTACAAATATCGTATCCAGCGTGGAATATTTGTCAGAACCGAAGATGGGCGCGCCGGGAAAGGAGCGCATGCGGGTGGTGAGACTTACCTGGCAGGGTTTCTCGGTATAAACCAGTACCTGCCGGATGGTTTCAAAGAGCTCCTCCTTGGTACTTTCCGGAATTCCAAGGATGAGGTTTATGGTAGGATAGAGTTTGTTTTCCATAAGCGCATGTACCACGTTGTGACATTCGGCAACGGTGATGTTTTTATGCACGGATGGGCTTTTCAGGAGCTTGTCGGAAAAGGTCTCGATGCCAACAGTCACATTATGAAATCCGGCTTTGTAAAGGGCTTGCATCAGCGGATGGTTTATTATGGAATGGCCGGTGTCGTCCTTGACAATAAAACAGTTTGGCCGTGTCTGGCAGCTAAACCGGGTCTCTTGCGGGATTTTCCCTTTGTTTTTGGCGTCAACAATAATGCCGCAGATTTCCATGGCCCTTTCGATGCCTTTTTTATTGCCGATCAGAAAATCCTCATCGTTGATGGAAAAGCTTCTGGCTCCATATTTGGTCACGAAGTTGACAATCAGGCGGCCCACCTGTTCCGCGGACAGGTTCATGGGCTTTACCGGCGCCCCCTGGGCATCTTCCAGAAAGTCCGGACAGCAGCAGAAGCCGCAGCGCGCCAGGCATTTGCTTGATGTTAAAATCCTTCCGTTCTCAATAATATACGAACGGTTGTTCGCGGTCAAGATCCCGGTGGCCCGCTTGCGGATAAAATCCCAATACTTTTTATACGGCAGCTCCATGTTCATCACATTATCGAACATGAGTTTTTCGAATGCCTGTTGGGTGAGAGGTTTTGCCGGGTTGTAGAAAAGCCTGCCATCCGCGTCCAAAAAGGCGACGCCTTTGCAATTACCGAACATGTCTTTAAGCGGCGTACCGGTGCCGGTAAAGCTGTTGCAGACATTAAGCAGGGTTTCTTCGGCAAAGCCCAGGCAGACCAGATCAAAACCGGCTTCGAGCCATTGCTTATGGTTGATGGTGGCCTGCAGCCCGCCCGCGATGAAAAGGGGCTGCCGGTTGTTTTTACGACACACCTCCCTTATCCGGTGGAGGAAACCCAAATCTTCAGGCATGCGCCAATGGGTGACGCTAATGCCGATGATGTTGTAAAAGCCGCTTTCGATTTTTGACAAATAATCCGCTTCCGCGTCAATCTGGTGATCAATCACATCGCATCGGATATCGTGGGATTTCAGCACATGTTGAAGGTTATACAACCCGATGGGAACGGACAGGCTGTCAAGGACTTCGTCCGGAGGCGATTTGGTGGTAAAAATCACCACATTGGGGAGGTTGCTCATTCTTTAGAAAAGCCTTTCGTTACACAGGAGAATAATCCGTATATATGCAAAATAAACATTGCAAAATCGCAAAAACAAGCATCATAGCCCCGGTTTCACTGGGATATCGGACGCGGATCCAACGGGCGACTGCGTGTCAAATGGAAATGCGCCCGGATATTTTAAAACATATTTGGCTGGCGGATGCACATACTTGAGGTTGGTTAGGATAGCGGGAATGTCCCGGTCAAAATATAAATCCACCAAAGCGTCCTCTATCTTGATGCACAAGATATTGCCAGTGATCGTAACCACTTTTCCGGGTTCCATGCGCTTCACCTCTTCGGGATCAAGATGGGTTTTGGATATTCCGGCGCTCACAATTCTTAACACTTGATCTTCCACCAGCAGAATCGCGGCCGGATACGGCGGTACAAAGGATTGGACCGTCCGGAGTACCATGGTGGCGGACATGCGGGGATCGATCATGACATCGAATAGGGTCCGTTTTCTTAAGTAGTTCGCCTGCGAATGATTTTGAGTCTTTCCCGCGTAAGAGGGATCTTTGTTTAAAATACTGCACAATGTCCGTGTACCTGAAAAGGCCAGGCTGTTTACCTTCTCAGCCAGTGTTACAATGGTGTCACTGCCTGTTACCGCAAAGGGCTCCTGATGCAAAAGCGCGCCAGTATCCACCCCTTCATCCATCTTAAAGAAGCTTAATTTACTTTGCGTGATGCCAAGTACAATTAGCCAGTGGAGGGGATGCCTTCCCCTGTTATGGGGCAAATCCGTAGGATGGGTGCCAATGGTGAAATATTTTGGAAGCGCGAGCAGTTCCTTCTTGATAATCTTTGGCCAGGTGGAAAAAAGATAATCCGCGTGAAAAGACGACAACACATCAAGGCTTTCCTTCTCATTGACGTCCCCGATTTCAAGATAAGTCAGGTTGTTTTCCTTTGCAAAGCCAGCCACATCCGTTGAATTATCAGGGAGAAGGGCCTTGGGCAAAGAGACCATGGCCGCAATCTGTGCGCCGGAAGCCAAAAGACCGCAGGCGGATTGCAGCGTGAAGGCAGAGGTTCCAAGAACAATGAATCTCATGACTTTTTAAACTCGTTTAAACATTCGATGACCCGGTCGACATTTTCCAGGGATTGGCTGGGACCGCACGGAAGATACATACCCTGTTCCGCGAACTTGAGTGAATTTGGGAAAGCGCCGCCCTGGCCGAAATAGCTGGAAGTGTGAAGACTGGGCAGGGAGGGGCGGAGTTGAATCCCTCTGACTTTAAGAAATTCCATGAGACTTTTTCGCTCTTTGCAGAAGACTTCGACATAAAGCGGCACCTCCCCCTGATCCACCTTTACCGGAATCATTTGCATGAAGTTAAGCTTGGCCACGGCAGCCATGTAACGCCCGTAAACGGCCTTGACATGGGCGATTCGTTCAGAAGCCAGTGACAACTGTACGATTCCAAAAGAGGCCAGAAGATCCGTAAATTTAAAGTTGCAGCCTAGTTGGTTCCAGGTGTCCGTGAAATTATCCACCACCCCGTGGTTGCGGACCAATTTCAGCTGCTCATAGATTTCCCGGCTGCGCGTCACGGCAATTCCGCCCTGCCCTGTGGAAATCAGCTTGGACACTCCGAGTGAAAAGCAGCCGATGTCGGATTGCGTGCCAAGGTACCCGGCTGCGTTCTTTGAAAACAGCGCCTGGCAGGCGTCTTCCACCACCGCCAGTTTGTGTTTCCGCGCAATGCGGTTCAACTCATCCATGTTTACGGCCCGGCCGTTTAAATGGACCGGCAGTATGGCTTTGGTGCGCGGGGTTATTTTTGATTCCAGCTCCGCGATGTCCATGGCTGGGATGTCCGGTAGGCAGTCCACCAGCACCACCTTGGCTCCAAGCAGAATGGCCGCATGGGCCGTTGCCACCCAGGTTCTGTTCGGCACAATCACCTCGTCGCCCGGCCCGACTTTAAGCGCCATGAGCGAGATCCACAAGGCCACGCTGCCGCTCGTTGTCACCACCACATAGGGAACATTAAGCGCCTTGCCGATGGCTGCCTCAAGTTCCGCTGTAGCGGTCCTTGGCTGATGTGTTCGTGGGCCACGGCGTCCCTGAGTTTTTCCAGTTCGCGTTCACCGAAACTTGTTTTCCACCAAGAGATATTCTGCTGCATAGCGCCTCCTTTAAAACCCTATTCTTTTTATTTCAGGCAGCGGGATAATGACTTTACCGCCTTGAGCAAGATATTGCTGATGTTTATTTAATATGGGCTCCGCATACTGCCAGGCCAGAAGCACTAGGCAGCCGGGCTTGCGTTCATTAAGCGCCTCACTTGGCAAGACCGGAATGTGATGGCCGGGGCTGTATAGATTGTGCCGGACCGGATTATCGTCCACCAGAAAATCAAGCAGCTCTGAAAGACCGAAATAATAAATCAGCGTGGTCATCCCTACCGAAGCGCCATAACCGGCAATAGACCGGCCTTGCGCCTTAAGCTCTTTTAGATCGGATAAGAGTTCGGCTTTTATGGCTTCCGTGTTTTTCGCAAACCAATGAAAGGGGGCCATGGTAGTGAGTCCCGCCTGCTTTTCCGCTTGCATCATCTCTGCTACGGCGGGCGTAACACGCCGGGGGCCGCCTTCAAGCTGGACCATGCCCCGGATGGAACCGCCTTTGGTGGGAACATGCTCGATATCGAAAAGCTGCATGCCTTGGCTTTTGAAGAACGCATTGAGCGGGCTTGCGGAATAATAGCTGATGTGCTCATGGTAAATGTTGTCGATGATCTTTTTTTGGACCAAATCCGCCATGTACCCGGTCTCGAAGACAAAGACCCCGTCATCTGACAATAGCTCGCGGACTCCGGCTATCATGTTTCGCACATCGTCAATATTGGCAAAGACATTATTCGCCGTGACAATGGCCGCGGAGCCATGTTCTTTTTTAATCTTGCGCGAGAGCTCGGGAGTGAAAAAATCAACAATGGTTGCAACGCCCGCGTCGGAGGCTTTTTTCGCCACTTCCCGCGCCGGGTCAACTCCAAGCACTCGGAAACCCCGTTTCTTGAAGGCTTGCAAAAGGGTGCCGTCGTTACTGCCGATGTCCATGATAAGCGTATCTTTGGGTGGGTTGACCCCGGCCAAAACCACGTCCGCATATTTTTGGAAGTGCTCTGTAAGACCGAGGGAGATTGACGTGCAGTAAATATAATTGCCGTACAGAATTTCGGGGGCGATCACATCGGGTAACTGCAAAAGGCCGCAGTGCGTGCAAAAGACCAAATCAAGCGGATATGTTTCCTGCTTGACATTAAGCCGGTCTTTCCCAATGTAATGGTCTCCAGGCGGTGTGGTGCCGAGGTTCAGCACCAGCTCAAGTTTTGCCTGTTCGCACAGACGGCAGGTTTTTCTGCGATAATAGGCTTGCGTCATGCGGACCCCCGGCTAAGCTCTTTCAGACGGTTCATATAATTCGCCACGGCAATAGTATCTTTTTCATCAGGCGACCAGGGCGCAAACAGCGTTTCTTCGCGGCGGAATGGACCACTCGTGGTTTCATGGAAAACCAGGATGGTTGATGTGATAATCATCGAATGATAGCAGGCGGAATTGAGCCGGTAATAAAAAGCACAGCCTGATGCATAATCACCCATGGGAATGATTTCGGTTATTTCGCCACGCTCATTAAAAATAAGAATATCAGCAGCCCCTTCAATAATATGGAATGATTCGCTCTTGTCCGTATGCTTGTGTGGACGCACATAGGCGTCTTGTCCGTGAACAATAAGCATTTCGTGAAGAGGCGCGTCCACGTCCGGATGGGCGCAGAGCCTTACCCTTTGCCGTTTGTTCTTCAGGGCTTCGGATTTCAGAAAGGAAATGTCTGTGCCGCTTACTTTTGTTATGGAATCCGGTGAATAAAAGACTTCGTCGTTAAACAGGGTATATTTCATGGCATCATCCCAAGGTTAAACAGGGAATACTTGCTGCCTGGAAAAATGGATGCGAACGTACCTCCTTGATCCGTAAAAGCCCTGTTCTTTGCAACCACTTTGTCCTCAATTTCCGGGTTTAGCCCAAGCAAGCAGAGTTTGATACCGGACGTCAACAACTTTTGCGATCCGTAAATCGGTAACCGTGAACCCGGCATAAACAATCCCTGCTTGTTGGGGTTGTCATCCGCAATAAATTCCACATAATCGCCCACCTCAAACAAACCCACATACATGCAAGCCAGGTGGCCCGCACCCAGCAAGGCAATCTTACCGCGAGTCTTCAGGAAATCCGCGAAGAATGTTTTGATTTTATCTTTTACAGGGCCGAATGCTTTGCCATAAGCCAAAAGCGAAGCTGGAGCGTCGGATGGCGGCTGTGCGGCTTTTTTGCTTTTGCTCATTTTGACAATTGCAACCAGGGAATTTTCAAACGCGTAGGGATAACACTCGTATTGAATAATGTCAAAGCCGTTTATGATTAGACTTTGCTTAAAGGAGTCAGGTGTAAAATAGACAGGGTGTTCCTCCCAAAGCGTGGTATAGTCAAAGTTAGCAAAAGACCTGGAACAATCCGGCACTTCGAAGACAATGTAACTATCCGGTGTGATCAGACTTTTTAGCGACTCCATAAACCGGCCCGGATCCGGGGCGTGTTCGAGGATGTGACGGACCATTAAAATATCCGCGGCCGGATGATTTCCACATATTTTATTTGCAGCGGAAAGATTCAGGCGATTCTGAATGGTCTCCACGCCCGCTCCTTTTTCACCAATGCAGAGGTCTGTTGCGGGATCAATTCTCCAGGCAACCGGAAATCCTAATTTTTGCAAACGGGCGAGTGTGGTATCGTCCTTGAAACTCACCCCGGCTATTACGGAATCGTCTGTTAATCCGGGCAAGCCTTTAAGCGTGTCCGAAAGCCTATCCAAATGGCCCTCGGGTTCGTTATAGGTTATCCAGTCAAAATGGGGAAGCAGCTCTTCGGCCGGAACCGGATTTACAAGTTGCGCTGTGCCACAGGTTTCGCACTGACCAAGCATAATGGGATAGGTGCTTTCGCTTTCACCAGGAGATCGCAAAAAACGGTTTGCAATGGGCTGCTTCCCAGCGTTAAGAAGCGTCACAACGGAATTCTTTGCGCAAATGCCGCAGGGTGTCATTGGTTTTCCCCCATGGTTTGCCGCATGGCTTCAAGCGTGGCCTTAAGCCCTTTCTCAAGCGGGGTAAAATGGAATTCCGGCAGCACGGATTTTATTCGTTCACACGCATAAACATTATCCACTCTCACTTTTGTCCGCTCTCGGGAATTAATAACAAGCGGGATTTGGAAAAAACCTGAAAGGATACGTAAAACCTCTTTGAATGAAGCACTTTTTCCGTCCGCAACATTCAGTACGCCGCTGTATGAATTCTTTACCAGTGCGCAGGTAAGATCCGCCAAATCCGAAACAAAGATAAACTGTCGCAATTCTGCGCCATCACCCCAGAGCGTAATGGGCACCTGCTGCAGCGCCGCCCGGATGAATCCGGAAGGGCCATATCCGTACGAGGTGTCACCGGTGCCGTAAACAAGCGGTGGCCGCAGAATGCACAGCGTGATATTGCGGCCGGATGTGACTTTAAGGAGCAGGCGCTCAGAGGCGTATTTTGCCAGACCGTAAAAAGAGGTGGGCCCTACCGGAGTCTCTTCCGTAATGGCCGCGTTGTCGGTTTCTTCTCCGTAAACCTCGGCGCTGCTGTAAAAAATAACCCGTTTAACCGGCCTTTCTTCGAGCGCTTTGCAAAGATTAAAGGCCATGGCCATGTTCTGTGAATATGTATCCAGGGTATCGCCCCACTGTTTTTTTATTCCGGAACAGACAATAAGCGTTGTTGCAACAGTCATTCGTTGCAATAGTGTTTGCACGGATTCATTTTTCGTGAGGTCAAATCCCGGCATGGATAAACCCGATACCTCCATGCCCTGCATGTTTTTTTTGATGGATGCGAGAATGGCGGAACCGATAAAACCGGTATGGCCGAGGAGGAGAATGTTGTCGGTGGAAGTGTTGGCGCCATTCATGAAAAATCTTTTCTTTTTTATACGAATCCCAAATGGTCGATATCCGCCTCCAGATATTCGAGCACCATCCGGTTTTTTTCGTTGGAGACGCAATGGTGGTTGCACACCTTGGACGGGTTGACTACAAAAAATTTGCTCTTGTCGTTTAACCAGAAATCCTTGAACCGCTTATCCTTGATTGAACCTATAAGGCCTTCGCTCAAATTATAGGCTTTGTCCTGGCACGAATACACGTTCTGATCCGCGCCGATGACCGTCAGCACCTGCACATACGGGCACCAGGCGTATTGCTTCGCGAATTTGTCGTCCAGGGTATGATAGGAGTCAAAGACCTCGAAATGTTTTTCCGATAAATCCGATACGGCCCGCTGCGCCTGGGCTTTGACCGCGGCAAAAACCGGCTCATGGTAAGCGTTGTTTTCCGCGCCAATGTTGCTGACCACGCACGGCGAAATTTTAACACTATCCACACCGATATCTTTCATGGTGCGGACAAAATCAAACACATGGTCTGCATTCTTCCGGTTTACAATCAAGGAAACCCCCAGATAACACTTGCCGTTCAGCTTTTTAAAGGCTTTCATGTTGTTCACAATGGTCGTGTATTCCCCATTACCGCAATTGCGGTATTCCTTGTAGCTGTTGTCGTCCCAGCCGTCCATGGAAACCCGAAGCCAGGTGGCGTGATGGGCGAAGACTTCAGCGACCTCTCCCTTAAGCCGTGCACCATTGGTGAGCGACGCGAATTTTACCGGACTTGTGGCGAGCTTTTTTGCCGCGTCCAGGAGATGGGGATAGCAGAAGGGTTCCCCGCCGCCGCTGAAGGTAAGGGCCTTCACCTTCATTTCAATGATGTCGTCGATGATTTCCGCTATTTTGTTTTTGGGGATGGAATCCTTGACGTTCATGTCCTGCCCAAGCTGGAGGCCATCCGCGCGGTAGGCGCAGTACGAGCAGCTGTGGTTGCAAACATTGGTGGGCTTGAGCCGGATGTGGATGGGCGGCTGAATCTCTTCCACTGTTTCGGGAAGGGAATCAAGCTTGTTCTGGTAGTGGAAAATCTTTTTGTTGGTGTAGAGCAGTCCCATGGTCACTCAAAATAAATGAATTCGTAATCGCCGGAATAGCCGAACTCGCCCAAAAGCCAGACCCACTCCTGCGGCGTATGAAAAGCCGCGCAGGTCAAGGCCCAGCACTCAAGGTTAAAAAGTTCCGCATCATTCCTGTATGCTTCAACGGTCAGGTATTTGTCTTTCCCCACCCGTTCTATTTCCCGTAAGGCTGTCTTAAGTTCAAAGACCTGGAGATTATGCAGCGTGGTAAGTGAGATGACTAGGTCAAAGTTTTTATCCGGGTAAGGGTAAGCCTCCTCCGCCTTATGCGTAAAGAGGCAATCCCTAATTTCCTCTTTGGCGTTTTTTACCGCGTATTCGGAAATGTCGAATCCCGCGATTTCGGATTTTGGAAGTAGTTTCTTAAGTTCGAATAAAAGATGGCCTTTGCCGCAACCCACATCGAGAATTTTGGCATTCTCCGGCAGGTGGTAAAGCTCGATGAGCTGTTCGGCAACAACCTTCCAACGGCCGTCATAGCGGTAGCCGCCGTATCCGAAGCGGCGATCCCCGTCCCAAAATTCCTGTCCATATTTTTTGGCGACCTTCATGCATTCAATCTTGGCGTCTTGCATTCTTCCAAGATAATCCCGCGTTGCACGCTTGTGCAGAGGTGTGATGATATTCAGCAGCTGCTTCATGCCTTTTTCCTGGTTTCGGATAAGACCCGCTTGCAAATATCAGGGGCACTGATTCCAAAGGCACGCCGCATGCCCGGGTTGTCGTGAATTTCGTGGATGTAGCGGTACGGCACGCCTCTGGTGATCAGCTTGCAGCGGAGGTGATGCTCCGCGCACAGGCCGGTTAACAGGCCTCCCAGGCCGCAGGCTGTAAAATGTTCCTCCACGGAAACAACCAGGGAGATTTTTTCCAACAGTTTTGCCAGTTTTTTCCTGTTCAGCGGCTGGAGCATGGGTGTTGAAATCACCAGGGGTTTGACCCCTTTCTTTTCCAGCAGATCCGCGGCTTTCAGCACCTCCTCGCAAATTGAACCGTGGCAGACGAGAGCAACCTTGCCTCCCTTGCGCAGCACTTGCGGCAGTGTAATGTCGCGTTTGTCGTCCGCATGCAGGTTGGGCTCCCCCCTTTTGGCTAGCCTCACGTACACCGGAGCATCAGACTCCAGGGCGAAGTCCGCAGCCAGCTGCGCTTCAATAGGATCAATGGGCGAGATGATTGTCAGGTTAGGCATGGTCTGCGCCAGGCCGATGTCCTCAACGGAATAATGGGTCATGCCTTGGGGTGAGTAGGTGAGTCCGCTGCCAATGCCGGCAAGGATAATGGGCAGGTTCTGGTAGCAGATGTCGTTTCGCACCTGCTCGTAGCAACGGTAAAGCACGAATGGAATGATGTTGTAAACCACCACCTTGCGGCCCGTGATGGCTAGTCCCGCGGCAAAGCTGATCATGTTTTGCTCGGCGGCCCCGAGGTTCAGGAAACGATCCGGGTGCTGTTCCTTAAAGGCATCGAATACACCCAGCCCCGCATCGCCGCTGATGACAAAAATGTCGTCCCGTTTTTCACAGGACTTGAGTATACGGTTGATGAATGCGTTTCTCATGGTATTTCTTCCAGTGCTTGTTTTTTATGATCATCTGTCACGACGAAATAGTGCCAGGTTAATTGATCTTCCATAAAGGAAACCCCTTTACCTTTGGTTGTTCTGGCAATGATGATTTTGGGTTTGCCGCATGGGTTTTCCGCAAAAGCGGCGGTGAGCGCAGGGATGTCGTGGCCGCATACCTCAATGGCGTGCCACCCAAAAGCCTCCCATTTCGCCCGGGCCGGTTCGAAGGAGCAGAGTTCCGTGGGCCTTCCATAGCCCTGAAGGTTATTGAAATCAATCACGGCCGTGAAATTATCGAGTCCGAGCTTTGAGGCGAAGATCGCGCCCTCCCAGATGGACCCTTCTTCGGATTCACCGTCGCCGATTATCGCATAAACCTTCCGATTGCTCTTTTGCTTTTTAAACCCATAAGCAATGCCCAAACCCATATTAAAACCATGCCCCAGTGATCCGGCGGAAACCTCAATTCCTTTATCGGGGTTACGATCCAAATGTGCGGGCAGGGTTCCGTTGTCCTGGTAATAGCCCAGAATATCTGCGGTATTCAATATGCCTCTTGCATAAAGCGTGCTGTAAAGGGACATGGCCGCATGGCCTTTGCTGAGAATGAAGATGTCCCGTTCCTTCCAAGGTTCAAGCCGCAGCACCTTGAAATAAAGTGTCGTCAAAATATCCGCGCAGGAGAGGCAGGAGCCGACATGCGGGCTTTTGGAGCGATGGGCCATTTCAATGATGGTTTTTCTGATGGTGCAAGCTTTCCGGCAAAGATCCGTGTCGTCCATTTTCTTTTCCATGGGTTGCGCCTAAATAAAGTTGATGTGTCTGACACTGGGATGCCGCAGATCCCAGAGGAATTCGTTAATCGCGCTTGGCCGGCAGTTGGGCGGACACTTTTTGGCATCCAGCGCGGTATGAAGGTGTTTTAAAATCCCGGCCCGTTTTTTACCCATCCAAATCTTTTTAAAGGACTGCTCGTGAATATTGCCGAAAACGAATTTCTTGTTGTCCCAATAGGGAAGACAGGTAGCAAGTTCACCCGCGGAATTGAGCACGGTGATGAAGGAGGTTCCGTAACAGCGGGAATAGCCCCGTTTCCCATAGTCAGTGAACGAGGCTTTCCGTGCCATGACCCTGAATTTCACAGTGGACAAGGATTCCGCCTTTTGTAATAAACGGTCAACCTGCTTTGCGTCAAGCGGTTGTTTTGGCCGGTATCCCTGATGTTTGCTTTGATGGACAAAGGGCTTGATGGCCATATAATCCGTTCCAAGGCTTTTTAGCGTCTTCACTGCATCAAGGAGAAAATCCCGGTTTTCCGGGATGAGGACGAATTGGGCGCCGATATCCGTTCGCAACCCTGCCTTATTTCTAATCTTGACGGCATTGGCGATGTTTTGCGTTACCATATCAAAGACTGCGGGCTTGACCTGATGGATTTTAGCGTAATTATCCCGCGTGCCGCCGTTAAAGCTGAGCCGCAAAAAGGTAAGATTGGGAAGAATTTCCCGCGCAAGATCTTCTTTCAACAGACTGTCCGTTGGTGAACATCCCGACGTCAATATTGTTGCTCTTTGCATGGGTGACTAATTTGCGGATATCCGGATGAATGAGCGGCTCCCCTTCGCCGGCGAACAGCACGCTCTTGAGACCGCAGACGGAGAGTTCGTCAAGAAGTTTTAGCATACGCGTTGTGTCGAGTCTATGATTGGGATAGCCGATGAAATCATAGGCGCAAAAAAGGCAGCGGTGGTTGCAGCTTCCTACCGGGCTGATTTCCATATAGAGAGGAAAACAATCACCAGCCGTCAGAAATTCGCCCACTCTTTCCGGATGGTAGCTTAATTTATGTCCGTCGAACAGGTAGTTTTTCATGCGCCTTTTCGGGATGGAAAACCGCTAAACATTAGTGATTTAATTAAAATATTCAATAATCGGGTTTATCTTTGCAACACTCATTTTCCGGAAGCAGCGATGACGACTCCGGGGTGGAAAAAGACAGACGCTGGAACATTCTCCAAAAATATTCCTATGGTGCAAGCCTTTAAAATAAATTATAATTAATGAAACTTAAAATTTAAGAGGACAAATGTTTGACAACCTATTGAAAACATACCCTAATGTCCGACTCGATACTCAAGATAACGATAAAGAAATCCAGAAACTTTGGGCAGACTTCAACAGCCTCATCCCGAAAACCTTTACCGTAGAAACCTCTGTGGCCTGTGAACTCAAGTGTCCGGAGTGCGCCCTTGGGTCAGGACTTATGACCCGCAAAAAGGGGGTAATGTCATTCGAACGTTTTAAAATAATTGCTGATAAGATTCGTCCCTTTGCAAAATATCTGTTGCTGCACATGTACGGTGAACCCATGATCAACAAGGACATCTTCAAGATCATCCGTTACGCCTCAGAGATAGCGCCGACTAACATAAGCACCAATGGAATGGCCATGACTGAAGAGATGGCAGAGAATCTAATTACATCAGGAGTAAGAGACCTGATTGTTTCAATCGACGGATATACGCAGGAAACTTATGCACTATATCGTAGAGGCGGTGATATAAAGAAAGCATTTGCCGCCCTTGAAATGTTGCAGCGATCCAATATCCGCAATGGCCGGAAAGTCAACATTGTGCCTCAATACGTGGTTTTCAGACACAATCAGCACGAGGTGCTGGCTTTTGCGGAATATTGCAAATCGCTCGAACTTTTTCCATCTTTCAAGGCCCCTCACTTAAGGCCTCCTACGCCATACGAAAACTCCGAAATCCCGCAATTTATCCGAAAACAATACCCTGACAGGGCTTCGCAACTGAAAGCCATGCGTGATTGCTCTGACCCTCGCGAGGTTTTTACCATTCACATGGATGGTTCGGTGATTGTATGTTGTTACGACTATAATGGCCAAACAACATTCGGCAATATTTTCGAGCAGGATGTAATGGAAATATGGAATTCACCAAATTATAAAAAATTTCGTTGGGACATTGTTTCTGGAAATGCGCCTAAATTCTGCATTGATAAATGCCTGCTTTATATTGTACCCGAGCCTGTAAAAGCACAATCCGCGCAAAATGATCTTTCATGTACAGAAACCTGCGTAGAAGCTCCAGACCCATTGGAGAAGAAGATCATTGATAAAGGATCAGAAAAGAATCAAAAACAGGTTCCACGAAAACCCATACCATCACCCGACTGCCTGTTTTTGAACACTTATTATGCAGCATTTCTGGATAGCTTATACAAGAAAAATCCAGGATTAAGAAACTTGTCATACTCTGAACAGAAACAGGCAATTCAAAATGAATGTTTCGGTGACGCTGATTTCTATTCAGAGGGGTTGACCCAAAACGGACTGATTTCAGATGATCTCATTATAAACTGCGAACCATTGCAGGCAGCATGGGCCAGGGAAAACGGGGCTACTGGGAGTATCCTTGAAATTGCGATAGAACAGGTAAAAAGGATGCGCCCGAAAATTGTTTATTTGCAGGATGTTAACCTTGCGACACCTGAATTTATAGCAGCCTTAAGGTCCTGCTCGGAACTTGTTGTGGCTCAGCATGGCTCCCCCATCCCCTCTAATGTAAATTTCGGATTATTCGATGTTCTCTTCACCTGCGCCCCTCACTTTGTTGAAAGATTCCGCAAGACCGGAGTCGCAGCTTATTATCAGCCTCTCTCTTTTGATGAAAGACTGCTTCCTTTAAGCATGCCTTTTAACAATAGGCCGATTGAGGTTTCTTTTGTGGGCGGGCTCTCGAACCTCCATGTAAATTCATATGCCCTTCTTGAGACCCTTGCAAAACGCACACCTCTATACGTTTGGGGATATGGTGTGAATACACTTCCAACGGATTCAGCCGTGCGGAGCCGTCATCAAGGAGAAGCCTGGGGCCGTGATATGTTCAAAGTCCTCGGTCAATCTAAAATCACAGTCAATCGGCATGGAGAGATTGCGGAAAACTACGCCTGCAACATGCGTCTTTTCGAAGCAACAGGCTGCGGAGCACTTCTTATTACTGATTATAAGGATAATTTACAGGATTTATTTGATATCGGCAAGGAGGTTGTCGCATACCGGTCCCCTGATGAGTGCGCAACCCTCATTCAGTACTATATCCGTCATCCGGATGAAGCGGAAAAAATCGCCCGCGCAGGCCAGGAGAGAACTTTTAAAGATCACACCTACAGAATAAGAATGAATAAAACTTCGGAACTATTGGTGCGGCACCTTCGTTATCGCAAGGAAAAAGACCTCTTCACCGCGCCTGATATGAATAAAATCACATACGGCCATACCCGCATTGAATCATCCCAGGTTTCCGAAAACATGACACTTGCATGGCAGAACCCGGCTATTCCCGAAAGACAGCGTGCCCTTGTTCAGCCGACTCTTGCAGCCATGTACAAGGGCGAATGTCCTGCGGCCTACCGTGTCCTGGCTGATATTATGAGGCCTTATATTTACAGGGGCATATCAGTTCTTGAACTCGGCTGTTCAAGCGGCTACTGCTATGAAATGCTTGAATACCTGCTAAGTACCAAACTTGAATATACTGGCGTTGATTATTCAGCCCCCATGATTGAAATGGCCCGGGATTATTACCCGTGGGTAAGTTTATATACTGCTGACGGGGCCAGCCTTTTCTTCGCGGATCGCTATTTTGACATTGTAATTTCTTCTTGCGTGCTTCTTCATGTCCCGAATTATCGTCAGCATATTTTCGAGACCGTGCGCGTTGCAAAAAAGTATATCGTCGCATCACGCACTCCTGTTTGCCGGAAGCGGCCCACTCAATATCAGAAAAAGTTTGCGTACGAGATTGAAACTGTTGAGTTAATATTTAACGAAAACGAGTTAATCAGGGAGTTCAAACTGAACAATGTTAATTTGGTCAACGCCTTGCAATATAACGCTGATGAAGCCAATGATCTATATGAAGTAACATACCTTTTTGCCAAAAATTGAGGAGAAGCATTATGTTTTGGAATGACATTAAACTTGTAACCGAACAGATTGAAAAACACGGACTGCGCGCGCCTTTTGCCGATCTTGGCGGAATGGAAAGCCCGTGTATAGCCGATTACGACATTACAATCGCAACCGGCAACCAGAACGCCCGCTACGTTACACTGAGGCAGCGCCCCTTTGACCACATCGACCCGACATACCTTATTTTAAATCCTGATAAAGGGGACCCATATATAGAGGATCTGCCATACACTTACGCTGACACATTTGGAACAGCCGTCTGTCTTAATGTGCTTGAGCATGTTCAAAACCCTTTCCGGGTTTTCGCGGCCTTTTATCAAATAATGAAGCAGGACAGCCTTTTAATCCTTGAGACCGTTTTTTCTTTTCCCTACCATCCTTCTCCCATGGATTACTGGCGTTACTCACCGGATTGCTTGAAATATTTGAGTGAGCAGGCTGGCTTTAAAGTTCTTGAGTGTGGATGGCGCATGACCGTCCTGGCCGACGAAGGTATAAGGACAACCGCTCCAGGCATTAATGAACCACAGGAGATTCGTTCCATCTATGCCACACTCACCAAGAGTGGCTTTAAGCCCATTCAAGGTGTAAAGTATGCTTTACCACAACGTTTTTCGAACAATCAACTGGTTAGTGATATATATGGGCGTGCAAAAAAGAATTGAATCCGGGGGATTTATCCATTAAAATTCAATTGGTACCATCCGAGATTCCGGATCTTCTCTCCCGCTCCTGCGCTAAAAGAGAATCTCTCCGAAACATTACAAATGCCCTGCGGTTGGTCAATTCTATAGGAGACAGCCTTCCCGGAATCGTTGTTGAACAATATTGCCGTCATTTTGTAATCCATGTTTTTCATAATACACCAGAAGATGTGCTTGAATCCATAATTGAATATTTTCGTTCCCATTACGATCCTGATTACCTTATTGTAAAACACAGGTATGTTGAGGGCGGCAAAGAACATGACAAAAGAAACATAAGGGTCTTTATCAGTCGAACCGGATCAGAAACCATTGTATCAGAAAATGGTCTGCAATTCCATGTGGATTTGAATGATACACTTAACACAGGTCTTTTCCTCGACATGAGGCGAACCCGAAAAATGATTTCCGAACTCTGTTCACAAAAGGATGTGCTGAACTGCTTCGCATACACCTCTTCATTCGGCGTATATTGCAGGGCAGCCCTTGCCTCACGTGTTGTAAATGTTGATGTAAGCGCAAAGATACTGGAAAAAGGCAAAAGGAATTATTTATTGAACAAAATTGAGGCGAAGGAACATGAATTTGTCCTTGCAGATACACTACGCTACATGAAAGGAGCTGCAAAGCGAAATAACAAGTTTGACTGTATTATTATTGACCCGCCAACATTTGCCCGGCATGATGGAAAGGTGTTCTCCATAACTAAAGAAATGCCTCAGCTTCTAAGTCTTGCCTTCTCAGTTATAAAACCTGGCGGCAATATGCTTGTTGCAACAAACTGTTCAGCCATTACAGA
Organism: uncultured Fibrobacterota bacterium; assembly: GCA_963831235.1. GTDB lineage: Bacteria > Fibrobacterota > OXYB2-FULL-49-7 > OXYB2-FULL-49-7 > JAEUSG01 > CAWHPS01. Next base: position 38,327 of record CAWHPS010000018.1, read on the forward strand.
GGAGATGCTGCGGAAAGAGGTTATTATTAGTTCTCAAAAGATGGGGCAACCCATAGAATCCATATCATTACTCGGACAGGATGAGGATTTTCCAGGAAGCGGGGCCATGAAGGAAAGTTTTTTAACCTGTTTGCTGGTAAGGGTAGTATAAGTAGGAAATGCCTTAAGTGCTCGCCCTCCGACCCAATTGATCACTGAAATCTGGAAGGCTTCACATTCAGGATTTCTGCGAGCCTATATGCCATATTCTTGGTCAATCTACGGCGGCCGGTTTCGTAATCGCTTATCATTGTCTGTTTGATTCCTATCAAATCCGCCAGCTGTTTTTGAGATTTCCCTGCTTTATGTCTGGCTCCTGCAAGGAGGTGGCCAACACGATTACTCTCCATTTCTTTCCAGAAGTCCGTCTCAGTTATTTCAACAGAGTCTTTTTCTTCGGAAATTACTTCCACTTTGAATTTGCGAGACAGCCAGCTTATGATCCTGGAAGCACCTTCTCCGTTCAAAGAAATTTCAGTACGGGGCGTTTTCACGACTGCCAACATAGTAAACCTCGATTGTTATTGTCCCTTTATTCCATGACCAGCAAGCAACATAGTTATAATTCAGATGACAATGGAATTTATTGTTTTTTAACGGTGAATAATTCGGCCAAGTCGATTGAAAGGGACCGCTTTCCATCAAGTCCTTGACCAATAAATAATACTGTTCCTTTATTCTTTGGGGAAGTTTTCTTAATCCTCCCTCAGTCTTTTTCTTTACTCTTACTGAATAGAGCATATATTAATATATAACCGTATGAGGTAATATGCAAGCTACG
>CAWHPS010000019.1:0-87339 GCA_963831235.1 uncultured Fibrobacterota bacterium
CTCAGGTTCCTGTGGGAGCAAAACAAGCTGTTCGACAGAAGGATCGAAACACTTAAATAATTGATCAAAGACATTTGCACCATGTTTACGAATAGTCGATATATATCCACGAATGCGGCAGAAAGCCTGTGCGCCGAACATGCTTCTGAAGCATCCGGATATTTTTGCTTCACTTTTGACATCCGAAGGTCTCGTTCAGAGGTATTGTTGTCAAACGGCACATTAAAATCATACATGAATGCAAGGGTTTCTTCCGCATAGGTATCCAGATGTTCAACCATGTTGCGGGCCGGGGTCTGTTTGATTTTTCCACGACTTCCTGGAATTCGTCTTGTTATATTTCTCGGATTGGCTCTTTCTCCACACGCGAGGATTGATTCATAGCGTTTTCGATAATGAAGCAGCGTTTGTGGGGCAAGCTGTTTTCTTCCGGCCTCTTTTGCCCGATCAACCGTCTTCTTAATATGACAAAGCAGTTTAATCATGGTTCCCGCCCAGCGCTGCTGACATTGTTCAGTCAAAAAGATCAACTCCCGCAGATGGTGCGCGTTGCAAAGGGCATGAAGACAGTCTATATCAAAATACGACATCCATCCATCGTGTACGAGCCTTCCGATATACCTTGCCAACGTTCCATCTTCGATCAGCGCCGCTCTGCCGCGATGGATATGACAAAAATAATAGGTGAACAGCGAGGTTCCCAGCGTATGCTGCCATATTCTCTTGCCGGCAACATACATTCCCGTTTCATCACCATGCACTACCGGAGAATCGGCAATAACATCCTTGATCGCCGATTCCGTAGCCTCCAAACGAGTATGCACCTCTTGAGTCGCCTTGTTCACGGTGCCTTCACTGATTGGAACACCAAACAAATCCATCATGGTATCTGTCAGCCGTTTTTGCGGTAGCAATTGGTATTGCGAAAGATATACCAGGATGCTTCTGATACGCGGGCCATACTCCACCGGAGCATTCACGCCCTTGGGAAATAGCGCCGTATGCAATTCACCACAGGCGCATCGGACGATATCCGCCCGATATTCAGTCGTTTCCGGTTTAGGTTCCGGCAGATCAATGATCTGTCTCTTTTCGTAATTCTCAACCTTCGCATTATTCAAGTCCCGGCCACAAACACAAGCGCCTGTACAATGCAGCGGAATAATACGTTCCGGTGTCACCGTCTGTTTCAATCCATGTCCTTTATGGCCAGGCTGCCCGCCACTTGGTCTTCCGCTCTTTATTCGCAGGCTTTTAGGTTTGCGAACAATGTCGGTGGAGGGCGGTTTGCTGGAGTTGGTCGAGTTCTTCGACAGCTTTGCGATCTGTAATTTGTACTTTTCGTTCTCGGCGCTCAGTTCTACCAGAACCGTGACAGTTGGCTCTATTCCAGACTGATAAAGCGCTTCGGCTACTTTCCTATCAATGCACACAGGTCAGCTTCTCCCTGTAATCTTTACGTAGCGGATAACCCCACACCGCCTTAATCGAACGGTTGGCTCGCCCGGTTTGGTCGTTCTTTCCTCTGCCTGTGGTCGGTCCCATATATATCCAGTTCGCTGCTTTATAACAGGTTCCGGCAAATCGCTCCGTATCGACAAAGGTCTCAAGAAAATATATCGGGTGGCAGTAAAGCGATTGCCAGTCGCCGCTGATTCTACGGGCAATGAGAGAAAGCAGATGGGACGCCAGGTGGCGGACATTTACCCAGGGAAGAATCAGATACCGGGTGTTGTAGGCAATGAGGTGAATGTTGGAACGGCGGGTCTTGGCGTCCCAGCCAATAAAGTGATCCCGGCAACCGATGTGGCGGGGTGAAGAACTGAAGGCGCAACAGGCAATGGGCCGTTCATTACTGAAGATGACGTATTTGAGGTGCTCTCCCACCGGCTGGGTGTAACCCAGATAGTGATGGTGGGCAACGAGATCGGCATAGAGCTTTTCAGCAGGTGTGCGTCGCACTTGAACGATGCATAACGGATGGGTCTGCCGAACAGTGGCGTTCAAAGGTGTGGTATCTGTTTGAATGGTGCGCCGGAGGCCAACAACACTTCTGCGTCCGGCGGAAAATTGCCGGGGAGCCGGAAGGGATATATGGCCAGCACGATGAAGGGCAAGCATCAAACCACGGCAGACCATGTCGCGGGTATGACCGTTGGCTTGCATCCATCCCCATAGGTGGCACAGTCGGACAGATAATGCCCTTCGGGAATCCTTGGGATTATCCTCAATAAGTTTGTTGATAACGGCGACATCATCATCAGAAACCACTTTCCCGCGATAGGTGAGAACTGGCATGGGTAAAAATTACAAGCCTGACACACCGGAACGCAAGGGGAAAATGCAAATTGTTTAAAAAGCTTTAGGAACCTGAGTAGTTACTAAATTTGTATAATAGATTAGGACTTTTTATTTAACCGTAAGAATGCAATCCCTTAAGAAAAAGATTGGCTAAAAAAGTCAGTAGGGTACATAGAAAACCAATCGAACTTAGAACAGCCGCGCGCATTCCGCTCCAGCCCTTTACCAAACGCGCATGCAGATAGGCTGTATAAACCAGCCAGACAATCAGGGAGCCAACTTCCTTTGGGTCCCAGCTCCAGAAGCTGCCCCAGGCCTGTTCTGCCCATATAGCTCCGGCAAAAAGGGCACCTATTGTAAACAGAGGATATCCGAGTTTAAGTGCTTTATAGCCTATTTGATCAAGCTTTTTAAGTTCCGGCAACCGCTTTGAAAACGCGGAATCAGGTGATAATCCATATTTTATAAAGTACATGATATTAGCCGCAAAAGCAACCAGAAAAGCAGCTTCGCCTAATGCTGCAATGGTCACATGAATCTGCAGCCAATAACTGTGCAGGGCAGGCATGAGCTGCATTTCAGCATCTTTGGGAAGAAGGGAGCCGGCAACCATCAGCATGAATATTATAGGGCTGATGAAAGCTCCAATCATCTGCCAACGATACATATAAAGCGTTACAAAATATAGGATCGCAGCAAACCATGCGAAAAGACTGATATATTCGAACATATTGCTTAAAGGGAGTCTTCCAAAATGAACAGCACGCAGCGCAATTGCGATTGTTTGAAGTATGAATGATATTGACATGACCACTGTTGCCGCATAACTTACCTTGTTTTTGCCTGAAACAAGATAAATTATATACATGAGGCACGCGGAAGAATAACCGATGAATGCCCACCAGAAAAACCGGATCTCAGGATTCATGATATTAATGCCTTCCATTATTTGTTTCCCTCCAAACCTATTTGTTCGAATTCTGCCTTTATCCGGTTGAATTCAATTTTATACTTTAATGGATCGCGATCCGATGTACCGGCAACTGAGACAACCAGCTCCTTGTTTTCATCCTTTTCAATGAAAATCCACAGATTCCTTTTTGAAATATAGAACAATGCAAAGATTCCAAAGGTCATACATAGAATTCCTGCCCAGATGAAAGGGACACCGGGATTTCTTCTGACCTGGATCCCTGTATAGAACGCTGGAGTATAGTCAAGAAAAGTGACTTTGTATTTTTCATTTCCAGAATGCATGTCTGGAAACTTTAAAAAGACCCAGTGATTAAAAAGTGTGTCTTTGTCTTTGAATAGCAAAATATTCAATGCCGGATTATTCGGTTTATCTGAACGGGAACTTGCAGCCCTTGTTTCCATATCAATTATAAAATCAGGTATAAACTGCTTCAGGAACATAGTATATCCGGATTTTGGTAAAACAATCGGAGTACTAAATGGGATAGGATTGTTGAATTCTCTTTCAGTGGAATCAATCCCTGGACCGGATATGCTGATTAAGGCATTCTCAATTGTGTTTGCATCTTCACCATACGAAGCCTGGTAAAACCTTATTCCCTGATAGGAGAGGGGGGAATTGACTTCAATGATTTTATTGACAATAACGGAATTGTCAGGACGGATGAGGCTCAAGCTGGTTTTAAAATCCTTAATTGAACCGTCATCGTTTTTTTCAATCCTGAACCACTCGCTTTTGACCCGGAAATCCCTTTCACGTACTTCGGCGGATGAACCATTACTAAGTTCGCTCAAGTAGGAATAGCCCCCGAGCCTGGCAATGAGCCCTCCAATAAAAATTATTATGATACTGAGATGAAAAAGAAAAGATCCGATTTCCCTGATCCTTCCTTTATGTGCGGCAATTTGAATGCCGACAGGCGTCTCTTGTGTCGAGTAGGCGTAGGTCTTCTTTCCCAAATATCCGAGTATGGCATTTCTGACCAATGCTTCATTTCCTTTAGACTTTATTGAAAATGAATGCCTGAATTGCGAGAGATCCTTATCTGCAGAGAGAAAACTGAAATTCAGTGCGTTGTCAACTTTTTTCCACAATTTCAGGATTGCGCAAACAATAATATTAAGTGACAAAAGGCCGAGTAATAGATAAAACCAAAACGTGGTAAAAATATGGGTGATACCAATTGGCAGAAGTATTCGGGTCAGGAATTTTCCCCATTGAGCGATGTACTGCTCTTCTGGAAGGTCCTGGGGAACCACAATCCCCACCAGGGAGATAATTGTGATTATTATAAGCAGGAAAATCGCAAACCTGACGGAACCAATAAATTCAACCCAGTTTGATTTTTTAGCCATGTTGAAAATATAAATTATTTTTTTGGAGCAGCGTGTGCTATCTTTTTCATCATTTCATCAAACTTGAATCCCTTAAAAAATGGCGACTCAGCATTATGGCATTTCACGCAGACTTTTTCATTAGGTTCAATAAGCCCTGCTGCAATTGAGAGCTTTTTGTCTTTCATGATTTTAAGTTTTCCATACTCACTTCCTGGACCGTGGCATGCTTCGCAGCTTACTCCATCAGTTACAGAATAACCTGGCTCAAGGAGCTTTGCCGCCACACCATATCCTGTTACATGGCATTTAAGGCATTTCTCGGCCTTTTGCGGATCTCCTGCAATCCCGGCTTTTTTAGCAGCTTCGAGCGACTTTGGTGATGTAAGATCATCATAGGCTTTGGCGTGTTTGCTGTCCAGCCACACGGCATACTGTTCGCCTTTGGATTTGCTTTTGTGGCACATTTTAGCACATTTGGCCGCACCTACATACGAGGATTCTGCAAAGATCGCACCAACAAATACTGCAAGACAAATGATTACCAGATGAATCTTGAACATTGAACCTCCCTTAATATGAAGTATATAATTACAGAATCATTGATCCTATTTATGACAAAATGAACACTGTGTCAATGTACCGGGATGTGTATTCGTTACAGGTGGGACTTCTGCCGCATGACATTGGACGCACCCGTTATTATTTATAGGGCCTACTTGCCCGTCAATATGAGTCAATAAATTTACGGCTGATGGGGTCTGAAGTTTATAGCCCGAATGACAATTACCGCAATAAAGAGCAACACTGTCGCTGATTGCATCCGGTGCATTTCCGGGATAATGAGGATGGTGCCCATTCGAAGTCATTTTGTCAATGTTATGACACGAACGGCATCCCAACAAGTTGATAGAGTCATTTACATTTATTGTTGCATGGGTTCCGCTTGCGAAATTTCCATGGCAATAAACAGACACACAGGTTTTTGTAATAGGGTTATAATTAGCAGAATGACTTGAATCGTAGGGGGCGGCAATGGCGATGTTCACAATACCATTAGTGTGAGTCGCTTCATCAGGAGTAACTATACCGTCTGTATTTCGGATTGTGCCAGGATGACAAACGGAACAATCAAAATGCTGACGGATTGTGTGCGCTTCATGAACCCGATCCATGGCAGGCACCTCGTGGCAGGCACGGCATTTACTATTCGTATTTTCACTGTTGTTTGGTGCAAGGTTACTGCACCTTGAAAAGATGACTATAAGAATGGTTGAAAAAAGGAAAAGGGTTTTCATTTTCGTGCCTCATGGCATTTGGCGCAGAAGCGCTCGGATTCATGACAAAGAGTGCAGTTTTTATCACCCTTTTTCGCTTCAAAACCGTGGGTAAACCGGATATCAGGCCTGTGAATCTTACGTTTGTCCTGGCCTCTGTGGCACTTATCGCACGAAGACTCTTCGTGACATTGTTCGCACAATTGTTTGGAAAAGCGAGCATCCCGTCCGTGTACACGGCCTTCAAAATTCGGGACATTATGCGAGGTCGGCTTTTTTAGCGAAGGGTCAAGATGACAGGCGCGGCAATTGCGTGATGCTGTTTTGTCGTTATGGCATGTGAAGCATATTTCCATGTTGGGAAGGTTTTTTGCGGTTGCGTGAACGGTTTTTTCGATGTCTTTGTGACAGAATGCGCATTTTACATTTTGCTTTAAATGGCTCTTGTGAGAGAAATTCTTATGGAGTAAAACGTGAAGGGCCGGTTTTACATTAGCGGAATTTGTATGACAAAGGGCGCAGTTCTTTTCAGTGAAGGCTTCTTCATGGCACTTCTTGCAGGTTTCTTCGGTAGGAAGGGTGTTCTTCCCATTGCCTTCATTGGCGGCAGTTGTTGAATGACAGTCTGTGCATTCGGCGCCGGCATCCACAACATGCTGCTTGTGCGAGAAAATGAGCTTGTCAACTGAATCTTCCGCGAATAGAAGTGTGTGGGTCAGGATGATCGTTGAAATAAGAATGCTAAAAAGTATTTTCATTATTTGTAAAATTTTGAGAATTGATAGATAGTATTAATATAGGCGCGCACATCGTATTTATAGTATTGGTTGCGCATAAGTTGTGTTTCAATATTTACACCCAAGGGACTGGTTTCTGGTCCCAAGTCAAGTGAAATAGAAGAAGAGTAAGCCAGGTTTGTGAGCGCATCCTGCCCTGGACTTTCGTACCTGACAACACCAGCGCACACGGTGCTGCGGAGCAGCCTGGTGCATCTGTGGGTTGCTGAAATATCTGCCATGCTTACAGGCCCGCCGAAACCAAGATCCTGACGCAACGACAGAGTTAAGGGCTCGCAATAAAATCTGCCTGAAAATTCCGCTCCCAAATCAGCGCTGTTGAACCTGCGTATCAACATTGTCAGTGAACCCGTGTGTTTATCAGACATGGAATAATCAGCGCAAAGCCCGCCTTCTTCGTATGATCTGTAAATCTTTTTTTCAAATACAGAAGAGGAATCTGTTTTCCAGGTTTCCTTTGATCCAAATGCATTGAATAGTAGTTTATCCGACCATTGATACGACGTTGTGACTTGAAAATTGTTTATCACAGTACCCGAGATATTATAAACAGCGTTTCCCCTGGCGTACCATTTGTCGTTAAAATCGTGCGACAGGAATAAACCAATATCATGATTGTTAAGCTTTCCGGAAGTCTTTGTTTGTTGCTGGTAAATACACCTGCACGGTTTGAAGCAAAAAGATAATCCGCGCGTAATGTCAAATCAATGTCCGTTGTATCAACCCGTGAGATAAAAGTTTCCTTTGAATAGCGCGAGGCAACAGGACGGCCTCCTGTGCCTGTTAAGACAAGCTGATCCTTGATGGTGCTCTGCAACTTTACACCGTCAAGATAAACCAAAGTATTGCCGTCATAATTAAGCTGACGGCCTATACAAAGGTCAAGGGGTTTTCCGTGGGGAGACCAATCAAGATAAGCGCTTGTGACTTCAAAACGATGTTTTCCCGGAGATGTATATCCATGCGTATAGTCAACGTTGGAAAAAAATGACACATCAGATTGATTGATTTTTTTACATGCAAGGACAAGGTTTTCATCATACCCCAAGGTTGGGCCCGTTGTATCGCCCCGATCTTTTTGAAATCCGAGGGCATTTGACCATGTAGCATCAAATACCATTGATAATGCAAGCGATGGTAGTACAGAAAAAACAATAAAAACCAGTCCGGCTGTTTTGTTCTTAATCATACGCAAAAATTAAAATACTTTTCCTCGTAAAGACAGGTCAAAACAAAAGCTCCGGCATTTTGCCGGAGCTTTTGTTTTAAGTCATCCTAAGTTTGGCAAACCTTAATTCACAGGAGTTATGCCAAGTTTCAATAATCCACTTCGTAGCAAATAGTTGGCATACTTGCGATTATGAATCCGCGGCTACCATCTTCAACTACCATCAGGTAGTTATAGCAAAGACCTGCAACTTCCGCCGAAAAACTGGTTCCACCTGAACCTGGTACCATTGCTATACCGATGGCAACGGTTGCATCCAGTTTGATTATATTGCGGCCAATCAAGGTGTCCCTAACCTGAGCAATCAAAGCGCTCATCTTGGTCTGAACCGAGTCAACCTGGGTTTTGCCGGTCATGCGCACGTCCAGAGATTTGAATGTGTTTGCATGGCAAGTGGCGGAATTGCATGTTTTAATCACAGGTTCCCATGTATGATCTTTTCCATTTTCCTGGCTTGCATGGCATTGAACACATCCATCTTTGACTACTGTCTTATGTGACGAACTTTCTTTAATGACACTGACATCCCCGCCTTCCCAACCATTGATACCCTGCAACATATTTGCCTGTGGACCGTGATGCTGGCCAAAACGGTTAGTCACATTTACTGTCCCGGTAAGTGCAGGGGGAGTGGATCTCCCTTGATGGCAGCTTGCACAGAGATTCCCTTTGCCAAAATCCATGGTTTTGCTGGAATCGTAGAATATTTTAACAGGGTTGATATTTGTTAAAGTGTAATCACTTTCCGAATATGTGGAGTGAATTTTGTGGCAGGTATAACAATTAACCTTGGTTCCATTCATGACGCTGTCAGCTGTAATAACCAGTTTGGCGGAGTCTGCATTGACAAGGGTGTCGCTTGGATATTTGGTTGTTGAATATGTCTGAAAAAGCGTTTCGCCAGTGACAAAACTTACATAACCTTGTCCGTTATGGCATCGGGCGCATGATTGGCGCTTTCTTTCTTCTTCAAAAGCAGTTCCTTGATTATGTGCACTTAACTCCCATTGGTTCTGCTTGGCAGCAATTAAGGTGTTGTGGTTATGGCATTGCGTGCATGTTCCATTGGCATCTGCACCTGCCGGACCGGCAACCCCGTCTTTTCCAGCACAACCAGTTAACATTGCTATGCTAATAGCCAAAGCAAAACAGCTAAAAGCAATTTTCTCAAGCATCTTCCTCATCTTTCCACCCTTCCTTAAATTGGTTTGTTATTTATTGGTTTCTTTGCTAAGTTTATATTGTCTTAAGGTCACTTTTTAAGTGAAATACACTTTTCCAGTTTTTCTTTACATTGCTTGAGAAGTGTCAGAGCGTAGTCGGTATTATGAATCCCTCCGGCATCTCTTGCACAAACCTGATCATGTCTGGCTTCATTAAATAATTGTTCTAGACTAAGGATTATTACAAATTTTAGGAATTGATTTGGCTTTATTGATAAGAGATTTAAATTTATCTTTCAGCATTTGTAAAACTTATTTTTTAACTTGGAAAAAATAACCACAAAACAATTCTATAATCAAGAAAAAAGGGAAAGCCGATAAAAAGACTGTCGGCGTATTGGATTGTGAATCAAGAAATTATGTATCTTTTGTGAATTATTTCCCTACATAATGGAGAGTTGTATGAAAGCATTACTGACTGGAGCATTCTTGTTTCTTTTGCTCGTATCCTGCAAGGACAAGGATAGAAATAGCGCATGTAAAGGAGAAGGGGCTGTTTGTAAAATGACAGCCGATGAAATGAAGAATGGTTCTTGCGAAATGGGACAAAAGGAAAAAGGAGCGCACCCGAAAATAGAGACACAAAATGTAAATGTAGGTAAAATAGCAAAGGCAGAGGGAGGAATCACACTCTCGGAGCTGTTTGCTCATGTAAACGACTATCAGGGCAAAACCGTTCTTCTCCGTGGAAAAGTGGTCAAGGCCAATTATGGCATATTAAACAAGACCTGGATTCATGTTCAAGATGGATCAGGTGATGACTTGACAGTAACAACAGCATCATCAGAACCAAAGAAAGGTGATGTCGTTATTGTCAAAGGGCTATTTGCCAAAGACAAGGATATTGGAATGGGATATCAGTTTAAAGGGATCGTCGAGGACGCACAAGTGACGATTGAAAAATAAAGTAAACGAGTATAAAAAATGCGAATTTATTTCTTAATGATAACCATTTTCTGTTCTCAAATAATGATTCACGCTACATGTACGCATTGCCATAAAGACTCCTCCTTCAATAAAGTTTACGAAAATTCATCACATGGGGAAAAAGGGGTGGATTGTTTCAGCTGTCATGTTGATGGAAATATTTTAACGAATATTAAAAACAAAATAATCGGTTTGGCTTCATTCTCTTTCAGCAAAACCCATTTAGCCACTTATGCCAAAGATGAAAACTGCTTGAAATGCCATGAAGCAATCGGCCATTTTAATTATGTTGCAAAAGAAGCCCTGCCTGAAAAACTTAAAGATATTGGCCTTACAATAAACCATAAAAGGCATATTGAATTAAGAGACAGCTGTCTTGCCTGTCATGCAAAGAGAAAATTACCCATGAACCCGGTTTTTAAATTTATTCAGGCAAAGGATCCCATGGGATGCGCCGCATGCCACAATAATATTGCACATGCTGTTCCGTCAAAATATGAAACAAATTATCCAACAGAAGATCAATGCGGGTATTGCCATGGAAAAGAAAAGAAATGCCCTTTGCTTAAAAATATTTCAGATGTCAAAGATAAAACCCGATGCACGGAATGCCACCCCAACCAATACTCATTATGAAAATGAATATATTTCAAATACCAACTGAAGAATATACTGTCCCAAGGTTCGACAAAACCGAAAGGGTGCTGCATTGGCTGAATGCCGCATTTTACCTTATACTATTAATAACAGGGTTCACCTTTGCATTCCCATTATTCGGAGCTCTTTCTTTTGGGCATCCCAAAACACTACTTATTTGTCATGTTTTTGTTGGTGTCGGTTTGGGAGCACTATTAATTTACGTCTATTTTTTTAAAAAGAGCAGAATACCTTTATCCAAATGGCATCTTCATTTTTCATACCTCAAAAGCAATAAATATAATATGGGCCAAAAATTGAATATCACCATGGCGGCTCTTTTCCTGACAATATTTTTAATTTCAGGAATACTTCTTGTGCTTGGCAGGGTTCTGCCGCGAGCCATTCTGGAAGCAGCTTACTATGCCCATAATCTGGGTGTTGTACTGATGGTACCGCTTATTATGGGGCACCTTTTTTTATCCATTATTTTCCCTGTCACAAACAGATCGTTGTTCGCAATGCTTATTGGTAAAGTCGAGGAGCGGTATGCAAGGCATCATCACCCGGAATGGTTTGAAGAAATTTCCAGGACTTCAAAATCGACAACAAATAATTCCTCTCAAAAAGAGAATAAAGATTTAGCTAATTAACCTATTGTCACGGAGGCCTCAAATGAAAACATTATACTTGTCTTTATTTTGCTTGCTCACAATAATGCAGGGCTTTTCGCAGAAAGTTGATTTTAATGACTATAAATCCTGTAAAGCGTGCCATGCTGATATTTATAGTGAATGGGAAACAACAAGGCACAGCCAAAGCTGGACATCCGAGGAATATAAGAATCAAACCAAAGGCTATACCAAACAGGACTGTCTTAATTGTCATGCCCCAAAGCCATTATTCGAAACCGGCATGGGCAAGGAACCTGTTTTGCGCGATAATGACAGACTCAGCGGAATCAACTGTCTTACTTGCCACCGGAAAAACAGCACTGTCACGGCCGTTTACAAGGATTCCAAGGGGGAGTGCAATCCGGTTTTCACAGACGAAGGAAAAGACAACCGGATTTGCGGCACCTGCCATCTTAACACCTCGGAAGAATGGAAGAAGAGCTCATATTCCAAGCCTGGTAAAAGTTACTCAACATGCGCGGATTGCCATATGAAGTCCGTCAAGCGGGCCGACGGCCAAGGGCGGGAAGGTCAGGGATGTTCATCAGCACATCACTTATGGGGGCCATGATGCAAAGGCTCTGGAGTATGCGGTACTGCATTTATCAGCGAAGATTGAAAACGGTAAAGTAACAGTGACACTTAATAATGATAATGTGGGCCACAATCTTCCTTCCGGCACCGTTGGCCGTACGCTGGTTTTGATAACAGCTGTTAAAAACATGGACGATGAGGTTGTCAACATGAAAAAAGAATACTTTACCAAGTTCGATAATAAAACAAAACCGGATCAATCCATCCCTCCGGACAAAATCATAAGCTTTACCTATGATACAAAGGCCGAGGCAGGAGAGGTACTGGTTCGTGTACTATATAAATCCAATCCTGAAATTACGGATAACAAGGCCATAATGGTCACTGAAAAGAAATTCAGTTTCTAAAGGTTTTCTAATTTTATCGGGCGGCTTATGCGAAGTATAATAATTACAATTCGCCTGATTGTTTTATGTGCCTGCGGGGTATCTTCCCTGGTGCTGAATGGTAATTTAAATTCAAGCTTTTACCTTTTCCGGAATACACGCATAGACAGCTCTGTTATCGATTCATCATCTCGGCTTGTAAACGATCAGTTTCACGACCTTACGTTGTCGCTTGCTGATAACTCCGGCGGCAGTTCCATTACCGCAACCGGATATGTTTATAAAAGGGATAGAACCGAAAATAATTTCAGGGTGCAGCTGCCTATATTGAATTACCGCTATCAACCAACCAGGGGGAACCTTAACCTGATTGCAGGACGTTTTAATCAGGTCACGGATTTTAATTTGTTCAAAATGGACGGCGTATCAATTGGGTACAATTTTCTTGATTCCTGGCAGTTAGATGGCGCGGCTGGTTTTCTGGTGGATAGCGGACTTTATTTCGGGGGTAAGGACAACTTTGCAGGTTATACCGCGATAACCAGGAATTTCACTTTACGCAATTCCGTTAAAATGACTTTTAGCAGGGCTGAAAGGGATAAAAAGCTTGTTGCAAATGATTTGGGTTTGCATTTGAAGTTGAATACTGAAAAGAAATGGCATCTGGCGCTTGGCGGTAAAATAACACAGGCAAATAAGGATTCAAGCCAAACCAAAGGATACAAATTCACTGAAAGTTATTCACGTCTTACATACACCCCAAAAAAACTTAAATACCAGTTTTATATCGGGACCCATTCATTTTCTCCATCGCTGTATGATCCAACGGATTTCTACTATTTTGAATATCTCTTCTATAATAAGTTTTTTGTTGGCGCAAGGTACCAAATTTCAACGAACTCTATCCTTAAAGTGCAAGGAGATGTCATAAATTCAGAAGGGAAATCCTTTGGCAATGTAAGCGCCTATTGGATCCAAAAATACCTGAGTGTTAAGGTTGAAAAAGGGTTTGTTGAAAGCCAGAATGATTATATAGCTGATGCATCGGTAAAATATGGCCTATCAAAATGGCTCATTTTGAATACTGGTGGAAGCATTGTACACTATCAAACCCGTGCAAACTCATTTCCAGGTGCCTCTGATCGTAATAATATGTTCACCAGTTTATATGTATCCTCCGAACTTAATCTGCCTCATTCCTTTTTAATACGGGCAAAGCTTGAAAACCGGACAAACCGTAAGCAGGTTTACGATGTGCGCCTCTCCCTGAATTTATCTTATTCATTCACAACAGAGCAAAGGGAAAGGTTTCCATGGGAATATTAATAAAGCGGGCATTATCAGCTATTATTATAAGCGGCATTTCCATGCTTATTTTTGCATCAGGCGAAAATAAGTTTGGAAAGGACAAAATTATTTATTCGCACAAGGCCCATGAAGACAAATATAAAGTCGGAAATTGCGAAACATGCCATAGGAAAATCACAACGAGCAGAAGGGCCGCTTTTGACCACTACTCCTTTCAGGAGGGGTGTGCGGGCGTTGGTTGTCATAACATAAAGGATAAGGACAGCTGCTCTGTTTGCCATACGAATGTCCAGGGAACAACTCCTCCAAAACCAGTTAGAGAAGTGGAGTTTTCCCACAAAAGTCATTTTGACAAGAAAATCGAATGCAGGGTATGTCATGCGGAAATCGACACACAAAAGATATTCGACAGAACCCATATTCCTGGAATGATGGGTTGCCTTCATTGCCACGACAAAAAGCATGAAACAATGAATTGCAATGCATGTCATACTGATGCAAATCTGGCAAATAGCCATGGGCTTGACTGGAAGCAGGAACACGGTGAAACTGCCCGCGAAAATCCCCGGAAATGCAATGTATGCCATGCGGAAAGTTATTGTGATCGCTGTCACAGCGGCAAGGATTTTCAAGCTGTTCATCCGGCGAATTATGAATTTACTCATGGATCTGATGTTCTAGGGACAGGCAGGGATTGCCAAACATGCCACGACAAAACATTGTTCTGCGACAGGTGTCATCAAACCAAATGGGGCAGGGAACCCGGCAAACATCATGATTATATAAAAGGTTCCAAATCATGCACGGATTGCCATCATCCTCACCAGAGGGGCAATAAACCGTGTGAGGAATGTCATGACCATTAACATGAATAACTGTCGGGGGCTAAAATGCAGAAGGCCATAGCTCTTTTATTTATTTTGTTATTTTGCTTTGGTTGCTCAAAGGAACGCAATGTTTCACCCACATCACCGCATTATCATCCTTCGGATTATACCGTTAAAACAAACCCCGTCTACCATGGTATCGAGGCAAATTATCATAACCCCGCTTGTTTCACTTGTCATCCTTCAAATAGCGTAACACCCGCCACAACCACATGTGCTGTGTGTCATGGAGTTTCTTCCGTAAAAAATTGCGAACATTGTCATCAGGCCGAAATGCTGGATACAACGATCCATACAGCCCACATGAAGAACATGGACTGTGATAAATGTCATACAGGTTACAGTCTCCACGATTCCCTTGTTTCGCCAACAAGCCACCTGGACGGAAAGGCCGACATAGTTTTAAGAAGTACTCTTGTTTGCGTAAAATGCCATCTTAATCTCGCTGATTCCGCAAAGCATTATTGGGTATCCGGAATAAAGTGGCCTATATTGGCCTGC
Organism: uncultured Fibrobacterota bacterium; assembly: GCA_963831235.1. Lineage (GTDB taxonomy): Bacteria > Fibrobacterota > OXYB2-FULL-49-7 > OXYB2-FULL-49-7 > JAEUSG01 > CAWHPS01. The sequence goes on from CAWHPS010000019.1 coordinate 14,990, forward strand.
AATGTCTGTCACGATGTTCAGGCAACAACAGGTGCCCATTCCAAACATGGAAATGCTGCAACATATAATTATGACTGCAATGTCTGTCATGTGGGCGATTCAAGAAAAGCTTTGGTAACAAACCCAATCACCCATGCAAACAACGCTGTGGATATAAGCTTCAGCATGGCCTATGTGGACAGTGTTTTTGGAAATGGCAAAGGCGCTGCAATGAGCATTACAAACCGTAATTGCAGCAGTGTGGCCTGTCATGGCTTTGGATACCCGGATACACTGGGTATTACCTGGAACCGCGCCGCGATCCCGTGGACAACCACACTTGAATGCACGGATTGCCATAATGCAACCGGCCACAATGGCGGGACGGATTGTCAGACCTGCCACGCAGCCACAACCTCGGACGGTGTGACAATCTCAAATTATAAAATGCATGTAAATGGCAAAGTTGAAGCAACAGGCGTTTGTGGAAGCTGTCATGCGATTCCTCCTGCTACAGGATCACACACAGGCCACACGGACGCGGCTAGAAAAGTTTACGACTGCGGGGTTTGTCATAGCGGATACAGTAAGGTTGATTCTACCGTATCTGCAGCCAATCACATTAATCAGGTTGTCAATGTTGATGGTTCAGGGATCAGCATCTGGAATGGAACGGTAAAAACTTGTGCCAGCACTTATTGTCACGGCAATTTTACCGGTGGGGCCCACGCAACACCGACATGGGGCTCAACTGCGACTTGCGGCAGTTGCCATACAATGATACCGGCCACAGGTGAGCATTCAAGGCATCGTTCAAAAGGAATTGCCTGTGGAAATTGTCATCCAGGCTATGTGAGCGGGACCACATCAAACTGGAGCATTCATGTTAATAATATAAAAGATGTCGGCCCATTCCTGAACCGAAGCAATCAGCCTGTGCCTGCAGGTGCTTATAGCAATGGAAGATGTTCCAATATCGGTTGTCATGGAACAGAAGACTGGTAGGTTTTCTTATGTTTTGTTCCCCTCCCTACTCGTAGGGAGGGGAAAGAAGGGGTGGGTAACCCGTAAACAACCCTCCTTCTTCAACTGTTTAGCATCAGTCAATCTTAAGTCAACGGCATTGAAGAATGTGGGCAGGGTTTGGGTTTTCAGCCGAGATAAGCCTTTTTGATATCCGGGTTTGATTTCAGTTCGTGGCTTGTGCCTTCGGCAATTATTTTACCATTCTCCAGAACATATCCCCTGTGTGCATATTGTAATGCCATTGAGGCATTCTGCTCAACAAGCAGTACTGTTTTGCCTGATGCATTTATTTCTTTTATAAAGGTGAATATCTTATTTATAAAAATTGGTGCCAGTCCCATGGATGGTTCATCCAGAATAAGAAGATCCCCATCAGCCATCAATGCGCGGGCAATTGCAAGCATCTGCTGTTCACCACCACTTAAAGTTGAAGCTGATTGGTCCAGTCTTTCCTGCAGCAGGGGAAACATGTCAAAAACCGGTGAAAGCAGTCTCTGATAATTTGCTGATTTTGAATTGGCAAAAGTGGCGAGGATAAGATTTTCATAAACTGTCAGGTTCCCGAAAATTCCACGCCCCTCAGGAACATGGGAAATCCCCATTGCGGATATTTCATGCGGTTTACAAAGGGTGATCTCCTTTCCCTTAAATGAAATGGCTCCACTCAAAGTTGGAATGAGCCGGGAAATTGCCCTGAGGGTTGTTGATTTGCCTGCGCCGTTTGCACCAAGCAGCGTTACGATTTCACCTGAGTTAACATGAAAATCAATGCCCTGAAGAACGGTAATGGGACCATATCCTGCAAAGAGCTTTTCAATTGAGAGTAGTTTCATGCTCTTCTCCAAAATAGGCCTTTAAAACGGAACTGTCTGATTTAAGATCACCAGGTTTGCCGGTAAAAATGGTTTTCCCAAAATCAATTACCTTGACATAATCGCAAAGCTGCATAACAAGCTGCATACGGTGTTCAATAAGCAAAATTGAAACGGAAAATTCTTTTGCAACCCACTTAATCAGCGCAATAAGATTGTCAAGCTCAGCAGGGTTCATGCCTGCCCCGGGTTCATCAAGAAGAAGTACCTTAGGGCCGCTAAGAAGTGCCCTTGCAATCTCAACCTTCCTCTGGAGTCCATAAGGAAGGCTGCCGGCAGGCTCATTTATGCGATCAAGGAGGCCGAATTTATCGAGCAGAAGAACGGCCTTTTCGCGAATTTCGGATTCCATGCTTTTGAATTTACGGGTCCTGAAAAGCACGCTTAAAAACATATAGTCAAGGCGGCAGTAGCCTGCTGTGCGGATATTGTCGAGCACTGTCATTGACTTAAATAGCCGGATGTTCTGGAATGTCCTTGAAATTCCGCTTCCTATGATTTTATGCGAAGGGAGTCCTGTTAGCCTCTTATTATCAAGGAAAACACCACCTTTATCCGGTTTGTAAACCCCTGTAATCAGGTTAAAGACCGTTGTTTTTCCCGCGCCGTTTGGACCAATGATGCCCCACACCTGTGCTTCCTGAACCTCAATATTGAAATTCGCGACAGCCTGAAGCCCTCCAAAGCTGTGGGACAAACCATTTATGGTAAACAAAGGTGCCATGCTCATTTTTTAGGGCGATCCTCTCTTGGAACAAAAAAGCTGATTTCCCTGCCACCCATAATACCCTTTGGCCTGAATATCATAAGTAAGATTAGTCCAAGCGGGGCAACAACAAACCGCCAAATCCCAAGGAATCGAAGGATTTCAAGAAGTATTGTCCATATTGAAGCGCCGAGAATGGAACCAATTATAGTCCCGCTTCCGCCCAGATAAAGCATAAGAAGAATATCAGTGGATTTGATGATGGAAAATGTCCGTGGGTTTATAAATTGAATAAGATGCGCGAAAAGGCCGCCTGCAATTCCGGCCAGGAATGCTGAAATTACAAATGCAGCCATCTTTACCTCGCGTGTATTTACTGAAACAAGGTTTGCTGCGATTTCATCATCGCGAACCGCCCTGATTCCCCTTCCTATGTTGCTGTACACAATATTGCGTACAACCAGAATCGAACCGATTGTGCATGCAGCTACCCAGGAAAGATTGGTATATCGTGGCATGCCGCTGTACCCTTGAGGCCCGCCAAACCAAGGAAGATTTTCAAAAATACTCTTCACAATCATAATCAGTGCGAGTGTGATAATTGAAAGATAATCATCACGCGACTTGAAAGCCGGGATTGATACAAGAAGCCCTGCAATGCCTGCTGCTGTTCCGCCTGCAAGCAGGGATATCGGAAAGCAAAGCGCGCTGTTGTTGACGAATATCAATAAAGAAAAGGCTGAAGCACAATAAGCGCCGATTGCCATAAATGCCGCATGGCCCACTGAAAATTCTCCCATGTAACCATTAACCAGGTTTAAACTTACAGTCAGAATAATATTAATCCCAACATACATTATGATTTGAGCTATGTAAGGGTTCAGAAGATTGAACCTATCGCAAACAAAAGATGCGCATAATATTGCCATGTAAACAAGAATGGTTCGCGGGGCACGGAATAAATTCATCATACCTTTTTTTCCATGGGCTGGCCGAAAATCCCCGATGGCTTGAAAAGCAGGATAACAAGGAGCAGCCCGAAACATATCATGTCTTTGTAGGTTGAAGGCAGCACTGTTGTTGAAAGAATCTCCACAAAACCGAGTATAAAACCGCCCATTACAGCACCCTTTATGCTTCCAATTCCGCCAATGACCGCTGAAACAAAGGCCTTCCAGCCGACCATAATCCCCATATAGGGATCAATAATAGGGTAGGCGAGCCCCACGAAAATACCGGCAATTGCCGCAAGCCCTGTGCCGATTGCAAAGGTGAGGGATATTATCATGTCAACATTAATCCCAAGGAGGGGGGCTGTTACCTTATCAAAGGATAATGCCCGCATTGCCATGCCGATACGTGTTTTCTTGACAAATATATCAAGTATTATCATGCATCCGATTGAAACCGAAATAACAATTATCTGAATGTTTGATAGCCTACTTCCTGCAACATTGAAGATGTCAACCTTTACGAGCTCGGGAAAGCGCTTGGGCTCGGGGCCCACAAGCGCGAGCGTGAGGGTTTCAAGCAAAAGCCCAACTGCAAGGGCCGTGATGACCGCGGAAACCCGGGGTGCAGTACGAAGCGGCTTATAGGCTAGCCGCTCAATCAAAACTCCGAATAAGGCAACGCTCACGAATGTCAAGGGCAGGACAACCATGAGGGGCGCATGGAAAAAGGCTGACCCGATGAACAAGGCAACATAAGAGCCTATCATAAAAATATCGCCATGTGCAAAATTAATCAGCCGCAATACCCCGTAAACCATGGAGTATCCCAGGGCTATGAGCGCATAAATGCTGCCTAATTGCAAGGCATTAAAAATCTGCTGGGTAATCAATAATGCCCCGTTTACATGGGATTGACAGAATCAAAATAGGTGAATCTGTTGTTTTTTATCTGGATCACAACCGCACTTTTCCGAGGAGACCCGCTTCCTGCTGTGAACTGCATGGTTCCTGTGACCCCAATGTATTGGCTCAGGTTTGCCAGTTGCTCGCGGATTTTATCAGGGGACTTGCTCGATGCCTTTTTAATGCTCTCAAAAAGCATCCCAAATGAATCATAGGTCAGGGCCGCAACATCATCGGGCTTTGCGCCATATCTTGATTCATAGTCGGAAATGAACTTCTTTGCCTTTTCCGTTGCCATGTCGGATGCATAGTGTGTTGTAAAATAGAGTCCTTCAAGAAGGTCTTTCCCGAGTGTAAGAATTTCTTCAGAGCCCCAGGAATCGCTTCCAACAATTGTGCCGGAATATCCTTGCTGACGCGCCTGTTGAATTTGAAGCGGGACTTCATTGTAGTAATTGGGAAGAAACAGGATTTCAGGGACTGCCGCCTTGATTTTCGACAATTGAGCTGTAAAATCCTTGTCTCCAGTGGAATATGATTCAAAGGCAACAACCTCGCCGCCTATTTTTACAAACTCTTTTTTAAAGACCTCTCCGATTCCCTTATTGTATTCAGACGCCACATCAAAAAGTACCGCGGCCTTTTTAATATTAAGCTTGCCATAAACAAATGCCGCCACAACAACACCCTGAAAATCATCCGTGAAGCAGGCCCTGTAAACGAACTTCTTGTTTTCCGTGAGCTTGGGGTTGGTTGACCAGGGTGAAATCATTAGAAGCCGGCTTGCTTCCGCAATTGTTGCCGATGGAATGGCGTTTCGGCTGGCATTTGGCCCCACCATGGCAACGCAGCCGTTGCTGAATAGTTTCTGTGTGACTGATGCCGCAGCCTCGGCTTTATCCTCGTTATCCTCAACCAAAAGTTCAACCTTTTGTAGTTTATCGCCTATGATTATTCCGCCCGCAGCATTTACTTCATCAACAGCCATTTTCCCTGCATTAACGCATGACTTCCCCACAACAGGAACAGAGCCGGTTAGTTCAGCGTTGACGCCTATTCGAATGGTGTCGCCTTTGTTACAGTTTAGCACCAACAGCGATAATAAACCTGACAGTATTGAAAATTTGAAGAGTTGCATCAGTTTCTCCTGCTTTTTTGAATATTCTTGATAACTAAATTATAAATTTCTCATTACTTTTTTCGCCGCCTCAAGTGTCTTTTCCAAATCTTTCCCCCTATGAGCACTAGATGTAAAACCTGCCTCAAATTGCGATGGCGCAAGATAAATTCCAGCCTTCAGCATTCCATGAAAATATTTTTTAAACTTATCAAGGTCAGATGTCTTTGCATCGTCATAATTGTGCACTTGCTTTGATGTAAAATACATCCCAAACATTGTCCCAATTCCCGTTGCCCGGGCAGATGTTTTGGTTTCGGAAATTATCTTCCCGAGACCCTGAACAAGCTTTGTGCAGTATTTTTCGGCTTTTTCAAAACTCTTTTCATTTTCCATGACATTAAGCGTGGTAAGCCCTGCTGTAACAGCAACCGGGTTTCCTGAAAGCGTTCCTGCCTGATAAACCGGCCCCTGTGGCGCAACCATTTCCATTATTTCGCGCCTGCCGCCATAGGCTGCAAGCGGCATTCCGCCTCCAATGACCTTTCCAAGGCATGTCAAATCAGGTTTGATTTTGAATAATGACTGTGCTCCGCCTTTTGCCACGCGAAAGCCCGTCATCACTTCGTCAAAAATCAGAACAGCGTTTTCTTTTGTGCACAACTTACGTAAACCTGAAAGAAATCCCTTGTCCGGCAGCACAAGACCCATGTTTCCAACAACCGGCTCAATGATTATGGCCGCAATTTTGCCTTTGTATTTCTCGAACATTTTCTCGACTGCCAAAAGATTGTTATATGGCGCCACAAGGGTATGTCTTGTGAAATCTCTTGGAACACCCGGGCTGTCTGGAAGCCCAAGAGTGCTTACACCCGAGCCGGCTGAAACAAGGAGATAGTCCGCATGGCCATGATAGCACCCTGAAAACTTTATGATCTTATCTCTTCCAGCTGCTGCGCGTGCAACTCGGATTGCGCTTAAAACAGCTTCAGTGCCTGAACTCACAAAACGCATCATTTCAATTGAAGGATAATACCCCTGCACTTTATACGCAAGCTCGTTTTCAAGGGGTGTAGGCGCACCGAAGCTCATTCCTTTTGCAGCAGCTTTTGAAACAGCCTCAACCACTTTCGGGTGGGCATGGCCCAGTAGTAATGGGCCCCACGAAAGAACGTAGTCAATATAACTGTTGCCGTCAATGTCTGTGATTATGCTGCCTTTGCCTGAGTGTATAAAAGGAGGCGTTGAGCCAACGCTCTTGAAAGCGCGAACAGGGCTGTTTACACCTCCAGGGAAAAGCCTTTTAGCCTTTTCAAACATTTTTATTGAACTATCAGCCACTTTAGACCTCCATTTTGGTGATGTAAAAACCCTCATACGCTCATCTTTTACTTTGGCCATTTTTGGTCCGGCGGCACGGAGGCCGCCGGCTATTCAATTATGTTTTACTTTATGTGCGAGGCCAGAGACGGCCTCGCATTCAGCTATCTTTCTTCCCATAATTTTCACCGAGCCGTCTCTGGCTCGGTGTTATCCATACACCAGCCATATGATTAGCCGGCGGCCTCCGTGCCGCCGGACTAATTAAGCGAAGTTCAGAATAACTGTTGCTATATATTGACATCTTATTCAATCAATTTTTGGAAAAAGGGGTAAGGGGCTTCCATTTATAACCTAAAACTTATCTTTTTAAACTCCCTGGTACTGTATAAAATTTTCATTTGCCTGATTTTAAGTCCATTAAAAAGCAGATCAAGGGCTTTTTTGCTTTCATCTTTACTTTTTGCATGAAGCATAAAATACAATTTAAACGGCCAGTCCGGATATGCAGGGCGTTCATAACAATGCGTAACAGCCGGGGTTTTAAGAATACGCTTTATCAGTTTATCAAGCACTGGCTTGTCTGCATCAACTGCGGTCATGGCATTGAATGCATAGCCGGTATTTCTGTGATGGATGACAACACCGAATCGTCTTATTGCCCCGGATTTCTTTAATGATTTTATTTTCATTGCAACAGTAGCAGGGGAGAGGTCTGATTTTTTCGCAATGGTATCGAATGGCCTGGAAATGATTGGAAGATCGCACTGAAGGTTTCTTAAGAATCGCAGCTCTTTTTTTATTTCAGGCTTCAAGCTTGACCCCTATCTTGTAAATTTTAAGGGCCGGAAGCTTTAATGTTTTATCAGGCTTTACATCTTTTATTATCCGGTTTAACTGTTTTTCCATTGCAGCCTCGTCAATGGCTGTCAAAGTAAACCATAGATTGTATTCAGCTTCCCTAAGATAATTATGGGTAACCCCTTTGCATCGGTTGATTATACCGGCTGCCCTGACAATGTTCTTTTTCCCCACCTTGAAGGCCACAAGCAGACTTTTAAGTCCGAGACTTTTAGCGTCCCATACCGGCCCGATACGACGGATTAAACCAAGCCTCTTGAGTTTTTTTAGCCTTGCAATAGTCTCTTTTTCAGTTATACCGGCCATTTTGCCAAGCGCCTGATAAGGCTGTAATGTTATTGGAAATGCAGATTGCGTTAGCCGGAAGAGTTCCCTGTCTTTTTCATCAATCATTTTTTGCTGCCCTTGGATGATACAGGCAGTTGGGCTCTTCTTCCATATAATCGCCCTTCATGCTTAGTGCACGGGCACGGCAGCCGCCGCAGACCTGCCAGAAACCGCATTCACCGCATTTGCCTTTGTAACTTTTTTTGTCCCGCATTGATAAAAACAGGGGAGAGGTGTCCCAGATTTTCTTAAAATCAAAATTCACAGCCCTTACATCTCCGGCCTTTTCCTCAAGAAAACCGCATATTTGTACCTGGCCCACATGGGAAATAAAAACAAACCCCAGGCCTCCAAGGCAGCCGCGGCTTAAGAAATCCATGCCATGCCCTTGATGGCCTTTGTCTAGGCTTTGCTCGTGAGGGTGGTTATTAGGTTTGTAAAGCTTCTTTTCCCGGATGATTCTGTGAAAGTGCGGGGCGCAGGTGGGCTTGAATGGTATCGGCGTCCGGGCCTGCTCGTCTGCAATCCAGCCGAGGATTGCTTCATACTTTTCCGGATCAAGCATCTCGTTTTCCAATTCCTGCCCGCGTCCAACCGGCACAAGCATGAACGGATGAAATGCCGACGCTCCGATGTCAACAGCCAGCTTAAGGATAGCGGGAAGATCATCAACATTTATTTTTGAGACTGTTGTATTTATCTGAAATTGCAGTCCGGCCTTTAACGCGACTTCAGCTGCTTTGAGCGCGGTTTCAAAAGCTCCCGGCACATTTCTGAAACAGTCGTGGGTTTCAGCAGTTGAACCATCAATGCTTAAAGATATCCTTTTTATACCGCACTCCTTAAACCTTTGCGCTATTTCCGGTGTAAGCCCGATTCCGCATGTTGCAAGCGCCATCTTAAGCCCAAGCTTATTCCCATAAGCTGCAAGCTCAAAGATATCCGGCCGCATAAGAGGTTCACCTCCGGTAAGTATAATGATTGGCTTGGAAAATGACGCTATGTTATCGAGTAGCTTTTTCCCCTCCTCTGTGGAGAGTTCATTTTCATAAGGTATATCTTTTGCTGAAGCACGGCAGTGGCTGCACCGAAGCGCGCATCTCCGCGTTGTTTCCCATGCAACCAATTGTGGTACGTAAACACTATTCATAGTATCTCTTCGTATAACTATAATGGCTCTTGTCTTTGGTACAACTTGCCGGTCCCTGAGTGTCCGCCGAAGGCGGATGTATCGAAGGGCCGGTAAGCATTATTCTTTTTTGAGCCATTTAGCTGCTTCCTCTGCAAAGTAGGTGATGATGATATCAGCTCCGGCCCTTTTTATTGAGACAAGTGTTTCCATCATTGCAGCAGTACGATTAATAAGTCCCGCCTTTGCGCCATTAATAATAAGAGAATACTCGCCGCTTACATTATATGCCGCAACAGGTACATTTACAGATGCCCTTACTTTTGCGATTATATCCAAATATGCTAATGCGGGTTTTACCATTATGATGTCTGCTCCCTCATCAACATCAGATACAGCTTCTTTGACCGCTTCCCGTGAATTGGCAAAGTCCATCTGATGGTCCCTGCGATGTTCCTTGAAATGGCCGGAACCGGCTGCTTCACGGAACGGCCCATAAAAGGCTGAAGCGTATTTGGCGGAATACGACATGATAAAACAATCCTTGCGGCCCGCATCATCAAGGCCTTGACGGATAGCGCCTACCATGCCGTCGAACATGCAGGATGGGGCAACGCCATGTGCGCCTGCATTTGCCTGAGATACTGCCGTCTTTACAATGAGCGGCAGGCTTGCATCATTGTCAACAACCCCGTTCTTTCTTATACCGCAATGGCCATCAGAAGTGTATTCGCAAAGGCATGTGTCGGTAACCACGGTAAGTCTCGGAAACTTTTTTCTAATTGACTGCACTGCCTCCTGAATTATTCCTTTTTCTTCGTAAGCAGAACAAGCGTCAATGGACTTTTTACTAGGCAGGCCGAACAATAGTATTGTATTGATTCCAAGCGAGATAGGCGTGTTTAGTGAATCCAATAGCTTATCTATGCTGTATTGATAAATTCCGGGCATGGACTTAATGGGTATTTTTCTTTTTCTGCCTGGAACAACAAAATATGGCTGGATAAATTGTTCCCTGGAAAGATGAGTTTCGCGGCAAAGGTTTCTTAAGGAATCCGTAAGCCTTATTCTGCGGTGACGTATTGCTGGAAAGCGCATAAATTCCCTTGGTTATTATGTGAATTATAAGACATTTAATTTAATTAAAAATAGTAATTGTTTGAAATGAAATAAAATTTATTTATGGTTATTGCTGCCTGGATTGTAACTGCTAAACTGTGAAGTTTTGTGGTCGAGATTAATTTTCATCTGGATGCAAATTCAACAATTACCGCCAGATTTTTTTCCATACGCTTTGGCAATTTCCGCCAAATGATAAAAAAGATCGTCAGTATAAGAATTCAGGTTCAGAATGGGCTCCCGTCTTATTGCAGGCTTTCCCAGATATGTCGAGATCGGGGATGGCAACGCTGTTGACTTAAGCTTGATATGTGACAGTTAAGTTATTAAGTTGTCTTTCGGCCTTCCCTAAATTTGTCCGGCGGCACTGAGGCCGCCGGCTAGTCATATGGTTGGTTCATTAATCACACCGAGCCAGAGACGGCTCGGTTAAAAAAAAGGAAAACAACGGTAGCTAAAAGCAAAGCCGTCGCTGGCCTTGCTAACAAAACGAATGAATAATTGGTTAGCTGGCGGCCTCCGTGCCGCCAGACGTCAAGAGCTTTCGGATAATTTTTTCTCAATATTTTAAGCTCCACGAATGAAACAGGCTTTCGTTTAACAGTTTTTGACATAGTAAGATTGTTTAATGGTGTGGAAAAATATGAGGTTTTACAAGACGAAGCAATTACTGCTTTCCCCGCCCAGTTGAATCAATTGCAAAAACAAGTCCTTGAACTCTTGGAGGTGCCAAGACTATCTTATCAGTAAAATAAAAAACGAACCTCAAAAATTAATTCAAAATTAGAGGTTCGCGAAGTACGGAATGTAGGTTATAACTATTCAGTCAAGAAATATCTGCATGAATAATTAAATGCCCATCAATGAAATTACGGGACTGGTTCAATCTGGCCCTACACCATGCCGAAAGAAAAGGAATTATCATGAATAATGCAAGGGTATTCTTTATATTGCTGGTGTGCGTTTGCATGACAGGCGCACAGGATAGAGTCGACACACTTAAGATTTATGACCGTGCGGACAATCTGCTGTATTTCCTGACTTATGATTACGGAACGGATAGCATACTTATCGGCCAGTCATTATACGACCGCACGGGTTATTTTCTAAAAGCCGTCACCATAGACAGTACGGGCAGACAAAGTTTTAGGGACGATAACGGTGATTTGTATCATTATTCCTTATCCCATAGGGACAGCACGCGGAGTTATTTTGATATATTCGATCATTTCAATAAACCTTTGGAACAGCGGGTATATCAGGGTTTCTATAGCGTTGGTGCGACTGCCGGTATTGTCGAGTTCTTCAATCTTTCAGGCGGGCTGACGCATCAGATGAGGTACATATTCGATGGCAGCCGGATTGAGCGGATAAACGTGCTGGATAATGCCGGCGTTTTGTCCAATCATGTTGACGTGCATTACAGGAATAGGCCAATCCGTTTATGGACGCGCATTGCAGGAATATGGAGGAATTCGTCTGGTCGTTTTTCGGATGTTTCTTCGCAGCTTTTATTTGATGTGCTCTACGCTTATCAGGAGCTTCCCGGACTGACGCAATCGCCGTATTTATCTCCCACGGCTTTGGCGCCTTCTCCGGACGGAAAGAAGCTTTATGCGGCAGCAGCCACAGGCCGCCGGGTGATGGAAGTGGATATTTCATCCAAGTTGGGAACAGCGGGCCGCACCCTTTTGCTTCCCAAGGAGCCTACAGGACTTGCGGTTTCGCCTGACGGGAACAGCATTTATGTTACCTGTGCTTCCGCGAGCAGGCCGGATGGAGAGGTTTTTGTGGTCAGTACCGCGGGTTTTACTCTGGAGAGAAGTTTTTCAGCCGGCCATTCCGCGCGTTCGCCGTTATTGAGCCCTGATGGCGGGACGCTCTATATTTGCAATCAGTTCAGGAACTTAGTCTCAATTTACAATGCATTGACCGGAGCCTTGGTGGATACCGTCCCGGTTCTGCGGGAGCCTTTTTCAGCCGCAATTACGCCTGACGGGACGCGCCTTCTGGTGACGAATTTCCTGCCATACGCCAGGACAAGGCACGAGGATTCAGTTGCCTGCGGAATAGTGACGTTCATCAATACTGCCGCACGAAGTGTTGAGGCGATTGTTGAATTGACAAACGGCGCACAGAGTCTTGCCGGGATATGCGTGTCAAAAGACGGAAAATACGCTTATGTATGCCATCTTCTTTCCTTTTTCAACATGACGCCGTTGAGACACAACAAAGGAAACTGGCCTAATATGAATGCGGTAAGCGTGGTGGACATTTTGAACAAATGTAATATTGATGTTATGCCGCTGGACCGGGCAGCTTACGGGGCCGCGGATCCTTGGGCCATTTCCTGTGATTCGCAGGTCTTGTGCATTGTCAGCGCAGGCAACCCTGGAATTCATGTGATGAGACTGAATTCGCTTCATCAGGCATTGTCGAGGATGGCAGAACCTAGAAACCTGTCGAAAAACCTGGAATTTGCACGGGTATTCACTCAACGGATACATCTTAATGTGAAAGGTCCGCAGTCGATCATCATCAGCCGGGGGACGCGCTTATATAGGCGGATATTTTTCGGATTCCCTTGAAGTGGTCAATACTGCACAGATTGACGCGCAGCTTCTTGGCTGCATTCCATTGGCGCCGCCAAAAGCTTTGGATAAACTTCGCAGGGGTGAGTTTTATTTCTCCGACGCCAAGCGCATGGGAAAAGAAGGGTGGCAAAGCTGCATTTCCTGCCATGCGTTTGGCCGTATGGACGGCTTGAAGTGGGATCTGGCGAATGATGGAGATGGAAATTTCAAGAATGCCAAGAGCCTTTTGTACGCGCATATCACACCCCCTGTCATGTGGACGGGTGTACGGGACTCAGCAGAGTTTGCGGTTCGCGCCGGTGTAAGCAATATTCTGATGACCAATCCTGACTTCGTGCAGACCGAAATCTCGGACATTGACGCATATTTGAAAAGCATACGCCATGTTCCAAGCCCTTTTCTGGAACACGGCAGGTTAAACGCAGACGGCCAGACGGGGTAAAGATGTTTTTGCGAAAATGCAGTGCAACACCTGCCATGTTCCTGAAACCTATTACACTGACATGAAGCGTTATGCGGGACTGAAAAGCGAAAACGACTTCGGATCACGCGACGGCAATTGGGACACTCCGACGCTTATTGAGACCTGGCGCACGGCGCCTTATATGCATGACGGGCGGTATCTTGACATGAAAGAGCTGTTTGTGGGTGAGAACAAACACGAGATATTCCAGTCCATCACTCCGCAGGAACTGGACGATCTGCTTGTTTTCTTGAAATCGTTATGAAAAAGAGGCCGCACAAATAAAGGGTGCAGTGAGGGTGTCAGAATATCTTTGTAAACTCAAATAGATGATTTTCCGGATCTCCGGCGGGTAAGAAAAGAATGGAATCAGACGGCTCCAATTAACTCTCCACGACTTTGAAATTGAGGGATACCGGGCATCTCATTTACCGGCGAAATCATTCAGGCATGCCTCGGCTTCCTCGGCGTTAGGAGCCTGGTAAATCTTCCGAAGGTCGGCGGCCACGCTCCTACGCTTTTTCCAGAGCACAAACCGCAGTGCGTTTCGAACCATGTGCATGATGCAGAGCTGAATATCCGCCTTGGGAAACACCGTCTCCAAGGCCTCAGGAAAGCCTTTTAAGCCATCCACACAGGCAACGAAGACATCCCTCCAAGCCAGCGGCTCTTAAGCTCGTTGAGAATCGCCAGAACTTGGCTCCCTCGGTCTGCTCTACCCAAAGAGCCAAGTACCTCCTTTTGCCCATCCAAGTCAATGCCAATCGCAAGATAGACGGCCTTATTCCAAATCCGTCCATCACTCCCGTATCTTCAACATCAACGCATCCAAGTAAAGGATAGGGTAGACGCGGGACAGACGGCCGGTTCTGCCACTCCCGAACCTCCTCCATCACAGAGTTGGTCACCGTCGAGATAAATTCCGGGGAAACCTCGGTCCCGTAAATCTCCAGCAGGTGGCTCTCGATGTCGCGAGCTGTCATACCGCGGGAATACATGGAAATAATCTTATCATCGAATCCAGAAAACCGTCTCGGACGTTTCTTGACAAGCATCGGCTCAAACTCCCCAGAACGATCCCGGGGAACCTCAACCGTGATATCACCCTGTTCGCTCTTGAGCGTTTTGGGGCTGCTTCCATTGCGGGAATTGGCTGTCTTCTTGCCAGTTCCATCATGCTTCTCATAACCCAAATGATGGGTCAGTTATCCAGCCAAAGCCCGCTCGATTAAACTTTTCGTCAGAGCTTAAAAAATCCCGTCCTTACCAACCAGATCCTCAGGCCTTTTGTAGCGCTTCAAGAGCTCGTCGATAAGCTCCGGCCGAATAGCTGTTGTTTGCGTTGCATCTATCATAATTGCCTCCTGTGTATTGGCTAAAATCTTTTATCCATTTACACAGAAATCCTTATACCCTCGTTGTTTATAAGCCTGCCAGCTTTTTCTCCCACCGCTCTGATTTTGCATAAGCCCGCAACGAGCGGATGTTTTGTCCGCTTTTGCGAGACCATCGCATTCCGCTCCTGCCAAGCCGTATCTTCACGATGGATTTGCATGCTGTTTCAACGGGTTTCACCCCCGGCCCCCTTCTCCCTTCTGCAATTTTATTGTCAAAACAGGAGCGGGGGTTTGGGGTGAGGGTTTTCCTTATTGGAGCACCGCCATCCTTTTCCTGCTCTTGAAAGAACCTGCCTTAAGCTCGTAAATGTAAACTCCGTTGCTCTTCAAGAGCCCGCTTTTGATTTGCGCCTGATGCTGTCCGGCAGGCTGCGTCTCCTTGTCCACAAGCCTGTGCATGACCCTGCCGCGCAGGTCATAAATGGTAAGGGACACCCTGCTCTGCTTGGGCAGAAAGTATGGGATAGTGCCGCCGCCCGCATTAAACGGGTTGGGAACGTTCTGGTAGAGCGCCGCCTGTGCTGGCAAAACCCTGCCTTTAGCAGCCGATGTGACCGTAGTGTT
The DNA here is from genome assembly GCA_963831235.1 of uncultured Fibrobacterota bacterium. Classification (GTDB taxonomy): domain Bacteria; phylum Fibrobacterota; class OXYB2-FULL-49-7; order OXYB2-FULL-49-7; family JAEUSG01; genus CAWHPS01. The sequence goes on from CAWHPS010000019.1 coordinate 30,320, forward strand.
GTCAAGGGCCTTGAAAACCTCGTTCTCGTAACTGAGCCCTGCTTTAAGAAGGCGCCTGTTGCCTTGATCGCTGACGTAGACCGCTTTATCGCTTACCGCGACACCCTTGACAAAACAAAAAGCTATGTCCGGATTGGGAACAGGACTATTGGGACCATGGCTGTCCGGGTTGCCATAGCGGCCGATTCGCAACACGCGGTTGCCGTTTGCGTCCAGTACGGTTACGCTGTAAAGATGATCGCTGGGCAAAAAACACCGCTCAAAACGGTCCATGTCCCATATCTGAAAGTAGCAATTACATTCCTCCTGGGCCTTCCCCAAGCCTGACATACCATCATAAGCCCAATGGAAGCTATCCACAACAATATAGTCGCTCCCACCAACATAACCCTGACCATGAAGATAGAGCTGTGGGCTTATACCGGCCGGTTTTCCATTATCCTCGTCCCCATAAAACCTGACCACAGGCCATTTTTCATTGCCGACTTTGATCACGCATCCAATGTCGATCCCGCCAGGTTCCGCCAAACCTTCCTTTAAAGCACCGCCGGCCTTTCCATATTGAGTCGCAAGATACAAAGCCCCTCCGCGGCCTACCTTGATACCGGTGGCCAGTATTTTCCGAAGATTCACCGCAGCATAAGCGCACTTCAGATTGCCCTGGTTGTCAAAGACTATAACGGTGTCAAGGGTGCGGAGACTGCCGGTAAGCTGGTATATGTCGCCGTTGGGGGCTACATCCATGCCTTTTTTCCAGGCGTTGTCATCACCATTCTGTATATTACGTGAGGGTATCCCCTTGTAGTTTTTGCCCCTTAGAAAATCAAGCCCCCACCCCGGTATCAGATAATCTATGTTGACACCATTGGGAAAGTCCACAAGTTTACCCGACCTGTCCATACGGTAAACAAAGTCCTCGGTTCCTATGTTTCCTTGACGGAAATAAACAAGCCCTTTACGGTCAAAAGCCATGTTGGAACCTATTATGCCGAATGATTTTGTCCAGGCACTGTCCAATGTCAAGGTGTTCCCGTTGTAACGGACTGCCGGCTCGCGGTATCCTACTGCCCTAGCATAAATATCGTCAGTAACCGGATCCACACATATTCTTTGCTGGTAACCGACATAAGGAAATTGTTTATTGCAGGCAGAAATGGTCAAAACATCCGCAAACGCGCCAGCGCGTTCCTCAAGGCGCTTTATGTTCGGCGGGGCAGCCTCCCACTCATAGCCGGCTTTTTGAGAGGCAACCCAGACAGCAGGCGGCTCGCTTGCAGCGTCAAGACAAAATGTCCCAACGTACCAACGGGTCTCGTCGCTGTTGGTCCAGCTCGCAAGTTCTGTTCCTTCAGGAGAAAGCTTCAATATTTTTTTATCTTCTGAACAACAATAGATGTTTCCGGTAACAGGGTGTACAAATAATCTCCCTGGCTTGGTAAGGGCTAAGGAACGTAACAGGCTTTTGTCAGGCTTGAATACCTGTATCCGGTTGTTGTCACTGTCGGAAACATACAGATTCCCCGAGGCGTCCACAGCCAGACCACTGATGCCGTTGAAATGCTGCGCATCGCTGCCCGTAACGCCCGCCTCGCCAAGGAAGGGCGCCGTTATGGTATTCGGCGAGGCCACGGGTATTTTGTAAACAGCATGCTTCAGGTCAAGATAAACACTCTGCTCGTCAGGAGTGGCGGCCATATGTATTTTGTAATCTTCACCTTCCCCATCTTCTCCGGGTACGTAATGAGTGTAATTGCTATCCCTGATTCTGTCCATGGCCCCGTCTATGCAGCTCATATTTAAAAAAAAGGATCTGCCATTCCTAGACCCGCCCGATGCGTTTGTAAACATCCTGTTTGCGGACGGCAAATAGGCGATGGTTCCGAAACGGTAATCGTCATACCCTCTTGCTCCATAGATGCCATCTGGGGAGAAATAAAAGTAGTCATTGACAATGACTTTATCGCCGTCTGTAGTGGTGTAATACTCGTAAAAGGGAACCTTTTCGACCACATCGCAGCGAGTCGGCAGAAGCGTTTTCACGTATTTGCCTTCCTTATCAAAACTGCTGATATTTCCCTGAGTGAACACATGGAGCAGACCCTGTTTGTCGCAAATCATATTGCAGACCTTAAAAATGCCTAAATGGTTCCGGTCTGAAATCTCGCCGGCATGACTCGCTTTTAACCCCAGCGAAACACGAACGATGCAGCTGTCCGGCGCAGGATTGCCTTCGTCGTCCTTGCCGTCCCATTCCAGCCGCTGGGACAACAAATCCTTAACGAAAGGCCACGGCGCATTGGCGCCAAGAACACCGGATGCCAGATGCCGTACAATAATGCCGTCTTTTATTATCGCCACAGTGGCATCGCATTTGGCCCTGGTTTCAAAGGTAATGGTGTAAACACCATTTACAGGGCCGCTTATTTGCGGCTGCTGGGCAAATTCAAAGTTCTCTTCCCGTGAAATCGTGGCTTCCGTGAGCATGCCTGTCAGCAGAATTGCGCTGACCATGATCATGACCTGCATGATCCTTTTTGTGGAATTCATCATACAACACCCCTTGGTTTAAGAATGGAGCCTGTTGCGCAAATGACAAAAGAAGAATCGAAAATCAACATATTGTGGTTTTTGTTTTACCGCAAACACAATATACTGAGGATCATACCTCCATATTTGATTTGTCAACAGGCTCAATGGGTTAAGAATTTGGGCATGGTTCAATCTGGCCTTACACCAGACTTAACCGCTCTATTGAAAATTAGTCTATTTTGATATTTCATGGCAAGTATTTTGTTTTCTCAATTGTGATTCAGACCTGAGGTATCCCCTCATTCTTTGACATTTTATTATTGAAAAGAGACCCTCCTATTGCTATATCTTGTTTGACGTTAGGACAAGAATAACAATAAAAAAGGAGGGTCTCGTGAGTGCGTCAAGAATAAACTGTCTTGGACAAGTTGAACAATTCAACCCAGTCAAAGGTTAACCACCGGACTGGTACAGAACCTCGCATGGACTGGTGGTAACGCCTACCATGATGCCGAGGGGACGGAGACTGTCAGCCGTAATCCGTGGCACGCACACGGGTAAAGCGATTGAGCCCCGAAAATTCTCAAGTTGCCGCAGGGCCAGGGTTTTCATGTATCTGAAGCCAGCAGCGACACAGGCGCAAAGGTGAGTCTGTGAAGCCGGACCGGGGTCTGAGAACACAGCGGGCAGTCAAACTGTACAAGATGGGACTTGAGAGAGCCAATTCGTATCCAGAAGTCTCTGGCAAGCCCGAAAGAGGGCGAGGAGAGGTACGCCGGATTGGCAGTCGGACTGGTTCATAGTAGAGGAGTAATACCGATAATACGGTATGAGTCCAAATAAGGGCACTCGAAGGGACTGGCGATAAACGGTGTTGGTGAGGATTGTTCCATGTCATACGAGGAGATGGCTGATAAAGTGGAGGCAAAGCTGAACCAACTGGCTGAACTTGCGCGGGCGAGACCGAAGCACAAGTACACGACATTAGCGTACTTGTTGAATGAAGGATTTCTTGCGCAATGCTTTGGGAGTCTTGGCAAGGACAGGGCTCCAGGAGTCGATGGCGAGACATGGACGGAATATGAGCAGGAGCTTGAAGACAATCTTGGGCAACTCGTTAGCCGTATGAAAGCGAAGCAGTACTGGCCGCAACCTGTCCTACGGAAGTATATACCGAAGGATGAAAAGAGTAAGCAACCTCTTGGCATACCAGCCACAGAGGATAAGGTAGTGCAGAAGGGTTTGAGCCGGATATTGGAATCGATATACGAGGCGGATTTCCTTGATTGCTCATACGGGTTCCGCACAGGTAGGAGCTGTCATGATGCGCTGAGTGCTATGAACAGGATAATTGAACGTTCCCCCATCAATCATATAGTGGAGGCAGACATCAAAGGGTTCTTTGATAATGTTTCACATGAATGGATGATGAAGTTTTTGAAGTTGCGAATCAATGATCCGAGCCTTCTGCGTATTATTGAGCGGTTTCTGAAAGCCGGATATATGGATTCCAATCTGTTGGTGGCAACCGAAAAGGGGACACATCAGGGTGGAAATCTGAGTCCGATGCTTGCTAACATATTCCTGCACTACGTGCTTGATTTATGCTATGACGCCAAAAAGCGGTTGGATTATTGACGGTTGTGCATAGTTTGAAGGATTTTTCTGATCAGCTCGGGGGTGCGAATAATCTTTTTTACCTTTGGCGATAGATTTCTATTTTCTTGTTCTTCGTTTTTTAATTTATTCCTGACCAGGTTTACATCGATTTGTGCAAATCGAGCTTCCAGCGATGGTGCACCGTTAAGAATGATCGTTCGATATGTGTTGTCGGAAAGGTTTGAGATTAACGGGGTATCTGTCAAGATAGCCTTCAGAGTTTTGGTCATTGTGTTATTGCCGTTTCTTTTTCTGTGGTTCCTGCGCAGATATCTGAAGAACCGCTCAAGGATATTATTGGTCCGTTGAGGATAAATGATAACGGTGCCATGGGGGGTGTTTTTAACGATAGGGTCGGCGAAAAGCTTGTTCCAATAGCGTTTGATTTGGTCATGCCCATCTTCGACAGTTGACAAACGCACATGCCTTATAAATCAATGGTTTACGGGCTTGGCATGAGTGTAGTGCCACACTTTTCAACCTCTCGAAGAACAGGCGGCAGAACCGCACCCACAGCCTGAAAAGCTTTTCCTGCCATACCGGATGTTTCAGTTCGGATAATAAACTTTTTGCTATTATGTGTTACGGCAACTTCCTGCACAGCGTCAACATCTCGGATAATATCAGCCCATTCGATTGTCCATTCTTTAGCTGCTATTTTATCTTGGAGGGTTTTACGTAACAGCAGTGCCAGAAAAGAGCAAAACACATGGCCGGAAATATTATCATCGCAACGATGAAATACCGGCCTTGTATCCAATACTGACTTCATGGTGCGGAAAATATCTTCCACCATCCAGAGCTGTTTATATTTCAGGGCTACCTCTTCGGTTTCAAGCTTGGTATTGGTTCGCAGCACCCACTTGCCGTCAAAACGCTCCTCCTCTTTTATTTTTTCTTCGTCAATCTCAAAATGTCCTTTGCCAGACTTCAAATAGCGTCGGTAACCCTTGTTGCCCACCAAGGCCTTATCACCCTGTTTAAGCTTCTCTTGAAGGGCTACCACAATCGCTTCCCTGTCATGACGGTCTTTGCGGACTTCCTCTTCGTTGCAACACACAATATACCGCCTTTCATCCACAAGGACTTCTTTTACTTTAAGTGGCGCAGGGTCTTTTGTACACAGCCGCTCAGGATACACTTCCTGGTAACGACCACCACGGCAAAGCACATCATTTTTTGCTTCGTTTACAACATGCATCCGAACCCCAAGAATATACTCCCACCCCAGCTCATGCAATTCGTCAATGGTTGACTCGCTTATCATTCCGCGATCCGCGACAATACAGACGCGCTCCACGCCAAATTGCTGCTTGAGGCGCGTGGCAATCGGAATCATTGTTTTTACATCGGTTGTGTTGCCAGGCATAATCTGCGAGCAAATAGGATAGCCCTTGTCATCCAACACCACACCCACAACTATCTGCGCCAAATCCGACCGCTTATTCTTGGAGTGTCCGCGCCGTCCCAATTTGGCGCCTCCGGCACCTTCAAAATGAAGTGATGTTGTGTCAAAGAAAACGATATCAAGCTTGGTAAAAAGATTTCTCCTTAAAGCAAACAGACTCTCTTCAATCAAATCCTTATTCGAGCGTGCTATAAAAGGGGTCGCGCCAGCTTGCATTTCCTTCGGCAATGGTTCGCCAAGCCATCCCATTGTCCGATAAAAGTGATGCAAGCTAAATGAATCGTCAAAGCCGTTAATCTTATAGGCACCCAGCCACTTCAACGCGGCACGATCCGAACCTGGAGCAAACAGCCGGTGCAAGACGGTAGTAAAAATAACCCGCTCTATGGAAAATGAAAAAGCCCTGCCATGTAGCAGTCCTTCAATGATGCCTTTTATGCCTGTTTCGAGCCAGATACGTTCAAACAGAATGGAGGGACCGATTTTGCAAGTGGCGGTTGTTGTTGTTTCTCCGCGTTCATGGGCATCAAGAACAAATAGTTTAGTCGAAAAGCGAAGCCCTGACTTCAGCAAAGAATCAAGTTGCCCAGTTGTTTGAAGGATATCCAATCTGCCTATAGTGGCAATTACAGTTTGAATGACTTTCTCGCCATCGCGGTGGTTTTCGACTATCTGGAGATAGGTTTTGTCTCTTCTTCGTTTTGCACGAACAAACATAGCGCCTCGGTGTTTATGTAGGCACTACTAATATACAATATTGAAAAACGAATTGCAAGCTATTTATGAGCTAATAATAAGCTTTTTAAAGGCTTAAGTAGCCTACGGTCAAGCTATTTGTGGCACTACATTTTAGCTTTTTGTTCGTCAAAAACAGCCCAAAATGCAGAAATTAGATCAGAATCGCCATTTCGCGCATAGTCAACTGTCCAAGATGGGTAAGACGGTTTCTTTTCTTGAAGTTGGATAGTTCTATGGGCTATGTTTTAATACCGGATTATCAGAAAATAATTTCCGGAAGAAAGTATGTGTACAATATCATGACTATAAGAAACGGCAATTTTATAGCAGGGTTCATGTCCGTGATTTTGCTGCTTATGGCAGGCTGCTTGAAAAAACAGTATTCGCAGGACGAATTTACAAATAAGGTATTGGGTAAACCCACATGGATTGTGCGATTGGTTGTTGGTAAACCCGATGAAATAAATAAGAACAAAGAGGATATAACCTGGATATATAAAAGCCGTATTTCCAATTTAAAGTCCGATAAACAGGTCAGCACCGTATGGCTGACTGTTAAAGAAGGCAAAGTCAAACAGGTTGCCTACTGAAAGGTTGTTCCAGAATATTATTAGCGCATATTAAATTTTATCTTGCTTAAATGGCAAACCAACTTTTATCTTATTACACCTTTCACTTTTAATAAAAATTGAATTTTACCCAAGGGGGATATTATAATGTTGAAACCGTGTTCATTATTAATAGTCGCGATAATGAGTTGTGCTACATCAGGGTGGAGCTTGGAAAAAGCATCAGATAAAACCTCCACTATCGGGATAGGATACGACGAGGGTGTTCTTATTCGTGCTTATATTCTTGAAAATGTCGCGGGTTATATTGGCGTGAATTATTATGTAATAGGACCCGAAGACTCTGTGGGTCATCAGCCACTAAACCGGCTGGCCTGGAAGGTCGGCGGGGAATATGTTATAAAACGTTTTGAAAAACTCAGGGTCAATACTTTTGGTGAATGGCGCCAGGAAATGATTCAGAACGAAACATCGGTTTCCGCCAGTGGCAGCACCATCAGGTATAACCAATGGAATACATTGTTGAGGGTCGGTTTGCGTCCGGAATACTTTCTGATTCCGCAGCTATCCATTGATTACAAGATCGGAATTCAATTCGTTCATCATGGATCCGAATTCAGTCTGAATGCAGCTAAAGACGGTGTGCAAAGTGAAAAAAATGAATACGATGAAGCTGGGTTATACTGTGGTCGCAGCATGTACAAGGATACTCCGGAAATTCTGCTGAATTTAAACGTGACGCTCTATATTTTTTAGCAGATATTATTAAAATCTGAAATAATAAAAGTAATAAAAATGAAAGTAATTTTATTTAAATCAAAATTCCAAAATAGGAGGTTTTCTGTGGAAAAGCAACATTGTTTTCGTGCATGGTTATTTGTGTCTGCATTTGTTGGATTATTGGCTGGGTTGCTGATGTTTTCCTGTACCAAGGATAATCCAACAAAACCCCAAATCACAGGCAATAATAATATTACCAAGACAACGTATTCGTTTACCGGTTATGTTATTGACGGTTTTACCGGCAGTCCGTTGAGCGGCGCATTAGTGACAGATGGAAGTACCGCATCCTACACCACCGGTTCAAACGGCGGTTTTACGATTGAAGAGATTCCTTATGGCAATCACTGCTTTTATTTCTCTTTCCCAGGCGATTCCGCTCACCGCTATACAACATCTGTTGTCACTATTGAAGGCAAGACTTGGGAGAATTTCGCTTATATAGGCGTGGGCGCAGGTGTCAGCGGCCCCGATACCGTTATCGGCGGTATCAAAAATGTCGCCGGTCCGGTCAAGCTTTACCCTCTGTCCGGACAGGTTTCCGGATCCGTCAAAACTCAGTTACATGGCCGCGCCCCGCTTACGTCCTTGCCGAACGTAGCGGTCAAAATCACCTTTGATCCCGCTGCAAACCAGGATAATCAAGGCAATAACGATGCTCCGGTTGCCTCAAATGTGGAAGTGGGACCGAGTGCTTTTACGGTATTAACCGATGCATCCGGTAATTTTTCGATTACAGGCATACCGGTATCGGGTGATCCTGATGAAAAAGCCATGCTAAAAATCCTGAACGTTAACGCGAACGGGATCAACTGGCAAATGACCGGCGCAACCGATGGTATGGCCGTGGAATTGGTTGCAGGGCAAAATGTGGCAATCGGTTATGTAATAATGAATCCCATAGTATCAATAACCCTCACGGACCTGGACAATAATTTCAGGACGCTTGTTGTGAATCCCGAGCATATATTCGAAATAACATATAACGATACACTTGATATGGTTTCTTATGCAGTTCTTTCTTATGCCGACGCAGAGGGTGTAAAACATAATATTACGGTAACCGTTAATGTTACAGGTACCAAAATCTCTATTGATCCAGCACTTTCACTCCTTGATGGACGGACATATACTTTGAATACATATGTTTATGGGGCCAAAGGTCAGAATGTCACCCGCAGCTACACCGTGTCAGTGGCCGGCGGCGGTTTGGCCGACGTGCTGTTGTCCAATATTCTTACCAGTTCAAAGGGGCCTATTTACAATTTCCCGATTCAGACGCCCATTACCTTCAAATTCAAGGATGCCATTATCGGCAATCCGTCAGTCCAGGTGACCAATAACGATATCCTCTATTCAACACTGGACAGCACGCTAACCATTACCCCGCGCAATATCTGGAAGACAGGCACAGTAAACGTGGCTGTTGTACTGGCTGGTAATCAACCAGTACGGTTCAGTGTGGCCTTAAACATTGAAAATCCGCTCGCATTTGTAGCTTCCAATGTTTACGATTTTAATCAAAATCAGGTTAAGAACGGACTGGCGCTTAACGCATCGATATATTTCATTGCGAACAAACCTCTTTCCTCGGCTAATGTGATTTTCGCTGATCCATCCGGAACCTCAATTCCTGTAACCACGACCATCAGTTCCGATACGGTCAGGATTGTACCCGTCAATACACTTAAAGCCGCCAGTTATTACGATGTAATCATCACAGTCGAAAACGCCCAGGGCGAAAGCAAGTCCGCGACAGTCAATAATTTCTTGACCACTGCGGCTCAGTTCTACGCTATCAGCGACAACGTTCGTCTCGGCAATGACATGAATCTTCCCCGTCTCGATTTTCCCCCGAATGCTGATATCGTCATTGTCATGAACCATCGCGTGGCCAAAGCCTCTGCCACATTATCCGGTGTTAATGTAAAAGTCACCACCAGGGGCGATACAATTACCATAGATCCGGAGGTCGTGCTTACACAGGGAGGTTCATATAACCTGACTCTTTATGCCCAGGATACCGCAAATCAGGCAATTGACGGCCCCTTTGTTTATGGTCTTACGCCCCGTGCACTGGTTTTTATAATTGCCACCAATGTCCGCACTATTGACGATCAGCCGGTAATCAATGCTGCGAAGAACATCTCTCCCTGGTTCAAACTCAGTTCTGCACCAGTGGTCTCAAAGATGAAAGTTATTATTTCAAATCCTTCCATTGATGCTAATGTCACTGTGAATGGCGATACTCTTTTTATAGATCCGGTTTCGGATTTCCAGTATAATGCCAGTCCGACCATCAATGTCACTGGTGAGTCCGTTGATGGCAACTATATCACGTTCTCCAGGAGCTTTACTGTCTTGCGGAAACCCCAGATGACCGTAGTGGCTTCTAATGTGTTAAACGACAATTTCGAAGGATTGGTCAATATTCCGGAAAATCTGGAAGTCTGGTATAAAATGTCCCGTACCCCGGATAGCGCGACGGTAACCGCCACTATTGACGGTGTGACCGCCAATGTACGCGTAAAAGCAGATACCATTTTCGTCAAGAATATAGCCAATTTTAGTGGAGGCTCCTCTCCTGTTGTCAGGATTCAAGGTATGGATACGGAAGGCATCTCCTTTGCGCTTAATGGCGATGGAACGACCTGGCCTGATTGGCCGGCGTTTAATGTACGTCAGGCATTGTATCCATTGGCTTCCAACACCTGGGGGCTTACGACCGGAACTTATAAAACGGAATTTCCCGTTTATGGCACTATGTGGGTCAAATGGTCGCGGCCTCTCAGCACGGATAGTACGAAAATCTCATGGACCAACAGTCTTGCCAGTCTGACATTGTGCGGTGATGCCTCCCTTACGGGTACGCCGAATGCCAATGTCCGGGTATCCGGCGATACGCTTTTCGTAACACCCATTAAAACAAGAATTGCTCTGAACTACAATGATATCGTCGGATTCATGGTACAGGTGACAGGAGATCTAGGTTCGAAATCCAACTGGTCAAATTTTCAGGTGACGAATGAACAGAGCAGCCTGTATGTGTCTGCCACAAACACCAAAAATTCTATTGGTGTGATGGTCGACACTTTTGGTGTCACTCAGCCGGTGTGGCTTATTTCAAGCCTCGCCATAGACGCCGTTACCGGAATCAACGATCTTAACGGCTGGATGCCGGCGAATAATGAGCTGGTTGCACGGACAATCCGTTTGAGCGGCGACACTATTTTCTTTACGCCGTTCGAGAAACTGACCCGCGGTGGCACTTATCAGCTCAGTTTTAACGTGAAATTAAAGAACGGGCTTTCAAGTACGGGCAATGAACTATCCATGTCCTGGAAAGTCAAGGCAGGCACAGATCTTTATGTAAAAACTACAAATACCATGTTCAACGGCAGCCTTGTTGATACCTTTGACCTCCTGCAGCCTGTATGGATTGTGTCAAGTGCGCCCGTGCAGACGGTTGATGCCATTACATATTATAATGCCGGTGGAAACAATGATCCCAACACCAATGGCAGCGGCGCCAACCTGCAGCTGGCTAGAACACGCCTCTCCTCTGCGGGTGACACAATTTTCTGGACGCCTGTTGACACCCTGGAGCTTAATACACGGTATGGCCTGGAATTTGAAGTCACACTGATGACCGGCGAAAAATTCACTTCAAATGAACTGACTGCTTCTTGGAAAACCAAAGCTTTAAAGACCGTATCCGTGAAGTCAACCAATACCCGTGGTCCGGACGGCTCTGTACTCGACACGTTCACAATGCAGGGCGAGATTTGGATTGTTTCCAGCGTTCCTTTCGTCTCTGTGGATGAAGTCAACGCCTATACCGGTCCTTTAGGCGGTTATAATGCGGTGCCTGCGGACATGCAGGTCTTAAGCACGGTCAGGGTCAGCGGTGATACTATTTTCTTCAGACCATCTTATAATCTGGGTGTAGGCACAAAGTATGCCGTGTCTTTTGATGTGACACTCCCGTCCGGACAGACGGCGATTACTAATGAGCTCTATGCGATTTGGGAAGTCAAGGCTGGAGTCAAGGTAGTTTCAGCGAACGATATGAATTCGTATATGAACCAGTATCGCGTATTTAAAAACCGCGGAGACAGCCTTGTTGTGACATTCTCCCAGGCTATTGATACTTCCAAGGTATTCAGCGTGTCTGGTTTTGGTACAGCCGGCAAACTGACATATACCTGGAGTACTAACATGATGACCGTGACCATCAAGGACACTTCCACTCTGGCTAATGTAAAGAGTTATACCATTTATCCGGACTACAGTCCGAACGGAACAGGTCAGTACACAGGGTTGACGTTCAACCTGACCACAATGCGGGGAGAAGTCAAGGCTGCTCTGGTGCCGAATTCCGACTTTGCAGGCAAACGGCCCGATCTGGAAATTCATACGGAAATCGAACTGGTCGCACTGGATGCCAATTATCTTGTATCGCATGATGCCGCAGCTGTCGTGGCCGGGGATTTGGTGATAGATACCTTTCTACCCACCTCAAATATCACGATTACCTTTAATAAGGCGATTGATACCGCAAAGGTGAGAGCAGCAACGCGTGATACATATTTCAGCCTTTTCAATGCCTCAAATTGGGGTATTCCGCTTGATTATACAATATCCTTTTCGTCAGATGGAAAAACCTTAACCATGGATCCTGTTACGGATTTGGTACGTGGTGCCTCATATAATGTCAAACTTGTCGCTATTCCTGATATGACGGCGGATGATGTATATTCAGGGCCGAATGGAAATTATCTGACTAACGCCAATTTTATGGTTCAGACACTGCCGTTTGTTACAAGTATCGCCAATCTTACTGCGTCGATTGTATTGGACACAAACACTACAGCTGGAGTCGCGGGTCAGCGTATCGGCGCATCTCCTGTTGCCTCTGCTGCCGGTGTTTACAGAAACGCCTTGTTGAACCTGGAAAACGCCCTGTATTTCAGACTGAATGAGGCGGCCTGGAACATCAAACATGCGGATTCCGTTGATGCTTATCAGTGGCGTATACGGAAAGTGAGCCATGCAGGAGTGGCGGGCAATTGGTATGAGGTCGGTTCCGCCGGCAATATTGCCTCAACGACTTATGACCTGACGTCCTGGAATGCGAGTATCATCAATGGTCTTAATGCGGCCAAGTCTGTAACTGTCAATGTAACAGCTGCAGTAACGCAATTGGGTAGCGGAATTCTGACTTCGTTAAGAACATCTGATTTGGACGGCGCTTCCGGTGGTTACACCAACGATGCACATCTGTTTAATGATTCGTCGCGGATTGAAGTACAGGTGCGTCCTGTCAAGGATCTCAGCATTCCTGCGGACGGTGATTATGTCGATGCGGGCGAGTTCGGGCAGTGGTCATCCTCTGTCATATTTGCGGATAATATTGCGCCATGCGACAGCGATTTTGTTCTGCTTGCGAACGTTGGCAACATAGCACAGGGCGGCGTTACGATAACCAGCAACATCGAATGGGACAACAACGATATCGGCGATGTAGCGAATGATTCGTTGAGCTGGGTTACTTTGACGTTCCCCGAGGACATGGACACTGGAACAGCGCCAACGCTATCTTTTGAACGCGGTACTGCATTGGCCGCTGCTTATCCCACGTTTGGAGCCATCCCAATAACGCCCAGGGTTGCGCTGGGTGACGGGACTAACCGTACGGGCTGGACAAGCGCCCGCTCTTACACGACTTATATCCTGATTCCGGCCGCAGAAGACTATCGTGCCGGTGATGGTAATGGTGCCCAACCGTGGACAGGCTATGCTGTTAATGTCAGTGTAGCAGGAATGCGCGATGCGTCAAGAGTGACGATCGCGCCATGGGGTTCCACTGGAACAACCACAGGTGTAAATTTGGATAATGGCGCTAGCGGACAATTAAACGGCAGCACATCCGTTAGCGGATGGATTCGTTAAAGGGGTATCCACTTAACAGCGCTATTAGTTGATAATAAGGGGGGTCTGCGCAAAAAGCGGATCCCCCTTTTCTCTTTATATTTGCACATTTACCCTGGACAATACGGGGTCGACCACTTCCAGGTAAACGATGGAGTCCATTGACATGCCTTTTCAGACTATATCGTTTTATCCAACGAAATAATGTTACTCTGTGAATGTTGAATGCCTGTGAAATGGTTTTCAAGTCCATCTTCTTGTCGAAAAAAGCGCGTACAGCCTTTACGCGTAAATCAAATGTTGAATACTTGTTTTCCACAACTATAATATATATAATCACATGTCAATGTTGCAAATAATATGAATTGAGCTATATTTATTCGACATCATCCAAGAACAATTTCGGTGGCTCAACAGAGCTTGACATTGGAAGCAGCAATGCGAATAAAATACTTATACGTGCACCGATGTTTACCGGATATGCTTCAACAATACAGGTGCCGCTTAATGCCCATGTTGACTCGGCTTTCCTTAGTCTGTACCAGTATAGCAATACATCAACAGGCAAGGTGGAGGTATATCGTCTTACACGGGACTGGACAGAGGGTACTTCAAGCAATGCTGCGGGTAATGTATGCTGGGATTCGGCAAAGGTTGGGGCTGCCTGGGACGCGGTGGGTGCCAACAACCTGAAAGACCGCGAACCTGTGAAGACCTGCGAGACACAGGTGAACAGCCTTAATGCCTGGACGCGCTGGGATGTTACCTCGCTTGTCCAGGTCTGGGTATCAGGGGTCACGAATGATGGGATTATATTGTCTGATCAGGATGGTGATCTGACAACAACGCTTATCAAGTATTATTCATCAGAATATGCAGGCAACAAGGCTTTGCGGCCCAAGCTTGTTGTTTACTATGATCCTGATACCGTAACAATCGTCAAGCAGGAGGGCACAACCCCTCTGTCACAGACCTGGGATACTTATTTGAACGAAACATCAGGGGCTCCTCAGGGTTATAATTACGGTATAAACCCGAATCTTGTGCTCAATTCAACTGCCGGCAGCCGCAAGCACATACTTGTAAACTACAAGGATTTGATAAGCGACAATGCCAATTCAATTTTGACAGGTGCAACCATTAAAAAGGCGGTTCTTCTGCAATTGCAGTGGGTACCCATGCTAAAAGCGCGATGTCAAGGGTTGTAGCATTCTTCTTAAGCCTATTATTTCACTTATCTCTATGATATTCCTTGGAAAAAGCCCCTGCTCCAAAAAAGCAGGGGGGCTTTTTCCAAGGAATATTTTCACTGCAGTTCAAGAGCAAAATGTGTATTGCGTCTATAGTAAGATGAAAATCTATTCGAAGGATCATTGATGTGAGTAAAAGTTGAAAAGACATCCCCCGTTCTGGTATAAGGTTGTTGGTGACAATCTTTAACCAGGAGACAGAGGGATGTCCAATGATAATATTATCAATTCGTTCTTGGGACTTCAAAGTTATGGTGTAGTTACATGGAAAAGACACAACAAGAAAAGTCTTGAAATTTGGCTGGAACCAAGGAAACACAAATGGACGTGCGATGGGTGTGGCCGGACGTTCCAACATCACTACGATCATGTATGGGTTCGTCTGCGAGATTTGAATATCGGTCCGCATAAAGTCTGGCTGTGGGTTTGTCGACATCGAATTGACTGTCCTCAATGTGGAGTTCGTCGGGTTTCTCTTCCAATAGCACGTCCCCAATCTCGATGTACTCGTCGGTACGAGCGGTGGCTGTTTCAGTTGACAGGTGGTACGACATTGAAAGATGTATCCGATTGGACAGGAACTGATTGGAGGACAATCAAGGATGCTGAAATTCGCCATATCGTTGGTTTGTTGAGAAAGCGGAACTTGGACGGAATTACCATTCTGGGTATCGACGAAGTGGCCGAGAAAAAAGGGCATCGCTACCTGACGATTGTAACCGATTTGGAAAGCCACCGCGTTATTTGGGTGGGACGAAACCGCGACCGAGCAACCTTGCGAAAGTTCTTCAGCTGGTTTGGCCAAAAACGAAGCCGCCGACTTCGATGCGTGGTCATTGACATGCACGACCCCTATGAAGCAGAAATCCGGGCTCGTTGTCCGCGCGTCAAAATCGTCTACGATCATTTTCATGTTATCAAGCCTCTGAGCTTGGCTATCGACAATATTCGTCGACGGCTCCAAAGCGAACTTCCACCAGAGGGGAGACGCCTTTTGAAAGGTTCCCGCTATTTGCTTTTGCGCCCAAGGGAAGATTTGAAGCAGTCGCAACGTGTCCGGCTCAAAGACCTGCTCCGCTTGCCCGCAAACGAAACATTGAACACTGCGTATATCCTCAAGGAGGATTTGCGGGTTGTTTTCCGCCGGATGAATCCCCGGCAAGCACGCGCCGAACTGAGTGAGTGGAAACACCGTGCTCGGGAAAGCGGTATTAAAGAAATCCTCGATTACATCAAGATGCTCGACCGTCGACGATTTGGCATTCTGAATTTCTTCAAGCTCCGGTGTACCAACGGCCTGAGTGAAGGGTTCAACAATGTTGTCAAGACAATCAAGAAAAATGCTTATGGGTTTCATGATTGGCAATATTTTCGTCTTAAAATACTCCGCAAATGCGGAAATCTGGGAAATCACTGATTTGATTGAGTTTCAAATCCATTTCATAGAGTGAGACCCACTGCAATTGCAGTTGATCCAAAAAGGCCGAGATATCCCTTTTCCGCAGCAATACCGTTGACCTCAAGGCTGATTCGTCAAAGGCTTATGGTATGCTTGTCGGGTTTAACGAAGGAACTGTGGATGGCTCAAATGACGGCAATGCATGCTGGAATTACGCCTGGCCTGGCAACGGATACGGAGCAACAGGCGCGTCCATTGACGCAAACACCATGAGCATCGGCAACACGGCGAATAACACGGTCGGCGGCGCGGTTGTATGGCGCTGCGACACAGCAGCCCAACACTGGGCGACCGAGCGGTGTTGCTTATGGGCTTGCGATAGAGCCTGTGGGACCTGTTGGCACAGCAGGCAGCGACGTCACCTTCTACAGCAAGAACGGGATGTCGGCTGTTTCGTCCTTCTACAACCCCAAGCTTAAGGTTACATACACAGGCGGCCGCACAGGTTTCGCGGGTAATGTGCCGTGGGTAAGGCCGTCCGTGCCGCTCTTAAAGCTTTACACAACAATAACAGGCCAGCGCGATACAATAAGGTTCAAAAAGAGCATTACGACGGCACCGTATGACACGACAGATGACTGTTACATAGACAGCAGCGCAAGGACAACTAATTACAGCGTTATAACGGATACCCTTGTGCTTACTGACACCAATAGTACATCTGCAAAGAAGATACTGCTTAAGTTTGGCAGTGTTGTGGGGAGTAATGTTGGTCAGATTCCAGCGAATTCGATTATTGATACAGCATACATAAGGCTTGTTGAATATAACAGTACGCTCACAGCTGACATTGTGGTTGATGTGTATCGTGTAAATGAGGTCTGGACAGAGTCACAGACCCGCTGGGACAACAGGCTTTCCGGCACAGGCTGGGCCAATACCGGGGTAAGACGTTCTTCTTCGGCAACATTGATATATTCAGGTGTCACTCTTACTCGTTATGGGAGCGCATCATCGAATGATACTGTGAATGTGCCTGTCAAGAACATGGTGCAGGGCTGGGTGAATGGCGGTGCGAATAACGGTGTTTTGATAGCCAAAATCGGCTCAACATCTGATGGCGCAAAATTCTTTAACAGCGAAGATGCAACTACGTCAAGACATCCAGAGCTTGTTGTGGTGTATAAGAAGAGAGACCAGATTGAGGTGCAGAACATCGGCAAATATGCGAGCGAGAACAGCTATTTCAGTGATGCTGATACTCTCAAGAACCAGTTTTTCGTCTCGTTTAATACAAGGTATGATTCCACGGACGGCATGATGAACCAGTGGAAGACCGCGGCAACAAGCCCTGGCGACCAGGTAAAGACTTCAAACGATCTCTTGCCGGGATTCAATGGCAGTGCAGTCAAACAATACAATATGTTCAACCCCGTACGCGATAATTCATACTATTATGCGGGGAATGTGACATAAGCAATATCCTTTACAATAGCAGAATCAACCACAACCCGTATGCACTATCGTATCAACAAACGGCCCATGATAAATGGCGCTAATGTTGACACTGTTGCAACAGACATTACGGTCTATCCAACAGGCCAGATATTCATGAGGGATTCGTCTTATGCACCGGGCACTTACACAAGCTACAGTGTACGATTTACGGCAAAAGATGGCACTGGTACGCAGATTACAAGCACGGCTCCTGTTTACGGTGGTGTGTACGGCACATCATCAGGCCGCAACACGCTACATGATTGGGGCGCGGGTTTCCTGACATATAAAACAGGCGCAACCAATCCGTTCACGAGCGTTTCTAATCTGTCAAGCGGGGGAGAATACAAGGGCATTTCAATGAGCGGCACAAAGACAAACTGGGAAGGGGCAACACCTTATCAGCAGGCCTTTTTCCTCGACTTTTCTCGTGATGACATGAGTGGTGCGGGCGGGCCTGATTCATTGCGTAAACTCATGCTCGATAAACAATACCCCTGCATCATACACGACTTACGCACAGGCACTCTAAAGACAAATGCATCCGGCGATCTTAACTCAGATGGCTTTAATGAAAGCGAAGGCAACTACGAGCTTAATGCTGTAAACGACATTGTTTACTTCTGGTTCAATGAGGACAGCTCAAAAACCAGGTATTGCCCTGTTTTTAGAATGAACAGTTATACATCACCATATCCGCCCACAAAGATAATGATAATATCACCTGAGGAGCGAGTTGTAGACACTTGCTACGCAAGCCGTGGAGATGTAAACATCTCGCTTGTCAATCCCGGCGGTTCAGGTTATGTCGTGTTCCAGATAAACCGCATCATTACAGGCCCCTGTGTTATCTTCTGTGGCAGGGATGATAATCTGTCTGTTGAGCTTAATGCCTTTTGGGGAGAGGCTGACAGCGGTGCATGCGATTTGTTCTGGGTAACTGAAAGCGAACTGGATAACGCCGGCTTCAGGGTATTGCGCCGTGAACGAGCAACAGAAGGGCTTTCAAAAGGAGAGAGTACCTTCAGGGTTGTTGCGGATTATACGAGTAACGCCTTTATCAGTGGCCATTTAACAACAGCGGCTGAGAGCAATTATCACTGGCGCGACGAGGGGGTTATCCTCGGTAGGACTTACGAATACGTGCTTGAAGCCATAGACATAAACGGTAATGCCAAACGTTACGGCACAAACGTGGTATTGAAGGTTGACAAGATATTTGCGTTTGATTTGTCTCAGAACTATCCCAACCCGTTCAATCCCGTGACCACGATAAAATATACCGTGCCGGGCAGGTTCAGCGCTGCAAAGAAGGATTTGGTGCGTCTTAATATTTACAATATACGTGGTCAGCTTGTAAAGAACCTTGTATGCGATGAGCGCGCCCCGAACCGTTACATGGTGCAATGGAACGGCAAGGCCAATAATGGCAGATATACCGCAAGCGGGGTTTATCTATACAGGATAGAGGTTGGCAAGACGTTTGTGAAGACGAAGAAGATGGTTGTTGTGAAGTGATTTAACCTCACCCCTTTTTCCCCTCTCCATTTAAGCTCTCAAATCTGCCATGGAACTCATGGAGAGGGGACACTGGCGATGTCCCTGAAGCGGATGTCTTAACTCCCCTTCTCCAGTTTACTGGAGAAGGGGTCGGGGGATGAGGTTCTCCTGAAGGGGTCGGGGGATGAGGTTGCGTTTTGGGATGGTTTTAAGAAAGAGTTCGAAACCAGGGACATGTGAGGTTTTGATCTATTTGGCCAATTGGCTAATAAATATATGGAACAAATAGGTTAAATTAATTTAATTTTTGATTCTAATTTTTTAACAAGGAGCCTATATGGGTAAAGAATTCCCCTTCCAGCCAGTCAAGATTTCAGCAATTAAAACAAAAAACCGTACAATAAAAACACCTATCCCGGTACCTGCTTCCAAAAATATTGTAAAGGACCTTAGAACTTATGAACCTGTGTCAATGAGTGGTCAACCGCTTGTTATCTGGACAAAGGCATCAGGTGTACATGTGGAAGACAAATGGGGCAACAGATGGCTTGATTTCAGTTCCGGCGTGCTTGTTGCAAACGCGGGTCACGGGGCCAAAGAAATAACCCAGGCAATTGTCAAAACAGCTCAAAGACCCATGCATCACAGCTACTGCTTTCCCAACAACGAACGTGCGGAACTTGCGAAGTATATAATCAAGCAGATAGCTCCCAAGAACCTTGACAAGGTTTTTCTTGTCACAACTGGGAGCGAGGCTTGTGAATGCGCAATAAAGATTGCCAGGGCTTATGGACATAAGCAAGGTGGAAACGAAAAAGATGTAATCATATCCTTTGAATCGGATTTTCATGGACGCACAATGGGTTCGCAGATGGCAGGCGGAACTCCTGCGCTCAAAGACTGGATCGTGAACCATGACCCAAATATGATTAACGTCCCATGCCCGGATGGTTTCAGGGGGCCTCAGGATTTCGAAACATTCATTGCAACGTTACAGGCTAAAAATATCAACCCGCGGAACATAGCTGGCCTGATAATGGAATCCTATCAGGGCGGCAGCGCAATTCTTTTGCCCATTGATTATATGAAAAAGCTCCGCGCATTTCTTGACGAGAACCAAGCCCTTCTTATTTTTGATGAAGTCCAGGCAGGCTTTGGACGTACCGGAAAGATGTTCTGCTATGAGCATTACAATGTGCGTGCAGACATGATCGTCTGCGGCAAAGGGATTTCCTCTGGCCTTCCTTTGGCCGCTGTTATGGGAAATTCAGAATGGATGAATATTTTCGCGCCAGGTTCAATGACATCAACACATACCGGAAACCCTATTATTTGTGCTGCAGCGCTTGCGAACATGAAACTAATCAAATCAAAAAAGCTTGTTCAAAACGCTGCAAAGATGGGCAAAATACTGAGCGAACGTGTAAACAAAATATGGAAAAAATATCCGGATCGTGTCGGGCATGCATCAAGTATCGGGCTTGTCGGTTCCATTCAGATGGTTTCTAAACCCGGCACAAACACCCCTGACCATGACACCACATTTGACATAATCAAGTACTGTGTTGAACATGGTCTTCTCATGTTCGGCCCTGTAGGCAATGGCGGTGGCAGCGTAAAGTTGGCACCACCTCTAATCATAACCAAGGAACAACTGACTGAAGGTCTTGATGTGCTTGAAGAAGCATTTGATGCTGTGTGCGGGAAGTAAATCAAACATTGTAAAGGAGTTACATGAGCGATAAATTACAGGCGGTCATAGTCGGCGGCGGCATGATTACTCAGGTACAAATTCTGCCGTCAATCTACCAACTCCAGAGATTGGGTATAATAAGCGACATCGCAGTGTCAGCTCTAAACGGCGCACCTCTCAAAGCCCTTGCGGACGATGAAATGCTGCAAAAGGCCTTTCCAGGACAATCTTTTACACCATATCCTGACTTTACAAAAGAAAAAGATCTTTCAAAGCCTTTTCCGAACCTTTTCAAAGAAGTCCTATCAAAACTGCCTGAAAGAAGTGTTGTCATAATTGCATTGCCTGATCAGATGCATTATCAGGCGGTAAAGGAAGCCTTGAACAGCAACCATCATGTATGCTGCGTAAAACCTCTTGTGCTTAAATATCAGCAGGCCATAGAGATTGAAGAACTGGCATATTCAAAGGGCCTTGTTGTGGGGATTGAATATCACAAAAGGTTCGACGATCGTTCGCTTATTGCCCGCAGAAAATATCGTGCCGGTCTTTTCGGAGAATTCCGTATGGGGCAGGCGCGGCTTGTCGAGCCCTGGTATTATCATCACTCCAACTTCCAGAATTGGTGCACGGCTGAGAATTCCGATGCATTTTCTTATGTTGCATGCCATTATATTGACCTTGTTTCATTTATCACAGGGCTTAAACCCGTACAGGTCAATGTTTATGGGCTTCTCGAGAACTGGCCGAATGGAAAAAAAGGGTTCCTCTGGACAGATGGACGGGTTATTTGGGAAAATGGGGCAGTTTTGAATGTTCAGAATGGTTTCGGTTATCCGGATGTGGCACCTGGTGGCAATACACAAGGTATGATGCTCTTCTTTAATGGTGAAAAGGATGGCGGATATCTTGAGCATATTGACTCAATGAGAGGCGTCAAGCATTCGTTTATAGTCAAGGGAAATCAACCGGGTGATTCCTTTTATAACGAAACAAACCCGGATTATTTTCAGATGGTCAATGTCGGTGGCAATGGGCTTAAACCAGTGGGATATGGCTTCAGATCAGTTGAATTCATAATCAATGCCATTTCAAGGGTCAACTCGGAAACAAGCAATTTAACTTCCAGCGACAAAATAAAGAAGAGCCAGGAAATCCTCCATCAATACGATGAAGATGGTGTTATGGCAACACCTAAAAACAGCGCTTACAACGAACTTGTAATGGAAGCTGGGCGCCTTTCAATAACCCATGGAGGCAGGGATGCCATAATAGAATATGGTGCCATGCCAAGGGTGCGGTTCAAGGAACCCGGCGAATACGTAAGGATTGCCTGATGAAAAAAATCCTTGTTACCGGATGTGCTGGATTTATTGGTTTCCATGTTACACAGGCTCTTTTAAAAAGGGGCGATAGTGTAGTCGGGATAGACAACCTTAATTCCTATTACGACGTGTCCCTGAAAATGGCTCGGCTTGCAATCCTGAGGAAAGATCGTAATTTCACATTCTGCAAAACAGATATATCCAGGGAAAAAGATGTTGCCAGGGTTTTTAAGAAATTCTCCATTGAAAGGGTATGCCACCTTGCGGCACAGGCCGGCGTAAGGTATTCCATAACAAATCCCGAAGCCTATATCAGTGCGAATGATGTTGGCTTTTTCAATGTTATAAACAACGCAAATAAAAAGAAAGTTCACAATTTTGTTTACGCTTCATCGTCGAGTGTTTACGGAAGCAATAAAAAAGTCCCTTTTTCAGTTAAAGACCCGGTAGATCATCCTGTTTCCCTTTATGCTGCAACTAAAAAATCGAACGAGCTCGTGGCACATACCTATTCTCATCTTTTCAAGCTTCCTACAACCGGCCTCCGTTTCTTTACGGTCTATGGGCCTTATGGCAGGCCGGATATGGCGCTTTTCATTTTTACAAAAGCAATTCTTGAAGGAAAGCCGATAAAAGTTTTCAATTTCGGCAAAATGAAAAGGGATTTCACTTTCATAACGGATATCGTATCCGGTATTGTATCCGCCCTTGACAAGCCTTCACCTTATGCCGTATTTAATCTTGGCAACAATAATACGGTAAACCTGCTCTATTTTATCCAGTGCATTGAAAAAGCCTTGGGCAAAAAGGCCAGGAAAACCCTTTTGCCGATTCAGCCTGGTGATGTTCCTGCAACTTGGGCTGATATTAATTTATCAAAGGAAAAACTTGGTTACAAACCAAAGGTAGGGATTGAAGAAGGCATAAGCCGATTCATAACCTGGTATAAGGAATATTATAAAATCAAATAGGCCCTAATGAGCACCAAATCGATTCCATTTTATCGTCCATCCATTTCAACAAAATCCATTAAGGCTGTTGTTGATGTTATGCGTTCCGGCTGGCTTACAACTGGCAAAAACGCCATTGAATTCGAAAAACGTTTTGCGGAATATACAGGTTCCACTTACGCACTTGCCCTTAATTCCGGAACAGCTGCTTTGCATCTTGCTCTTGATGCCATTGGTCTTAAGGCAGATGATGAGGTGATATTGCCCACAACAACATTTGCCGCATCTGCTGAGGTTGTTGAATACTTCAATGCCAGGCCGGTGCTCTGTGATGTCAGGAGGGATACCCAGAACATCGACGAGAAAAAGATAGAAGCGCTTATAACACGGAAAACGCGCGCCATAATGCCGGTACATTTTGGGGGCCATCCATGTGAAATGGATTCAATCATGAAGATTGCGCGTAAGCATAGGCTTAAAATAATTGAGGACGCGGCCCATTGCACGCCGGCATATTATAAAAACCGGCCTATTGGAAGCATAGGGGATATAACCTGCTTTTCATTCTATGCCAACAAATGCATTACAACCGGAGAAGGCGGAATGGCCGTAACAGAAAATAAAAAATATTTTGAGCGCATGAAGATGATGTCTTTGCACGGTCTTTCAAAAGACGCTTGGAACCGTTATGATAAAAAGGGCGGTTGGTACTACGAAATTATGGATCGTGGCTTTAAATACAACATGACTGATGTTGCGGCAGCTCTTGGAATACACCAGCTCAGCGAATCGGATGTGCTCTGGAAAAAACGTTGCACTGCAGCAGCATATTACCACAATCTATTGGAAAACTTACCGGGGTTGATTTTGCCGGTTGAACTTCCGCAAAACAAATGCGCATGGCATATTTATCCCATAAGGCTGTATCCTGATGTGATGGACAGGGACGCATTAATAAAACATCTTTCAGAATCAGGCATAAAGACAAGCGTTCATTTTATTCCCTTGCACCTCCATCCATTTTATAAAAACAAATACGGCTATAAGCCCATGGATTTCCCCATAGCTTATGAAAATTATCTTGGCAGCATAACCCTTCCGCTTTACCCATCAATCACCCAAAGGGATCAGAAATATATTGTGGATAAAATCAGGGGTTTTCTTTCCTGATTCCTTATAATGGGATTTTCAAATGTATCGTAAAGAAGATAACCCATTATCAAGATATCCTGAAGGAAGAAGTCTTGAAGATGACAAGGGTAATTGGTGCGTGGCCCATCTTAAATCAAGAAGAGAGAAGCAGTTCGCAAAAACCCTGGTTGAAAAGAGCATAAGTTATTATTTACCCCTTTATGTAAAGACCACACGCCGTAAAGACAACAACAAGCAGCGTAAATCAATCTGTCCTCTTTTCCCGGGCTACCTGGCCTTGGCATCAGGCAAAGAAAAAATACACAGCATTAGCAACAACAGCGATCTGGTGGATATAATCAAGGTTACTGACCAGGAAAGATTCATAAAAGAACTGAACCAGATAAGGGAAATTATAGATCGAAATCTGTCATTTCATTTGCATAAGGGGTTGACCCCAGGGACAAAGGTAAAGGTTAAGAACGGGCAGCTTGAAGGGATGGAGGGGGTTGTTGTAAAGGATGAAAAAGGTGTACGTTTGATAATAGGGATAGAGATGTTTTCACAGTTTATTTCAGTTGAAATAAACGAATCCGATGTCACCCCATTGGAGCAGGTAAAATGATCTTTCCAAAGCATATAAAAATCCTGTCATTAGTCTTGGTGCTTATTATGGCATTCATACTTCCCTTTGCATTTGCCTTATGTTATGCATTGGTCAATATCGGTTCATGGATTGTGGTAGCTGATAACCCTCCTGACTCTGGAATAAAATATTTATTCACATTCAATGGTGAGAATGTAAGGGAAAGGTATGCCGCAATTTTAATGTCCAAATACACTGATGCTGTATGGTTATGCAGCAATAACAATAAGGATTATAAATCAGAGCTTGCAGAAAAAGGGGTTGATACCGGAAGGGTCAGACTTATTTATGGTTGTACCTCCACCCATTCTGAAGCAATCGCTTTATCTGATATGGTGGGTTCAATCATAAATGAATCCTCGTCAGTACCAATTGGAATCGGTCTTATAAGCGGTCCTTACCATACGAGACGGATATTACTTGAGATGCGGCATCATTTTCCTTTCCAAAAAGCTGATCTTTATTTTCTCCCAGTACCTTTCGAATATTATAGCGTGCAACCTGAAACTTATCGAAACTGGTGGAAAGAAAAGCCCTTGCGAGAACTGATTTTATTTGAAATCAAGAAAATTATTTATGGGTAACCTGGCAATGAGCCATCATCAAGGTGACAAGGAGGTCGCCCCGAGTAAGATTTAGCCAAATCACTCGGTAGTGCTTGGGAGGATGAAAGATATCCGTTAGAACCAAGGCGAGTTCAGCGAGGTTGAAGGGAAATTAGCTCTGAATCAGACACATAGCCCCGAAAGAATTAAAAGGTGGAGGTCGGTCGATCCTTTCATAATTGGCGCAGACGAAATACGGTAGCGCGTCAAGGCAAGCGCTGTCGCAGCCTCCCGGGGTCGCAGACTGCATCGAGCTGAACGAACTGAAGATGGAGCAACCAGGCGAGTCACTGGAAACGAAGGTTCTTCGTGAAGCACTCCCGGATCGAGTGGGGTA
The DNA here is from genome assembly GCA_963831235.1 of uncultured Fibrobacterota bacterium. Taxonomy (GTDB): domain Bacteria; phylum Fibrobacterota; class OXYB2-FULL-49-7; order OXYB2-FULL-49-7; family JAEUSG01; genus CAWHPS01. The sequence goes on from CAWHPS010000019.1 coordinate 56,267, forward strand.
GTAGCGAAGTATGGAATGACAACGTAAAAGGAGCTGTTCCAGAGGACACCAGTGCAGTGATGAGGCGCGGTAGAGGCTGCAATGGCCGTAGCGATGAATTGGGGGAAACCCTGATGAGCGAAGCGCCTCACAGGAGGTCGTCCGTGAAAAGGGAGACATTATCATCATGCAAGGGATGAAGCATAATGGCAACTGAACTGACACGGGTAAGGGCGTATGTTGAGAAGCATCCCGCAGAGGTGCTGACATCACTGTATCACCATGTGACGGATGTGGACAACTTGCGTTCATGTTTTGAAAGTCTCGACGGAACCAAAGCCGTCGGGATTGATGGTGTAACGAAGGAAGAGTATCGGAGAAATCTGGAAGAGAACTTGCTGGACCTCTCGGCACGGTTGAAGCGAATGGGATACCTGCCGCAAACCAAGCGGCGGGCATATATACCAAAGCCGGGGAACGAGAAAGGAAAACCGCTGGCGATAAGCGTATTTGAAGACAAGATAGTGGAAATGGCGGTGAAGAGAGTTCTCGAACAGATATACGAGCCGATGTTTTTAGAGTGCAGTTACGGTTACCGTGAGAACCGCAGTCCGCATCAGTGTATTGATGCGATAGGTAAGACGATTCAGCAGAAGCGAATCAACCATGTAGTGGAAGCGGACATTCGGAGTTTCTTCGACCGGTTGAACTGGGAATGGTTAGGAAAATTTCTCAGGCATAGGATAGGAGACGAGCGTTTGCTGAGGCTGATAACGCGAATGTTGAACGCGGGAATCATGGAGGACGGATTGACCCATGCCAGTGAGGAAGGGGCGCCACAAGGGGCAATCGTTTCACCGATACTGTCGAATGTGTACCTGCATTACGCTTTGGATTTATGGTTCGAAAAGAGAGTGAAGCCGCATGCAAAGGGAGAGGCGCATCTGTTCAGATTTGCAGATGACTTTCTCAGCGCATTTCAGTTCAAAGAAGACGCGGAAGCTTTTGAGCGCAATCTCAAAGACCGCCTGGAAGGCTTCAACTTGGAGATAGCGCCGGAAAAGACAAGGCGAATGGAATATGGCCCCTATGCGGTACAAAACGCAAAGCGCAAAGGCGAGAAAAGACAGATGTTCACCTTTCTTGGACTCACGCATTACTGTGGACGCACCCGTTTTGGGGACTTCAAAGTAAAGCGATGTACGAGTATCAAGAAATTCAAGGCGAAACTCCGCGAATATAAAGAGTGGATACGCAAGATACGAGCGAAGATGAACACGGGTGAATTGATGCGCAATGCGAAGGCTCGAATACAAGGGCATTTGAATTACTACGCCATCACGGATAATAGTTGGATGTGCAGTCTGTATCACTACTGGTTCACGCGAATCACGTTCAAGTGGTTGAATAGGCGAAGTCAACGTCGAAGTTACAACTGGAAAGAGTTCAATCAGATGCTTAAAGACGTAAATTGGCCTAAATCGCGAATCATGGTTAACCTATGTCCGTTTCGAGCATGAATGCAAAACTTCGAAGACCGAATGAAGAGCCGTATATGGGAAAGCCGTTCGTACGGTTCCGTGAGGGGCCGGGCAGTAATCTGCCCGGCCTACTCGAACTGAAATAAGAGATAACCGGTTTTAATTTATATGAAAGGATTTTAAATGGCCGGATACTTCAAACATGAATCAGCCTATGTTGACGAACCCTGTGAAATCGGAGATGGAACGAAGATATGGCACTTCTGCCATATAATGTCTGGTGCAAAAATAGGTTCGAATTGCGGGTTTGGTCAAAATGTCAATGTTGATAAAGAAGTGCTGATTGGAAATAATGTAAAGGTGCAGAATAATGTTTCAATATATTCAGGCACGGTCATTGAAGACGATGTGTTTCTCGGCCCTTCCTGCGTCCTCACCAATGTAACAAACCCTAGGTCCCAGATTAACAGACATTCACTATATGAAAAGACGCTTATTCGTCGCGGAGCGTCAATCGGTGCAAACGCCACCATTGTTTGCGGGGTTACCATTGGGAGGTATGCGTTTATTGCAGCAGGTGCGGTAGTCACTAAAAACGTACCAGACTATGCTCTCATGGTTGGTCTTCCCGCAAAGCAGGCCGGATGGATAAGCAGGCACGGACACCGGTTACCCATACCAGGTAAAGACGGCATCATGGTTTGCCCTGAGAGTGGCCTGCGTTACAGGGAAACAGTACACGGACAGTTGAATTGTATGGACCTTGACGAAGAAAATGAATTGCCGATTGAAATGAAAAAAAGTACCATATCTTATCGTAAATTAAAGAAAAGCTGATCTTTTATGGAGCGAAATAGTGACAATAAAAAAAAGAAGTAAAGGATATATTCATGTCTATACCGGCAACGGGAAAGGAAAAACAACCGCGGCCCTCGGCCTTGTTTTAAGGGCCATTGGCATTGATAAAAAAATTTATATCTGTCAGTTTGCAAAGGGAACTAAGTACAGTGAACTTAAGTCCCTCGGCCTTCTTGATAAATGGGTCACCATAAAGCAGCATGGCTTAAAGGATTTTATACGCAGCACTCCAACGGCAAAGCATATAGAGGCGGCAAAGAAGGGGCTTTCAGACGCAGCCAAAGCCATCAAAAGCGGAGGATACGACATTGTTGTACTTGATGAGGCCAATATTGCCACACATCTGAATCTCTTCTCTGTTGACGAACTTCTGCATGTAATCTCGAACAAACCTGAACATGTTGAGATTATTCTGACAGGCCGTTATGCCCATAAAAAGATAATTGATTTTGCGGATCTTGTAACTGAAATGCGTGAAATAAAACACTACTTCAATTCCGGGGTAAAGGCGAGAAAGGGAATAGAATGCTGATAATCTTGATTTAATTGGTGCAATCATTTATTTTTACAATTCTATAAATTTTAGGAGGTTCTCTTGAAAGACGGCATTCACCCGAAATATGCTAAGACAATCGTGACCTGCACCTGCGGAAACACATTTGAAACCCGTACGGTAATGGGCGATACGCTATCCGTTGAAATCTGCTCCAATTGTCATCCGTTTTATACAGGCAAGCAGAAGCTCCTCGACACGGCCGGCCGCGTCGAAAAGTTTCAGAAGCGCTATGCTGGTGTCAAGGCGGAAAAAGAAGCAAAGACAGCAAAGGTCAAAAAAGTATAGCTGCCCAAAACCTTGAATCCATCACGGAGGGAAGTTTTATAAGGACTTTCCTCCAATTTATTCGTATATTATTCTTAATATGAAAACATTAAATATCATAAACGGACTACTATTTGCAGCATCCCGGCCTGATCCCATGGGCGGCCAGGCCCTTATTGAGGGTGTCATGATGCGAAGCAAAGGTAAAATATCAGCCGCCCTTCGAAGAAAAGACGGCAGTATCGAAGAACGAGTGGACAATCATGTCTCTTTTCGCGATCGCTATCCTGTTCTTAAGTGGCCTGTAATGCGCGGTGCAATCACCCTTATTGAGTCAATGGTTGTTGGAATGCGTTACCTGACCTGGTCCGCAGATATGGCTGCTCTCGATGAAAAGGGCGGGGTAATAAAGGAAAAAAGCAGCTTGGAATCATTTCTTGCATTCGGCTCCATGGCAATTGCTCTTGCGATAGGGGTTGGGCTTTTCATGTATTCACCAATCTGGCTTGCGGGTTTCATTAAAAAGAATCAAAATCCCCTTGCATTCAATCTGATGGCCGGCGGCATAAGAATTTTATTTTTTGTGGCGTATGTCTATCTTATTTCCAGGATGAAAGATGTAAAGCGGGTGTTTGAATATCATGGTGCTGAACATAAATCAATCCATGCTTACGAAGCGGGTAATGCCACTGTAGAAAATTCCAGGGGCTTCCCAACAGCACATCCAAGGTGTGGGACCAGTTTTCTTTTAATTGCAGGCATAATGTGCATTTTAGTTTTTGCTGTAATAGATTCGATTTTCATACATTTTTTTGGTCCATATCATTCGGCACTGCATAGGCTTGTCGTCCATCTTGCCCTCATACCACTCGTATCCGGTATTTCATTTGAAGCACTCCGCTTTTCAGATAAATACCGCAATAAACCGGTCATCGGAGCATTCATTCTGCCTGGACTTTGGCTCCAGAAAATCACAACCTCTGAACCCGACGATAAACAACTAGAAGTGGCAATCGCGTCGCTTCGCAATGCACTATAATCCATGCTTTTAGACGAACTATCGAAAAAAGAGGCTCGGTATAAGGAGCTTGAGATCGAGCTTTCAAAGCCTGAAGTCGTAAAAGACCTTGTAAGGTTTCGCCTTTTAAGCAAAGAACACAACGATCTTATGGATGTTGTGGCCCATGTTGCCGAATACAGAAAAACGCTGGATGATTTAAACGAGCACCGGGACCTTATAAAATCAGGAGAAGATAAAGACCTAACCGAACTTGCCAAGGCTGAAATACCCATTCTCGAAGCTAATTTGGAGACCCTCACCGAAAAATTGCGCCTTTTGCTTGTGCCTAAAGACCCGAATGACGACAAATCAGCCATCATGGAAATACGGGCTGGTACCGGCGGCGAAGAAGCCGCGCTTTTCGGGTCAGACCTTTACAGAATGTACACCCGTTTTGTAGAAGAAAAAGGGTGGAAGATTGATGTAATGAACACAAGTCCCGCTGATATGGGCGGGCTAAAGGAGGTTATTCTTCTGATTGAAGGTAAGGGCGTTTACGGAGAACTTAAATATGAAAATGGCGTGCATCGCGTTCAGCGTGTGCCAAAAACAGAGGCCCAGGGTCGCATACACACATCAGCGGCATCGGTAATTGTAATGCCCGAGGCTGATGATGTTGAAATCGATGTGAATCCGTCTGATCTGCGGTTTGATGTGTTTCGTTCATCAGGCCCGGGCGGGCAGAACGTAAACAAGACTGAATCAGCAGTACGCATCACACACATACCAACCGGTGTTGTGGTGACCTGCCAGGACGAAAAATCACAGCACAAAAACAAGGCAAAAGCACTGAAAGTACTTAAAACGCGCCTTCTTGATGTTCAGCTAGAGAAGAAAAACAAAGAGATGTCCATTGAACGTAAAAAAATCGTTGGCACCGGAGATCGTTCCGAAAAAATCCGAACTTACAATTTTCCTCAGAACCGTGTAACAGACCATCGTCTTACGGATGATGCAAAGAACCACTCACTAAATAAAATCATTGAAGGCGATCTTCAGGGGCTAATAGAAGCCCTGAAAAAAGAAAGCATCAATGAAAAACTCAAGGGCGGATAAGAAATTGGCATCATTTCAACTATAAACAATATGTGAACCCACCCCTGCCCCTCCCTTTTTTTTGAGGAAAAAAGGGAGGGGTTTAGAAGAAATAAAAACAATCTATATAAATTAATTCTTATCCCCCTTCCCTTTTTCTCCCAGGAAAAAGGGAAGGGGTTAGGGGATGGGTTTCCTATCGGAGCGTTACCTCCGGTCCTTATTAGTAACAATAATCTTTCTTGTCACATCAGTGTTTTCGTATCCTGATCTTATATACTGATGGGCGATATATCCGCCAGGAGCCACGAGCCTGCCTTTTGCATTGAGGCAGTTCCATGATGCAACGCATTGACCGTTATCCATGCTGCCTGCGCTTTCGGGTCCGCAATTTTTATTCATGTAATCATATCCGAATGTGACAGTGGTTGGGTAAAGGGGTCTTAGCGTATCACACTGGAGGCCGTTTCCACTGATGGAAAAATGGTTCTCAATTTCATCGAGTGTCATTGAAGAAATTCTGTTTTCCAATTCATCCATATCAAGGTATTTGCGTATTTGAGCTATGGCATATGAACCTTTCAGACTTTTGTTTGTTGACGGCCCGGCAACAAGGTTTCCGAGCAGGTCAAAGATTGTTATCTCTGTTGTGAATAAAGGATATGCATTGTCATAATCACATACCACAAAACATCGACCCCCGACATTAACAATTGGACGCATGGGCGTATTTCTTTCAACATTATTACCGGTTATTGAAGAAAGATTTATCGTCACACCGAAATACGGGAATAAAGGCACAGGACCTGTTCTGTCAGCCCCGTTGACGGTTGTTTCTTCCTCACCCCACGAGAAATTCATTGATGCTGTATTGGAAACAAGGGTATTGCCGTTTACTCCGCATATATTGGGAGCAACAGTGGGATCATTGGCCAGTGTGGCTGTGCGGTTAGGGCCTGTTGTTCCTGCATTATTATTCAGGTCCAGGAATTCAAACTGGGCCGGATTGAGGTCTGCGAAACGAATCCTGGTTTCATTGGCCTTGAAAAGTTTGTTGTACTCCGGCTTTATTATTAATTCATAAGTCATAAGCCTGTCAGGTTCGGTGTTGTAGTTCCATGCCGTTACAGGGTTGAACACCCTGTCTTTGTATTTTCCTGAAATGATTGCATTTGCCATGAAAGTACTATCAGCTGGCTGTTGAGGATTAAGAAGTACAAGTCCCTTCACATCAACATGGTTGGGGAATCCGGTAAAGCGAACTGGTTCACTGAAACCGATTTGAACGGAGTTTTCGGGATTGTTGGGGTTGCAGGCATTGTTCGAAAACATGAATTTCATGATAACCGGTGCCGCCGAATCAACTGTTCTGATGATTGGTGTTGTGTAAAGTGATGCGCTGCTGCCGATACGTGGGAGTACCAGCCCTGAATCACGGGCCTTAATAGCTTCATTGTCGAAAGTTATAACCGGCAGGAGCCCTGTTTCAAGGGTTGAGGAATATCCCACATCAAGCGTGTGGGGAATGAGCCATAGCCTCCATTTGTAGTGGTTGCTGTCGTTTCGGATTGTGTCAACAGGCTGCAAACGAATGGTGCGCAAGGAATCCTTCAGTTTCCATACAATTGAATCGGGTTTTCCGGCAATTACTGTGTCAAAGCTGATTCGGTTTATCAGATTTTCGCTCAGGTAGAAAGGTTCGGAAAGTGTAATGTCCAGATAATCCAGGAAACCGTCCTTATAAGGCTTGAACCCGTAATGGGCAAGTGTATCGAGGTATATTTTTGAAATGGTGTCTATACTGCTGCTATGGCCGTCAAGGATCTTTGCCGTATTGATATTTAATGCATGAAGCATTACATATTCAACATTCTGACGGTTTGTAACAGGGTCGGCTGTCCATTCATGCGTGGATATGCTCAGAACCTTTATTATGGGGATTACCACTATATAGAATGAATATTTAAGCGTGTCAAGGCCCATTCGCGGATACGCCACTTGTATTGTCGCAATTCCGCCGATTTCATTTCCGGATGCTCTGTAGCTGATTTGGTTATAACCGAGGACCACAAATTTTTGATCCAATACTCCGCCGGTTATGGTAATGTTGTCTTTTATGGGTGCATAAACCGCCGAATCACCGGTTGGTACAAGGTTGCCGTAAATATCATAAATGTCAACCCTGTAATTTGTGGAAGTTTTGGAAAGGTCCATCTCGTATGCGGTAAGCGTATCAATGGTCGCAGGGCGCTCTTTTGTTTTCTGGATGACTACCATTGAATCAGGTGCTGCAGGTTCAACATTGAGCGTAATCGTATCAAGGAAGGTTGTGGGACCGTTTGCAGTCATGTATGTGACCTCGATAATCATACTGTTGTTGTTTGATGCCGTGTAATTCACCACCGCATTGGTTGACTTGCCACTATCAAAAGGACTGCCCACAATGTATGAAGTGCTGTTTATCCAGTGTGAGTAGTTGTTTCCAAGATAGAGCATGTCGGTATTTGTTGTAAGGGTCAGGTTGCCTGGGATACGATTGGGATTTGTAACGATGTTCCCGTTTTTGTCAAGGAGTTCAATCGTAAAATGGAATGTATCCCCTGCAATGATGTGCGTATTGCCGGGCACCACCCTGATACTGGAAACCCAAGGCACATCAACAGTGAAGACTAAGGTATCAAATAGAGTAAGCGCATCGCTTACTTTGTAAGACGCAATGAGTGTATCAATACCAATGCTGCTTATCGGCATGAGGGTGGCATTAATGCTTTTTGTAAATGCACCGGATGCCACGCACGATGTATTCGTAAGGCGCCAGTCAACCGGCTGATACATCCATGGAGTGGTGGAGTTGTCGTCTCTGTGGAGCTTTGCCTTTACCCTTATTGTGTCCTGAAGCGCTGTCAGGAAAATTGTTCTGTTGACTGGAATTTCTTCATCAGGAAGAATAGTGTATGGAGGATCGTCTGTTGTTACAATTGAATCATCAGCACTAATAGTCAGTTGATCAAATGAATAGCTGACAAGAATCACATGGATACTGTCTTTCTGCTCAGTTGGTATTGTAACCCCGCTTATATTCACACCTCTTTCCAAAGTAACATAAAATGTATACCCATACTCATCTGCAGGGTTCTTTTTCTTGTAAATCCATCCATTTGAAATTGGTATCAGAGGGTTTGGAACATCCAGATATGTTATATAATCTGGTGAGGGCTTCATTGCCCATTTCAAAGTGTCATTGGAAATGAAATTGTTCAATTCATCCCTTATAACAGAATAAACGGTATCTGTTGTTTTTGCAAGCCCGAAAACCAGGGTGTCAACGTTTCGTATTGTCGTATTGCCGGGTGTGCCCTTCGCGCTTTCAATGCGCAAATAACGGTATTTGCCGTAACCCCAGTTTATGTAAAATGTCTTTGTAGAAAGAGTATCGCCGTCGTTGTTTTTATAGACAATCACAAGCGTGTCAAGCCTGGGAAGATTGCGATGATAGCTGAAAATTGAATCAACGGTTTGCGATCCGTTAAGGTACCAGTAAACGCGGGCATCATTTCCCGGGGTTTCACCTGCGCCAAGCAGGACATCGCCGGATTTCTTGAAATCAAAAAGCAGGGCTGCAAGCTTAAGTGTATCCCCGGCATACTTGGAATCGATGCTGCGGTTATAGTAAAGGTTGTATAACGTGTTCGGATTAGCTGCATTTCTATAAGCTGAATCAGGCACAATAACCATTGCCTTGACACTATCATAATCTGTCGTGTCAATGATTATGAGTTTAAGCGAGTCCCTGAGCGTGTCGCGAAGAATAGGATCATATTTTCTTATTTGTATCCATCCACTGTCGTTCTGATTGAATTTGGCATTAGTAAAGTAACCAAGCTGCAAAAGTTTGGAATCCTGGCCGGTTGACAAATAAAAGTTCAGCGAATCAAACCAGACTGAATTGTTGAAGCCGATTGCAGACCATAGAACTGTTGAATCAATGGCGCCTCCGCAATTCGAACGTGCATGAGCGGCAAAATCAAGGGAGGTGTCGGGTTTTAAAGAAGATGTGTTAACAGATACAACGATTCGCCGTGTTGAAGGCGTAAGAAAGAGCCTGTCAAGGTATTCATCGCCGATTTCGAAATAGATTGTATCTTTGAGGGTGTTTCTGGAAATGTAGGTTGCTGTAAGAAAACTCAAGGGAGAACCGGCTCGAGGCGTAATGAGGGCATTATTTATCGTGTCCCCGTTGTATGTCCATGAAACAGGAACGTTTTGCCATCCGGATTCGGTATTATGAACGCTTGCAATGAAACGGGCCGTGTCTTCGCATGAACGCAGCATGATGGTGTCGTAGGAGGTGACAAGGGCGTTGTTGCCGTCGATGGTGTCACGTGTGGTTGTGAAGAAATCATGAGGGTTGCTGTTGGTCAGAATTTTCATGCTGTCGTAAGAAAAGGAACCTACCCGGACATAAACAGTGTCCATCCTTGACGGTTTGGGAGAATAGCGGTCTCCGAGGTATGTGCTTTCAGGAAGTGCTGCTATAATGGTATAAATAGCGGTCCTTGCAGGTGTGATGGAATCGACTCTGACTATTGTGCCTGTATGTGTAGGAACCTCTGGTACATAAAGTGAATCCGGTACGGTTAACCATGTAATGGAATTTGTCATGCTTGCCGCGTTATTGAAAAGGTAGTTCCCGTATTGATCAAATAGGAATGCATAAGCCCTGACAGTATCCAATCCAATGGGCATTGACAATGTATCTGTTATGTGACTGCCGGTAAAAGGGTTGTCAGCATTAAGAATGCGCAGCATTGTCTCGCTTCCAGGTGTCCATTTGACAATTATGGTCTGTGTGCCTAAAAACAATTTCTTTTGAGGATACAGTGAATCAGATAAAAGCCTCACCGAAGCTGGATAAGTCACAATTATCGTGTCAAAAACATTTGCAACCGTATTGGAATAGGTGTAAGAGGACGCATCAAATTTTGATACGGAACCTGTTGAGCCGCGGTGTATTTCCCATTGTGCATTATCATTTCCAATCAGTTTGGGAATTTTCTGCCCCGTTCCAAGGGTTTTGCCATCAAAGAGCAAAGGGTAAAAATTAGCAGTTTCTCCTGCCTGGAAAGTGTATGTAAGCTGACGTCTGTCCATGAGTTCCTGGATTGAAGAATAGGGGTAGGCATTTCCGGTATGACGGTTTGTATCCACAACCATGAATTGCAGGGAATCATAATCCGTTGTGTCATGGATATTAATGCTTATATAATCCGTAAAAGACCCGTATTGAATTGAAATGGTCCCATTCATGCTGTGGCTGCCAGGAGTATTTGGGATTCGGTTCAAGTCAATATAAAGTGATGAATCCCTAACAGCAATCATATTCTGGAACCATGGTGTATTGGGGGCTGATGTTCCATTCCAGTTTACTGAAACAAGTGAACCAGGTTCACTGGAGCAGGTAAACTGTGCATTTGCATAAAGCGTAAAATTATGATTTTTAATCTGTGAAAGGTTACCTGTGAAATCAATCGAATTCAGCCCATTGCCAGGCCCCTGAATTGTGTCAAGTACTATGTTTGATACTGTCGGTGCCTCAACAATAAATAGCATTGTATCAATAAAGGTGGTTCCGCCGTTTTGATATTCGGCAATGAGCCTGTGCTGATAAGTCGTGCGTTTTACAGGAGATAATGTCGCTTCAGAACCTGTAAAAGGGAACACACCTGTTTCAAAAGGATTGGTCGGTTCGACCCGCCAATCGGCAACAACAGCATCATAGTTATTACCACCGTGGAGTGCCCGTGCCTGAAATTTACCTGAAAGATCGCAGCGCAGCCTGATTTCAGTGTTGCGTGGGATAATATCCCCAGGGCTGTAACCTTGTATGGGCTGTGAGGTAACTATTTCAAGACCGGTATAAGAATAATTGGTAAGCTGTATTTGAACCGAATCTCTGTCAATCTGATAAGAAGTATCTATGGGCAGGCCATAAGCTGTAAGATAATAATTCAAAGGCGTTGCAGGGCTTGCTTTCCTGTAAATCCATCCCATGCTTGTTGAATCAGCAGGTTTGTCGAGATACGCAAGTGCCCCTGGATCATTGAATGCCCAAACAGCATTGATATTGCCGAGTGCAGGGAAAATGCAGAATCCGTATTCATCGCGGATTACAGCGTATATTCCACGTATGGTATCTGCGTTGTTTGGAACGGCAATGGATGCAATAGGGAAGGAGTCCGTGGCACCATAAGTCCCAGGCTGGCTTTCAATTGAAAGACGACGCTTTTTACCGAATCCCCATGTTATTTCAACTGTGTCGCGTTTTACCACACTCCACTCATTGGTATATGTAACGATGAGTCTGTCATATTGCAGTGCGGATGTCCTGCTAAGGACGAATGTTTGCGAATTGATGGCAACCCCGTTGTTAAGCTGCCAGGATGCACTCTTATTGCCGAGATATTTCAAGCCAGTTGTATTTGAATCAAACATCATGGACCAGAAGGCAAGTGAATCCCCGAGATCCGGATAAAAATTGAGCTGTGGACTTTGTAAGATATAGCTGTTTGTTATCAGATCTGCATTGTTTCCATAGTTGTTATTGTATATTGCCAGTATTTTGGTTGTGTCGTAATCCGTGGTGTCGATTATTACAAGCCGCATGGTATAGGACATACCTGCCGAGTCAATTCTTATATTTCCAGAATCGCTTTGTGTGAAGTTGGTGTCTCTCACTGTCAATGCAATTGTTTTGGAGGTGCTTATCCCTGTAAACAGACTGCTGAATTGTGATGCGTATATGGAAAATCCTGAGCTTGACCATGTTGCCCTACAGTTGCGTACTGAGTCTCTGTCGGTGAGGCTTCTTGCAAATAGGGGTTGTCGGTAACTGTTAAGCTGGGTTTTATTCCCAATTACGACAATCCTTGGTGTGAATTCTTTTGGCGTTGATGTATCAGCATCAATATAAATGGATGTGACATGTTGGGCTGAAGAGGCATCAGAGAAGACAAACCTAAGTGAATCCCTGTAAACCCTGTTGCGAACAGTATCCCGAATATACAAGATGCTCGAACCGTGATAATTATATGGAACGGTTATTCCCATTATTTTGCTGCTTCCTCTGTCGTTGTTCAGAATAGGGGCTATCCAATTTGAGTTCGGTTTAAAGTCCCAGACTGCTTCATTAACGGGAGTATAATTCAAGCTATCAGTCGCACGTTGTAGAAGAAGAGCGTACATTACAGTATCGCCATATACGGCTGGATTGGTAAAAGTAAATGTTCTGGAAATCTGCCTGGCTGCTGACGGTAGATCAAGAAAAGCCGATGATTTTGAAATATAAAGCCCTCCTATGCTGCTTTTAACAAGAACCCAGTTCTTGTCAAGAGGTTTTTCGATTGAAACTCCTTTTACATTTTTATATTGGACTAAAGAATAGTTTGATGCATCATCTCCTGAGGTGTTGTTCACTCTCATTAAAGAATCACTGAAAATATCAGGCTTGCGCATCACAGCGGTTATGTCATAACGTAATTCGAGGAATTTCCCGACACGAACAGTATCTATCATGAATTTCATGGTCGTGCGTCCAGGAATTGTTGTTGAATCCGCCTGCAATTGAATTTGAACGCCTGAAGATGTTCGTGCGGAATAGGAACCAGGATAATAGTGGATGCCCGGGCCGAGAATATCCATAATCATCGGTCTTTCAGGAGATAGGTTTACAGCTGCGACATCCGAAATCTGAAGGGAAATCAGTTTGAAGATGGAATCCAGACTGGTTCCATTTGACGCCCGATACGCTTTTCCTCCACCTCTTGCGGTTAAACTATCAATGAAGGCCATGGATGAGCTTCCGACCATAATAGCGTATGTCCTAATACCGGCATTATGATAGATACTATCAACAAAATTCTTTGTATAAGTTTGGGTAGCGGCACGGGAGTAGGATTTCCCTATCAAATCATCAAATTCACCATCAGTAAGCAGTATTAAAACCCTTTGCTGGTTAGTAGAATGTCCTGCCAGATACTTCAAGGAAACAATAGTTGCGGCGTTAAGAGGTGTTTCACCATAGCTACCTGATATTGATCTTGTTCTTTGGTATCTAATCCCTCCAACAGTTACATATGCAGCGGAATTGTCATCTATGTAAAGACTTTCGGAAATAAATGTTTTTGCTCCAGCCAAGTTTGTTGATAATGGGAACCATCTTTGTAAAAATACCGGTCTGCCGGTTCTGTTCAAACGTGTTGTATCACTAAGAAACATTGTATTGTCGGTCTCATGATTATAATAATATTCAGGATCTGAAGAATTGTATTCACGATACTGATCATGAAAATCCGCGCTCCATCCCACGATTGCCACTTTATCATAACCCTGTGTAAGACTATCTACGAATTTCCTTGCTGCTAATTGAATCCAGGTAATTCTTTGGTGGGGGTTAGGGTCATTTGAACCTATCATAGAACCGCTAAGGTCGCAAGCAAATAGAACATCAATTGGGTTTCCTACCTGCGTTGAGCATGAACTTGCCCATGCCCTTAATACCACAGTAGATCTTGTACTATCTGGAGCACCTTGGTGGTAAATAGTATCAAGACTTAAAACCGTATCCTGAAGTGTCTTTTTTACCCATATTTGCGGAATAGTGTCTGTGCATTGGGAATGAAGATGAATACTTAAAAAAAGTACCATCAATAAAGAATTCAGGATTTTTGTTGTCATGGCAGCCCCCTTTTTAAGACCCTCACCCCCCAACCCCCTCTCCCATTTAATATAAAATCAGCAGATGGGAGAGGGGGAGAGGAAAGTTTTATTATAGTAACAATCCGCAAAATCTCTAATTTGGTTTAATAAGATGTTTATGTCTTTCTCGACTTCTTCGTTAGTAGTTCTGATGAAATTGATGTTGTTTGATTCAATGGTATGCTGTCTTTTTTCATCATATTCTTTTTGATTTTCATGAATCTTTCCATCTATTTCAATGGCTAATTTTAGATTATGACAATAAAAATCAACTACAAACCCTTCTAAAACAAATTGCCTCCGGAATTTCAATTCTAAAAACCTTCTATCACGAAGTGCTTCCCATACACGGTTTTCCATAGAAGTAGAGGATTGCCTTAATTGTCTGGCAAAAACCTTTTTAATTTCTTTCATAGTGTGCCTTATGTTTCTTTTCTTTTCTTTTCTTTTCTTTTCTTTTCTTTTCTTTTCTTTTCTTTTCTTTTCTTTTCTTTTCTTTTCTTTTCTCCCCCCCCCCCCTCTCCCCTCTGGTAATTTTATATCATATGGGAGAGGGGGTTGGGGAGGGTCCTTTTATTAAAATAAATTACTTTTGTTAAAATGTCCATAATTAAATAAATATGCTGATTCTATGCCGAATAATTTTATTGTTTTGTGATCTATATCACAAATTATAGTCGCTGTATTATACGCTTAAGTTCATTTATATTTATTATTTCGGCAAAATAGTTTGAACCATTTATGATTTTTGAGCCACTAATCTCATGGTTGAGAATCTGTTATAAAATATGAGTAAAACAATAAAATCACAAAATAATATTGACAATTTTATGAATATCGAATATATTACAATATGTACATGTATGGAAATGATTTCTTCCTCGTGTGCCAACTCTGTCTAATAAAAGGATGGTAAATTATGATAAAGCAAATAAAATATTTTTACAATGCCTTAAGGTTTTTGAAAATTTATCATAAATTCATGGGTAGGATGCCAGTTCTTCTTTTTATTATTTGGTGCATAATGGGTACCTGGTTCAGTAATGTGTCTTCAGAGACGAATATTCGATCAATCGATATCTCTTCGGAAGCCCACCTTTGTAGCGGAGTAGCATGCTACTCCGCTACAAGGGATGGGTTTCTTGGCGCTGGCATCGGTCTTCCCATACTCGCGTTAGTTGCTACTGTGGCGGCCCTCTTTCCGGCAAGGCCAACGGACGCGGCCACATTAGTTGCGCGTTGGAGCTTCAATGATGGAAGCGGCTCCAGCGTGGCTGATTCTTCTGTCAATAACAATACTGGCACAGCCACGGGCTCCCCGACATGGACCACAGGGCCGCAGAGAGGCGCGCTCAGCTTTAACGGAAACAGCCAGTATGTTAGACGTAACAGCCTGACAGGTATGAACTCCGGCAATGCCGCGCATTCCATTGCAGCGTGGATCAAGGTAACGGCCTTGCCGGCAAATAGGGCATGGATACTTATGTTGGGCCGGGATACCGCTGGTTCGCACCATTGGCTCATCAACAGCAGGGACTCAACACAATTCGGTGTTTGGGGAAGCAGTCAGGGAGTACCGGTGTTGACCGGGGGAAACTGGAAGCATGTGGCCATGACATTTGACGGCATAAACCTTAAAACCTACGTCAACGGCGATTCGGTGGGCACGATTGCGGCCACGTTCAATTTGCCGGCAACGTGCACACTGACCGTGGCGCAGGCACATAACAGCGAAAACCATTTCAACGGCCTATTGGACGACGTTCGTGTTTACAACGGGGCACTAACCACTGCGGAGGTCAAGGCCCTGTCTTACTACGATTTCACCTGGGTTGGCCTCGGCGCTGACAGCAACTGGAGCACTGGTGCCAATTGGCAGGGAGGCGTTGCGCCTGGCGTCAATGATACCGCAATATTTACAAGTGCCACTACCCGAAACTGTTACATCAATATAAATGCCGCACTAAAAGGGATAACTATGCTCAGTGGTTGGACTGGAAAACTCGTCCAGAATGCAGGTATAACAATTACCATAGGTTCAAACGGCTACAAACAGGCAGGCGGCATGTTTATTGGGAATAATGCGCGAATAGCAGACTCGGCATCGTTTACACTTATGGGAGGTTCGTTTACCTCCACAAACGATACACTGCTTGTCAATGGTGCGGTTTTCAATTTGTCAGCAGGAACCTTTACTCACAATAACGGCAAGGTGTTGTTCAGGGGTACAAGCGGAGTTACGGCAACACCAGGCACCAATGCGCTGAATATTGTGCGTGTTGATAAGATATCTGCAGCAGTAACGCTTGGATCGAACCTGACTTTGGCCGGGGCTCTGAATGTTACTGGCGGCACATTTGACCAGGGCGCATCTTACGGGCTTAAGACAGGGGGCGCGATTACTGTGGCCTCGGGTGGTACGTGGCGAAATATGGGCAGTCGGGTATGACAGCTTGGGGGGGGATGTGGGCAACGCGGGTACGATTACCATTGACGGCGGCGGGGGAGGGTGCAACAGACGGGCAGCGCATTAACCTACGTTCCACGGATATGGCAAGGCGCACATGGACTGGCTCGGGAACGATCACTATTTATGACGTCAACTGTTATGGCATGCAGAGTACACCTGCAATCAATGCCTTTCATTCCATAGATGAGGGGAATAATTCCGCCAACTGGTCAGTTCAGTCAGGGTGTAATCCTGCGAATTATCTGGTATTTCACAGTACCGGTGTTGATACAATAGGAATGTCATATATTCTTGACAGTTGCATCAGATTAAACACCGAACCCAATCATATTGACAGCGTTTTTATATACACGCATACTGATTCTGCTGTTCTGGCAAGTGACTTCAGAACACGGACGCCTGTTGACACCTTGACTTATAATGTTGCCAAAGGTTGTGGAAGCTACAGTTTTGGCGGACTTTTGCCCGGCACGCTCTATTATGCAGGTGTTGCAACCCATGATAGTGCAGGAGGTTGGTCACAGCAAATAAACATACAGCGCCAATGGACACGGCCAAAAAATACGCTGCACTTGTCTGTTGCAGAAACTCCGGCAAACGGAGACAGTGGAATAGTCTATACATTGTCAAACATTGCTGCGCTCGGAGCGAATGTTGATACTGTAAAAGTTTTTTATTCGTCCACAGGATATCGTACCACACCTGAAGGATCACCGGACACGGCCTTTCCCAGATCTTTGTTTATAGGGGATAATTTTTCATTTACAATGGGTGGATATGGCAGGTTCAGCAGCTCAACAAAGTACTATTTCACTGTCAATTGCGGCATAAAGGCCAATACTGACATTACAACGCGATGGAGCTTGATAGACACTTTGGTAAATGGTGCGGCGCTCACACTCGGCAATTATGCATCTCCGCCTTTACCAGGGCTTGTTTTGACAGGGGTTGACACTGTAAAGATGCGTTTCAATGTAACAAGTCCATTCAGCGCAGGCGGCGCGTTTACCGACAGCGTGTATATTTTCCTTGGGAATGATTCGGCCAATCTTGCAAACAATTTCAGGAATCTTACCCCATGGAGCAGGAGGGATACTGCTAACTGTTCCAACATTGAAATAACAGGCCTTACGAATGGTGCAACATACTGGCTTGGTGTTGCAAGCAAGAGCCCTGGTAAAGTATGGTCAACCAGGGTTAATATTTTAAAAGTCATAACCCAGGTTGGCAATCCTGTTATTGTGAGGTTCAGGCGGCTTGATAACAGCCGCGTTGAGGTGAAGTACGGAGGCATCCAGCAGCTTCCATCAAGCGCGACCACCCTTAAAATGTGGCAGCGAAACGGCTGGTATCAAACAGATGCTTCAATTGCCGCAGACACATCCTATACGCTTTCATTGGCAAGCGATACATTGATTGACACCATTAACTATGTTTCAGGCATCAGCGCGCTCTTTTATTACTCGGTAAGTCCGGGATTTACCGGGAACTGGGCGGCAATAAGTTCGCTTAACGAAGCTCGGATATTTGTTGATAATGTAAAACCAGTCAACCTTCTATCGCTTGGTGTTACTGATTCCACGGTAAATAACATTGTCTTTAATATCGGAAACGGAGGTACCATTTCTGGTGATGTACAAACCCTGTTTGTCTATCGTGACACAAGTCTGACAAACCTTAAGACGAATTTCAAAAACAGTCTTTATGCCATTGATTCATTTCCCAAAACATCCCTGTTAAACCATATTGCAACAGGTTTGACCGAAGTTACAAGGTATTATATCGGAGTGTCCATGCGCGATTCATTGGGCAATTGGGCTGACAGTGTTGTCACCGTTTCAAGATACACCCTCCTTAAGAACCCTCTTGGCCTTTATATCCGCGAATCAGATACAAGCCGGATACTCAAGGTTTCTTTCAGCAACCTCGATAGTTTGAATTCGAGGGTTGATACAGTCAGGCTTTTCTATAATACTGTCAAACTATTTGATGAAAAATCTTATGGTTCGGACCTTAAAGGGAGTTATGGGAAGATAACTCTTCTTGCAAATGACACTGTTTTAATAAGCAATATGGCCGGTCTTTCGAAATATTACTTTGCGGCAAGCGATAAATGTTTTAACGGCATCACTCATTTCGGCAGAATAGGCATTTCGAATATTGATTCCATAACAACCAGGGACTATTCCGAACCCCTTAATATTTCGCTTGCAATAATTGATTCAACATTCGACAGTTTAAAATTTACCCTGAACAATCCATCATCCCTTGAGACGGATGTCAAGTACGTATTTATTTATTACAGCACAAGTGACTCCTTGCTCAAGGCAAGTTATAAAATCCTTACACCCTGGCGTACTCTTACCCGTGATGGGGTGCAGACAGCAGGTACAATCGTTGTTTCAGGTCTTACTGAAGCGACCAGGTATTATGTTGGTATTGCTGTCCAGGATTCGGCCGGCAACTGGAGCACTAACATAAGCCTTGATTCGACACGCACCAGAATACGTAATCCGATTGGTCTTACAACGGTCTGGAACCCGATTCGAAACCGCGAGGTACGCGTAACATTGTCAAACCTTCTTTCATTAGGCCCAAAAATTACGCGGCTCAGACTTTTCTATACACTTTTACCCCAGCCGATAACGGATCCTTATAAAGTGCTGGTATTTCCGGCAGAAGCCGAGAGTGTTATTGTAACAACCGGCTTTATAGGCAATCTTGTTGTTATAACCCTTCCGGATTCCGTGGACTTGAACTATCATTTTTCAGTAACCCCGGGGTTTACTGAATATGGAAAGTCATGGTACGGTGCGATAAACACCGGCAACACGGCATCCATATATGTTGATGCTTATGAACCGCCGAATAATTCCATCAGATTGCTTCAGAGGGATTCAAGTCTTACTTCAATGGCTTTTGAAGTAAGAAATGCTTATGATATTTCAGGAATGGATGTGGAGACGCTGTTTGTCTTTTCAGCAAAAGCCAATTCAGAAGATGATTCAGTCGCTCTTTCGACACAGTTCAATACGACGCTTACTCCGACCGCATCCATTCCGCTTGATTCGGCTATAGCCGGAATGCGGATCATAATGACAGGGCTTGACACAGGTACAACATATTTTGTGGCTGTCGCACCCCGGGATTCAAACGGCAATTATTCCACTAATGCGCATGTTACCCGCGGCCATACGGCATCACGTCCTTTAAACCCATTATCAATTACAGGCATTTCGCCATACTGGAACACTGCGCGGATAACCATAAACGGTCTTAATTCACTTTCTACTGATATTGACAGGAAAAAGATAAGGATTTACCACAGTACGACTGGGTATGTCCTGAATCCGTTTGATACTGCAGAAGCTAATGTTTACGATTTGTCGGGTATCACCGGAAACAGCGCGACAGTTGATGTTGCGGGTCTTACACAGTTACAACTGTATTATTTCTCAATAAGCGAAGCTACAACCCATGGATATTTCTCGCCTATAATAGATCCTTCCAACGTATGTCAGGTGACTACAATTGTTGCGAGTGATACTGTTGCCCCGAATCTTTCAGCCTTAAGGATTCTTGCGGACAGCAGCAGGTCCCTGCGACCTTTGACGGATCTTTATTATGAAGTTACCGGGCTAAACAGTATAACAGGTCCTGACCGGTCAAAGTCCGTTCTCAGGGTTTTCTGGTCGTCAGAATCTCCATATGGCGGTTTTTTAAATCCTATGACTGGTATCGGATACAAGGATACTATTCTTTCAAAAGTACCTGGTGATACTCTATCGTATATTATTTCAGATCTTCTGCCGGGAAGCTTTTCAAGCGGGAAAGGCCGTTCGTATTACCTTACCATGAGCGTACGCGACAGTGCCAACAATTGGGACCTTGCAAATATAAAATCTGATATTGGATTTACGAGAATAGACACAGGCCGTCCTGCGAATGATACAGTCTGGGCCATAGACCAATCCAGTTATAACCGTCTTGTTGTTAACTGGCGACCGACCTGGTTCAACAATCCTTCAGCCACATTCCGTGACACAATTGTCAAAATAGGGGCGTGGGTGAGGATGGATACAATAAGGCAGGACACCATAGACAGGGTTCCTCCTACATTTGAGTTTCCAATTGGTTCATCCACACCTCAGTATTCAAATGTGCTAACGCACAATAGCCGTTTCCATGTGGCGTTTTCTCCCATTAATACCATCGGCAACTGGGGTTTGATTGAGGCAAACAAGAGCTATATTACAATAGATGTTCCGTTTGACAGCAACACAATAAGCCGTCCTCCCAATGTATGTTCGCTTTGGGTCAAGCGGACAATAGCAGCAGACAGCGTCTGGGTCGGCTTTCGTGTGAGTGAGGTAGAGTACAATGATGGTGTTAACAATATACCCATGAACATAACAAATGTGGTTGTATATTCTCTGAAGGGCAGCTTCTGTCCTGACAGTGCGGGCAAAGGCACGCTTGTTCCAGGAGGAATGTTCACCGTTAACATCAACAAAGCGGTTGACAGCGTCAAAATGTATCTGCCGGATTCCATTATAAATGGTTTTGTGTCATTCTCGGCATTTACGGTAAGCAATCTTTCATCAGATTATTCCAATCGTTACAGCGATGCCTTCTCTAAAGCGCAGGTTAGTCTCGAGACATATCCTATACCAATCAATAATCTGGTTATAGACAGCCTTTATGGTATAGGCGGCGGCAATACAAAACCTCGGATACTTGCCGTATGGCATATTGATCAAAATATTGGACCAATTCCAAACGCGGTAAAGTTTCTCTTCAGGGAATATGCTGATGATGTTCCGAGGTGTCCTGATGCTTCGGGTTACAGCGTGTTTACCCCATCGGCTTATTCGGGAACACAACGCGACACAGTACCAGAGGATCTTACGTTCAATAAGCGCTGGATAGTTGCGGGGTTTGTTTCAGGTTCAGCCGGGCTGTGGTCTGATTCTTCACAAAAAGCCTGGGACACCCTGACCACTCCTTCCAGTTTTGATACGATTCGTCCTGCACATCTGCCTTTTATTGTAACGGCCACTGCCATTGATTGCCGTACGGTACACCTTTTCTGGAGTGTTGACACAATACTTTTGCGGCAGTCAAGGGAAACCGAACGGGATTCACTCAAGATTGTTCTTGGAGCAAGCAAAACAGGCTCGGATAAATATCTTTTCCCGACAGATGCGAACCCTTATAGTACAGGGGGCATTCTGAACTATCTTATGGCTTCGCACGACACTATCCTGACTGGCCTTACGCCGAACACGGACTATAATTTTGCTGTTTCGACCATTGATTCGGCTGGTAACGCGGCCATTGCGAACGCGCAATCGGTTGTTTTTGCAAGAACAAGCGTACCTGCTGTAAAGGAATCGACCATAGTGTTCGGTATGGACAATAACACGAGCTTCTTTGTTGACTGGTCAAAGGCTGTTTCAAACGACAGTATAAGCTGGCAGCCGGATAAGAACGTCCAGTATGTCACGGTTGTTGTAAACGACAATGGGTTTTACACAGGAGATATTCCTTTGCAGGACGGTCCTGGCACAGGTTACTTTATGTGTTCCACCCGGCCGGTAAGTGACAAGCGTTTCACTTTTGTTCAGGGAATTGATTATTTGAATAAGTTTTTGAACAGAGAAACGTTTTATGTAAGCGTTTTTGTATCAGCGGGTGATCATTCTTATCCTGCACCTGTTGTCAATCTTGGGTCGCTGTTCTACAAACTCGACAATCCCTGGGTTGAAAATCTAAAGGCGGAACAGATAAGTGATACACTTTTGCTTGTGACCTTCATTCCGAGGGACAGTACGGAACGCCGCATCCGGGTAAGTGCGATGTATCATGTAAATGCTGACGGAACTGACAAACCATTGCTCAAAACAGCGGTTGATATTGGAAGATATGGGAGTGTCATGCTTGCTATGGATACGCTTGCAAAGGATGTCCCATGTTCTGCGTATGTAAGACTTAACAGGCTTGATCTGGCCGAATATAACAAGCTTAAAAACTTTGATAATGGTGTAATATATATCAGGATATCGCTGTCTGACATGATGCCTTTGAATAATACCAGTCATGAGGATGCATCGTTTATTGTCATGGATACGATTGATGCAAAGGCGCCTTCTCATGTTGTTGACAGCATCCGTTATGACCGTCATAACAGGCATATTTACGTTTCGCTGAAAGATGATGTTGTGGGAGATCTTTCGCGTGTGATGTGGGGGGTTAAAAATGATTCGCTGGTAAATGATCTTTCCTATGCAACAGGGAACGTACTCACGTTCGACAGTGTGGGTTTTAATGGTTTGTACATACGTTATATAGACACTCTTGGCAATAGGGTTGATACCCTCTGGCACGACTTTGAAGGCACCAGAGTAGAGATGGATTCTATGTATAAGATTGTCAATATATATGATAATGGAGGTCTTAAAATTGATGTGCCGGTTGGTAGTATAAACAATGATCTTAAGGCTTATGCTTATCTTCATGTAGGCCTTTTTCCACGTCCTGTAAATGAGGCTGTGCTGAATAGTCAGATGTTTACTAATGTCAAGTCCAGTGAATATTACCTGCTGCTTGAAATGCCCATTGCATATAACAACGGAGACAGCCTTTGGAGTAAAGTGAGCGGCATAAATGTCGGGATTTCACTTGAGGCCTTTGATCCGGCACTCAGGGTCTATCGTGTTTACAACGGAGACAAACTGGAGTATTTGGGCGGGATTCCGGACAGTGCTTCAAGCATGATTTGGATGCAGGGCTTCAAGCCATGGTCTTATTGGAATTCAAAGGAGCATCCTGGCGGTCCTTTGGCGCTTGATACATTTATGTTTGTTGTTGCAAAAGATACGTCGGCACCTGTCATTGATACCGTGAACAGTGGTCTTGTATGGCAGGGGGACTCTGCTAAGTTTGTTCTTAAGGTGAAGGATAATAATGTTTACCTTGATGTTGGAATCAAGGTTTACACAGATTCGCTTAACGGGCTGATAACTATATGGGATACAGTCACTACATCGCTTACAAGCGGTACTCGTTCTGGTGTCACAAAAGACCTGGACAAAGATGTAACCTCCGAATTCGATATAACCAGTGCACTGTATGCGCATATCTCGAATGTAAAATCACGCGGTCTTTATTGCGCTGTTTATGTAACTGACGGTAATAGACGCTTTTTCCAGGAGAGCTTTCCTGTGCTTCTCGATTCTATGTCAGGCAGATTCAATTCGGTTACAGAGAGCTGGAAAATAGTTTCCATTACCGGAAATCTTACAGGGTCGAATCAGGATTTCCTTCCTAATATGGTGAACTTCCAAGGGGTATACGACAAGACCCGTCTTAGAATCTACCGTACACGGAATAATTCGTTTGTTGAATACGGAGCAGGGGATACAAGTTTTACCTTACGTCCTGGCCGTGGCTTCTTCCTTATTACTCGCTACAATAGCGATGATACGGTTTCATTCAAGACCGGTTCAATAACCATGCCTGCGGTCAAAAGCAGTACTGGATACACACTAACGAACGGTGTTTCCGATACCGGATGGCAGATGTTGTCCTTCCCTTTCATGGGAAGGGTAAGTGTTGAGGATATTATTAATTCGTCAATTCTCACAAAAGACACCAGCAGCAGGTTTATGCTTACCCAGCGTTTGTGGAAGTACAGTTCTGACAAGCGCGGGTGGTCAAGATTAGGCAGAACCGATAACCTGGGCTCGTCCCAGGGGTTTGGCGATGGTTTTCTTGCATATTTGTATCCAGGAGAAAAGCTCATTGTGCCACTCCTTGGCGATGCTGCATATATTCCGCAAAAGCCGCTTGTTAAAGAGGCTCTTCCTGGTAAAGGAGACTGGGAACTGTCCGTATCTCTGTCAGGAGATGATGGTAATGGAAAGTATAAGGAAATAGACGGGTTCAACAGGTTCGGCGTATCAACATCGAGTTTCGGAGGAATGGCTGATTTATTAATGCCCGGGTCTGAATTTGATCTTGGCTTTAGTGAAAAGGGAGGGCTCCTTAACATATCAAAGAAGCATAACGACAACAAAGGCAAGATATGGACAATGGTTGTAAAAAGCGGGAGTGCCTTGAATAAAGACCTGAGGTTGAACTTTGCTGACTTAAGCTTACTGCCGACAAATCAGACTGATATACCTTGACAATGAAAACAGCAGGTTCTCTGTTGACCTGCGAGCAAGCAAAGGTATTTATTCCTTTGCATGTGAGGCAGGGGCTAGGGTTTCCTTAAAGGTGGTTGTCGGTGACAGCAATTTTGTTTTGGATAATGTTGACCCAATGGCACCTGTCCAGTTTGCACTTGAGTCTAATTATCCTAATCCATTCAACCCTGTTACTAATATAAAGTTCAATGTTCCGGATTTTACCGGTGGTAAACTTATAAGCAAAACAAGCCTTACTCTTGACATCTACAATATACGGGGCCAGGCAGTTGCAAGGCTTGTGTCTGGCATGGCAATGCCCGGGTATCACAATGTGCAGTGGATGGGAAAGGATGCTTATGGAAAGTCAGTTGCATCCGGAATTTATTTCTACAAAATAACAGTAATGGATTACAAGGGCAGAACAAAGTTTGTGAATACCAGGAAGATGGTAATGATAAAGTGAGGTTAACTGTTCAAACTTTTTGTATTTGATACGAATTACCGGTCCCTGAGTGTCCGCTGAAGGCGGATGTATCGAAGGGCCGGTAATTCATTCATGCAACAAAGCCTGATATATTACAATGTTGACATACTGCTTGTTATAGCTACTTGCCGAATGTCTTTTTCCCTATATCGAACATTCCCTTTGTTCCTGCCGGGATCTCAAAATTAACGTTTAATCCTGCTTCTGTATTTGCAGTTATTTTATACTTTCCAGGATTTATACATATGATTTGGAAACCGCCATCTTTGTTGGTGAAGGAATTTATGGGCAATGCTTGGGGATCATCAATTGAAATAATGGAAATAGGGGTAAAGGCAAGGGTTGTGCCTTTTGAATTCATCAACAATCCCAAAACATAAATTGCCTGACCTTCAATGGTCTGAGGAGCAGCTTGTTCAGGTTTAGCCTTTGTGGAGTCAGCAAGCAATGGAGTTTCGGGTTTTACGTTGGATTTCCCCTTAAGTATGAGTGTCCCCACATGAACAAACCCCTTCTTTTCTTTGGGTATAATAAACCGTGTAACACCATATTTGGCTGAATCAGCTGGCACCACTTTATAGATTCCGGGTTTTATACAGACAAATTGAAATTCACCGCGCTGATTGGTGAATGTTCCTATGGGAGGCTCATTTGGATCGTCAACAAGTGACACCACAAGTTCCTGATATGCAACCGGTGTTTTGTCGACTATATATAAAAGATCGCCCACAACGAATATGCCTTTTCCCGGCGGAGGAACCGCTGCGGGTTTCATGGCTGCCGCAACTTCTCTTTCTTTTGCGCCAAGGGTCGTGCCCAGCGTCAAATCGCCCATGCGGAAGAACCCTTTGTTTTCGCCTGGGATATCAAAGGTGGCGGGTTCTTTGCCCATGGATTTTGGCGGCACAACCTGGTAGGTTCCGGAGCCTATGCCCAGGAACTGGAAACGCCCTATACCATTGGTAAAGGTTTTGACGGGCTCGGCTTTTTTATTGTCAACGGAAACAATAGTGATCGCCTGGTACGATATGGGAGTGCCATCCGTATCCAACAGCCTTCCAAAAACCAGTACGGTTTTCTCGGCTCCGATGGAGAGTAAAAAACCGTTTTTATAACCAGGAAAAAGAGTAAAATTCATTTTTTCATCAACAGAACCCACAGGAGGATTAAGTGGGGCAAGGTTAAGATGCTTTAGCTGATACGATGAATGGAACGGCAGCACAGCCGGTCCAAATCTGTTGGTAATGGCTTCATATCCCTGATCAGTCGGATTCACAATTATTTTGCTTTTAGAGAGATTCTTGATACCCTTTGCCACCGCAAACCCGCCGTAAATGGGCCTGGAAAAACAGACTGTTTTATCCACATACACAAGTGAGGTCTTTAAACCCAGGTGCGTCTGATGCTGCAGATACGTGCCCCTTGCGTATGAGGGATCATCCATGCTTTGCGTCAACTCAATGCTCCCCTGGTTTCCAGTATATCCTGCAAGCCCTCGATAATCATTGTTGTCCGGCCCAAGTTGTGCGCCAACGGATGCGGAAAACTTTTCAGGAACCATATCGGTATTATCATAGCTCCAAAGAAAACTAGTGTTAAAGTCCCATTGAGGCTCTGTGGCATATGATTGGCCTTCTAATACCTCCAGGTTTTTTGGTTTATGTCTTCTGACAAGTTCACTTACGCTGAAATCGTTCGGGCCGGCCCGGAAAGACCACTGTGCAGTAAAGAAAATTGAATAATCCACATTATTCATTTCTGAAGAAGATTGGATTGTCGCAGTTGTTCGTAAAGAATTTTTCCATGATTTCTGGAATGATAAGGAATAACTGGTCATATTACCGGTAGTATCTTGGCCCACGTAGTATTTCCCGCCAATCCCTATGCTGAATTGACCTGCGAGAGGTATTATGACATCAGTGGAAAGCTTTAATGCGTACGGATTATAGGAAGCGCTGTCCTCAATGCTATTCATAAATTTTGATCCAAGGTACTCGGCCTGCGTATTGCAAATAATCGGAGTGGGAATGTTCTCCGCTTTGACTTGAATTTTCTTTGATTTGTTCTGGAAAACCGAAGAACGAAATGTAAATCCAATCCGCGCGGCAAAATCAGGGCCGATATTACTGATATAACTTCCGGTGGTGTTCAATGCAACAGGGCCAAGGGGTGTTGCGCGCAGCAATTCGCATCCGAGTATACCCTGCGTTGAAAAAGCCTGGGTATAGGCGGCAAGTGTCAGGGTTTTGGACACACCCCCCTGGTAGACCAAAGAAGCAAATGGTTTATCCACATTATAGATATAGCCGCGATCCGTATTACTGCTGGGGAATCCGACATTGCAGGAATATCGGAAAAGGCCTTTTGCCAAAAGAGATGTCTCATAAAGCGAGGAAAATTCAAAAGCCTCCTTTCGGCCGGCAAAATCCTTGGTAAGGATTTTAACCTTATTGTTACCAGATATAAAGGGATATCCGCGAATATCATGTGTTCCGGCATCCAGATACATCCTGCTTACCATGGCATCATTTACCCAAACCTCCACTTCAGCGGGATCAGTAAGATAAAATTCATATTCATTCATCTGATATGTAAGGATATGCGGCTGAAGCGAGAAATCCTTTGAAATCCCCGCGCCGCCGATATTTACAAAAGACTGATATCCTATTGTTGAATAAGTGATATCGCCTGCGGAAAATCTTAAGGCCTTTTGCGGTTGATCGTACACTATGCGCACATTACTGCGCCTAAAGGCAGGCTCGCCGTTTTCCCGAAAACCAGCCGAGCCTTCCAATACAACATCTTTAATATTCAACGCGCCATCGAAATTACTATAGATTGGCTGGCGGACTTTTTTATTCATACTCGCAATAAACATAGAATCACTTCTTGATAAATTATTCGATACTTTCTGGCGATACTGTAATTGCTGGTTGGCGGCAATATTAAGATATGCGGACACTGCATTAGGCTTGGTGGATTCCACGGAATATGGATTTTCCGTTACTCCGCCCGTTAAATTATGAACCTGTTTAAGCAGAAGAATTGTCGGGACTGTAATAACCACCCTGTACAACCTCGAGTCAAAAACCGTCTTGAGATTGAGTCCTTCAAGTACGCGCTGTGTTATTCTGCCGTTTGTGTCAATCTTAGTTTTGATTAATTTAACCAATTCAGTAGTGGTGATTTCCGACAAAATTTTAATGACCGGAGCAGAGGGAAAAGAGAAATCAAGCCGATCTTCCGTAAAAACCACATCTACCATTCCAGTGACCGCCTCATTGATCACAAGTGTGGCTTCAAGCTCTCTAATCTGCTTTGGCGGAGTAATATTAAAGACCTCGCGATAAAGGTCTTCGCGTGATTTACCGGAAAGTATTTCTTCCTGTAATTGTTTATCTCCTTCCATATTGCTGGAAGTCGCAAGCGGAACACCGGATGTTTTATTGCTCTGGCCTGTTTGTATGGTATCAGGTCTTGCTTTTTCCAAAGCAGCAGGAATTGCATTATTTTGAAGTGCTGTAGAGGTGTCAGGTTTTGTCTTGGCGGTAACAGCAGAAGTGTTTTTAGGCTTTGCCTTTGCTTTTGCACCGTAAACCGGAAGCCATCCAAGGACTATGATCAACATTATAACACCAAAAACGCATCTCTGCACAGGTTTGGATGGATGCATGAATGATGTCACGGATTTAGCCTTTACCTGCCTTGTTATTCATCAAATTCCACAATTGCGCGTACTTTGCCCACGGACATTCCGGATGGCCAGGGAAGATCAAATCGCCTGTGGTATCCTGGAAAAAGACTCTGTTTTGTCTGCTGATTGGAAAGAACAGGAGAATACGCCACACTTCTTTTGGTAAGCATTTCGCCATTGTTGTCAACAGGTGTAAGCCTGACCTTCATTCCCGTAAGTTTCTGCCGGGCGGTTCCTTTGTTTAAGATTGTCAGGATTAAACGGGCCTTACCTGTGCTGTCAACACTATATGTTGCAGAGTCCGCAACAGTCTGGGGACGAATATTCGGGGGAAGAACCACAATTACACCTTCGTACCGCGTAAGAACATTGAGCCTGCCCTCTGCCTTTGTTCGCGCCTTTTCTTCATCACCCAGCTTTACCGGCGCCTGATCCGCGATTAAGCCATAGGCCGTCTCTTTTACCGGCATTGAGTCTGCCACCCATTTTATCTGGACACGCTGGGTTTCACCGGGAAGAAGTACAATTTGCGACGGGTACACGACAAAGTTATCAGCCGAGCCATCATCATTATATCTGACCACGGCCCCGTCAATATCAACCTCACGGTGCTTAATCTGCAATTCAATTGCCATTGGAATCTTGGCATCTCCTTTTTCATACTGAACTAAAACTTCAGCACTTGTTTTGTTGGCAGAAAGATCCAGAATTGTAATCAGGGGACTCAAAGAATAGCCGGCATATACTGATTGAAACAGGCATAATACTGAAAAACAAGCAAGCGCATTAACGGCAATGATTTTTTTCATGGTAACATCCTCTTTACTGTTGATATTTATAAACCAACGCTGATAACTGCTGTTATGACTTCAGAATAAAAACCCGCAAGCTTTCCTGTTGAAGCGGCCCAGCTTGCCCGCAGGTCAACGATATAATTGACAGTCTCTGTTGTCTGGGTCGCGCCTGGATTCCACACATATTCATCTCCGGTAAGATTATGGAGAATGTCTAAGTCAATGGGTTCTGTTAGCCCTGTGCCCAGTGTGCCGCTGACCTTGTTCAGTACCAATACGGTCATAGGTACCTCTCTTGTACCGCATTTGAATTTGCCTCTATTCGCGAACTTGAAGCTGACATCAAACCCTTGTGTGGCATTACAGTTAATAATAAAAAGCGCAATCTGCTCCTTGTTACCGCTCCCCGAAAAATCAAAACCCACCATGGCTTGACATTGTATGACATTAACCAATGCATCAGGGGGCGAAAGCGCACCGGGTTTTATTACAGCAAGGCTTATGAAAAGAAAACAAAAAAACAATGTTTTATTCATATATAATTAAATATAAAAATTAACAATACCAGGACACCACTAAGGAATTAAGAAAGGGTGCATGACAGCTAATGTAGTCAAAAATGTAGGTACCCTGTAAAATCCGATCGCCTTTCCGATTTTAATGAATTTAACAAAAATATTTCTTGACATTATCTTGTTATAATATTATAATAAGGCTATGCAAAAGGATACAACCCCCTACCTCAAAGCATCCTTAGGGCAAACCCACTTCAAGTGCGGTAAAAAGAACTGCCACTGCACGGATAACGAGCTTCATTCCGCTTATTATTTATCCTACCGGAAATCAGGAAAGACCTACACCGTCCATATTCCGCAAGAACTGGTCAAAAGCATCCAATCATTCTGCAAACAATGGAAAGTAATGAACAGGGAAATTGAATCTAACACACATAAAACGATACAGGGGCTATTGAAGTC
This sequence comes from uncultured Fibrobacterota bacterium, assembly GCA_963831235.1. Lineage (GTDB taxonomy): Bacteria > Fibrobacterota > OXYB2-FULL-49-7 > OXYB2-FULL-49-7 > JAEUSG01 > CAWHPS01. The sequence goes on from CAWHPS010000019.1 coordinate 86,865, forward strand.
CTATCGTGCAAAAAGGAGAACAAGAAAGGAGTGAAAGAAAATGTCAAAGGTTACATCAACCGATTCGTGGGACGGAATCCGGAACGAACTACTTCAAATGATGGATGGTATGCTGGAGCGAATCAAACAAAAGACAGGGCGACAATCCGATGGGCATTTCCCGACTATTACAGAGAGGGAGGAACTGGTCGTTGCCTTAGGCAAAGAGATTGGAGAATATCTTCTGGAAAAGAGCATTCTAATGGATCCTGTGTTAATCGAAGTACTGCTTGCCAAAGAATGCGATTGTCCCAAATGTCATACACCCAGCAAGCGAAAAGAAGACGCAGAAAAGAAAGCAAAAGAAGAATCCGTGATGGTTAATACGGCAGTAGGAAAACTCCCGTTTGCAGCACCCATATTCGGCTGTCAGAAATGTCGGCGGGATTTTTCCCCCCTGGCGTCGTTTATTGGGGTTTGATAGTGTCGATTACAG
>CAWHPS010000020.1:0-17246 GCA_963831235.1 uncultured Fibrobacterota bacterium
TTCAACCATACATCCGCTTTTCATAAAAATACTTGTTGATGAATTAAAGGAGGCTGGAGCCGGTAAAATAAAGGCCATGGACAATAATCCCAATGATGGTTTGATAAGGGGCTATACAAAAGAAGCGCTTGGATGCGATATTGTGTCCACTTTTGGCAACAGCAGGAAATACCTTTACAAAGAAAAGATCGGGTTTAAGGGGTTGGACTTTGTGGAATTCGGAGGAGAAGCCGTTGACTGCGATTTTTTCATTGATCTTTCACATTTTAAAGGTCATGGTGCATGCAGTTTCGGGGGCGCTTTAAAAAACATAGCTATGGGGGTAATTCCATCATCAAGCCGTTCCAAAATTCATAAGCTTGAAGGTGGTATAAGCTATTCACAGAAGCTTTGCACATTCTGCCTTAAGTGCCTTAAGGCTTGCCAAAATAATGCTATAAATTCAAATAAGGAAGAAAAATCAATTAATTTTTTCTTTCACAACTGCACATACTGTCAGCACTGTGTTATGGCATGTCCACAAGGCGCGATTAAAATGGAAGATCGCAAGTACGAGGATTTTGCGAATGGCATGGCACTTGTGACAACAAAATTCCTTAATAAATTCAAACCTGAAAATCTGCTGTTTATAAATATTCTCACAAACATTACAATGTACTGTGACTGTTGGTGCATTACTACGCCATCGGTTGTGCCGGATATCGGAATAATAGCAGGAGACGATATTATAGCTGTTGAGACCGCATCACTTGACCTTATTAAACTTGAGAATTTCCTTAAGTACAGCCTCCCCAAAGGCCGTGAGCTTCTTGACAATAATGGGCACCTATTTGAAAGGATCCACGGCAAGAACCCGTATAAAATGGTAAAATGCCTTGAAAAAACCTATGGGGGAAACAGTTCTTATAAGCTTGAAGAGATCAGGTAATTTGCCTGAAATATTTGTATTATCATTTTGAATAAAGCTTTTTAAGCTTATCTAACCTGTTTATGCTGTCATGAAGTCCGCCCTTGCGATTACGGACAAGCCATAACTTTTTATACCTTTCAACTAAATCTTTCAAATCTTTTATCAATGGATTAACTGCTTTGTCAGGAATATTTAAAATCTTTTTTTCTTTTGCAGTTATGCGGATCATTGCAATCCTGCAGGCAAATAACAGAAGATCCGCAGTAAACAAAATCTCCTTTGTATAACACTCGCATTCTTTTGATTTGGATGTGGATTCTTCAAGAATTGCAATTGCTTTTTTTATTTTGGCTTCAGTTGCTTTCAGCTTTTCTAACTTAAGCTTTTCAATTTGTGCTGCTCCTCCAGGTTCGTAAGGTTCAAGCAGCACCTTTGACAGAATTGAGGCATTGCTTATTTTAACCCCTGTTTCAAGATAGGCATTACCAAGCATTACAAGGGAACGGGCCATTTTGCCAGAAGCATCCATAAATAAATGAGTGGAAAGTGAATTTACAATATCGAGCTTTCGGTTTGCGTCAAATGACCATGAAAGCGCTGCCCCATAAGCAATTCCAGGATATGAAACCGGAAGCTGCTGAAAATGGCCGTTATCACCCCAATCTGTTACTAGAAAGCCGATTGCCCCATGCTTGATTCCATTTTGCGCGGCATTTAGAAGGTTTTCCCTGGCGTTTTCCCACCTGCCTGCAATTGAGTTCCAGGAGGATGTCCCAGGGCACACATAAAACAAAACACCGGCATCGGAAAATGCCTTGCATTCCTTGTCAAACGGATGCTGCGCCTCATATCCCCAGTTCAAAGCTATTATATCCTTTGGTATTTCCGGTATAAGTTCCGGATGACGCATGATGATGTCTCCCCAGAATTGCATTACATGGCCGCGTTTTTTAATCATCCGATAAATCTTCAAGATAAAATCAAGATAAACACGGCTCAACCCAATCTTTTCACAAAGGGCCTTGCTTTTCCCCTGGCCAAGGTCAAATGTCTCATCACAACCCACATTGAACAATGAGCTTCTGAAATTAGGCAAAAGCTCATTGTAAAGCCCCTCAAGAAACTTTAGGACCCTTGTATCAGTGGGGTTAAGACTGAAAGCATAATCCCTCCGGTTGCCCCAAAAATCAATAAACCCGTCAGGCGCCTCTGCCAGGTCCTTATATGCAGGATGCTTGAGCCAGCGTTCCATGTGTCCGAATGAATTCTGGTTCGGAACAAGTTCAATATGTCTGTCTCTACAGTATGCGTCGAGCCTTCGAATTTCAGTAGCTGTCATGGGAGATGCTTTTGCCCATACACTCTTGTGTTTTTTATATGCAAAGGTATGTTCAGTATAAAGCTGAAACTGGTTCATCTTGAATTCCGCAAGCCTATCAACAATGCCAAACAGGGTTTCCATGGTAGGTACTTTATCGCGGCTTATGTCAAGCATAAATCCACGCGCCGGTAAATCCGGCCAATCTTCAATCTTAACATATGGAAATCCTGATTTACCAAACTGTCTTGCAATCTGCCTTAGTGTTATATTGGCATAAAACCAGCCCGAATCAGTAAGAGATGTGATGACAATTCCCTTTGGGTTAATATCAAGCATGTAGCCTTCTGTTTTGTCTTTAAAAAGGCTCGCACTATCCTGATAAACCACACCTGGTATCTTGCTTTGGATTGAATTCCGGCTTATGATCGCATTTAAAAGCCTTCCGGATGGAATAAATGTTCCTTTCCCGGATACGATCTTTTGGGGGATCGGAATAAGCACAATCTTTTCTGCCATTTTATCTCCCTGTTTTAATGCATGCATCCCATTCCGCACTTATGCGCAGATGGACACGCTGTTGGATTACCTGTACAATCGGACGGGGTTTTGCTTAAACCCTTGCCAAGAAAACCAGCTCCGCCTGTTATAACCCGTAAAGCCTCTTTTCCACATGAAGGACATTTTTCATTGCTGCTGTCGCGTATGCTTTTTTCCTTTTCAAAAAGATGCTTGCACGATTTGCATTGGAAATCATAAAACATGTTTCTTCCTTTGTTTTTGCCTTATTTTACTTTTCAGATGTTATAATATAGTTATTTTACAACCAACACCTGAAAAATGTGAGTAAGAAAATATCTCACGCTGTTTTTAATAATTCTCCTTCAATTCCATCATATCTCCTGCTCAATTCCCGAACCATAACCTCTTCGCCAGGATCCAATTTCAGGCTGCCTTTGACAATGGCTATTGCATCCTCTTTTGCCATCTCGATTATTTTTCTGTCACGAACAAGATTGAGGAACCTGAAACCGTCAACACCTGATTGCCGAAGGCCCGCAAGCTCTCCTGTTCCACGCAGCTCAAAATCAAGCTCGGCAATCGCGAACCCGTCATGTGTTTCCGTAAAACGTTTCAGCCGTATAAGGGCTTCTTCAGAACAATTCCTGCTGGTAAGCAAAAAACAGAATGATTCGCGCGTACCCCGTCCAATGCGTCCGCGCAATTGGTGGAGCTGCGCCAGGCCGAAACGTTCAGCATGTTCTATAACAAGAATATCAGCTTCAGGAATGTCTATGCCTACTTCAACAACCGTTGTTGCAGCCAGAACATGACATGTTCCATCCCTAAACTTTCTTAGAACACCTTCTTTTTCCTCTTGTTTCATCTTTCCATGAAGGATTTCAATAGTATAATTTTTAAAGATTTCATCCTGAAGATGTGCGCCCATTGAAATTACCGATTTTATTTCTTCAAGCTTTTCAGATTCATTTACAAGGGGCAAAATAAAAAAGGCCCTGCCCCCTGCTTTAATTTTATCTTCAATGAACCGGTACATGTCCATGCGCTTGCCCTCCCCAACCCTGAATGTTTTGACCAATATTCTTCCAGGAGGAAGTTCATCAATCTCTGAAACCTTCAGGTCTCCATACAGCATCATGGCCATTGTTCGCGGTATTGGTGTTGCGCTCACAACAAGGATGGCAGGCGCTTCCCCTTTTTGTTTCAATGCAAGCCTCTGCCTGACTCCAAACCTGTGCTGTTCATCAACGATTATAATGCCCAAACGCTTGAAAAGAATTCCTTCTCCAAGAAGAGCATGGGTACCTATCGCCAAATCAATCTCACCTTCAGCAAGGGACTTTTCCATTTTACGCTTTTCAGCACCAGCTATTCCTCCTGTAAAAAGTGCCACGTGTTTACCGCTTCCTTCGAATAAACGAGACAACTCCCTGAAATGCTGACGGGCAAGTATTTCAGTCGGCGCCATCATGGCTGCCTGATAGCCATTTTCCAATACATGTGCAATAGCAACAGCACATACAAATGTTTTACCGGATCCAACATCGCCCTGCAGAAGACGGTAAAGCCTATGACCTGCAAAAAGGTCTTCTTCAATTTCTTTAATTACGCGCATCTGAGCATTTGTCGGGGCAAAGCCCGCCTGATGATAAACCCTTGACAATATCGAAAGAGAAGGCTTGAAAGCCAGTCCTTCATCTTCACCGTATTTTGCAAGCCCTGCCATTTTAAGACACAGGGAAAAAGCCTCTTCATATTTAAGTCTCACTTTTAATCCATCGAGTACGGCAGGATCATCATTTGAAGGAAAATGCAGTTCACGGTAAACATCTTTTACCATAGGGAAATCGCGTTTTTTTACAATGGTCAAAGGCAGTGCATCCGGTAAATGTTCCCTTGTGCGTTTCAGTGCGTCCTTTACTGCGGATTGAATAATTTTGCTATCAATAGAAGCTTCTTTTAATCCTTCGGGCCTTATATATATAGGAAATATCCCTTTTTCAGGTTCCGCTCCCTGTTCCAGGATTTTATAATCCGGATGCGCCATTTGGGGCATACCATTAAAAAATGAAACCTTGCCCCAGGCATTTATCCGAACACCTTCCTCAAAATTATTTTGCAGATAATTATGGCTGCCAAAAAAAACGACACCAAGACGCCCTGATTCATCTCGAATGGAAAAGTTAAATCGTTTTCGCGGGACAACCTTGACATCTTCCACTATGCCCACAACCGAGGCAAAACCTTCGTTAATGAGGGAGCCGATTGGGGAAACCTGGCTGCGGTTTATATACGCTCGCGGAAAAAATCGAAGCAAATCCTCCACTGTTCGTAATCCATAAGCACCAAATGCCGCCATTCGCTTGTTGCCTATACCCACAAGCTCATTTATGGATGAATTAGCAAGCAGTGGATCTTTATTCGTATGTTTTTCCATCATAAGTAAAAAGGGGGGCTTTTGCCCCCCTGATAAAACCACTAATTGGATGAAAAACAGCGACCTACTTCTTTTTTATGGCTTTCATGGCTTCCTCTTTTTCAGTCGCTTCGATCTTGGCTTCAGCAGCAGCTGTAGCGGAATCAATGACCCCGGTTGAGTCCTGCATAAATGCAAAATCATCCTTACCGCTCTTCAGATGCTCAATCATGAATTTTGCTGATTCGATAAGGTCGCAACCAGGATAGTTGTCGAGAACGCTTTGATATGAAGTAACTGCCTTTCCCTTGTCCTTAAGATTTTCAGAATAAACAAACCCTATCATGAACTGCGCCTTATAACGGTCCTTACTGTCTGGATACAGGCGCAGAAAGCGTTTGTATTCCTGAATCGCTTTGTAATACTGGTTCTGCTCAATATAAATCTGGGCCAGCGCCATGCAAATATCAGGATGTGCCTTGAAGTTAGGGGTTCTGTAACGAAGATCAAGATAGCCTTTTATTGCATCAGCATATTTACGCTCTTCATGTAATTTCTTGCTCTCCTCGAAAACCGCATCAGGCGTTTTCACTTTGTTGAAATCAAGTTCTTTTCTGTAAACCTTGAAACCGAATTCCCTGCGGAATTGTTGAAGCGCCCCTTCCAGATGTGTCTCTCTTTCTTTTGATAAAAGAGTGTTGTTTAATAATCCGTAAACATCCTTAAGCGGTTTTGGTTCACCGTCGTTATCAGCATAATCCTCCATATTGAAATTGTAATATGCCTCAATTGTTTTCGGTGAAACAAGCACGCGCTTTATAACATCATCCTTGACCTGAGCAAATAGCTTGGGTTTTTTATCCGGCCCCATGAAAGTATCCGGGTTGTTCTTGTAATACTTCAAGACTTCAGATTCAGACAAACCAGAATAAGCCTCAAAATAATTCTGTTTGAAGTCGGACACAAGAAAACCCTTCTGGTTCTTTAATATGCGCGCCTTGAGCACCGGATCATCAAATAATCCCTGCGCTTTTACCAATTCCGAATATAGGCGGAACCTCAGATAATATTTCTCGAGAAGGGTCTTTCTGCCTTCCTCGGTTTTAAAACGTTCAATCACCATGGGAGACATTTTATACAATAGTGTATTGATGTCCTCAATGGTAAGAGGTTTACCGTCAATCTTGGCTAAAATTGTATTAGGTGGAACCACAAGCTGCTTTTTCGCCCACAATGCCGTACGGACAGCCTGTTTTGATTCTTCAAAAGTCTGTATGGCTTCAGGTTCTACGGAAACGATCTTGAAAACATTAAACATCCCTTTCCCATCAGTCGTTTTTAAGGATACAGGGTTACTGACCTTTCCTACCGGAACATACAAAATCTGGTTGTAAATCTCCTGTGTATTTGTAAGTCCTACCAGATCTTTTATTTCACCCGCGCTGACAACCGTAATAGTCTTGCCGATGGTGGCTTTATTAACGGAATATTTCTTTTGCAGACCTGCGAAATCCTTGTTCTTGGTGTTGACTTTTTCTATAATATCACGAGCGGCCTTTTCATTTGCGACTTCAATATGCTGAACCTGGTAATCAGGCTTGCGTTTATACGTTGTTTTTGTTTTTTCCCATTCATCCTTGATTTCCTCGTCGGTAATCTTGGGCACATAAGGAATGAGTTCAACCTTGTGGTCTTTCTTTAATTGCTCAAATATTTTTTCTTCCAAACCGCCTGTATGTGTATTGACAATCTCATCTTCAGTGCGTTTTATTTTGGCGCTGTCAAGGGAGTCCTTTTTCATTGTGCTAATAAGATCATCCAAAATTTTCTTATTTTCAGCCTTTGCAAGAAGCATTTTCCGCAACACCTTTGTTCGGACCTGATCGAGCGGTTTATAAGGATCTGCCTTATAATCATCCAGGGCCTTTTTTTGATCCGGAGTGGGGGGGGTTGCCAAAGCTGCTGGTTTTTCTTTCTTGTAAAGCTCCTTATCTGCATTGTATGCCGCAACAATTTCTTTACTCGGGAAGCCCCAGTTTTTCTGGATAATCTCAGTATTATAGTAATTAGCTGCTTCAATCATTTCGATATTTGAAAGCACCGCCTTGTTTTCCGGCTGACGATCATACTTGAGTTTTCTGGCTTTCAGATAAAGGACCTGATCATCGATCATTCCTTTGATATACTGTTGCAGCCGTTCCGTCCGGCGTTCTTTGTCCCTTATTTCAGGGTTTATGGAATCCAATTCTGATTGATAAATTTTAAATCCCTTGACTTTTGCTACAAGCGGCCCCTTTTTGGAGCTGCACCCGGGCAATAACAGAAACAAGGCAAACACCAGGATTGATACGGACAATTTCGTCTTCATCGTTTGACTCCTTTATTTATTATTATAAGTTATAAGGCACCTATGGCTTCTTCAATGCTATCGTATATTTCAAGGAGCGTTGTGGCCCCTATTATTTCGATAATCTCATATACATGCTCATTTACATTTGCGATCTTGAAACATCCGCCCTTCTCCTTGGCCATTTTGCTGAAATGCAGGAGTATTCCAAGCCCTGTACTGTTTACATAACGGAGTTTTTCAAAATCCGTAACAATATAGATGAACCCGTCGTTCATGAGAGCGACGATTTTTTCCAGGACATTTTCCACGTTTGTAGCATCAAGATCTCCGACAAATTCCACGATCTTGGCATTCTGTTTTCCTGGAATGTCTTTGAATGTGATAGTGATCTGGTTTCCCATATTAAACCTCTTTCTTTTTGATAATCCGGATGATTGTTTTATCCGCTTCTGATGTTACGTTAAATTCATCGCAAAGCATCTTTACCAATTCAATGCCCCGTCCGCGCATTTCGTTTAAGTTGAATGGGAGCTGTCCCTGTATGCGGCTGCTGATTTCCTTTATCACATCAACATCCCGGCTTTCATGCCGGCTCAGGTTTATAACCGTAAACTCAATCTTATATTTGAAGACCTTGCAGATGACCTCCACATGACTGTTGCTGCCTATATATCCATGTTCTATCGCATTATTGCACAATTCGTCAACAATGGCCTCCATCCTGAAGCTGTCCCGTTTGCTGTATCCTTTCATTCTGATTATTCCGGCTAAAAGCGTACGCAATTCAGGCACATAACTTAAAACAGGGGGCAGCACCACACGGAAAGAGTCGCCGGTGTCTTCATGTTCCCAGTGATATTTGCGAATCGCGGCACCGATAGTGGGGAGAAATTCGAAGATCCTTTCAGCGCCCATCAGCCGGAGTTTTGATCGATTTTCCGTATCAAGCCCGACCAGGTAAAGGTTGCCGCCTTTTTCGTTAAGGCGTTTTTTGCAGCCCATAAGTTCGCCCAAAGCGGGGCTGCTTATAAACGGCACCTCTCCCATTTCCACAATGATGAAATTGTCGCCTTTTTCCATTGCCGCGTTAAAATAATCGGCAATGGTGCCTACCTTATCAGCATCAAGGCTTCCTTTGAATCGGAAAATAAGAAGCGCGTCATGCAAAGTGCAGCGATCAATGGAGATTTTAAAAGTCCTCAAGGTCTTATCCGGATTTATTTATGATTCTTCGTTTTCTATTTTCTTTTTTATTACACGCACAACTGTTACGTTCTTTTCAAGAACCTGGATACTGCTGCTTAAAATCTTGATAATCTGGATACCGCGCCCCACGAAAACATCTTTGGGTACCTCATCCTCGATTCCGGTTATTGCAAGCGCGCGCTTTAAATTCGACAGGTCTTTGGGGTCGGAACCGGGGTTGCACACCTCAACCATGACCTCGTTTTCCCTTATTACACAGTCTGACATTTACAAACTCTCCAACGTGCAATTTGCCGAACTTTATGGCATTATTGCACAATTCGTCTATTATTACTTCTATACGGAAAGCGAATCTTCTGGAAAATGAACGGATAGAAATAAGGTTCGAAAAAAACCTTCGGATATCGGGTATGTAATCAATATCCCCTGGGAAATCGACTGTCACAACTTGTTCCGTCTGATCCATAGCCGGTAGGTTATTCCTCTCCATGTATTATAAATTTCTCGTCAGCGGAATTAATTAAGCCTTTCTTTACAAGCCTTTCAACGCACCTTCCAGTCATTTCGTAAAGAGTTGTAAAAGAAATGTCCCGGCCGAAGTTCTTGACTTTTTTAGCCTGTTTCTCGGAGGTGTTGCGGAGGGAGTCGAGCACACATTCCAGCACAAACATTATTTCACCATAAGTGAGGTTTCCAGAACGATAATCGGAAAATTTCTGTATGCCCTCAAGAATAAATCCGCGCATCTTTTCGAATTCATCCTTATTATCAAAAACATTTCTTAGACCATCCATAAACGCTTTTCCCTCCAGTGGTTAGAACAGATAATATAAATATATTCAAATACCGTTTTCAATGAAGCAAAAAAGGAAACTGAATACAGTGTCATTTTGATGCAGGGGCCCCTTCCAAGACCGGCAATTCTCCTCTTTTTATCGGGTTTTCCTTTTGTGGTGGGGGATTGCGTTTTTGCTCTATGATCCCCGCATAGGCCGCTTCAGCAGTCTCTGCAAAGGCTTCACCAGTGCCACTCACAAGTTCAAAAACGAAATTCTTCTCGTCAATTGGCGACAAAGGCATGTTTTCCGTTGACAAGCCGAACCCGATCCAGCCGGCATTCTTGGAACCTGTAAATTTGACATCTCCGGCAAAACGCGGAGATTTTGAAAGCGCATCAAGCACCTGCAGATAACACACAATTTCTCCGGTAACCTTGCCGAAAGGAAGAAAACCCAGATATCGTTTGAGCTCTATTCTGAAATTCCTTATTTCTCCGCTTACGAAAATTCTGTCCCCTGACATTTTAAGAAGTTCCACAGCCTCGTTCATTGTCAATAGTTTTCTTTTTACAATTCCCCTGCTCTTAAGGCGAAAATAAAAATCTTTGGGTTCAAGTGAAATATATTTATTATATGAAAGCCTCATGTAAATCCGCTCTTCAAGTGTTTCATGAAAACGGTTCTCGGATATGCTTTCGATGCCGAGAAAAGCAACAGTGGTCCTTTTCAGGTTCAGGGCTTCGCTTTGTTTCTTCTGGAGAGAATCAGATAAGCTTGAATCTTTCTGGACTGTTTTGACTTTTACGGTGTCCTTGATTTGCGTTTTGGAAAGTACCGTGTCTTTTTGCAAAGGTCTGCCGGGAATCGCTTGAACTAATGGTTTTTTTAATGAATCCTTTGTTAAAGGATTTGCTTTTTGAACAGGTTGGGTAACAGCAATGGAATCCGTTGCAACAGGTTTCAGTATTTTTATTGGCCCTGGGGATTGCCTCATGGTTTGTGAGGAAATCATTATCACGACAAGGTGAACTATTGCAACTGTCTTTTTCATCATAATGCGGCTTTCCTGTTTAATCGGTACACAAAAGCCAGAAGCTCGGCCACAACCCCATATAGCTCCGGTGGAATCTCCTGATCAAATTCCAAGGGATACAGGAGTTCGACAAGGTCGGGATCCTCTTTTATTGGAACATTATTTTCTTTGGCAATCCTGATTATTTCTTCTGCTATACGACCACGGCCCTTGGCGCCCAAATGAGGCGCCCTGTCTTTCCCAGCATCGTATTTAAGAGAAAGTGCTGTCAGCCGCTTATTTTCGCGTACCGTCTTTTTCATGAATATATCCTATTGCATTCTTTGTGGTCAACCTTGCGATTTTTTCTCTTGCTTCATGCCTTTACATCAAACACCTGGCTTATAGTTTTCATTTTATTTCCGGTATTATTTACGGTTGAGGAGTTTACCCCCCCCTTAAACAATGTTGTTTTTAATCCGCCTTTGGCATAACCCGTCTTCCGTAAGCTGTCCCACAACTCAGCCTGGTTTTCTTCTAAAAGCGTTCTAAAAGGATCTTTCTCTAGCAGGAAATGAATCCAGAGGGAGTTGTTTTTTATCTCCACCCTTGCTTCAACATCTCCCAAAACACTGGGAGAAACCTTAATTGTAAGCGATGTGTTCTTCCCGTCAATCTTTTTCTTTTTCCCCTTGCGTCTCATTGAAATCATTGCGGATTTCTGTTCTCCTGCATTTACAAGAGGGATAAACATATGATGATAATCGTTTTCAGCAAGGCTTTTCACCTGTACTGCTTCTATTATATGATTCAGCCTCGCTGTCTCCTGTTGCAATCTTTCCTTTATGGGCGCAGGCGCCTCGCTGTTTTCAATAAATACAGTGAGCTGCTGAATCAGGGCCTTGAGGTCCCATTTAATTTCCGCCTTTAATAAGGTCTTGTCAACATCCTGGGCTTTGGAGGCTGGAATACCGCTCTCCTCCAACATGCGAAAAAGCTTGTTCTCGAAAAACTGGCCGCTGTTTTCAAAAGTTTTACGTAATACATCAACTCGCCTTGCAGGTTCATTCTCCAAAAGGGGTTTTTCCAATAAGGGCTGAAGAATTCGCAATAGTTCAGCGGCCCATTCCTTTTTATTCACGCTCTTCTCCGCAAGAGATGCCTGCCTTACCATCTCTTCAATACCTGTTCCAATAGTCCGTATATTATTGTATAAAGCCAGATCAGGTTTAATGAGATCTTCTTTAATTCCTTTTGAATGGAGAAGGAGAAGGCTTTTAATAAAAGACAGTTGTTCTTCAGGTGTCAGGCGATATTTGGTCGTCATTTCCTGCACTTTTTCTGCAATCAAAATAAGTGGCGGCTGTGATACAGGTTGTTTGGAAGGCATTCGGTTGAAATCCGTTGAGGAAAATTCAATTTCCAGGTCCCTTAATGCCTTCTTTACAAAATCAATAATTTGCGGATCGATTTCAGGTGGAATACCAGGTTTCGCAAAAACAAGTCCCTTGTCCTGTGAAAAGATCGCTGGTACGAAATCTCCTTTCCTCACGGTAAACGGCAACGCTACCTCAATGTCATTTCCTTTCCCATAAGACAAAACAGCCATCCCGCTTTGCCGAACATTCTCCACCTTCAATTGAACAGTGACATCCTTGGGAAAAACAAGCTTTATTACAGGATCGTCAGGCTTTTTAAATATTATGGATTGGCGATCCAGCACAGCCGGAGATATTAAGGCGGCTTTGATCTGTATAATAATATCCATCACTTTTTGTTTTAAATCTTTGGAGGGAGTGTCGGATGTTATAACCTGATCCGCAAGCTCAATAAGCCTTTGAAATAAAGCCACAGTTCCTGATTGTGGGGCTGTCAATGGATGTTCCGGTTTTTCAAGTGTCCGGACCGGGATCTTCTGTTCTAGCATTTTTGGGATGGGATCGGATATTCGGGCTGAAGCATCAATTGCATAAGGTAAAGTAGCTTCTTTTTCAACTGGCACTGGGCCTGAACCTGGTTCCGGTGTCGGGATAAGGGGTAATTGCTTTGAAATAGGCTCTACTGGTTCTTCTACCGCATCTGAACGAGAAACAAAAAAAGCTTTTAGCGTTTGGTCCATTTCATAATTATCAGCCCCCTTTAAAAGAAGTTGTTCAAGAACGGCCTTGAATTCATGAAAGATCGGCTGCTGCCCCTCTCCCGCTTTAATGGACAATCTGAACAATTCATTATATAAACTTGTTAGTTTTGAAAGTGAAAGTACGTCCTTCTCGCCACTGATTACAAAGGGTACATTACCAAATTGCTGAATTTTAACTTTCAGATTGTTTTCGGAATCGCGTGTAAAAAGAAGACTCAGCTCTGTTCCTGTTTCAACAGGAATGTCTTTGATATTGAGCATCATCTTTTCGCCGTTAATCTCTACTACAACAACACCATTGTCCTTTACCTCCACCACAATAGCCTTAACCGGGGTATTCAAGGTTACGGATTCAAGGACTTTCCCTGCAAAAAGGTTATTCGCAAGATTTTTTAAATTTACTTCCACGTTTTATATGGCTGAATATTTATTCGGAATTAATGTTTGAATCTGAGTATAAGGCGGACTTGATCCTGATCAATATGGAGCTTTTCAGAAATAGCCTCGATTGACAATCCAAGGCGATCCGCTTCAAAGACACGCTCTACCAACCCGGAATCTTTTGCGTTTGATTGTACGGGTTGTTCCGATTTTTCCAAAACCTTTTCAGGCTTGGCAAATGGCATTGGATCTACTGGAACCGGATCCGGTTTATTGTTTTTTTTAACGGCTTCAAGAGAAACCTCCCTGGTTTCACCTTTACGCATCACAGAGGAAGCCGTTTTGAAACGTTCCAAGGTTTCCTTAAGCTGCGCATCCCCTGTTTTTGCGGGGTTGTTCATGAGTGGTGCATCCTGTGGATTAGCCTTGTTCGGCGTTTTACCTGGCCTAGCATTGGATGAACGTTTTGGCGAAGGCAGGGGGTTCTTTTTGAGCAGTCTTACAACTAAAAACACAAACAAGAGCAGAATAAAAAGTCCCACCACGGCAAGCCCCACCTTTTGGTACGGGTCGGACAGAAACCCTTCCGCAGGGATAATGTTCATTTTGTCCTTTAAAGTGCTTGCAGGTGCGGGTCCAAGCGGCAACTCTTTGGCACGCTCCTTTTCCAGTCTGCCTATTTCCTGATGAATATTTGTAACAGCTTCTTCCTCGTCAATAAAGGGCTTGTTCTCTTTGCGTAAATCCTGTATTTTAAGCTCGAGACGGGAAAGCTCATCGTGAAGTAGTACCAAGTCCTCTGTCGTTTTGGATGGGACAGTTTCTGAAACAGCGGCTGGTTTTTCTTGTTTCAAGTAATAACTGAGTCCAAAATACAGGACACCGAAAATAAGTGCAACAAGAATGAGCCCTTTTATCAGGTTGCCGACAAGCTTCATACGATGGAATATATATTTATCCTGATGTATAATGCCTAAAGGAAAAACGTAATTGCTCATGGATTTGGGCCATGAAATGTTTTCAATATGATGAACTTCCGGCCCTTGCCAACTTTAACCTGAATAACCTATATTGAAAAGCAATGAAATGGCTCAGGATAGCACTTATTTTTTGTTTGCTGACTTTTCTTTATCTAAAACTGCCCATTGTTTTCAGAGACTATGACTCATCAATCTTAAACCTTTTCCATAATATTAGAGGTTCTGTCAAGACCGACGGCAAGGTTGTAATTGCGGCCATTAATGATGCAAGTATCGTTGAATATGGAGACTGGCCCTGGAAAAGGACCAAAATCGCCGAACTTATTGATTCAATCGCTGCATGCAAACCATCAGTTATTGTTTTAAATTTCTACTTTAGAAAGAAAAGTACGCTCACAACAGATGAAAGGGACAAAGAGATCGTATTGAGTGAAAACAGGGCACTGTCAAATTCCATCCGCAAAGCCGGAAACGTAATCATTCCATTTAATTTTGAAAAATTCCAGGATGAACAATCGGTCACGGCCCTTGAGGCCCCACCTGAAGAAATAATGCGATATAGCATCAGGAAAGTTACCAACACCTCACAAGACATCGTAATTGTTCCGGCCAAAGTCATCCATTCTCCAGAACCTGAAATTGCCAAAAGCTCCAAAGGTCTAGGATTCAACAATGTTCTTGCGGGCACGCAGCATTATTCCCTTCAAGCAGTACGTTATGGCAACAATTTCTTTCCGTCAATTGGTGTTGCCGCAGCAGCTGTTTATCTGCAGGGTGGAATGGACGAAACAACCCTTAACATTGGAAGCGACATTTCGTTTAGGTCCGGAATAAAAGCTCCAATAGACGATTACGGCATCAGTATGATTAATTTTTTTGGGCCCAATGGCACATTCCCTAATTATACAGCATCTGAAATACTGGGAAGGAATTTTAATCCTGATTTGTTGCAAGATAAAATCGTTATTGTTGGTCTTACTGACAAGCGGAATGGCGAACCCAATAAAACCCCTTATTCGGACAACCTTCCTGCATCAGAACTTTGGGCAAACATAATAGAGAACATCCTGTCGCAAAATACTCCGTTCATATTGTTCTCTAACATGATTCTCATGCTTGTTTTGCCTTTGTTAATTATCATCGGGATTTCATTTCTTACAAATTGGTGCCTGTCCTTACGCTTCAAGAAAGCGCTTATGGCCGTTGCGGCTGCGTTTCTTTTTATCCTTGTTTTGAGTTTTGCCCTGTTCCTTTTCAATATGTGGTTTTCAGCGCTTATTCCCATTTCCTATCTATTCGGTTTAGCCTTATTCCTTTTATTCAGATCTTACAGACACCCTGAATTAAACATGGCATCATCTTCCCAAGGTGCGAACGGATCCGGCTCCAATACTGCCCTTTTTACATCCCAGGGCAAACTTGTAAGAATCGGACGTTATCAGGTGCTCCAGGAAATCGGCAGCGGTTCAATGGGCACAGTTTATAAGGCACTGGATCCCAAGATTAATCGTACGATAGCCATCAAGACGCTTAAATATTCTGTCGCCTTAAGCGGTCGAAACGAACTTCGTGAACGTTTCTCACGCGAAGCGCATGCTGCAGGCACGCTCTCCCATTCCAATATTGTTACAATCTACGATTACGGCGAAACGGAAAATATGTCCTATATCGCAATGGAATACATCGAAGGCAAGAGCCTTGAAGAGAAACTTGCAGAGAAAAAGCGTCTGGAAAAAGATGAGGTCGTCAGGCTGATTAAACAAGTTGCACAAGGCCTCTCGGTAGCCCATGCGCAGGGGATTATACACCGGGACATAAAACCTGGAAATATCATGTTCATTGGAAACAGTGGCGACATAAAAATAATGGATTTCGGTGTGGCAAAGATTGAATCCGCAACCATGACGGATACCGGTAAAACACTCGGCACACCATATTATATGTCACCGGAGCAATTCAATGGTGATGCAATTGATTTAAGGTCCGATATATTCTCTCTTGGTGTTATTGCATACGAAGCGCTTTCCGGTGGAAAACCCTTTACAGGCGTCAACCTGTCCGCATTGTCGTACTCCATACTGCACAAAGAGCACCAGCCAATAACGGAAATTTGCCCTGATCTACCACAGGCCGTGAATGCGGTTTTTGACAAGGTGCTGTCAAAGGAACCTGAAACACGGTACAAAAGCGCGATTCAATTTGCCACAACCCTGTCAGACACACTTGCAATTCCATAAAAACATAAACACTACCTAACAAACACCATGCAAGACCTTGAGCTTATTCGAAAAAGACACGCATCCGGCGAACTCGACAACATAAAGGAACAACTGATTAATTTTCTTTCCATAAACAGGGATGAATTCTGGAAATTCCGTGAAAACGAGATTCGTGTCTGGAAAAAAGATATTAATCCATTCGTATGCCTTAAACTCTTCATTCTCGAAAAAAAGACCATAGATTTCAAATCAGAAATGATAAGTCAGGTTAACGAAATCAGGCGTGATATTGAATCAAGAGGTCAGGGACTTTCTGCCGCGGAAGTAGCGAAAATAAAGGAGGAATGGACGCTCAAAAATGCCGCATCCTGGCGTGCTCACAGGATACTTGAGATTATCTACATACTTAACAGTAACCGCGAAACCTTCCTTAGGATCCTTTGTGAGGGAAAAGATCAGTCAGCGCATCCTGAAAGCCCCTCATTATTAAATCAGAATTAATAAATTGCGAATATTTTCAAGTATTTCCCTAAATATTGACTTATAATTTTTCCGTTTTTACTTGATTCCGGTGTAAACTGGTTCCTATTTTATTTACTAATCAAAAAAGGAGTATTCCATGTGTTACAAAGCCATCAACAGGAAAGTCCCTGTATTGTTCGGACTTTTCCTGACAGGCCTATTTTGTGTTGCCCAAAGTGCCGCAGTTTTTGTACAAGGCCCAGCATTGGAAAAACAGGGGGACAGCGCGATTTTAATTAATTTTACAGTATCAGAATCCACTGATGTTGAGATTGGCATTGCAAATGCTTCCGGGAAAATCATAAACCATCTTGCCGCAGGAGTTTTGGGCGGCGAATATCCGCCTCCTGAGCCGCTTGTAACCGGCCTCACGCAAAGCATTATATGGAATATTACAGACGATGATGGAAATCGGGTGTTCGGTGACGATTATAAAGTACGTGTTCGCCTTGGAGTGAAGCCGAAATTTGTCTGGAAGAATGTAACAGACA
>CAWHPS010000021.1:0-45557 GCA_963831235.1 uncultured Fibrobacterota bacterium
GGCCTTATAACTTTCCCTGTATTCGCTTCTGAGCCGTTCAACCATCTCCCGGCCTAAAGGCGGGGACAGCATCTTCCAGCGCCCGGTAATTCCAAGCTTTACTGTAAACGCAAGGATGTTGTCTATGCTGAAATAATTCATGGCAATAAGTTCATTTATTTTCTCCCAGCGCATAAGGTCGATCTTTTTCTCATTACCGACAAGATCTTCCGCCGGCAGCGCAATAAGTTTGCTTATCCACGGCAGTTTTGCTGAAAGTCCGAAGTCAGGGGCTTTTGATTTGCGTATCTGATCTGCCGTATCGTTATTTCCTATTACATGCGCCTCAGGTTTCATATTGTAACCACGGCAGTTTATTCCCGCGATTACATTTTTAAGATCAAGCTCAAACAGGGTCCATTCCCTTACAAACCGGTTTTCTGAAGCAATCATGAAATCAAAGTAAAGCCAGGATAATTGATCCTCCCACAACAAACCGTCAAAAAGCGGTTTACGATTCCTGAACGCTTCCAAAAATGGCGCGACATATTGAGGAAGACTGTTTTCATCCTTTATAAGCGCCTCAAGTTCCGCTTCATTGAAGTTGCCGTTTACCTTGAATGGCCTTGGCGTATGCTCAAGCATTCGGATAAAATTGCAATTATCATCCGCATATCTAAGATTCCTTAAATATACCCCGTCACACGGATCGAGCTTTTGAATGAGTTCGTCCGTGAATTCCTTGTATGAAGGAAATGCCCTGCCCTCTTCCATTGATAAATCAGGCAAACCGGCTGTCAGATAATAATAAGCTGTTGCCATTGCAATTACCCGTTAAAAATAAAGTCGCGGATTTTTGGCCGCAGGTATTGACTGAAGAATTCGATGAAATCCTGATCAGAGAAATTTATCCTGAAACCATGATCAAGGGTTGAAATCCTGAAACCGCCTTTTATTCCGCTTGAAAAGTTTATGGTGATGCCTTTTAACAATTCCTTTACTGCTTCGGACTTGAAGGCATTTTCCAAATCTTTTCGTTTGTCCTCCGGCAGCAGAACCTCAAGACCGGGTGCTTCAGAAGATTTCAAGTCCCATTTTTGAGCCATGATCTTTATGACATCAAAGAGGAGTGTCTTGTCATCCAGGATGGTCTTTATTCTTTCGTCAACTGTTTTTGCGAGGATTATGCCTGTTATCTCCTGTCGCAGGGTACTAATTGACTGCAGACAGGCAAGGCGTATTTCAGATTCTGCCTTTTTCTTAAACTCATCCGCTTCGGCCGCGGCCCTTGCCTTTAAGGCTTCTGCCTCTTTTTGCGCACCGGCAATTATGACCGCGGCTTTTTTATCAGCTTCGTGAACAAGCTCCGCGGCCCGGGCCTCCCCTTTTTCCACGCCCTCGGCATATATCTTTTCGGTTAAGTCCAGGAGTTTTTGATCCATATGCTCCTCCACAAATAAAATTCATCCGCTTTGTCATATACAGGTTGATTAATGGATTATATAATTTATAACAGATGATTTGCTCAAGCATGATGAATGAGCAGGACAGCTATATTATTTTCAAGTGCCCCCACTGCCGGAGCAATCGTTCTTAAGCGAATTCCAGGCATCGTTTGCGGAAATGGAGGTAGTCCTCGTAGCGAACTTCGGCGGGCACGCCGTGGTCGCACTGCGGGATGTAGCCTCCATGGCGGCGCATGAAAGGAAAAATTCTGTCAATTTCACGGTCTATGGCCTCCTTGCCTTTTGATAGAATGCGCTTGTCAAAACCGCCCCGCATTAAAAGGCCTGGATATTTTTTTCTAAGACTCACTACATCCGAGCCCGACGCCACCTCAAAAGGCGACATGTAATCCATCCCGATTTCCTGATAAAGATCAATCACCGTCTCCGCCTTGCCGTCCGAGTCAACCTGAAAGAATAGATGACGGGATTTGTCCATCTGCCGGTTTTTAATGTTGGTAATAAGCTGTTGGTAATAAGGGAAAAGAAATTCACGGATCATATCCGGTGAAATGAGCGGGCCGTTATTATAGCAGATGTCTTCCGCTAAAAACAATTCGTCCAGTGTCACATATTTCTGGTGTCGGGCTATAACGGCATCTGCGAGTGCAAGCCATTGCTTCATGCAGCTATTGATGAGGGGCGGGTCGTCATACACTTTGTAAAGCAGATCCTCAGGCCCAATGAGACTGCGAAGGAACATATAGCCGCCGATGACACTCTGAACAATAACCATGCCCTGTCCGGCTGCTTCAACCGCTCCGGCCATGCGCTTTTCCAGATTCTCGTAACGCGCAGGAGAGGAAGGATTAAGCCGCCATTCGCAATTTTCCATCCAGGTTTGCATATCCTTTACCGGATGTTCCAGATAGGTTGGCATGAAGCCGCTGCGGCGGTTCTTGAAATACAGCACACTGCGGCCTGCGAAGTCCTGCACCACCTCGTGTTCACCCCGATCTTCAAGGATTTTAGTCTCAAAAACAGGATTAAAATCGGCTTCGCACCAACCCAGGCCGGACAGGTAATAGTGTCCAATAGGGTCAAACCCAAAGAGCTTTTCCTTTGGCATGTCCTGCGGCATTCCTTGTTCCTTCCAGGCATCAAGAGAAAAATAGCCAAATTCCGATTGATAAAAGGGCGCATCGGCTTTCTGCGCAAAGGAACATGCCAGTTTTGAATACACACGCAAGGCTTTCAAAATCGTGACAGGTTTTTCTCCAGGTGTTTATTTCACGATGCTTAAAATCGCATCAGCCAAGGCGCTTCTTGTAAATACAAAAAAAAGCGCGGCTGCCATAGCGTTGGAACTGGGTTTTGACGATCCCTATTATTTTTCGCGGTGGTTTAAAAAACACGCCGATGCTCCACCGGGCAAATACAGGGCTTCATATAGAGGGTTTGTAGGTTTGTATTAATCAAACCTATAGTTTGGTTTATATGATAGTTATGCAGTTTATTTTAACAGAAACATCAGATTGTTTCTGCTCACCTCATTGAAATTCTGCAGGGCCATCATGCTGGTTTGTGAAAGAAGGGACTTTGTGGTTTCTTCCATAACCCCTTGGGCATAATCCTGATCCCGGATTCTGCTTTCAGCATCCTGCGTATTTATTGCTGCGCTCATGTTATTGGCATAAGCATAATCCATAACATTAATATTTGCCCCGATTGTGGTGCGTTGGCCGGAAACATTTTGGATGGCCGTATCAAGTGTTGAAACAGCCGAGGATGCATTGGCTTGTGTTAGAATATCAGATGGTGCTGTACCTACATTTGCCGCAGTATAATTTGCACCTTCAATCGGAAGTTCACTGCCCGGGTTTGGGCCTGCCTGGACCTTTCCATTACCTGCGCCAAGTTCGGTTCCATTTGCAACGCTTTGATTGTTGAATTGCGATGAATCTGATATGCGGGTAAGTTCTTGCCCTAGTTGCTGATATTCCTGATTAAGTGTTGCACGATCTGTATCGGTTAGTGTTCCATTGCTTGCCTGTAATGCCAATTCACGTTGTCTTTGCAGGATGGATGATGCTTCATTACCCGTTCCTTCAGCGATATTCTGAGCGCTTTGGGCATAAGTGATATTAACATTAGCCATCTGATAGCCGCGTATCTGTGACTGCATCTGTTCTGAAACAGAGAGCCCGGCGGCATCGTCGCTTGCGCGGTTTATGCGTTTGCCGGTAGCAAGTTTTTCGAGTATTTTGCTTAGAGAATTTGTGGCTTTTTGAGTTGAGCCGACAAGGCCCAATGCTTGTGCGCGTTCTATTTGCATAACATCCTCCCGGGTAGTAAATTGTTATTACCAATCCTTATGAAGTGTTATTGCATCCTTGCAAACCAATAGCGGTCTTCCCCTATGACATATATCGGAAAGATAATATTAAACTTTAGTTTTTTCTTTAACTTTATCTTTACAAAGTTAATGATATTAATAATATTGATGATTAATTTCGACAAAAATTGCCTTAATTTGATTTTCAAGTTGATCACTTAGCCTAAGTCTTGCGATAATCTTTTCTTTTGGTCTGTGTATTTTATATTGCAGGGATTTCAGGTTTTTTATGCCGATGTTTTCGGTAAGCAATGTCTTTAAATATGTAATGTATTTTTCACTGTTTATACCGAAATAATGCATCTCTCCGTATGTATTATAGGTCAGTGCAAGCACTGATGCAATGCCGTAATTCCATTCAGGCATGTTCCAGTTTGCCCAAATATATAGATGTGTTATTATCGGGTCTGCTAATGTTTCACTTGCTCCAAGCGTGTCGATTTCTTTGCAAGGGAAAAAGCTTCGAATGGATTCGATAAAATGAATTGCGTCGTTTTTTGTAAGTTTAAGCTTGCCCTTTAGAATAAAATTCTGTCCTGATGTAAAAAGATTATTAAGACTTAAAAAGGCGAGCGCCGCAATTGGATGTTCCATGCTCTTGACTGTCCGAATATTTTCCCGGCCAAGTCCTTTTATAAGTACCTTGACATTCCATAATGAGGCTTGATTGTAATGAAGCTCCTCTTCAATAACAATACCTGAGATGTATTTTGCCTGAAGCAAAGAAAATAAGAATGGAATTTTCCCCTGGCTATTTTTGAAAAAGACACCAAGTTTTTTTCCTATTACTGAAAAATCATGGATTGATATGTGCCTTGAATTTGCGGGAACCCTGGCACGAATCCGGTTGTATGTTTCAATGAAAAAGGTACGGATATGATTGCTTAATTCCTCATTACGGGAAAAATCCCATTCGCGGAAAAGCATAATGTCTGTGATCTCATCAGTAGTATAACCCCAGGCACGACCGATTTCATTGAACCTTGCGATTGTCTCATTTCCGGAAGAAATTCCCTTGCCCGCAGTAAGGGTGCTTCTGATAAGAAAACATTTTTCCATGAGTTGACGAAGTTCCGTATTATTTTGTTTTATATAATATGCTCTGATCGATTCCATCATAAAAAGATAAGGATCAGGATAGAGCAAATTTACTGAATTATGAATCTCTTTTTTATAGACCTCGCATAAAGGGGGGATGTCATCACTTTCATTTGCATACTTTTCCAGCAAGGCTGTTTTTATAACGGATTTAAAAGGGGAGGAGAGTCCTTTTAGCATCTGCCAGAGTGCTGCACCATTGTATTCCTCCGAGTAAATCAGGCTTATTGGTCCAATATCAATATAATCCTGATGCGGGAAAATGTCTTCCTTTTCCAGTCGTTCCACAATTTCCCTGTATGTTATATCATCCGCACCTGATGGAATAACCCAGTAATAAGGGGCCTTACCGCATAAGAATATGGCAGTTCGATAAAATTCATCCTTAAGCAGTTTTCCCAAGGCGGAACCGCAGGATTCGCCTTCGGCAACACCGTAATCATCCTTGCGGATTTTGGCAATATCTGTGATGAAAAAATGGACTTCAAGACCTGATTGTGCCAATGCCCATTCCTCAATACTTTTAAGCTTATGTTTGAAAGCCGCGAGGTTTTCAGGCGTGTGTTTTTCAGTCTCCACACCTACCCAGAAGTCAATGTCGCTCTCACCTGTGAAGGCGATTGTTCCAGCTGATCCCATCACTGACAGGAAAATTACAGGCAAAGAGGGACGCGCTGATGCATTTGTTTTTGCATCAGGAAAATAAATGGCTAAAAGCTTTTTTTGCCTTTGAGTAAGGGAAAAACATGAAATGCCGCAGATAATTGAATTGTTGCCAGCACAGGACAAGGAAAGTGCCGTGTTTTCGTGGATAAGTGCGGGGATGAGATTAAAAACCTGGAGTTTCTTATCCGGAAGCTGGCTTCTGATATATTCTATTCGATGTTCATTATATTTTTTGAAAGTAATTGAATTGGTGATATATCTATTGACCCAGGAATTGTCCGGTACCTGGTTTTTTTTGCGTCTTCTGAATGGCCAGAACATATAGGGTTATACGGCTTTGGCGATTTTTATCAGGGTTTTCTCGAGAATAGCACACGCATGCTCTGTTTCTTCTTCTGTAATCACAAGCGGTGGTTGAATACGAAGTACATTGCCAAAGCTTCCACCCACGCCAATTAATATTCCCGATTCCCTGGCGAGTGTGCGGGCTTTTAATGCAAGGTCAGGAGCCGGTTCTTTTATTTTCCGATTTTTCACAAGTTCAAGGCCAATCATAAGCCCAAGGCCGCGCACATCACCTAGTATTTTGCAGGTCTCTTGAAATTTACGCATCCGGCCAAGAATCTGCTTGCCGCGCTGTTCTGCTTTTTTAACAAGATTTTCCTTTTCAATTACCGCAATATTTGCAATTGCCGCGGCGCAGCTTACCGGGTTGCCGCCGAATGTTGACAAATGGTCTCCTGGTTTAAAGGCGCGGGCTATTTCATCGCGTACAATAAATGCTGACAGAGGGAAACCGTGTGCAATTCCTTTTGCCATTGCGATTATGTCTGGCTCTATTCCCGAATGCTCTATGCCGAACATTTTGCCTGTGCGGCCAAAACCAGTCTGGACCTCATCAGCAATGAACAGGATGCCTTCTTCCTTCAAAATGGCTTTTACATATTTGAAATAATCCGTGTGCGGGACAATTGTTCCTCCTTCGCCAAGCACGCTTTCAGCAATGAATGCCCCAACATCACCTGATGTTGAAAACCTGAGTACCTCCCGAAGGTTATCGGCTGCACGTGCAGCGCATTCCTTATCGTCCTTTGAGCCGAAAGGGCAACGATACGCATAAGGTGCTGGTGCAAATGCAACACCGGATGCATAAGGACCGCCATTTTTCTTTCTTAATCGGTTGCCGGATATTGACAGTGTTGCATTTGTGCGTCCATGGAAGCCGTGCATAAGGGCTATTATCTCGCGCTTGCCCGTGAACTGCCTTGCAATCCTAAGAGCGCCTTCGATTGCCTCGGCCCCGCTATTGCCGAAAAAGGATTTCCTAAGCTTTCCCGGAGTTATTTCAGCAAGTTTTTCCGCAAGTTTACCGGCTTGAGAATTATAATAAACGTAAGTTCCGCAATGGATGAATTTATCCATCTGCTCTTTTGCGGCTTTTATTATTTCATAATTGCAATGCCCTGTGTTTACAACCGCGATACCACTAAAGCAGTCAAGATATTTTTTATTGTCGGTACCTGTAATTGTTGACCCTGAAGCTGATTTTACCTCGACGGGTTCGAATCCTGAAACCATATTGGTTATCATGAATTTTTCGTAAAGGTGCCGGGTTTTCATTTGCCTTGCGCCTTTTCAATTTTTGCCCAGGTGTCTTTTAGCGTTACAATCCGGTTAAATATGGGTTTGTCTGACTGTGATACGGCAGTATCAATATAAAAGTAGCCCATTCGCTCGAATTGTACGCGGCTTCCAGGGGCAATTTCGGCAAGGCTTGGTTCAATTTTGCATCCAGTAAGAATTTCAAGGGAGTTTGGATTGATGTTGGACATGAAATCCAATCCTTCAGGAGCATCATCTGGATTTGGTTTTGCAAACAATGTATCGTATAATCTTACCTCGGCTGTTTTGGCATGCAAAGCAGAAACCCAGTGGATTGTTGACTTGACTTTACGGCCATCAGGCGAATCGCCTCCTTTGGTGGCAGGGTCATAAGTACAGTGGAGTTCAATGATTTCTCCGGTGTTTGTGTCTTTTATCACCTTTTCGCATTTGATGTAATATGCATAACGCAGCCTGACTTCGCGCCCGGGGGAAAGCCGGAAATATTTTGGTGCGGGCACTTCCATAAAATCCTCCCGCTCAATATAGAGCTCGCGGGAAAACCACACTTTGCGGGTGCCGGAAGAGGGATCTTCCGGATTGTTGATTGCATCAAGTTCTTCGACCTTATCCAAAGGGTAATTTGTGATTACAACCTTTATTGGACGCAGAACGCAGAATAAGCGGGGCGCTGTTTTATTGAGCTCCTCCCTTATGCAATGCTCAAGAAATGCAAGATCAACCATGCTGTCACGCTTGGCAACACCGATTCGATCGCAGAAATTGCGGATGGAAGCGGAGGTGTAGCCTCTGCGCCGCAAACCTGAAAGTGTGGGCATTCTGGGGTCATCCCATCCTGAAACCGTATTGGTCTCGACAAGCTGCCGTAGCTTCCTTTTACTCATAATAGTATATGTAAGGTTAAGCCTTGCGAATTCAATCTGCCGGGGCCTGTAGATCTCGAGTTCTTCGAGAAACCATTCGTATAGGGGCCTGTGATCCTCGTATTCAAGAGAACATAATGAATGGGTGATGCCTTCAATTGAATCGCTTTGGCCGTGTGCAAAATCGTACATCGGATATATGCACCATTTGTTCCCTGTCCTATGGTGAGGAGTGTGAAGGATCCTATATATAACCGGATCTCGCATGTTCATGTTGCCGGATGCCACGTCAATCTTTGCGCGAAGCACCCTTTTCCCGTCAGGGAATTCCCCTTTGCGCATGCGCTCGAAAAGATCGAGGTTCTCTTCAACGGTTCTATTTCGAAACGGGCTTTCCCTGCCGGGCCTGGTAAGTGTGCCACGGTATTCCCGTATTTCCTCAGCTGATAAATCATCAACATAGGCTTTGCCTTTTTTGATCAGCTTTATTGCAAACCCATAAATCTGTTCGAAATAATCGGACGCATAAAAAAGCCTGTTTTCCCAATCAAACCCGAGCCAGTGGATATCTTCCTGGATGGCTTCAACAAACTCAGTTTCTTCTTTTACCGGATTAGTGTCATCGAATCGCAGGTTGGTTTTGCCGCTAAAGTCCCGGGCCAGTCCGAAATCAATGCAGATTGCTTTGGCATGCCCTATATGAAGCCAACCATTTGGCTCAGGTGGAAACCGGGTATGAACGGTTTTGAATCTGTTGCTTGCAATATCTTCAATAATGCATTCTTTAATAAAATTAGTCGGGGTATCCGGCGTTATGTTTTCCATTTAATTTGTTTTCCTTTTTGATTTTACTGCATTCTTGCTTTTACAAAAGCAGTGGTTTCCTTGAGCCTTACAATGCAACGATCTTTTCCAAGCATTGCCATGCTTTCAAAAAGCGGCAAAGATGTTGATGCGCCGGTTATTGCAAGGCGCAAAACCATCATAAATTGGCCTGGTTTTATTCCGCTTTCATCCCGCACTTTATTGATTGACTGTTCTAATGCTTCTTTGCTTGAGCTCTTAAGTTCTTCTATAGCACCAATGCTTTTCTTTAATATGTCTTCGATTAGCTTTTTTTCAAGTCCCTTTATTGAAAAATCTTCGATATTATATTCAAGTGATGTTTTGAAAAACATATCAGTCCAGAAGGCGAATCCATGGCCTATTCTAAAGCGTTCCTGAACAAGAGGGAGGATTGGGGATAGGTAATGGCAGGAGAAATCAAGCGTTTCTGTAAGGTAGTGAATGTATTCTTCAGGCGAATATTTGCGGACATATTCCTCGTTCAATGCATTGAGCTTTATAAGATCAAAAACAGGGGATGAAGTGGAGATTTTATCAAGCGAGAAACCTTCTTTTATCATGTCAAGTGTGAACCGTTCATTGTCCTCTCCTGAAAAATAACCCATTAATGCAAGAAAATTGATTATGGCTTCTTTTGTATATCCGGCGGCACGGAACCAATTGAGGGAAACCGGGTTCTTGCGTTTTGAGACCTTGGATTTATCCATGTTGCGTAAAAGAGATAAATGGGCGAATTTCGGGGCTTGCCAGCCAAAGGCGCGGTAGATGAGCACATGTTTTGGTGTTGACGGGATCCACTCTTCAGCACGTATCACATGGGTTATTTCCATTAAGTGATCATCAACAACATTCGCAAGATGATATGTTGGAAAGCCGTCAGCTTTTAACAGCACCTGATCATCAATCTCACTGTTAAGATATTCAATTTCCTTGTTTCGAATCTCGTCATGGAAAGATGTCCTGGCATCAGGATCCCTAGGTACCTTTAGGCGGATCACATGAGCTTCTCCTTTTGAAATCCTTGTCTTTGCATCATCCTTATTTAATGACCTGCAGGTTCCATCATAACCAAGGGATTTTTTTTCAGCAGCAAGCTTTTTTCGCATCTCATCGAGCCTTGCCTGTGAACAGAAGCAAGGGTATGCCGCATCTTTTTCAACAAGTTCATCAGCGTATTTTCTGTAAATCGGATAACGTTCGCTTTGTCTGTATGGGGCGTGAGGCCCACCCACATCAGGCCCTTCGTCCCATTTAAATCCGAGCCAGCGAAGGGCTGCGTATATGGAATCCTCGCTTTGCCGTGTTGAGCGGGTCTGGTCCGTGTCTTCTATACGCAGAATGAAGTCGCCTTTATTCGCCTTGGCAAAACAGTAGTTGAAGAGCGCAGTATATGCGGTCCCGACATGCGGTTCGCCTGTGGGGGATGGCGCTATTCTTACACGTATCTTTTCAGGCATTCAAAGCTCCATGAGTTTAAAGATTGTCAAGGTTCATTGAGATTGAAAATATATATCCTGATGCTTCGGATTGTCCATAATCCTATAGAGAATTTGAAAATGCGCTTTCCTCTATTTATGTTGACATGGAAAGACTTAAAAATAAATATTGCTATCCTGAAACAAATGAATTTCTTAAATCAGGAGCGCTAAAAATAGAAATAAACACAAAAGCTGTTTTGGATACAATTAATAATTATGCAGCAAAAATACACAATTGTCCTTTAATATTCATGAGAGGGGCGGATGAAGCAAATTCAATACGTTCATTGTCAAAGCACACTGAAGATAATAAGCTGGATTTTAATAAGTTGCTTGATTTGTTTTTCAGTGTATTGTTCTAAATCAAATCCTATAATTCAAGCCCAAAATATTGGTAGCCAGCAACAAATAGACTCGATCATAGAAATAAAACAATTCGATACGCTCATTTTATCGTTTGCTGCTAATTTACAGAGCAACATATCGAGGAATACTGTTGTTTTTCCTACATACACATTGGGTGGTCGTGCATTTGTAGTCTGTGACTTTGATACAAATTTTGTTTATATCTCTTCTAAAATTATTGTTAAAAACATATCAAATAATATTATTTTTATAGACACACTAAATTATACTTTTCAAAATATCAGAAATTACTTTGACATAAGAGTTGATCTAACACCAACAACAACATTGTCTGAAATTGAATCTCTCTTCACCCTATCATATTCAACTTCTGTCTATCCTGATACTTTAAGGCCCATCTATCCTAACTCTATCATGTTTGACAAAGATTATATATTTAAGATTTGTGGTCCAAATTCACAAGAAAAACTATGTGTTCCTTCGTGGATTTGCATCGTGAAAGGAACCTTTTTATTGGAGCATATTATCAGTATAAACGATTCAACGATAAAAAACCCTATGTATCAAAAGTTATATAAAATTATTATAGAATAACCATAATTGCGACAGAGTCTATTTTCAAAAATGAGGTACATATAAACCGTCATCTATTTATTTAAGAGATTGCACAAATTCAATTAGCCTTTGCGAAGCTGTGAAGGAAAAAGCTTTCTTTCCGGATGAGCGGATCTCATTCCTCCTGTGAGTAATTATAGAATCTTATTTCTGTTTCTTATCCAAATCTAAAATTGTTTCAAAAGCATATCCCGCCCCTATAAAATACATAAAAGGCAATCCAAATCCTGGGTCGGCACCGTTAAGGCTCTTGTTTACTTCATCAGGTAACGATTGATGCCAACACGCTCCTACACCACTAGTAATGACAAACGATCTTGAATTGCCAAACTTCATGTCAACACCTACATACCCGGCAATTCCGTTAAGGGTTCCCCGAAAATATTCTGATGATGGAATTTGATGGGAAATACCCCAAACATCAGTTGATGAGTAATATTTAGTGACTGTAATATCATATGATGCCGTTAGACCGTAGAGCGCTTGAATAAAAAAGGTTCGTTTCCTATCGACATAGAACCTAAAACCAAGGCTCCATCCAATATCCTCTGTTTTTGGATAATCTCCTACTCCTAAAGTAAATCCAAGATGGCGGCCACCTAATTCAAGACAGGGTCCGAATCCACCATATGGATACCCATAACCGATTGTTACCTTACCAGTAAAGAGAGTCCCTTTATTTTCCAAACTTTCAATGTCTTCCGTTTCAATTCCATCAATAACTCTTGCAGTTATCAACGTAGGAATAAAAAGAAAGAGGAACAGAATAAATCGAAGCATAAGAAATTAAATAGCTTTTAAATCCCTTAATTGTCAATAATTATCTTGACTGCCTGAAATAATTAAATGAATTGTTCGAGTCAATAATAACTCTCAACCCTTCCAGTTCCAAGACAATTTCCACAAAGATCTGGATGTTTTTGATCTCCATCAGTTCCGGAACCTTTACACATAGGGCAAAGGCAAACACCATTTATAATCTTCAGTATGGCTTGACAATGCATGCATCTAATTTTCATTATTCGCCCAAATATAGAAAAATGTC
Source organism: uncultured Fibrobacterota bacterium (assembly GCA_963831235.1). Classification (GTDB taxonomy): domain Bacteria; phylum Fibrobacterota; class OXYB2-FULL-49-7; order OXYB2-FULL-49-7; family JAEUSG01; genus CAWHPS01. Next base: position 12,420 of record CAWHPS010000021.1, read on the forward strand.
TATTGAACAATTTTTAAGTGGTTTTTCCGGAGGAGAATCATAAAAGGTATTGGCGTTTTTATGATAAAATCTTGGGTGATCTTTGACTTAGGAAAAAGAGATCAGAAGGCAATGGAAAAATGTCAATACGTCGAGCTCCCGGGCTGCGAAGATTTCAGTAAGGAAGAAATCAAAGTAGATTAATATGTTCTCTGATTAAATGCAAAGGCATTCCACTTGGTATTAGTAACCGATTCCACGCCTATGGTAAACCTGCAAGCCAATGGCTTGCGCTGATTACTAAAATATTTTGTAAGCCGTTTTTGTGAATTTGCCTGACACCTGGTTTGCCGGTTAATAGAATTCCGGGTATTTGCAGCATGTTCTGAAATTTTTTCAATGATGCCGGTATTGAGGTGTCACTTGCTTTTACCTCAACCATGAACAACGGCTTCCTATTATCAGCCACAAGAAAATCCACCTCTTCCTTGTCCCTGTTCCTGAGATAGTGCAGGGAAAATCTGCCCAACCCCCTGTCGTTCCAGGAGGAAATGGCCCTGTACAGCTCAAGCGCAACAATATTCTCTAGCCTTGGACCCGGAGAATCTATCAGCGCCGGATTATAAAAATAGGCCTTTCTTTCCCTTGTAACTGAGCGGGAAATTTTGGAGGTCCATGGCGTCAAGCGAAAGATGATGAATAGTGCCTCAAAAGTTTCTATCCATGTACGAATGGTCGGGCCGGAGGTTTGTAAGTCCTGCGCCAGATTGTCGTTCGATAAAGGGCTGCCTACTTTGGAAGGCAATATGCTATAGAGCAACTCAACCTGATCGATCTGCCGGATTTGAGTGGCATCCCTTAAATCCTCCCTGATTAACTGCCTTCCATAAGCAGTTTCCCACCGCAGAAAAAAGGATTTCCGTCCGGACAAAAACGGCTCAGGGAAACCGCTGAGCATTTCCAATTGTTCCAGAGAATTCTGCATGGCTGCGGTTTCATTTTCCAGCACTATGAGCGGATCCTTTTGGAAAGAGTTAAAATCCAGGTGAAAGCTGGACAGTTCAGCCAATGTCAGAGGAAAAAGGGACATCTCGAAATATCTGCCTGCAAGGGAGTCGCCGCCTTTTCGATAAACATTCAATCGACCGGACCCCAAAATCAGAAAATGATAATTATCCGCATTCCCGTCATAAACCCCTTTTAAATAATTTTTCCATTTACGATATTTATGAATTTCATCAAGTACAACCAATGGGGTGGATGTATCCCGCCTTTCAAGGTTTTCAAAGAAGGATGGGTTGGACAAAATAATCTTCTTGTCGCGGGCTATATCCCAATTAGCATAAACTGAATTCGCATATCCGGCTAACAAGGATTTCGCAAAAGTAGTTTTACCGCACTGCCTTGGCCCGGAAAGAAAAACCATTGATTTTTCTGATGAAATATCTTTCCATAATAAATTATAATACTGACGGTCCATAATACTAATATATTATAAATCATAGTGTTATGCAATCCTTTTCTAAAGGCTACTTTGGAAAAGTCACGACTTTTCTAAAGTAGCCTTTAGAAAAGCCAGGTTAAAAACAATTCAACTTTCAATAGAAACTCTTTTGAATAATTGATTAGCCGGCGGCCTCCGTTAATGCCGTTGAATCAAGATTGACTGATGCTATGTGCTATATAATAGGTGAAGAACTCGGGTCGTTTGCGGGTGACCCACCCCTTCTTTCCCCTCCCTACAAAAGTACTGATCATGTCCCATATTTTTTCTGGACACGGGGGGTTGCGTGAAATTAGATTTAGGGCATGGTTATATGTGGTCGAGTGTTTACGGACGAGACTATCCATCGCGTCCAAACGACGATAGATACGGAGCCAACCCTTTCGCGGGTTCAGTTGTCCAAAAGAATCTGCACCTGGTTCGATTGGCGGAATAGCGCTGGAAGGTTGAAAGATATGGCTTGCCGAGTCGCTTTGTTGAAGCTGGATCGCCGAGGGGTTATTCGTTTGCCGGTTTTGCAAGCCTCGCCACCACCCAAATCCAAGCATGTTAAATATGAAGGGGAGATAGAAGGCGAATCGAATCCGATCCAGTGTGGTTTGGACGAACTTGGGACGATAGAAATAGTTCGGATTGGTAGTGCAGACAGTAAGGTTTCGCGGATATGGAATGCGCTTTTTGACAAATATCATTATCTGAAGTCTGGACCCTTGTGTGGAGCTCAGCTTCGGTATTTGATTCGGAGTGAACATTTTGGTTGGTTGGGTGGATTTTCTTTTAGTTCCGGGGCTTGGCGTGTCGGGTCGCGTGACCTGTGGATTGGATGGGATGAGAGCGCCCGCAAGAAGAATTTGCCAAAGGTAGTTGGAAACAGCCGGTTTTTGATTATTCCGCATGTTGAGGTTCCCAATCTGGCGTCTCACGTGATGTCGCTGATGATAAAACGGCTGAGTGTTGACTGGCAGGAACGCTATTGTGTGGAGCCGGTTTTGTTGGAAACCTTTGTTGAACGGGGTAGATTTATCGGGACATGTTATAAGGCTTCCAATTGGATACACGTTGGGGAAACACGCGGTAGAGGACGACAGGACAAGTTGAATTTGTATTCCGTGCCTGTAAAAGATATGTATCTTTATCCCTTGCGGTCTGATACAAAGGATATCCTTTGTGAGGGTTTGCCCAAGCCTGTTGTGATTCGAGCCAAGGGAGAAGAGGATTGGGCGCAGGCAGAAATGGGGTCGGCCGTATTTGGCGATTCGCGATTGGCACAAAGGTTGGTGACGATTACGCGGGATTTTTTTGCGCGTCCCCGAGCCAATATTCCACAGGCGTGCCAAAGCAGGGTCAAAACGAAGGCCGCATATCGATTTTTCGAACATATGGATACCACGATGGATAAGATCATGCAACCGCATTATGAGAGTACGCTGGGTCGTATGGTTAAAGAGAAAGTGGTCCTGGCGGTACAGGATACGACTAGTTTGAATTACAGTCTGCATCCTGCCACGGAGAATCTTGGATTGATTGGCTCCAGTGAAGAAGGTCCGATAGGCTTGATGGTGCATGATACGGTGGCCTTTAATTTGGAAGGAACGCCGTTGGGTTTGCTGGATGTTCAATGTTGGGCACGGGATCCTGAGGAATTTGGCAAACGGGAATTGCGTAGAACTCTTCCGATTGAAAAGAAAGAAAGTTACAAGTGGTTGAAGAGCTTTAAGGCTGTCGCCGAAGCACAGAAACGCAATCCCGATACAAGGATTGTCAGTGTGGGCGACAGGGAAGCGGATATTCATGAGTTTTTTGAATTGGCCTTGAGCAATCCCGAACATCCCCAGGTTTTGGTCCGCGCAGAATATGACAGATTGCTTACGGATAATCAAGGGCATGTGTGGGATCATGTTGCTGAACAACCGCTTTCGGGTACACAGGAAATTTACGTTCCTCGGCGGAAGAACCAAAAGGCGCGCACGGCGCAGATGGAAGTGCGGTTTGCGCAGGTTACGCTCAAGCCACCGAAATCGAAACCACATTTGAAAGCGTTGATCATTTGGACGATACTGGCGGAAGAGAATAATTCCATCGAAGGTATCGAACCCTTGAAATGGATGCTGCTGACCACCCGTCCCGTCAACTGCTTTGAAGATGCCATAGAAATGCTGTCCTGGTATTGTTTGCGTTGGGGTATCGAGGTGTATCACCGAACTTTGAAAAGCGGCTGCCAGATTGAACAAAGGCAATTGGGGTGTGCAGACCGGATCGAAGCCTGTCTGGCTGTTGATATGGTTGTGGCGTGGCGCATCTTTCATTTGACAAAGTTGGGACGCGAGGTACCTGACGTACCTTGTACCATTTTCTTTGAAGAAGCTGAATGGAAAGCACTGGTGGCTTATAAAACTCAAAGTCCCATCCCTCCGGAAAAAACACCGACATTGCGAGAGGCAATTCATATGACCGCCAGTCTGGGTGGTTTTCTTGGCCGTAAGGGAGACGGCGAACCAGGGACACAAACCCTCTGGCTCGGTCTCCAGCGTCTTGAGGATATCGCAGCAACTTGGAAAATCATGGTTTCGCTTCCTGTCCCATATCATGGTTCGCCCCCCGTGTCCAGCCCCCCAAGATATGGGTAAAGGATAGACGAGTAGGGAGGGGAACAAAAACGTAATAGCCTGGGGAACAAAACGTATTACCCCTTCCTTACCTGTAGGGAAGGGGGAAAGGGGGATGGGTCACCCGCAAGAGAGCAAAATTCTTTACCTTTATATTGTCTACTTGTTATTTGCCAATATTAAGTCAACGGCATTGGCGGCTCTCGTGCCGCCGGACGTTAAAACCCCGAATAATATACTTGTCTATTTGTTTAAACTGGGGAGCACTAAGATAATTAACAAACCCCATTGCAAAATAATAACAATATATTATATTATACGTTATAGGGGAACACTGGATGCGTACTTTAATTGGACTTTTTATACTGTTTTTTACGACGTATGCCTATAGTAATATCATAATTACAGAGGTATCCAACAATCCAATTGGCAATTCCACTTCAATTCCTGGTGATTTGTCGCATGAATATATCGAAGTCTATAATTCCGGATCGCTTCCGGTCAATCTTTTAGGATACTATATCAAAACATCATCCGCTGGTTCCACTGCTGAACCTGATAGCAATAATCTTCAGGTTTTTAGCGGCGACTCGCTTTGCGACATTGGAAAGGACAGCGCTTTATTGTATGATTCAATACTAAAGCCCGGAGCGTATGGTATCATACTGGGTCGCAAGTATGTTTCAGCTCCGGAAAGCACCTGGTACGATTTCCCATCTGGCACTACTATTTTTGCCACCAGAAAGACCTATCTTAAATCGGGTGGGTTATCCAATAGTTCGGCAATTGTTGAACTCTATTCAGGGGAGGGTGTGAGGACATCTATCTTCAATGGATTTGGCTCAAAGAGCGTGGATCCGGGTGAAGGCTTCACCTGGCAAAGGGTGCAGTACGATTCATCCGATTCCCCTCTTAACTGGAAAATCGCAGGCCCAACACCAGGTCAGGCCTACCCATACCTAACAGCACGGCAATATGGCAAATCTCTGGCATTAAGCGAATTTTTATGCGATCCTGCAGCAGGAGGTGCAGAATGGGTGGAGCTTTATAATTTCGGGTCTGATACTGTGAATATTCTAGGATGGTCCATCCGGACAGGAGATGTTTCAGGAATCATTTCTTTTTCCTCAATATTTATTCCTCCGGCAAGGTATTTACTTATTTGTCAGCCTGGAATAATTTCTGATCCATTGCTGAAAAGTGTTTTGTGTCCTGTGATTGTTCCTTCTGCCTGGGGTGGCTTAAGCCGGAACGGTGATGTTATTGCAATAAGGGATGAATCTGGAATAGTCATTGATTCCCTGTGTTACTCGGACAACGAATATAATATTGAAAAGGGAATATCATACGAACGAAAATCCTTTGGTTCTTCAAGTTTAATTCTCGGGAACTGGAAACTATCCTCTGATCAAATTGGAGCAACACCGGGTTTTACCAACAGCGCTTTAATTTCAGAACTTGATTTCTCGTTTAGTATCGGTAACCGCAGGATTGTTTATGGCTGTGATGGATTGGAATTTATCAATATGTATTTGAATGTTCCTTCTAAAGGCGAATTAACTCTTAAGGTATTTGATCTCAAAGGAAGGCTCATAAAAACCATTTACAATAAGACGGAAAATATTTCTGCAAAATTTAATCTATGGGATGGAACAGACGTTAACAACCGGAAACTCAAATCAGGCGTATATATAATTTACAGTGAATTTTCCGATGGCATATCAAAGATAATTAAAAAAGTCCCTGTCATCATTGGCGGTGAATGTAATGATTAATATAGTACTCGTAATTTTACTATCAGTTGCCACGGTTTTTTGCAATATAAGCGGGGAGGAGAGTAGCCCCACAAACCTTGCCTGGTGCGGCCTTAACGCGTCTCTGCCAATGAAATCGGTTTCGTTATATTCAAATCCATCATGGATGGCAGAGGAAAACAATATGTCCATTTCAGCTTCATTAATGAATTATTTCAATATTGACGGACTCAATCAGGGGCAGTTATCAATAGTATTTCCAATTAAGGCTTTTATGGTGGGAACAGGTTTATCATACTTGACCGTTGATAGCATTTATAACGAGGGGCTTGTGGCAATTGGTTCTGCTTATGGTTTTCACAGGCTTAAGATTGGCGCGGTAGCAAAACTGGGATTTCGTGCATATTCTGTTTCAGATAGAATATATACAGCAAGTGTTTCATCAGGTTTGAATTTCAGGCTGATAAGCGGACTTTCACTTTCTTTTGCTGTTAGCCCTCTTTTTGAAACAAAAGCCTCTTCAGACAATTCATCATTTATGTTTAAAACAGGTCTATCTTATATATGGGCCCAAGGAACAAAAACTGCCATTGAGGCTGAATATGAAAAGAACTTTCCTGTAATTATCCGGTTTGCGCAGGAGCTTGAATTGTTCAATATTCTTTTTATCCGTGCCGGTGTGCGAAGTGAACCCCTTATGCTTTCTCTTGGCTTTGGAGTCAGGATATTTGGTTTTGCAGCGGATATCGCAGGAAGCGAGCATTCTGATTTGGGGACCAGCAGATGTGCAGGTGTTACTTTTGACAAGTAATTGTAGGTTAGGGAAATTCATCTTAAGGTATATTTTGCCTAACGGCAATAGATAGCCGGTCAACTTTCACATTAACTTTGGCTCTAACATCATCCTATCTTAAGCAGATTCATACAACAATTCCTTGAAGTTTTGCGTTAAAATATGGTGCTAAAGTCCGGCACGTGCTTTGCTTTTCCAACTTGCGGCTTATAGTGTGTCGATAAACAGGGAGATTAGAATATGGTCAAAGGGCTTTATACGGCTTGCGAGGGCATGAAAGCAACAATGCGCAAGCAAGAGGTTATTTCCAACAACCTTGCTAATGTAAATACAACGGGTTTTAAAAAAAGTGAACTTTTCGCTCGTACATATTTAAGTCATGTTAATAATGATCTGAATCAGCCTTTTCTTAATGATGAACATACAATAGATGAAGTGACTGTTGATTTTTCACCAGGTCCAATGGTTGCAACCGGTAATCCTCTTGATGTGGCAATTGAAGGTGAATCTTTTTTCACCGTTATCGGCCCAGATAAAAGCCTTAAATATACGCGGTCCGGGGCTTTTACAATTGATGGAAACGGCCAGCTTTCAACATTACATGGTGAAAAAGTCCTTGGTGAAACAGGAAGGCCTATTGATATTAATGGAAAGAATGTGAATATAAATGAAAATGGAGAAGTAATGCTCGAGGGCCGGGTTATGGACAGGCTTAAAATGGCACAGTTCAAGGAGCCGAATTTTCTGCTTAAAAAAGGTTACAACCTATATGAAAAAGGCGAGAAAACCGAGGAGATAGAACCTGGTTTTACTAAAATCCATCAAGGTCATCTTGAAGGCAGCAATGTAAATCCCATTGAAAGCATGGTAAAGATGATATCCGGAATGCGCAATTATGAAGCTGATGAAAAATCCATGCAGTCTGAAGATGAAACCTTGAACAAAGCTGTTAATGAAGTCGGACGTATCAGATAAAAGAAAGGATAATGCCATGAAAGAAACGGTATTCAATCTGTTTGTTCTGTCCATTTCCAGTCTGGTAACAGTTGTGACTTATGCGATGTACCAGAATTTCTGGAACGCGGTTGCCTAAAAAATTTCGTTTAAGAAAAAAGGAGAAAATCATGATACGTTCAATTTATTCGTCGGCCACCGGAATGAAAGCCCAACAGATGTATGTGGACAATATTTCCAATAATCTGGCCAACGTAAATACCATTGGTTTTAAAAAGTCACGCCTCGATTTCCAGGATCTCATTTATCAGAACATTGAGGAACCGGGCGAAAATATTTCGCAGGATTCCATAAACCCTACAGGGCTTCAGGTGGGTCTTGGCGTGCAGGCATCCGGCAATCAAAAACTTTTTACGCAGGGCAATATAATCCAGACCGACCAGAGAATGGATTTTGCCATTAGTGGAGATGGTTTCTTCCAGGTTATGAGACCTGACGGCAGTATAGCATATACCAGGGATGGATCGTTTAAAATAAGCGATCAGGGTGTTATAACAAACAGCAGCGGCTATTATATTGAACCGGAAATTCAGCTCCCCACCGATGGACAGGTGGATTCATTTACAATAGATGAACAAGGCCGCATTTATATACAGATGCAGGGTGAAGACACGTCAGAGGAATTCGGGCAATTGGAACTTGCCAGGTTTGTAAACCCCGCCGGTCTTAAAAGTATGGGCGGCAATTTGTACGAACCAACACCTGCTTCCGGAGCAGCGATCATAGACGAACCTGGAGTTGACAATATGGGTACGATCGCCCAGGGAAAACTTGAAACCAGCAATGTGATGATTGTTGAGGAGATGGTGAACATGATAATGGCCCAGCGCGCTTATGAAATAAGCAGCAAGGGCGTTACAACATCCGATGAAATGCTCCAGATTGCAAATCAGCTCAAGCGGTAATTAATAACAGGGGATGATATGGGTTATCGGCTTGCGGTTCTTCTTTTTATTGTCTGCACAGTGTTTGCGGATGTGACCATTGAGTTTAAAAACGATGTTCTCCTCAAAGGCCCTGACATCCTTCTATCCGATATTTCCACAATAAAATCCGATGATCCATCAGTTAAAAATGAACTTGCGGGTTTGCGTATAGGAAGGACGGCATTGCCAGGCTACAATGTCAATATACCCACAAACCGCATACGCATCAGTACCTTGAAACCATTCTACGACAGGGGCCTTGATATTGTGGTTTATGGCGCCAAGAATGTAATTGTCAAAACAGACTCAAAGACGCTTTATGGGGTGTCGCTTACCGAACAGATTCAAAAGTGTCTGTTCGAAAAACTGCCATGGCCAAAATCAAAAGTACAAATCACGATAACAGCGGTGCCGGAGGTACTTGTCATACCAAATGAAAAATATTCCCTTTCAATTGAGCCTGCTTCGGACTGTGACTTTCGCGGGAACGAGCCCATGCAGGTGGTAATATCCGATAGTGTCAGGGAAATAAAGCGTTTTCCAATCATCATACGAATAAAGATTTTTGAGACCGTCTGCATTGCTGACAAAAAATTAAAACGCAAGACTGTTTTATCAGATGCTGATTTAAAGCTTGATACGCGCGATGTGACCGAGATTCACGAAAACTTTTATTCCAATATCGCTGAAATCGAGGGCAAGTCTCTTGATAGAACGATTCTGGCAGGAACGGTATTAACCGAGGATATGATAGAGGTTCCCTTTCTTGTCAAGCGAGGAGATAAAGTTAAAATCGTATCAAGGGAAAAAACAGCCATGGTCACGGCCGATGGTATTGCAAAAAAGGACGGCCGAATGGGAGATAAAATTCAAGTACGGAACAGCATCAACAACAAGCTTGTCGATGTCTGGGTTTGCGGCACAGGAGAGGTTAATCTTTGCAAGGAATATGGAGGTCTGCTATGAAAAAAATTATGACTCTTTTGATACTTTCAATTGTCGCGCTTTCATGGTCTGATATCAGGACATTTTCTCTTTACGGCGACAAAAAGGCGAAAAAGATTGATGATGTGATAACAATTCTTGTAATTGAAGATGCGCAGGCCTTGAATAAGACAAAAACAGGTACATCCAATTCTACGAATGTGGGTCTTGAAACAGGGGCGTCAAGAACAGGATTAATGCGCTTTCTTCCAAATTGGAATTTTTCCGGCAAGAACAATGTGGATTTCAACGGCAATGGTGAAACTTCAAGACAGGGGCAGCTTAAAGCCAAGGTAACTGCCAGAGTGGTTGAAGTGCATGACAATGGAAATCTGCTTATTCAGGGAAGCAAAATGGTTGAAATAAACAATGAAAAAGAAACCATTCATGTTTCAGGCATCATACGGCCTGAAGATATATGTGCTGACAATACGATTTATTCCTTTAATATTGCTGACGCCAAGATCACATATACCGGTGACGGAGTAACAAACGAGGCGCAGAAACCTGGAATTTTCACCCGCTTTTTCACATGGTTGTTTTAAAGGAGCCTGAAATATGAAACCAATTTATCTTTTCTCTTGTCTTCTGATTTTTATTGTTGGTTCAGGATTCGGAGCAGTGCGTATTAAGGATGTCGCTCATGTCGAAGGCATTGAAGAAACGCAACTCATAGGGTATGGCTTGATAGTTGGCCTTGATGGAACGGGGGATGGTGCAAGGACAATGTTTACCGTGAATTCAATCGTGAATATGCTGAGGAACCTCGGAATATTCGTACCCACAACCACCCTCAGGGTAAGGAATGTGGCCGCAGTTATGGTCACTTCCAGCATGCCTCCATTTACAAAACGGGGCAGTAAGCTTGATGTTACTGTATCTTCAATAGGGGATGCGTCAAGCCTGGAAGGAGGCACGCTCCTTATGACGCCTCTCCAGGACTTGGGCGGTGAAATTTATGCCCTGGCCCAGGGGGCTGTGTCAATAGGCGGGTATAACGTAAACCATGTTAAAGGAGATCAGAGAAAGAAGAATCATGCGCTTGCAGGTGAAATAGTAGGGGCAGCCCTTGTTAAACAGGAGATTATGAGTAATGATTTGGGTTCGCAGCGGTTCAGATTATCACTTGCCTCCCCTGATTTCACATCAGCTGTTGAGATGACCAGGTCGATAAATACGGGCCTTAAAGCACCCCTTGCCAGGACCATTGACGCTGCTTCCGTTGAGGTAAGCATACCTGAAAGCTTTAAACAGGATGTTATGGGTTTTGTCTCCCTTGTTGAACAGATGGAATTTGAGCCAAGCAATATTGCCAAGGTTATAATAAATGAGAAAACAGGAACAATTGTTGCAGGGACAAGGGTAACAATAGACGAAGTCGCTGTTTCTCATGGCAGCATAACCGTAACTGTCGAGAAAACACCACCCGCTGTTTCACAGCCCCAGCCTCTTTCAGCAGGGCAGACAGAGGTCACCCAGTCGGCCAAGGTTACGGTGGAGGAGGAAATGCCGGAAATGGTCGTTCTGAATAAAACTGCAAATGTCGGCGATCTGGCAAAAGCGCTGAATAATATCGGGGCGACTCCAAGGGATATTATGGCCATTTTTCAGGCAATTAAAAAAGCCGGCGCACTTAATGCGGAACTGATAATTATGTGATCAGGATCACATTTTTAAGCTTGCCTTTCTCTTTTTCCCTAACTGGCTATCCAAAAAAGATTAACCTGCATTAAATGGGTAAACCTTTTTTTTTATTGATGTTACATAAGTTTAAATTTTATGTTTCACTATGAATTAAAATTAAATTATTATGTATTAATATGATGCCATTCAATAAATTGGAAAATAGATAAAAACAGGCAAAATAATAAAATATTAGGAGGAGTTGATCATGAATCTTCCCAGCTTCATCAGCACTATCATACTTATAACAGGCTTTGCGGTTCTATTTGCACAGACAACAGCACCTGCTGTTGATACTACGCAAAAAGCAGTATCAACAGTTCAAGATACCAATACGCTTGCAATGGCAGAAGATCTTTTCGGAAGGCTCCAGTTTGATAAGGCCAAAGATGTGCTTAACGCAATACTATTAAAGACACCAAATGAAGCCAGGGCTTATGATCTACTGCGTCAGATTCATTCGGCCCAGAACAACCGGAAAGAAGAGATTGCAGCACTCGAGAAATTCATAGAGCTCGCACCATCCAAGAAGGCTGTTCAGGAAGCAATCGGTATTTTTAAGGACGCGGGAGACAGGGCCAAGGTTGTCAAGTATAGCGAAATGTTTATTTCCATGAAACTTGAGCTTGCTGACCGCGGTTTCTTAAGGGTTTGCCTTGATGATCTTGCAAATGGTTATGAATCTGAAAATAAGATAGACGATTTTTACCGAATTCTTGTGCAGCTGATTCAAGTCGCACCGAAAAACGAAAATTACCATTTTAAGAAGGGACTTATAGATTTCAATCGAAATGCCTATACTGCTGCTTTTGATGAATTCAAAGAAGTCAACGAGATCAACCCTTCACTAAAGGATATAAGTTACTATTACGGGGAATGTGCTTTCCAGACTAAAAAGAACGAAATAGCAATACGTTTTCTTGAAAAAGCAGCATTAGATAATACTGATAAACCGGAGTTGTACCTGCATCTGGCCCAGGCCTATGAAGGGGTTGGGAATTCTGCAAAAGCTGCTCAGACTTATGAATCATATCTTGACAAGAATCCGAAAAACAGGGAAATTATAGAAAAATTAATTGCGCTTTATGAAAAAGAAAAGAACGACTTCCGTCTCATGAAACTTTATGATATGTATCAGGAGGTCACAGGTTCACAGGATCCTGCATTGCTTAATAAACAGGCTAAAATATTAAGCCAGACCAACCCCAATAAGGCGATTGCAATCTACGAACAGATACTTGTAGCAGACCCAAGGAATACGGGAGCATTAACCGCACTTGTCGAACTCTATGATGCTAAAAATGAACGTGCAAAAGTTTTGAGTTATCTTGACAGATTAATGCAGATATCCCCGACTCTTGAGGGGAATCGTAAGCTTGCCAATCTGTATCTTGAATCCAAGGACAGCGGAAAGGCGATTGAAGCACTTGAAAGATATACTTCGCTCAAAAGCGATGCCTGGCAGGAGCTTTTGCTTTTGGGCCGTCTTTATCTTCAGTTAAAGCAGGACGACAAAGCTTCGGTTGTATTAAGCAAAATCGTAAACGATAAATCTTCCGCAAAAAAGGATATAGACTTGGGCGAGCTGTATAACAGCTATGGAATCGCCTTGTCTAGAGCTGGAAAAAAAGAGGCAGCCATCAAGGCTTATGAAATGGCTGTAAAAGAGAATCCTGATTTTGCCGAAGCCTGGTTTTACCTTGGCGCATATTATTTGGAAACAGAAAAATGGCAGAACGCAATCGATGCTTTGCTAAAATGCAAAACCGTAGGGCTTTACCCTGAAAAGGTCAACAAAGGACTTGCCAAGGCCTATTATCTATCTAAAAATTATGCCCAAGCCGTGCCATACCTCGAAAAAATGCTGGCTGATGATCCTGAAAACAAGGATTACATGGTTAAGCTTGCAACTTCCGCACTTGCTGCAAAGCAGCCTGAAAAGGCCGGGGAATATTTTAAAAAGATCGGCGACAATACGGTAGAAAAGGAATTTGCCGGAAATCTTCAGGCAGCAATGGCTTTTATACGGATTGGCAACGATGCATCAGGCCGCACAATATTAAAGCAGGTAATTGAAAAAGAACCAAAAAACGAAACAGCTTTAAGACTTCTAATAGACCTTGAATTGAGAAACAGGAATTTTAAGGATGCCATCGCGGCCCTTGAAAACTTGTATGTAGTCAGGCCTGAACCTTCGCTTAAAAAAGAGATTGGAGATATTGCTCTTCAAGCCGGTGATCTTGGCAGGGCTGTGGAGGCGTATGAAATCTATTTGGCCTCAAACAACAAGGATCGCAAGGTGCTGGACACATTACTCGCAATTAATGAAAAGGCAGGTAATACTGATAAAGCATACCCTCTTCTGAATAATCTGATTTCCATTGCGCCAAAAAATGAAGTATATCATTTTAGAAAAGGTCTGATAGATTTTAATCGAAAGGAATATTCCAAGGCTGTCGTTGAATTCAATGCTGTAGCCAAAATCAACCCTCTATATGATAAGCTTTCATATTATCTGGGTGAAAGCGAATATTACCTTAAGAATTATTCTGCTGCAGAGCCCTATCTTGCAAGGGCTGTTTTCATTGACAAGGATAATATCGAGCTTGCGCGTCATCTTGCAGACACCTACGAGAAAACGAAAAAAAGCGCGGAGGCCGGCCCCCTCTATGAAAAGCTCCTGAAAGCGGATCCAAAAGACAAACAGACACTTGAAAGTCTGATTGCCATATACGAAAGCAATAATAACAAGGCCAGGCTGGAGGATTTATATCTCAGCCGAATGGAGCTTTCAGGCAAAGATAAGAAAACAATTTTATCGCTTGCTGAAATATACCGTTCAAAATCCTCAATGGACAAGGCGCTTAAAGCCTATGAAGACGCCTATAACCTTGATAATACTGATGTAATCCTGTTGTCAACATTAGCCGACATGTATGAGGAGAAAAAGGACCTTAACAAAGCCGCGCTTAAACTCGAGGATCTGGTAAATCGAAAACCTGATGCCATGAACAATCAACGGCTTGCAGGAATCTATCTTGCCCTTAAGGACACAGCAAGGGCCATACCGCCTCTTGAAAGATATACGCTTATACGCAAGGAAGCCGTGAATGAGCTTATTGATTTGGCCCTCTGTTATGTTGCTGAAAAGGAATTTGCAAAAGCCGAGATTGTTCTTAAAAAGATCCTGGACCTGAAACCCGTTAAGCGTCAGGGCGAGATTTATCTTGCATACGCACTGGTTCTTGAGAACAATGGAAAAATCGCGGAATCCGTTTCCGCATACGAGAATGCGGTAAAATTCGATTCAAGGAATGGCAATGCTTTTTATAAGATTGCTGTTTTTTATTTAAGGAATAAGGATTGGAAAAAGGCGATAAGCCCGCTTCTTATGGCAAGAGAACTTAAGGTAAGTTCTGATGATGTAAATGCTGGACTTGCTGATGCATATTATAATTCTGGTGAATTTAAGTCCGCACTTCCTTATGTTGAAGCAGTGAATGCGAATAACCCGGGCAAAGAGGAAACTCTGGAGCGCCTGGCGAATATTTATTTAAATATAAATGATGCTGCGAATGCTGTAAAATATTTAAACGAACTCAATAAGAAAGATCCTTCACATTTCGAGTCGAATTTTCTTGCAGCCTCTGCTTTTGTCATCCAAAAAGATGATCGTTCGGCGGAACCCATACTTCTGCGCTACATTGATAAAAACCCCAAAGACAGTAAGGCTTTGAGAATGCTTGCGGATATTTACAAGCGCCAGGGAAATGGCAAAAAGGCCGCTTCTGTAATGGAGCAGCTTTATGTAATAAGCCCAAAACCTGAATTGAAAAAAGAAATAGGAGATTTCCTTGAAAAAGTAGATGCAGATGCTGCAGCAGAAGCATACGAGATATACATAAAGAGCGCCCCGAAAGACAAAGAAGTTCTTGAGGAATTACGGAAAATCTACGAAGCTAAAAACAACGAAAATGCCCTTTATCCTGTGTTGCAATCGCTGGTTACGGTTGATCCGAAGAATGCTGCCTACCTTGCAAAAAAAGGGGAGATGGATTTTGCGGCTAAAAGATATTCCGAGGCAATCAGTGCGTTTTTGGGAGTCAAGGCAACAAATCCCAAAGACGAAAGGGCTGATTATATCCTGGGAGAAAGTTTCTACAATTCAAACCAACCGGTAAAGGCAGAGCAGTATTTGATCGAAGCTGTTGGGCGCCGTCCTCAGGATTCTGAACTTCATCTCCATTTAGCAAAGACTTTTGAATCGAACAAGAAAGAAAAATTAGCGGCAGCCGAATACGAGAAAGTCCTTGTAGTAAAGAGCAATGATGAGGCTGTTATTGACAAGCTCATATTAATCTACGAACGAACCAGGGACAACGGTCGTCTAATCGACCTTTATGGTCGAAAACAGGGCCTTTCCGGTAAGAAAGATAAAGATATTCTTCTTAAATTGGCCGCTGCCTTTCTTTCAGAGCACAAGATAGACGAGGCAATCCTTTCTTATGAAGGTGTTCTCAATATTGATGGCGGTAATGTAAAAGCGCTTACGGCCCTGGCGGATTTGTATGAAGGGAAAAAGAACCTTAAAAAGTGCGCGGAAAAACTTGAAGCCCTCATGCTCATCAAACCGGATGCAGAGTCAAATCTGAGACTCGCTGATATTTACCTTGTTCAGAAGGACACAGCAAAGGCTATAGCTCCTCTTGAACGTTATACCTTAATGCGCAAAGATTCTCAGAAAGAACTTTTTGCACTTTCTTTGTGTTATATAAATCAGAAGGAATTCGGCAAGGCTGAAACAGTGCTGAAGAAAATATTGGCATTGAAACCGGTCAGCAATCAAGGCGCGGTCACACTTGCTTATGCTCAGACACTTGAAGGCAACGGTAAGATGGCCGAAGCTGTGGCAGCTTATGAGCAAGCGGTCAAATTCGACGCTCGAAATGGGGATGCCTATTATAAAATGGCAATATTTTACCTGCGTAATAAGGAATGGAAAAAAGCGTTATCTCCACTACTAATGGCAAAAGAACTCAAGGTATCACCAGATGATGTCAATTCCGGTCTGGCTGATGTTTATTATAATCTGGGTGAGCTTAAATCTGCATTGCCTTATGTAGAAGCTGAAAATGTAAAACATCCCGGGAACGAGGAGACACTTGAAAGACTGGTGAATGTTTATCTTGCGATAAACGATCCAGTAAATGGTGTCAAGTATCTTAACGAACTGAACAGAAAAAATCCGGCCCGATTCGAATCAAGCTATCTTGCTGCGTATGCATATATTCTTCAGAAAGATGACCGTTCCGCTGAACCCATTCTTACCCGCTTTGCGGATAAGAACCCAAAAGACCTTAAAGCTCTTCGGGCCCTGGCTGATTTGTATAAGCGCCAGGGAAACAACAATAAGGCCGCGGATATTCTTGAGAAAATGTATGCCATAGGGCCGCGTCCTGAATTGAAAAAGGAGAAGGGAGACCTTCTTGAAAAGTCCGACGCAGCTTCAGCCGCAGCGGCTTATGAGGTTTATATAAAAAGTGCGCCAAAAGACAGGGATGTGCTTGAAGAACTTCGTAAAATTTATGAGGCCAAAAACAACGAAGGTGCATTATATCCCGTATTACAGGCATTAATCTCAATTGAACCCAAGAACGCGGCCTATCTTGCAAAGAAAGGGGAAATTGATTTTGCTGCTAAAAGATATGCTGAAGCCGCCTCAGCCTATCTTGTTGTCAAGACCTTGAATCCCCGTGATGAGCGTGTGGATTATGTTCTGGGAGAATCATATTACTTCACAAATCAGCTGTTAAAAGCCGAGCCCTACCTTGCTGATGCCATTGCCCGTCGTCCTCAGGACACGGAATTGCACCTGCATCTGGCGCAGGCGCTTGAAGCGGGTAAAAAAGAAAAGGCCGCTTCGATTGAGTACGAAAAGGTTTTAGCCGTGCGTTCAAACGACGAGAAGGTAATAGATAAGCTCATTGAAATATATGAAAATCTGAAAGATAATGGACGTTTGATTGATCTTTATGGACGCAAACCGGGTGTGTCCGGTAAAAAAGACAAGGAACTTATGCTTAAGCTTGCCGCGGCATTCTTAAGCGAACGAAAGATATCCGAAGCCATACTGGCTTACGAGGGTGTGCTGGCTATGGACAATGTCAACGTCAAGGCCCTTGCTGTTCTCTCTGATCTTTACGAAGGAAAAAAGGACCTCAAAAAAAGCGCAGAGAAACTTGAATCTCTGGTGCAGATAAAACCGGATGCTGCTATAAACTTAAGGCTGGCTAAAACCTATCTTTCAATAAATGACAGCGCAAAAGCCATACCCGCGCTTGAACGTTACACAATATTGAAAAAAGGCTCGGTCAAAGAGATGTTCATGCTTGCGTTATGCTATCTTTCGCAAAAAGATTTCGACAAAGCTGAAACAGTCCTGAAGAAAATTACCGCGCTTAAACCGCAGGAAGATCAGGCTGATATCACACTTGCTTATGCGAGGGTTCTTGAAGGAAATGGAAAAATGGCGGAGGCAATATCAGCTTATGAGCAAGTCGTTAAATTCAATCCAAAAAACGGTGACGCATTTCTGAAGATGGCTGTTTTTTACCTGCGTAATCGTGAATGGAAGAAGGCTTTGAGCCCTCTTCTTAAGGCTCGAGAACTCAAGGTCGCTCCTGATGATGTCACAGCGGGTCTTGCGGATGTCTATTACAACCTGGGTGATTTAAAGGCAGCACTGCCTTTTGTCGAAGCTGAAAACGCCAGGAAGCCCGGTAATGAGGAAAATCTGGAGAGGCTTGTAAACGCATATCTTGCAGTAAACGACGCTACCAATGGAGTCAAATACCTGAATGAATTGAACAGGAAAAATCCTGCAAAGTTTGAGGCCAGCTACCTTGCTGCATTTGCATATATTCTGCAGAAGGATGATAAATCAGCAGAGCCGATTCTAGTGCGTTTCGTTGATAAAAACCCTAAGGATCAGAAGGCCTTGCGCGCTCTCGCCGACCTTTACAAAAGGCAAGGAAATGGAAAAAAGGCATCCAGCGTGCTTGATAAAATGTATGCCATACAACCACGACCCGAATTAAAGAAAGAAATAGGTGATCTTCTTGAAAAGGTCGATGCTGACGCTGCTGCAAGCGCATACGAAATATACCTTAAAAGTTCACCCAAAGACAGGGATGTCCTTGAGGAGCTTAGAAAAATATATGAAGCTAAAAGCAACGATAAGGCCCTCTATCCTGTTTTGCAGTCACTTATAACAATTGAACAGAAAAACACGGTTTACCTTGCAAAAAAAGGGGAGATGGATTTTGCCGCAAAAAGGTATTCCGAAGCGGTGAATGCTTTTACCTCCGTAAAAACAATAAATCCGAAGGATGAACGGGCGGACTATATACTCGGCGAAAGCTATTATAATCTGAACCAACTGAACAAAGCAGAGGCTTATCTTACCGAAGCAATCATAAAAAGACCGCAGGATGTGGACCTGCACCTTCATCTGGCCCAGGCTTTGGAAGCAAATAAAAAGATCAAGCCCGCTGCTCTTGAATATGAAAAGGTTCTGGCTTCAAGAAGCAACGATGAAAAGGTCATAGACAAACTTATTTCCATTTATGAGAGCCTCAAGGATAATAGTCGTCTTATAGATTTGTATGGACGCAAACAGGGAGTATCAGGCAAAAAAGACAAGATACTATACATGAAGCTGGCCCAGGCCTTCCTGGCTGAACGTAAGACAAATGAAGCCATTCTTGCGTTTGAAGGTGTTCTTGAAATTGATGGAACAAATCAGCAGGCACTTACCATCCTGGCCGATCTTTACGAATCGAAAAAGGACCTTAAAAAGAGTGCAGATAAACTGGAAGCGCTTGTGATGTTGAAACCTGATCCTGCGTTGAATCTTCGTCTCGCCAAACTTTATCTATCACAAAAGGACAGTACGAAGGCAATACCTCCTCTTGAACGCTACAATGCGCTTAAAAAAGAGTCTGTTGACGAGCTTTACACCCTCGGATTATGCTATTTATCACAGAATGACAAGGCCAAGGCTGAAACCGCATTGCAAAAGGTGGTTTTGTTCTCAGCCAAACCTGGAGCCAATAGGATGCTCAGGCTTTCATCGTTAAAGGCGCTTCAGAATATTTATTCTGAAAAGAAAGACACGGAAAATCTTAAAAAAGTGCTTTCAGAACTCACTACCACCGATCCTTCTGATGCGGAAAATTTTTATAATCTCGGTTCACTTTACTATTCCGTAAAAGCTTATGATGCTGCCTTGCCTGCTTTTCTTAAGGCAAATGCTCTGAAAAGCGGAATAGGCCAAGCCCCTGAGATGATAAGCTCCATTTATTACAATAAGAAAGCTTATAAAGAGGCGGTACCCTTCCTTGAGCAAGCATCAAGGAAGGATCCTAAAAATGTTGATATGCACCGCATGCTTGCAATCGCATTGTCCGCAAACCCATTAAAAACCCGCGAAGCGGCCATTGAATACGAAACGGTACTCAATTATGATCCAAAGGATGTTGTTTCAGCAAAGGCCTTAATGGTTATTTATCAGAAAGAAAAAAGACAGAAAGAACTGCTCTCCCTATACGAAAAAATTGTTTCCCTGGAGCCTGGCAACAAAGAGGTATGGGGGAACCTGGCAAGGCTGTCCATCGAGCTTAAAGATGATTCACGTACGGAAAAAGCCCTGCTTAAGACGGTTGAGCTTGAACCTAAAAACGCTTCTGCATGCATAAGTCTGGCTGATCTCTATGTTCGTCTAAAAAAACCTGCAGACGCAATCAAGTTTTATGGAAAGGCT
The DNA here is from genome assembly GCA_963831235.1 of uncultured Fibrobacterota bacterium. GTDB lineage: Bacteria > Fibrobacterota > OXYB2-FULL-49-7 > OXYB2-FULL-49-7 > JAEUSG01 > CAWHPS01. Next base: position 32,484 of record CAWHPS010000021.1, read on the forward strand.
GTGGATCTTAAAACAGGCAAGAAGGAAGACCTGGAAAGCAAGATAGGTTTTCTATATCTTGATCTTAAAAATAAAGACAGTGCACAAGTCCATCTTTACAATGTTGTTGAAGCGAACCCTTATGCGCATGAAGCGGCTTTTGCTCTTGGTAAGATTTGTGAGGACAAGAAAGACCCGGTACAGGCAATATCTTATTATGATCTTGCTTGCGAGGTACAGCCTAACAACGGAGAATACCAGTTTTTCGGAGGCAGGGCCAGCTTCCGTCAGAGTGAATATCCGAATGCCAAAGCCAAACTAATCAAGGCCTTTGAGATAAATCCTAAGCTTGATGAAGCAGCATTCATGATCGGCCAGATTCTGATGATTCAGAATAATGCCAAGCAGGCTGCCGTGTATTTCAACAAGGCTTACTCACTGAAACGTGAGAACCTTGATTATCTGAAAATGTTCGCTGAAGCGAATTATAAGGCGGGAGCTTTTAACGAAGCGACTCCTCTATACTCTTTGTATCTTAAGGCAAAGCCTGAGGATTTTGAAGCACATTGCAACCTTGGTATAGCTTATATGAAAGCAGGCAGCACAAATCTTGCGCTAACAGAATTTGACAAGGTGTATGCCAGCAAAGTGCAGCTCCTTGAGGATGATTACGAAATCGGAAAGCTTTATTACAATTCCCATACTTATACCGAAGCCAAACGTATCATACTTAATGTTTTGCGCACGCACCCGGAGAATGCCGAGGGGCAGGAGATAATCGCCTCCATTTCTGAAAGTGAAAAAGACCTTAAAGGTGCTGTTGAGCATTACGAGGAATCCGTAAAATCTGATAAGAACAGGGTGAAACTTCAGAAGAAAATAGGTGATCTATACATTGCCCTGGGTCGCGAAGACAAGGCGGTTGTTGCTTATGAAGCCTACCTTATAGGAAATAGGGATCTGGAAACCGCAAAAAAACTCCTTGCAATTTATAAGAAACAAAACCGCAAAGATGATGTACGCAGAATGCTGAATCTTGTCACATCGCTTGATCCTCGCGATACGGATAATCTTATGGCATTAGGGCAGATGGATTATGAAGCCGTTAATACCAAACAGGCTCTGACGTCATATCTTGGCGTTATCAAGGTGAAGCCCTCACATCCGGACGCACTTTATATGTCAGGAAAGATTTATCTTGAGTTAAAAGAGTACAATCTGGCGTTGCCTAACCTCATGGCTGCCTATAGACTGGACCCTTCGTCCTCAAAACCGGCCATGGCACTTGCCACTTTGTTCGCTGAGACAAAAAAGCCTGATGATGCAATAATATATTTCAACAAGGTGCTAACGGTTGAGCCAAAGAATGTTGAGGTCCTCGCCAAACTCATTGAATTATACAGAGCCAAAGGGCGCAAGGCGGATCTTCTTTCTGCATTGCTTAAAAAGACGGCGCTTGATCCGCGATCCGGTGATGCCTATCTTGAATTAGGTAAACTATATATCGAGAGCAACAAGGGGCTTGATGCAGAAGCTGCTTTCAAGAAAGCCATTGAACTTAAAGGTGAATGCCTGGACTGCTATCTTATGCTGGCTGAAATGAACAAGAAACAGAAACAGGTGCCTCAGGCAATTGAATGGTATAAAAAAGCGGCTTATGTTGATACCAAGAACCCGGATATTTATTTCACGCTTGGAAAAACTTATATGGAAAAGAAAGACTCAAATTCGGCAATGGAGTCTTTTGAAAAGGTGCTTGCCATCAAGAAAGATCATTCTGAAGCGCTCGAATATCTAAGCGGCCTTTACATTGCATTCAATTTCCAGAAGAAGGCCATAAATATGCTTCAGGAAATAGTAAAACAGAAACCGAAATACGCAGCCGGATACAAAGCGCTTGGAAAAGCTTATCTTGATACCAAGGAATACACAAAGGCGGATCAGGCCTTGAAGATTGCTCTTTCCCTTGAGCCCAATAATGCCGAAGTTATGTGCGCGCTTGGTGATCTGTATAAGGAGCTTAATGAACGCGATAAATCAATCGGTTTTTATACAAAGGCCTACCAGTTAAACCCCAGAAACCCCGATATCGGCAACAAGTACGCAGATGCTCTTTATGACAAGAAAGATTATAAGGCAGCGATTCCAGTACTTCTTAAACTCTATAACGAGGATAAAAAAGACGCTAAAATCATTGCAGTACTCATGGATTGTTATCTCTCAATAGGGGATTCCAAGGAGGCAATGTCTTATGTAGGAATACTTGAAAAAGCTGATCCTGAAAAGATCTCCAAAAACTTCAAGGTCGGCAAAGCCTTCTATCGTGTCGGGCAACCGGACAAAGCTCTTTCAATACTTGAAAAAATCGGACCAATCAAAGATAAGGAATATTTTGAAATCCTCGGGAACATTTATAAGGAAAAGAAGCAGTACGGGAAAGCAGCTGAAGCATTGCGCGAACTCTTCAATCAGGATAAAAGTAACCTGAAGGTTGGTCTGGAACTTGGTGATATCTATGAAAAACGGTCTGAAGAACCACTTGCAGCCGAGATTTACCAGAGTCTTGAAATAAGCTTCCCGCGAGATCCTGAAATCAAAAAAAGACTGCTCATAATATATAGAAAACAAAGTAAATACGAAGATATCCGTGTTACATTGATGCAGTTAATCAATCTGGAACCAAATAATACGGAATATCTTTATGATATGGCAAAGCTTCTTTACAATGAGAACCAGAAAGGCGAAGCATCATCAAAACTTCTCCAGGTGCTTAAACTGAACCCCAAACATGCAAGGGCCTCCGCCCTTTATGGCAAGATTTTATTGGAAAACAAGGATTATGAAAGTGCGGAAAGGTATCTCGGGTTTGCTGCGATTTCGCCTGAACTTAAGGACGATCCGTCTGTTAACAAGGATCTGGGGATGCTTTATAAGTCCAGGAACAATATGGGCAAAGCCTTGACCGCTCTGGAAAAGGCATACAAACTTTCCCATGATGATATGGAAATCACAATTGCACTTGCGGAAACATACAAGGCCATGAAAGAGAAAGATCAGCTCATGGGCCTTTACCAGGCCATTGTCAAGGTTGACAGCAAGAATGCGGTTGCTCATAAAGGCCTTGGAGATTTGTATTTTGAACAGAAAAAGTGGAATGAGGCCATGGCCGAATATACCAAAGTAATTGATGCCGGAAACCCTGATGTCGAGGTGTTGAATCGTGAGGCCGGACTTATCCAGGAATTTGGAAACAATGTAAACCGAGTGATTGAACTATATCAGGCATCACTACGGGCACAGCCCAGCCAGCCGGACATAGCATTCAAGCTGGGCACAATATTCCTGCAGAACCGCGGAAATGAAGAGTCCGCGAAAGAACAGTTCGAACAGGTAGTGCTTATTAACCCTCAACATTATGAAGCCTACCGGATGTTGGGCAAAATTTATCTCCAGGAAAAAGATGATTTCTCCGCAATCAGATGTTACAAGAAGGCACTCAAGATCAAACCGACGGATGGTGAAACATTAAAGGAGCTTGCCCAGATACTGCTTCGCCAGAATGATCTTGAAAAAGCGGAACCTGTGATTGTCGAAGCAATCAAATATAATCCTCAAAGTTTTGATTTAAAGATTGCGCTTGCGAGGAAATACATTGAGATGCATAAATACAAACAGGCTGAACCGCTTTTAAGCTCGGTTTACCAGGCCCGTCCTAATGATGTGACAATCATGATGGACTTGATTAATATTTATAACAACCTTAATGAGTCGTCGAAGGCAATACCGCTCCTGGATCGTCTGATAAAATCCGGTGGAGCTACAAACGAAATCCAGATGCAACTCGGCATTGCTTATTTCGGTCAGGGAGACAACCGCAAGGCCAAAGAAACACTGGAGAAGATACTGACAAAGGTTGAAGGCACTGCCGATGCCGTGCTTACCTTGGGGCTCATCTATTATGAGGAAAAAGATTATCGCAAAGCAAAGATTGCCATGAAAAAGGCCCTTGAGCTCGATCCGTCAAGCGTAAAAGCAAGTTTTGCTCTCGGCGAAATAGCTTTTTCTGAAGGTGATTTTGATCTTGCTGTGGCATATTACGAACGAGTCCTTAACACAAAGCCGGATTATGAAGGGCTTTACAACCGTCTTGCGGAATGCTATCTCTCCAAGCAGGAGTTTGAGAAGGCAAAACAGTTCGTGCTAAAGGCGCTTAAGGATAACCCCACAAACGGCAGCTTGTATTTAGGGCTTGGCAAGTCACTATATATGGAGGGGGATTATGCTTCGGCCCAAAAGGCACTTGTAAAAGCTGAAAAACTTCTGCCTGATAATGACGAGCCGGTTTACTACAACCTTCTTTGCCTTATCAAGAGCCAGCAGGCGGACAAGGCCATGACTGAAGCCAAACAGGCGCTCATGAAGTTCAAGCGATCAGAGAAAGTGTATGTGGCTCTGGCACAAGCTTATATAATGGCCAGCCAGTTTGATAAGGCCTTGAAGGCGCTTGAACTTGCAATAAGGCTTACTCCGAACTACAAAGATGCATTCAAACTAAGTGGAGACATATATTATCAATATAAGCAGGATGGGCCTGCAGCGCTATCAAATTATAAGCGCTTTATGGCGCTAGGGGGCAGCCTGGAAGAGGTGCCACAGGAATTGCATTCAAAACTGCAGTAAATATGGTTTGCTGGGAAGATATCCTGGATATCTTCCCAGTATTTTTAATTGGAGGATAAAATGAAGAAAATCACACTTTTTCTGTTATGCGGGATGTTTCTTTTTTCATGCGCATCAAGTTCCAATAAAACAACAGTGAAGGATGAAAATGCTGTGCTTGAAGAAACAAAAACCGCAGCGGAAAGCGCAGTCAGGGAAGTCCATGATCTTCAGATCGAAAAGGCGAAACTGGAAGCTGAAAAATCAGGCAAATAAGTATATCAAATGTCATCACGATATAATCATCAGGAAGTAGAGCTTAATTCCCAGAAATATTGGAACAAAGAGGGTTTGTTCAAGACCTCTGAGTCGGGAAAGCGCTATTATATTCTGGAAATGTTTCCTTATCCCTCAGGCGATCTGCATGTTGGACATCTTAAAAACTATGTAATCGGTGATCTGGTTGCACGCTACAAAGTCATGCAGGGATATTCGATTCTTCATCCAATGGGTTTTGATTCATTCGGACTACCGGCTGAGAATGCCGCGATTCAGCGCGGGGCTGACCCGGAAGAGTGGACTCTTGGCAATATCGCCAAAATGAAGCGTACATTCGACATCATGGGCATCAGCTATGACTGGGAAAGGAGTGTTACCACTTGTCTTCCTGATTATTATAAATGGACACAGTGGATGTTTCTGCAGTTGTATAAGAATGGTCTGGCATATCGAAAACGCGCTCAGGTAAACTGGTGTTCGGACTGTGCAACGGTTCTTGCCAATGAACAGGTTGATGATGGCAGATGTTATCGTTGCAAGACCGTTGTTACTAAAAAAGACCTTGAGCAATGGTTTTTCAAGATAACCGCTTATGCTCAAAAGCTGCTCGAAGATATTGATCTGCTAAAAGACTGGCCCGAGCGTGTTAAAACAATGCAGCGTAACTGGATTGGCCGGAGCGAAGGCGCTGAAGTTATTTTCAAGGTAAAGGGATCTTCCAGGGAACTTGGAATATTCACAACAAGACCGGACACGCTTTATGGTGTAACGTTCCTTGCAATTGCACCTGAGCACCCGGAACTGCTCAAAATGGTGGCAGGGCTCCCCCAAGAGGAGAAGGTTAAAGCTTACATTGAAAAAGCAAAGCTCAAGACGGAGATTGAACGTACTGCAGTGTCACAAAAGGATGGTGAATTCACTGGTTTATACGTGATAAACCCGCTTAATGGTGATGAATTGCCGCTTTTTACAGGGGATTATGTTATTTACACTTATGGTACCGGTGTGGTAATGGCGGTGCCGGCACATGATGAACGGGATTTTGATTTTGCAAAAAGATTCAACCTTCCTATAAAAGTGGTTATCCAGCCGAAAACAGGTCCTGCCCTTGATGGCCAAACCATGAAAAAGGCTTTTGTTGATGTCGGCAACATGGTAAGCTCCGGACCTTTTAATGGGATGTCATCGGATGATGGTATTCAGGCAATAATCAAATACCTGGAATCAAAAGGATTTGGTAAAAGAAATGTGAATTTCCGTCTCCGTGACTGGCTTGTTTCGCGTCAGCGTTACTGGGGAGCACCTATACCGGTCATTTACTGTGACAAATGCGGGGTCGTTCCTGTTCAGGAAAAGGATCTGCCTGTTCTTCTGCCCAAGGGTAAAATAGATCTTAAACCCAAAGGGAAATCTCCGCTTCAAACAGTGGATTCATTTATTAATACAGTATGCCCACAGTGTGGCGGACCTGGAAAACGTGATGGTGATACCATGGATACCTTTGTATGCTCTTCATGGTATTTTCTGAGATACACTGATCCTAAAAATGATAAAATGCCCTTTTCCAAAGAGTCTGTTTCTAAATGGCTTCCTGTAAACCAGTATGTAGGCGGGGTCGAGCATGCGATACTGCACCTGCTTTATTCACGTTTCTTTATGAAATTTTTATATGATAAAGGCCATGTAAACACTTCCGAGCCGTTCAATGCTCTTTTTACCCAGGGCATGGTCCTGCGAAACGGTGAAAAAATGTCAAAGTCAGCGGGTAATGTCGTGCCTGTCGGAGAGTTTGTAGAGAGGTGGGGGTCTGATACCGCTCGTATTACCATTTTATTTGCTGCCCCGCCCGAACGTGATTTTGAATGGACTGATGAAGGTGTGGCGGGCGCGAACCGTTTTCTTAACCGCGTTTATAGAATCATAACCGATAATATCGATCTTGCCAGGTCTTTTAATGAAAAGACCTTTGATTATGCGTCTTTATCCGGAAATGGTCTTTCGCTTTACCGAAAGCTCAACCAGACAATAAAAAAGCTTACCGAAGACCTTGAAACATTTCATTTTAATACGGCTGTCGCGGCCCTTATGGAACTTGTCAATGACATCTACAGGTACGAGGAATCTGGTGATAACAAGACAATAATGGGCGGAGTCATAAAAAAGCTTATTATCCTCCTTGCCCCATTTACCCCTCATATTGCGGAAGAGCTTTGGAAAATGGCCGGCAATTCAACATCTGTTTTTAAGGCAGGATGGCCTGTATTTGATACGAAATACCTTGACACAGATGAAATTGAAGTTGTGCTTCAGGTAAACGGGAAAATACGCGGTCATATAAATGTTCCGCGTAACAAGAGTCAATCTGAACTTGAAGCCCTTGCGCGCACCAGTGATGGCGTAAAGGCTCACACCGACGGCAAGCAGATTGTAAAGGTTATTGTCGTACCCAACAGGCTTGTAAATGTGGTTGTGAAGTAATTTTTAATATCCCCAAGGCTTCTTCATTTTATCAGTTTCAGTAATACGGCCTTTTGAACATGCAGCCTGTTTTCCGCTTCATCAAAAGCAATTGATTCGGGGCTATCGAGCACCTCGGATGTGACCTCTTCTCCGCGATGGGCAGGAAGGCAATGAGAAAACTTTACTCCCTTTTCAGCATAAGAAAGAAGTTTGGACGTTACTCTATAGGGGCTAAAGATCTTTCTGCGTTTAGCTGCCTCTTTTTCCTGGCCCATGCTGGTCCATACGTCGGTATATATGAGGTTTGCCCCCTTTAATCCTTCTTTAAGGTTATGTGTTGTTGATATTTTTGCCCCGCTATTTTTAGCTTCCTGCAATATGCCGGACATTTGATCTTTTCCAATGCCATATCCTTTTGGACAGATGAGCCTGGCGTTTATTCCAAGCTTGGCACAAAGAATGAATAGCGATACGGCAACATTATTGCCGTCGCCTATAAATGCAATATTGAGGCCACACAGACTGTTGAAATGCTGTTTCATGGTAAGCCCTGTCGCCAGGGCCTGGCAAGGGTGATGTTCATCAGTCAAAGCATTTATTACCGGTATGCAGGCTGTTTCGGCCAGCTTTTCAACAGTCTGATGCGAAAATGTGCGGATTACAATGCCCTGAACCCAACGCTCAAGGTTTCTTCCAACATCCTCAACGCTTTCCCTATTTCCAATCCTTATATTTGTGGATGGAAGATAAACAGGATGACCTCCGAGCTGCCAGATTCCGGTATCAAAGGTGCAGTGGGTCCTCAAAGAAGGTTTCTCAAAGATTAGGGCAATGGTTTTGCCTTCCAAAGGCTTAATGGTCTTTTTTTTAGTAAGAGCCTTCTTTAGTTCGCTGCCTAGACGCAGGATTTCCTCTATTTCTTGCTTCGAATATTCTAAAAGTGTTAAAAAATCTTTTTTCATTAATGCTTCCTTTCAAAAGATAAAGCCCCTGAAATCAAGGGGCTTCTATTTTAAACCTCATCCAATCCGCTATGATATTTCAGCTAGTTTTAATTGTATTTTATTAAGCCGATCAGCAAGCTCCTTGGCTGGACCAAGTTTCTTGGCCAAAGCGGAAAAGACCTTGTCCTTGAAAAAAATGTATTCTTCCTGATTATTGGCATTTTTAGCTTCAATCGCAAGTTCTGTATAGCCATTCAGCGTGTTCAGCAAATTGTTAAGTTCGTGGGTTATTTCAGAAAGCTCTTGAGCGTATATATGTGTGTCTGCCATGATTAAAAATAATCGGTATGGGTTTGAGGTGTCAATGTTATGAAATGGTATTTAATAAATTTCTATTGAATTCAGTAGTCGTTATTTGTATAGGCTCCCATTCTTACAGCATCCTGGGCTTTTCCCATAACATCTATGGTCCAGACATTGCCATCCGGTTTTTCCAATGAGAAAGTGCTATAGCGCCAGTCACCGAAAATTGTAAGTTTTTTATCACCGTTCATCAGGTAGTTGTCGTGAACTCTTATTGCGCTATACATGTTTTCCTGGGGGTTAAGGGAGAATATTCCACGTGGATCATGCGCATAGTCGTTGAACATTGGATCAATTACGGCCCACCTGCCGTTTATTTTGCTTTCAGCAGCGCTGTGTCCTTCAACATGAAGCATTCTGGATTGAATGCCGACAATATTTGCAAGGCCTACATAGCACCTTGCCTGGCTTCCACATGCACCATAGCCTTGAAGCAGTGCGTCAGCGCTGCTCTTCGAGTATTGGTCACCGAAAACAACATTGTCATTTACCCATTCACTTAACTTGAGTGCCACTTCTTTTTCGCCATTCACGATAAACTTTTTATAAATAGGCATTGCAATCCGGTATAGGTATCTCATCTCATCGGGATTCTCCGGATTCATTTGGTCGGTTACAAACTGTGGTTTAATAATAATTGTATCGCGAACCGGGTTTTCGGGATTCCGTGGGGTTGGTAGAGGTTTTCCGATTTGTTTGAATATTGCGACAGCATCAAATGTCGCTTCCATTTCTGATGGTGAAAAAGAAGGGCGCCTGCCAAAACCTCCGTCATTTCGCTGGCATGCTGTTACCCATTCCACGAGAGCCGCAGTATCTGGTATTGCAACTCTGAGTAAAGAGAGACCTTGTAGAGCCCAATATGCATCAGAAATCCTTCCTTGATTCCTGTCGTTATATTCCCTGTATCTGCCCAGTCCCATGGTAAAACCTCCGTCTTTTTGCTGGAGTTCCATAAGATATTTTGCACTCTTTGCCGTATCTGCAGCCTTTCCGCCTAGCACGGAGAGTAAATACAGGCCCATGCCGGTTGAGTAGGTATACCCATTACCTTCCGGAGTCGCCAGATCAAATTCCACCTTTCTAAAGCCGAAGCTTCCATTGCCAAATTGTGTCAGCTGCCGATCCTTGAGCCATTCAAGTATTTTAACAGATTCGCGAGGTTTTTCCCCAAGAGCAATCAGAGCTGAAACAGCCTGATAAGTCTCTGCCATGAAACTTCTGTCTTTTTTATCTGGATACCACCAGAAATCTTTTTCAAAAGCACCATCAGCCTGCTGCTTGGAATAAATAAAGTTGATTATGCGGGTCTTGTCTGTCTTTAGAAAACCCGTAAGCTCCAATGTTTTTACAGCATAATAAGTTTGAGAAATTTTTGCAGTATCCGCTCTATTGCCCCAGCGTGATTTAAATCCGCCATTTTCTTTTTTTTGGCATGTTAATACCCATGATGATGTCAGTTCAGGCTTGGTTAAATGGATGTCAAGCATTCTGAGGGATTGAACTGCAAAACAGGTTGCAGGAAGATTTGACCCGTCTCCGGGATACAGGCCGAACCCGCCATCGGGATTTCTACAGGCAAGGATCCATTTTGCAGTTGCTGAAACAGGCGGTTTTGCGTCAATAGTCTGAAGCAATAACGAAAAAGCAAAAATAAAAATAAAACATTTAAAAGCCATTTTTGTCTCCACTAATATGCTCTAAAATATACTTATTGGTCATGCAGGTTCGCTTTGTTTTCTAAAAAAAATATATTCAGATAATAGAAAACCAGATAATGTTTACCTTACGGAATTTTTTCTGCGTATAGCACTTTCCAGATCCTTCAGGATTCCAGGAAGAGCGATTTTAGCCGCGAATTTAAAAAGCCATTGTGGTACATAGGCCCTTGGGGTCATCCATGTTATAAAGCCTACCCTTGTTTTTGAATCATTAACCCTTTTAAATCTCCATTCTATGTATACATCATCACATTTTGAAATGAATATTCCTTTATGACTGGGTTCCCAATTTGAATTCAGCGCCTCATTGTCATTCCCAACTAAAATCAACCTGAAATATCCGGAAATATCCTCCTGAATGGAATCCACGTTTAGAATCGCCCATCCTCTGGCAATGCTGATTCTTGCCTCGAAATCGTAGGTTCCCAGGGGAGAAAGGTTTGGGCCATCAGAAATTCTTGTGAATTTTCTGATTACTCTTAGGTTTTTAGTAAACCAGTTATAATCCACAAATGCACTCTTGAATTTTTCGAAAGGAATGTCCATGGTTTGGAAGTCGGCCCCAATATAAATTTTCTTTTTATCACTGCTTACTGTGGCAAAATTTATTGTTTGAGGAAGTTCAAACAAACTGTCAAGGGAATGGTAAAAGGTATTGCCGCCTGTTATCGGATTGGCATGAGCGTATAGGAATATTGAACAGATAAAAATAAAAATCATCTTATTCTTGTTGAACTTTGGAAAATTTCAGGATCATCTCCTGAATTAAATATTGCTTATTTCATTTGTATTCGGCAAAATAATCTTAGTCTGGAAAGCGCCAGGTTGGAAAATATATCTTTGTCCAATAAAAAAAAGGAGATATCTGACATGGCAAAAACTTTTAATTCCCGAGAACGTGTTGCAACTGTCTTGTCGTGCAATGAACCGGACAGGGTGCCAATAGAATATTTCGCAAATCCTGGTATTGATGGAAGGCTAAAAGCACACTTTAATTTAAAACCGGATGATGACGAAGGATTACGCATGGCCCTGAAAGTGGATTTCAGAAGCATTAATGCTCCATACGTCGGCCCGAAAAAACACGCGGACATCCCTGAACGCGGGGTTATGGTGGATGAATGGGGCATTCATCGCAAATGGATTGAACATTCATCCGGCGGTTACTGGGATTACGTTGATTTTCCGCTTCAGAACGCGACCGAAGAAGATGTGGCTGAATGGCCTTTGCCTCATCCGGATGAATATGATTATAATGGCATCGAAGAACAGTGCAAGCTTTTTCGAGATTTCGCGATCGGCCTTGGCAATGCTGGGTGTGCGGACATTATGAACAGCAGCGGTATGCTGCGAACAATGGAACAGACTTATGTTGATCTGGCCCTTGACGAACCAGCAGGCTTGCTTCTTGCGAAGCGGAAAACCGATATTCAACTGGAATGGATGAACCGTATTCTGGAGAGAGCCAAAGGCCGTATAGATTTCCTCTGGATAGGGGAGGACATGGGTTCGCAAACAGGTCCGCTCATAAGCATGGAAACCTACCGGAAGCACCTTAAGCCAATTCACCAGAAATTCATAGACCTTGGAAGAACCTATAGGATACCTGTAATGATTCATACTTGCGGCTCAAGCAGTTGGGTTTATGACGAATTGATTGAAATGGGCATCAGTGCAGTTGACACTTTGCAGCCTGAAGCGGCAAATATGGCTCCTGACTATCTTAAAAAAAGATTTGGTGGTAAGCTTGCCTTTCAGGGATGCATAAGCACTGCAGGGCCCGTGGCTTATGGCAGCGTTGAGGAAACGATTGAATATTGTCGCCGTACAATGGAGATCATGATGCCGGGCGGCGGATATTCTTTTGCACCCACGCATGCCTTGCAGGACAATTCGTCCACGGAAAATGTTGTGGCTATGTATGAGGCTGCTTTGAAGTTCGGAAAATATTGATAATTACTTGATTTTCAGCACTGCTTAAGGAACTGTAATATGCTTCTTAAGTAATGGTCACCTTTTAAATAAAAGTTTTCATACTATAATGATATCAATGATTCGGGCTTAAAGATAGAAAATCCTTGATATCTTGCAGGTAAATAGGAATACCGAGTGTCTGCGGAACATTGGTGTGTATTGCCTTATGCACCAACAGGAGGGATTTGGGATTATCCGGAGCATTGTCATATACAACTTTCCCATTATCTTTCCAGCGTACAAAATCATCATCTTCTCCATGAATAAGAAAAAACGGGCATGTAACCTTTTTAATGTTTTCGACGTTGTTGTATTCTCCGTCGGTAAGCCAGAGTGGTGGTATGTCAAGTCCGCCAAGTCCTGCCTGTGTCAAAGAATTGGCTGATGCAAAAGGCGACTCAGCAATAAGCCAGCGTACCTTTGTTTCCGGCCGGCCCGCAAGATAAATTCCCGGAAAATTACCCAGAGAGTAACCATAAATGCAAAGCGTGTCAGAATCTGATGGCACGCTGTATTTGGAAGAGATAAAGGAATACGCAGCTTCAGCATCTTCCTCAAGACCCTTTTCCGAACATTCACCGCCTGACATTCCAAATCCCCTGTAATCAAAAATAAACAGGTTAACTCCAAGATCATGAAGGAACATGACTCTGTCCCAATACTCATCAATATTATGTTTGTTCCCGTGGAAGTAG
>CAWHPS010000022.1:0-19109 GCA_963831235.1 uncultured Fibrobacterota bacterium
TAAGGCAGAAGATATTGATTTTTGATATGATGTTAGGCGGATACACATTGCCGTCGTTCTCCAATGCCATAACAGGAAGGTTTCGATCCCGTGCCCAGGGGGCATAAACAGCTTCGATAAGCCGGCCCGGCAGACAGGCAAATGGTGATATGATTACTATTCCGGAATATCCATCGCTCATTGCTTCCACGGCAACCGAAGGGGAGAGAGTGGCCTCGGTTTCAAAATACTTTGATGTGAACTGAGGAGAGAGTTCCATAACCTTGTCCATGTCCGATGGTGCGGATGGGAAAACCCCTGATTTCTTAAAAGCCTCTTCGATTTTTCCCTGTATATGGCGTTTCCATGTGAATTCGGTCTTCATTACGATCAGTTTGAAATAATATTCCGAGAATGCCTTCTGGAAAAAGCCCTTGCCCTTGAACTTCTCTTTGATTTTAAATTCGCGCATCCAGTCAAGATAATGAATCCATTCAGACAAGCCGGATATACGAACCAATATGCCCCATTCTGTAAGTTTGTCAACAAGCGTAGAAACTGAATAGTCGTCCCTGCGTACGAATATTTCTCCAACTATAAGAGCCTTTTTAACATCTTCTACTGACCTCTTTCGGGGGAGAAGGTTTAGTTTCTCTGTAAACGATTCGATTGCCTTTGGAAGGTCTCCTGCAAGATCACCTTTTGCAAAGACCTCAAGCACTTTTTTCCATCCTTCATCAGCTATACGGAAGCCTTCTGTAGGATCCTTCAGGCATACCCTTATGCCGCTTTTAAGGTCCTTCATGGCGTCCCCAGCGCAGATTGCGTGCCATGCCATTTTTGAAAAACCGGATCCCATTTCATTGTATGAATTGTCGGAGTTTAATTTAAGTAGGGCTATGTTGGGGTAGCCGCCTTCGCGTAGTATTCGGTCAAAGAAAACCGCATATTGGCCGGTGCGGCATGGGCCGGTTGTAATGGGCATAAAAAGTACATATATGCGGTCAGGATCGTTTCCGTGACGAAGGAAGTATTGAATAAAAGAGCCCAGCACAAGAAGGCATGGAATACATTCCTTGCCTGATGCTACATTGCGCGCGAGCTGCACTGTTTCGCGGTCCGCAACCGGCAACCCTTCAGTGTCAATGCCGTACCGTTTTGCAATGACCGACATGGCTTCGGTTGTTTCACTGCTCATATTGGGAAAAAGAAGTTTGACTCTGGGGTCAGTCATGTTGATTATCTTTTGTGTGCCGGATTCAACGATTTTCACGGTATTGTCTATTATTCGAGTTTCGTAACGCATATTGAATGGGATGCCGATCTGAAACAGCCCGGCGCGTTTGTATCCGTCGATTATGTCTAGAAACGCTTCAATCCGAGTATCTATGCCGGCGTCAGCTGTATGAGAATCGAGCTCAAGGGTCAAAAATGGCTTTGTGCCATGCACCCACCGCAAATAATGAAGTATGAATGAATCAGGAGCGCAGGAAAAATTGGTTATATAGCACATGTAAAGATGTCTCTTGGGCGCTATATGAGTGGCCGCCTTAAGGTTCTGCTGGCCGAAATACCAGTACATGTTTTCGTATATGTCGTCACTTTCGTGTGGTATGAAATCAAATGGGATTACAGTATAACCCCGGGATGTGAATTTGCGTGGAATGCCCATGTTTGCATAATGGGTAAAAGCATTGTAAGGCCGTCCGAAAAGGACGATTGCGATTTTGTTCTCTTGTTCGGCCTTGTCCATGGCCCGGCGGCCTTCCTCCTGGGCTCTCCTAAGAAAAGCCTTGTAGGCATCAAGCCCCCTTTTAAAAGCCTTTTTCCCATCCTGCTCGGAAAACCCCAGTTTAAGCGCGGTCTCGATGAATGCACCTTCACCGTCTTCGAGGCTTGAGTCAAAGGCTATTACAGGTCTTAGAATCTTTTCATCCGGAATTTGAAAAGCCATCCGTAAATAATATGGCGCACCCTGGACAATGGGGCAAAGGCATGCGTGCACATCATCTTCTGTCGATACGTAGTTCTTGAATTGAGGCAGGAAAAAATAATCGCAATGCTTTTTCATGAGTTCGCCCATCATGCCATGAGCTATTTCTCCTGGAAAGCAGAAGGGTGCGTTGATTTTCTCGAGTCCTTCCTTGTCAATGGTTTCGGAGAGAACAACGCGTATGCCAAGCGCATCGAAGAAATGGGAATACAGAGGCCATAGCGAAAATACGGAAAAGGTCTGGGGGATCCCGACTGTTATGTCCCGCGAAATTGCTGTTTTACTTAAATCAGCGCCGAACTCCTTGAATAGCAGACGATATCTGAGATCTATCAGATCCTCGGTTTTATCTTCATCAATGGAGATTTTCTTTCGGCTATTGGCGTATTTGTTGCACCTTCCACCGAAGAAGTAAACCGTGTTGTTTACCTTTAATCTTTTTACAGGGCAGAGGTTGTCGCAGGACTTGCAGATGAATTCTCCCTGATTCAAGATCTCTCTTTCAAGGATTTCATCAAGATCATACGAACGGCGTTCCAAAAGACCATTGGCATTTTTGTTTTTAGCAAGCAGCCCTACACCGAAGCATCCCATAAGCTCTGGGTCAGGGGGCACGATTACTGGTTTGTTAAGAAGTGCAGCAAATGCCAGGGGAATGGCACTATTTTTGGCAACCCCGCCCTGGAGCACGATTTTATTTCCTATTGCCCTGTTGCCCACAACGCGGTTTAAATAATTCAGAACAATTGAATACACAAGACCTGCAACTATATTGTATTTGCCGGCCCCCTCCTGGATTGCTTTACGAATATCAGAGTTGATAAAAGCAGAGCAATGCTCACCGAATTTAAGTGGCGTTGCAGCCTTTTCAGCAATATCACCGATTTCACTTGCAGATTCAATGTTAAGATCTCCTTTAGCGGATTCTTCCAGAAATGAACCAGTGCCTGCTGAACAGGCTTCATTCATGGCATAATCGATTGGCACATTGTTTTTAAGATAAACGTACTTGGCGTCCTGTCCGCCGATTTCAAAAATCGTATCAATTCCTTTATCGAAATATGTTGTGCCTGTTGTATGGGCTATGATTTCGTTGAAGACCCCCGGTGTTTCCATAAACACGCCCAAAATTTCCCTTGAAGAGCCTGTTGTGGCGCATAGAACAATGTTAATGTCAAGGGAACCTAATTCATCGTGGATTTCCTTGCGTATCTCGCGGATGCAGTTTTTAAGGGCCGCGACCGGATCGCCATGTGTCCTGCCGTAATATGAAGCTGCGATCTCTTCGGTTTCCGCGTCTATCAGAGCAACCTTGGTTGTTGTGGAACCACCGTCAATCCCAAGAATATAGTCCCGTCCGGCCTTGATCTGGCAGTGGCGGGGTTTCATGTACGTAACGTTTCCCTTGAAATCAATTAGGGGTTTGAGCTTCTCGAAAGAGAGGTGTTCGTCCGAGTATAAATGTTTTGAGTCAGGAAGGGGATCTCCGTCGCGTGATGCCAGTATTGCCGCACCATAGGCCTCGAAATATGTGGCAATGTCAGGGACGCTGAATTCAACCTTTGGCATTGCTTTTTTAAGGAACCCGATAAGGTGCGGATTGCGTGTGAGTCCGCCTGTTAAAACCACCCTGCCTTCGGTAATCCTGGCCTTTTTCAGGAATTCTTCGATTTTTTCGGTCATTACGTTTGACAAAGAGAGAACGATGTCACCTTTGGTCGCTTCGCTTTTATTTAGTTTATGGGTGCAGTCGCTTTTCATGAAAACGGAACAGCGGGATGATATCTTATGGACCGTTGAGCCATGACCAGCCGCAATTCCGTGCTCAAGATCAAGATCCATGCGCTTTAGCTGCTGTTTGAAGAATTCGCCTGTCCCGGAAGCGCATTTATTGCCTGAGAAGGAGTTTATTATCCGGCCGTCGCTGCCCATGACGTAAACAACCAAATCCTCTCCACCCATTGAAACAACGGCCTTGCATTTTATTTCCCTTGCAAGAAGGGCTTCCTGCATTGCAATTGCTTCAATAATACCCCTGATTTTAATCTGTTTTAAACCATCGTTGGCTGTAAAAAGGGTCTTTATCCCTGGATTTACCTGGTGGTGTTTAAGCATATCGGATAAAGTCAGATGAACATCGCCATCATGAGCGCGCACAGATGAATGGACTATTTCATTGTCATCAATAACAACAAGCTTAACGCTTGATGCACCTATATTTATACCGCAGGATTTCATATATTGCAACTTTTAACAAGGTTAATGAGCAGCAGAATAGATAAAATAATATTTCCTGATATGAAATGACAATCCTTGATATTGTTTAGACAAAAAAATATTGTATTGGAGGATTATTTATAAGCCCGCCGGACTCTGGTTAATGTATTATTAAGTCATTTAATATTGCAAAGGGTTTGAAAACAGAAAGGCAGGAATCCTTCAATGCCTTGGAAGTGAGGCCCCAAAGATTATGTTTTTCATCAGGGTCGCTGTTTATATCATATAATTCGTCTTCAATTGGACGGTGGTTAAGTTGGTACATATAATGCAGGTTTCCTTTGATAAAGCTTACCCCTTCCTGGTATCTTGCAATGGCGTTGTTGTTTATTGTCAATATGTCCCGTTCAGGATCAATGTCCTTTAAAAGGCTTGTTCCCATAAGCTGTTGACATAATCCTTCGATGAACGGATAATTTTTAATACGCATAATGTCTAGAAGGGTAGGGGTGATATCGATACTGTTGGTATTAATTTCGCAATTGGCCCGAAGTCTTTTAATGTCAAATCCCTGCTGTAACGTTTCTGGTATAAAAATTATAAATGGTATTTGAAGAAGCTCAAGATAATAGTAACCGCGATGGCCTATGAACCCATGCTCTCCGAATGCCTCGCCATGGTCTGAAACAAACATGACAATTGTTTTGTCAGTTATTTTTATTTTTTCCAGATGATTGAATATTCTCGCAAGCAAGCTGTCCTGATAAAGAATGGTGTTGTCGTAATCATCCATCGGCCTGCCTTTCCAATGCTTGTAAGTATCAGGCGTATGGTATGGATAGTGGTTGGTGTTGAATTGGATTACTCCCATGAAGGGTTCGCCTTTTCCTGCATTCTTATCAATCTCTTGAATAGCCCTGATTGCAGTTGAACTGTCTTCAATGCCCAGGTCGTTTACAGCCGGAAGGCCGCTTTTTTCCTTGTCCCAGAAACAGTCGATATCATTTGACCTGAAAAAAGAACGGAAATTATAAAAGTTGAAATCCTGTGAGCTTATTAAAAAGTTTTTATAACCAGCAGCTTTTGCATATTCAAAAATGAGAGGGGAGGAATGGAACAGTCCAGGAGGCTGAGCAGGTGATACGCCGTTTAAAATACTAGGGAAAGATAAAAGTGTTGCGGTTGAATTAGTCAGGTGCTTCTTGAAAACAAAGGTCTCTTGTTTATGTTCTTGTTCAAGCCTTGAAAGAAAAGGTGTTGTGGGTCTATTATATCCGTAAAGCCCCATGTTCCTTGAACGGAGACTTTCGCTGATTATCAATATAATGTTATATCCGGGGTTCGGATATTTTTCTTTTATTATTATACGATTGCGGGCCTGGAGACCTGTTGAATGAATGCTGAGCTTGAATATCTTGTTATACAGATTGCGTCCAACAAAACCTACCATGTTTGTATCAGAAACAAAACATTGATCCACAAACCTTACATTGTTGTTGATGATGAATGTAAGACATATAATAATGATTAAGTGCAGGATTCTTACGCTGAAGGGCCATTTGTAAGGTCTCTTATCAGGAGTAGACGCAACATGCAACGAGATTGCGCATATAGCGTAAATGGCGGATATCAAAATCAAGTTTAATAGGGAAAGTGAGTCACGCAAAATAGTAAGTGAGTTATGGGTTTCCATTTTTATGAATTCAAAGGTAAAGTAATTCGGCATCACCCCCATTTTTAAATAATAACCATAACTTCCAGCTAAAATGAATGTATAAACAGCTGAAACGAGAATCAGGATTAGGATGTATATATTTCTGAAGAAAGTTAGTTTATTATGTCGTAAAGTATGGAGGAGAGTAAAGATTGCTTTATACAGAAGGAAGGAGAAAATTATTGAAACAAAATAGAAAACAGTTTCAAGTCGGGTAAATCCAAGCAAAACCTTTAATCGTAATGCAATATCAGTCCCAATTATAATGAATGGGATAATCCAAAATGAAAATTTTGCGAAAAAGTATTTAAACCGCTCTTTACTTTGATTCATGAGGATAAAAAAATATCAATCCTCAAGCATGAATTCGAGGGTTGTAAGTTTTCGGGCAAGTTCCGGGGCTTTTTTGGAAAGATTTATTCGAGTGTTTGCGAATTCCCTGCGCACAGGATACTCTTTTCGCAATTTGTCAAAGTAGGCACCTTGTTCTGAGGGCTGCAATGCAAATATTCCGCGAAGACGTTTATCGTCTTCCATAACATCATAAACCGGCAATACTGCAGCTCGCAGGGCGTCGTCTCCGGTTTTTTGTGAAGGGTCAATTGAAATAATTGGGACCTGTGGTACTGGAAGTTCGATTCTCCATTGCGATTCAAGCTTGAAAAATGCAGCAGCTGCTCTGTAAATCATTTCAGTGCCTCTGACCTTGCCGTCAAAGGAGTATCCTGCTATATGTGGCGTGCCAATATCGATTCTTTCAAGAAGCTCGGTGTTGATATCAGGTTCGGACTCGAAGACATCGAACACACTCGCGGAAATATGACCACTTTTTATGTGTTTTAGGACAGCAGAAGTGTCTGCAACTGCGCCTCGAGAGGTATTAAGGAAGATTAACCCTTTATTTGTCTTAGAAAAGAAATCGTCATTTACAAGATGATAAGTAGGGTAGGGGCCGTCTTTTGTAAGAGGTGTGTGACAAGTAATAATGTCGCATTTTAGAACTTCCTCAAGGGGCCTGTATTTTTCATCATGCGTAATGTCGAACAAGGGGGGATCATTCAAAATAACCTTCATATTAATGGCTGAAAGCCTGGCTTCAATTCGTCCACCCACATTTCCAACCCCGATTATCCCGATTGTCTTTTCCGCAAGGTTGAACCGGTATTTCTTTGCAAGGTTTAACAGGGCTGAAACGATGTACTCAGCTACGGATGTGGCATTACTGCCTGGGGCACTTGAAAAGCCGATACCTTTGCGCTCGAGATACGCAGTGTCGATGTGGTCAAAACCGATTGTTGCTGTTGCAACAAAACGGACCTTGCTTTTTTTAAGCAGGTCTTCATTCACCTTGGTTATCGATCTTACGAGAAGAACTTGTGCGTCTTCAAGTGTATCCGGTGTTATTTTACGGCCGGAAATGGTACGAACCTCTCCAAACTGCGAGAAGGCTTCCTTGACATAAGGGATGTTTTCGTCTGCGAGTACCTTAATCATTAAATTAAAGATAATACAAACAACATTTTTTGTTCAATATAAAATGCAGATCGACTTTCGCAAAGGATGTTTTTGGTTATAATGACACACCAATGTCCAACAATATTTTTTTTAAACACTGAAGCCATAAGTTTTACCTCGCGCTCATTAATATACAGTAGGTGCAACAAAAGTGAAACAAGACTATCAGAAAATGATGGAAAACAATTGGCAAGGGATGACCAGGAAAACCGGTATGGTGTGTCAGAACAGATTGAAAAACAACGAAATACAAATAAAAAAGGCTGTTCCGCGCAGGATTCGCAAAACAGCCTTAAATCTGAATCGGAGGATGAGGGATACATTTCACCTTTCTATAACGGTCGATAAATCAATGCGATAGCTTTTTTGGTGCAACAAACTCTACCGGTTGCTCTTATATTTCTTCTGGGCTATGCAGTTAACTCCAGTACCCCCTACATATTGTGTTCCGGAATTGGGTTTCCGCCCTCGATTTTCTTGCCATAAACTGGCTCTGCTATCACAGCTTGTTGCATGAGCCGATAAAATAGCTTTCCTCTGGAATTGGATTTTCTTCGATTGAATCGAAAGGTATATTCGTCCAAATAGTAATCCAAATGAGCAGGCCTAACAGCCCCTTGATATGTACCAAGAAGCCATCGTTTGAAAAGTCCTATGATAAGATGATCCAGGTACAACGGGTCTTCTCCAACAGATACCGTGTCACGGCCAAGACAGTGAACGTAACCTTTTTGCTCGATTTGACCATAGCCGCTCCACGCATCAGTTCTTACCGTGCTTCCAGATTCAATATTTGTTTCTATGAAAGATTCCAGATTTTTGGCGTTTGCATTAGCAACACGGTGAAGGCGAATTCTTCCTATTCCTTTCTTTCCTTCGGCTCCAGTATCTTCTACCGCAACCATTACCAATGTCTTCCCCGCAGCTCCTCTTCCCCTTTTTCCTGATTTTTCGCCACCCACATAGGTTTCATCCACTTCAACCGTGCCTGACAAACGCTCCAGTCCAGGCCGAACCATGACCCTTCGCAATTTATGTAACCATTCCCATGCGGTATGGTAGCTGCCTAACGAAAGCACACGTTGCAGACCAAGAGCATTCGCCCCATATTTCTGACTCATAATATGCCACATTGCTCTAAACCAAAGGCGTAAAGGTTTACGGCTCCTGTGGAAAATAGTCCCTGCGGTAACAGATGTTTCGAAACCACACCGCGAACAAGTATAAAGTTCACGTCTTGTTTTCCACGATCCAGAGTGAGCACATCTTGGACAGCGAAATCCGTCTGGCCATCGAAGTTGAAATAAATACAAGCGACAGGCATCTTCATCTGCGAATCGCTTCTCAAATTCTATCATCGTCTTGGGGTAATCCTCTATCACATGGAAAAACTACATATTGTGGTCACTGGAGTCAACTGCATAGCCCAGTAAGTTTTTAAATCAATAACTGTTGCATAGTGAAACGGTCAGACCCTGCGTAGTCGGAGCGGATCATAACCGGTTTTGCGTTGGTGTGTAAATTACTGTTCCCACGTAGTTCTAATTATGTCGTTTGAACCAATTTCAGGCAAAGACTGTACCCGTCAGCTTGGTTGGTGGGGGACAAAATGGTGGGAACGATTGGAAACCTGGGCGGATTTATCGGATCGTCTTCCCCGGGGGCTTCGATATGCAAAGGAGGGGCGGATTCTTGGTGTAAGCGTTGAACCGGGGCGGGTGTACGGGAAAATTAAAGGTTCGAAAGGTCAGTGCTATGATGTCAGAATTTCATCGTTTTTAACCAAACCGGGAGTGTCGTATGATCTTGTAAAGGTCTTTCTGGATAAAATTGACGCCTTGGAAATATTATTGTCAGGGGAATTTCCCGAAGCCCTGAGTGAAGTACTGTTTGACACCAAATTCGGGGTATTTCCGGAAATGTATGAATTGACAATGGATTGTTCGTGTCCGGATAAAAAGTTTAACCAGCTAACAATTTGCAAACATATAGCCACCCTGCTTTATGGCATCGGCGTAAGGTTTGACAGATCGGCAAAAGAGTTTTTCATTTTTCGAGAAATTCAGTTGGATAAGATTGCGGAAACAGTGATAGCACAAAAAATTGGGAAAATATCTGCGGCAGGGTTTTATTAAATTTAAATTAACATCTTTAGTCTCTTTGTGATAGAAAAGGTTTATTTTAGATTAAAAACGCCTATAAATGTTCGTCATATACCCTTTTGACGAACAAAATAGTTTTGTTATAAACATCTTTAATGCGAACCCATATTTATTTGGATTTTATGGAAAATAAATTATAGGGGATGAAATGGAATTCACGCTGGAAGAATATCCTGCTACAGCTAAGACGGCATTGACTGCCGATATTATCGAAATTGAAAATGTCGCTGATGAAAAGCCTATGGTAGAATAAAAACAATGAACCAGAATCTTGTCGAAATCGCAAAATTCCAAAAGATTAATAAAGAAGACAATTGGCGGCTCAGTTCGTTCTTGAAATTATACATTCTGACTTCTAATGAAATTGACACATTGGTTCGAAGGCTTTACCAGCAGGTCTCATAAGCCATTGCCCGTAGGGTTAAAGTTTAACAACATAAAAAATATTTTTGCTATCATCTAACTCTTCTCTTTCCTCGCTTTCACAAATTTCCCAATTGCTTTCCATTGCTCATCAGATAGCCAATCCGGCTTTTCTTTCATTTCCTTAATATCCGCAATAACCTTGTTAATCTGACTAACATACTGCAATCCCAAGAGTTGTGCTGCTCTGATTCTTTTCATGTCTGGATTAGCTACAACCACTGCTGCCAGTTTGGCCACCTGCTCTTCAAGCCTAAGCTCGCTAAACGGTGTTTCAGTTTTTCGTGTGGAGTGTATATTGTCCACAAGCATTAGTATTTCTCGCGCCTCTTCCGTGCTAATGGATTCCGGCTCATTTCTTTCTTTTTTTACTTTAAGCCTGAAGATAACTTCCGTGACAAGTTTCTTCAGATCACGGTGATTACCGTCATAATGCACTATTGAGCGATCGGTAAATGTTTTCCAGGCTTCGGGGAATTTTACCTCAAGCAGACCATATTCCAAGGCGCATAATTGTTTCTTCTTCTCGCTCCAATGAATGCGTAATGCATGTTCAAGCGCTTCCTGATTGGAGATGAGAGGTTTGAGATCAATAGTAAAAAAATGCGAGATACGGAAATAAATGTCATCTTCAAGGACGTGAGAGGAAATAAGATCAGAAATGTTCTTGTTTGTGGCGAATATAAGTGTCGCGGTACATACTTTTTTCTGTTCTTCATCATCCTCGCCACCAAGCGGGTAATATTCATGGGGTTCATCAAGAACCTTGAGGAACTGACCCTGCGCCTCCTTGTCCATTCTGTCGATTTCATCCAAAAATACTGTGCCTGTGGCGCAATCTTGGAGAATTCCCGGTTTGTCCCGGTTAGCGCCTGTAAATGTGCCTTTGACATGTCCGAATACTTGGGACATCATAAGTTCACGTGTAAGCGCCCCGCAATTGACCTCTTTAAAATGATCGTTGCCATTATAGATCCGATTATGGATTGCGTGGGCAAGTTGCGTTTTTCCCGTGCCGGAAGGACCGGTAATTAGAATCGGATTAGAAGGGGTGTGAAGGAACTTGCTTCGCACTTCTATGTCCTCCACCCGCGTGTCGGAAACGAGCCACCGGGGATTCTCATCTATTGGCGAATTCCCAAAAACAAGAATCCCTTTTCCAGGTCCGGTCTTTTTCTTGTATGAGGTGCCGTAAAAGAGCGGTGATTTAAAATCGTTGTTTTTTAGTACCCGTACACAATCATCGAGAATTAATTCTATGGCATGGTCTTTTTCCAAAGCACCCGGATCAAGAAGGCGCGCTTCGAGTATTTTCGCCAGCCCAGGGCTTTTATTTGTAATCAATTTCAATGTTTCAGCGTAGAAATTTGCCATTTCATCAGGTTCCTGAGGCGCCTGTCTGAATGCTTCACCACCGTTTGCCTGCCAGAGAGCAATAACACAAGCGGCCCATAGGTCGTCTGCGAGTCTGGGTACTGTGCGATCATAACCTGGTCGAAGAAAAGAAATTCTCCAGGTAGGATGGTTTGAGAATTGCGCATCGGAACCGTCAAGTCTTCCAGAAAGTCTTGCCAATTTACCATAATTAAGGCCGCTTACCCAGGTTTGTCGCGGTATTTTATCTATGGTAATGCAACCGGGATTGAGGAACCCATGGGCAATACTGGTGTCCGCCACTCCTCCGCTATTGCTGTTTATTGAAAGAAGGTATTCGCAGATATGAAACAAAGTGCGAATGCAGTTATCCTCATCTTTCAGATCAGCACGTTCAAGCGTCGTATTCGATACACGTACAATAAAGCCACAGTTCTTGTCGCCAATTTGCAGACATCCGGCCTTAACAATAGCGCAAGCATGCTGAAGGCTGAGTAAAGATTCCCATTCAGCTGATGAAATAACCCATTCTGGATTGAGGGCCGGGGTGTAGATTTCTATTTCAGACAAATCAGAGGTTGATCCTGGCAAAGGGGATATCTTCTTAAGGTTATCAATTCGAGTACTGATATGTTCATGCTGTATTGTGCCTATGGAAGCATCGAACCCTAGAGTATTAGCGGCTTTTATCAAATCCTCTTTTGCTACTGACCAGATTGTGTTTTGTGTTTGCATTGCCATTTGATTATCCCTTATAAAGTATTTTGATGTTTGAATATAAAAGAATTAGCTGTTGTAAACAATAGTTTTAATGGAATACGTAGGAACGAATAGGCGTATCGCATCGCTTTATCGGTCAGTCTCTGTCATTAACACACTTCTCAAAGCAGCCACAATATCCTGTTCCACATGGTTACGCAGATAATAGAACTTTGCCGAATGTGGAATGATTTTCTGTGTACACACAAGTTCATGGGCGATAATCCCCAGCATATAGTACGACCGGTTCTTCTTATTTGACTTTTTGAGGAGCGTGAAAAGAGGAGAGGAGCTATTCAGGCCTATATACACACGCTCCATAGGCGGCTGCACGGCGATTTCCGCAGGTGTGCGGGAAAGCAGCCTACCGTTTTCGTCAAAGAGTACGGCAAGCACATTTCGCTCTTCGCCTGAAGCATCGAACAAGCCGATATCGATACGTTTCACGGGAAAAAGGAGGTTCCTTTTTATTGCTTCGTATACTTCAGGCTTCTTGACCCATTCTGTCATTTCCGTAAGAATGGCTTCCTCTTCTTTGTTAAACTGTACTTTCTGTTGCAGACGGATATCGCGGATCATCAGTGCCGGATCAATGATGCCTTTTTCAACAAGACTTTTAAGAACATTGGGATTGTTGTGTATGGCATCGAGATCAACCACCATCCCAGGTGAACAGCCATCCAGCAGTTTATATAGAAAATTGGGTGGCTCATCGAAAGCTTCGGTCTGCGGCGGCAGCACGATAAAGTCGTGTTTATACCGTCGCCCAAGCCAGGAAAGCGATTCGAGCCGGGTGCAGAAAAAGAGCGGCAAGTCCGGCGTTTTCATCTCCTCAATTTCTTTGAGTGAAAAAAGACCTTTCTTTCCGTCGATTGCGTACATTTTGGCTTCAAAGAGCACATGCTCAACACTTGCTGCATCAAAGGTATAGGATTTGTCAATAACATTATTGACAAGAGTTCTGATTTTCGAGCGAAAGATATACTGGTTAGTCAGCACCAACCGTTCCCATGCTGTTGTTCCTTTCTTATGTTCGTTAAGCGTAGCCAGCAATTTGCCTTTCATGATAACGGCCAGTTCCCGCATCATTCTGTGGAAATCGCTGTCGATATAGAATGAGTTTCTGGATAATACCACTGACAGGTTATCACAGTTGATATCTATCGCGTATCCGGGCAGATAAGGAAAATCATCGTAGTCCTCGATGCTTTTGTAATGCCCGTCAGGTTTCTGGAGTGTATCCAATGTTGCCGATGCCACGTAGCAATACTTGCAAAGGACACGGACCCATGGAAATGAAGACTGATGGATTCGTCCACGCGCATGCTCTGTTTGGAAATGGTGCACGCCGGATGCTTTGTCCCAGATGGAAGGATACTTTTTGTTGTTGATAATTACCTGGTATGGATAGAATTCCGATCGCGCTTCAATCCATGACTTGCACTTTCCAGGCGCTCTTGTGTTGTTGAATTGAGCATAAACGCGCGTAGAATAAGAGAGCTTTTCATTAAGCATTCGCGATGTAATTACTGGTGGTTTGTCAGGATCGTTAACGGTAAAGGTCAGTTCCACGGAAGATTCTTCGCAACGGGTGGTAACCACCACCTGTCGTGTTCCCAGTGCCGGGTTGAACAGACTGCAGAACCCAACGCCAAATTGCCCAATCTTTTTGTCGTCGAAGCTTTTGTCCGAGCCTCCTAGCGTCAGCAGGCAATCAATTCGGTTCAGCGACATGCCTTCGCCCCAATCGGTCACCATCACGCTGTTTTCGCTGAAATCAATGGCGATTTTGACCTTTTCCCTCGGAATATCATTGGGATATGCGTCAACAGCATTTGAGATTATCTCCTCAAGCCCGCGCGCCGGATCGTTGGCAAACTGTCGCGAGGTCAGTTTTCGCCAAGCCTCATCCACGTTAACCTGATACAAATTCCCTTTACGCTCGATAACTTCAATGCATTGATCTGTTGTTTTCATAGCAATTACTCCCAGTCAAGGTGATCGTCGTTCCAATAACATTTTCCGGCTGAATCATTATTGCCCGGTCTTTTGCGGGGTGGCCCGGATTCCACCTCCACGCAGCTGGCCGATGGCATCGTGCAACACCAGCGCTTCGCAGGCATCGTAGTTCAAGTGTTTGAAACAATCCATCCGGTCTGAAAGAATGAGTTCCCGCAAGCACCAGTGGGCTGCAAGGTCAGGATCCTTTGCCGCGAATGCCAGATGATTCTGTATCTCAGGATGGTTCAGGTTAAGATTAATAGTAGTGTCTTTGATCTGGAATTTAATGGTTGATACCTGGGTCTTTCCGTCCAGCCGGACCAATCGTGTCAATTTGAATCGAATATCGGGTAAGTCTGGATATTGCGTAGGTTCATAGTCATCTGTTTCATTGGTATTGCCGGAAGGCCACCCCCCTTTGCTGCCGGAGCCTACCCCGTTTGAGTGGGAAGACTTGCTTTTTTCTATTATTTCTTCCATTTCTTTAGCGCCGGAGAGCAGTACAAGCGATTCCTGGAACCGCCGTTCCAGTGCAGACAGTCCTGCCTGATTGCTATCAGCCGGGGCTTCAATCGCTTCATCCTCGTACTTGACGCGCTTAAAAGGTGCAAACTGGTCTTCAAGGAATTTCTCCATCCGAGAGGTCATTCTTTTCTCATCAATAACGATATCATGCCCGGTTACTCCATCGAATTCATCGCCCCCGCATTTGCAAATTAAAAGTGAACCATGTTTGTGACGGGCGCCGCGCACTTGCTTGATTGTCGCTAGCCCAAACGGCAGCACCGGAATAAGAGGCAGGTTCTGCGCAGGCGCAAAGTCCGGGACTATACGCAGGTAATCTATCACGATATTCGTTGCATGTTCAAAAGAAAGCTCCCGCCACAACAGGTCTTCGTGACCAATCTGACAACAGATTTTATCGATAATACCAGGCAGGACATCTGTTGTCAGGTGGGAGCATATCTGCTGATAGGCGGAATCTTCGATAACATCGTTTCGGGAAATAGGGAGCTTTAGAGCATGGCTGTCCACCATTATCGCGAGGTTGTCCAAATCCCATTGCCAGTTGCCGAAATTGTTCTTTTCAGCGACAAATATCCCACATTGATACAGCATGACACCCGATTCATGGCCAAAACGGTAATGGAACGTCGTCTGAGTGTCTTCAACGCTGATGGTCCCGCAGGGAACCCATCCGTCGAGTTCTGGTCGCACGGTGAGCGATTGAGGAACGAATTGCTTGGTTTCTTCGTTCCATACATCAACAATAACCGGCTTGGCAAGGTATCGGCAAAATTTGCGAACAATCCTTTGTGCGGCGGAGAGTTTTTGCTTGAGTGTATCAAGAGGTTTATCGCTTTTCCACAGAAGTGTTATTGTGGTTCCTTTTTGGGGCGAGGCGCATGTGAACCTTCGAATTGTACCATCGTTCACAGATGCCATTTGCAGTTCTGTGCGTTCGTGTCCATTGCATGTGTCAACGATATATACTCCGAGTTCGCGGTCCGCCCAAGGGGAAAGTTTTCCTACCCCATGTTTCCCGACGGATAGATTTTTACCGTCTTTATGCGACTCGAATACAGTCAGGTAGCTTTGTATATCGGCATAGTTCATTCCCTTGCCATTGTCTATGAATCGAAGCCTGGCGTATTTAGATTCCCCATCCTCCCAGACATCGCCTTTGATCTGAATGCGTGTTGCACCTGCGTCAAGCCCGTTGGCAACCAACTCCCGGGAATATTCATCGGGGTTGGAAAACTGTCTGCGGATTGATTCCACAAGATGATTAGCATCGGCTTTGATGTTTTGGCTGGTTATAGCAGTTATTCTTTGTTCAAGTGATAGTGCAGTTGTTGCATCTGGCATGGGCACCCCTTTAGTTAACATTTTGTCGACTTCTATAACAAATGCAACCATCATGCCATGTTTGTAAAAGCGCAAAATTGCTGGATTTTAGCATTGAATGTTTTGGATTTATGTTTCAAATCATTCCGGAATATTTGGCAACCTTAGAAGATGTGGATAGTTCAAAGAATCCACAGAAAACGTTATGGCAGGATATTTGATTGTAAATTATGATGGCTACGGAGCCGATTTTTAGTGTGCTATGATATTAGCGATTGTTTTGAACTGAATAGGATCGGATATATATATTCTTTCATCCAAATAGAAAGGGTTTCGCATGAGTTTTTGGAAGAAGAAAAACACACAGGAAAAAAGCGATCAATCTTTAAAGGTGAATAATCAAAGTCTGCAGGCGCAACCTGACGAGTCCCATAAATGTCCTCGATGCGGTGCTGGTGTACCTATTGATGCGCAGTTCTGCAATTCATGCGGTGAACGAATTGGAACACAAACTCAGGAAAATGTCGCCACTGGCCCGCAAACTGTCAGGGTTTTTATTAGCTACAGCCATGAAAATGACATCTGGCTTCGGCCATATATCGACAAGGAAGAAAAAGAGAAAAACAAACGCTATTTCCTTGGTTGGTGGAACAAGAAATATGAAAAAAGAGCCACATTCTGGTGGGATAGGGAAATTAGGGGTGGAGACCGATGGAGAAATAAGATATACGAACATATCGATAATGCTGATATTGCGGTTTTGTTTATTACCAAAGATTTCATAGCTTCAGATTTTATTATGAAGGAAGAAATGCCGCGGATTATGGCTCGTACCAGACGAAATGCTCTTGAAATTCTACCAATATTGCTGCAGCCGGCTGATTATCAGGAACTTCAGCTTGATGGTATTTTCCAGATTACACCTGGTAAGCCAACTCCTTTGAGCAAATTTCTTCCGACTCAGTTCGATAATGATTGGGAGGAGGCCCTTCTCGAAATTACCACATCACTCGACAATGCAATCAAACGTGTTATAACGCGTAGAGAAAAATTGCAACAGGTTACGAAAGAGCAACACATTGAACCCGCACGGGTTGTTTCAATTTCATCAATAATACCGATTCCAGAAGGAAGCGCCAAAGTGGAGTCCACGGGAAAGGCTGAACATAAGCCACCGGAAGCCCCGATAATGTCCGCGCAGCAACAAACGCCGGATCAGGGACTGGATGGGAAAAGGGTGCATTCCCGTTTTGTGGGTGACATTATGAGTGATCTCCTGCCGATGCGGTGGTTGCCATGAGAAAGAGATCGTTCCAGCGTCCCGCTTTGTAGTATGAGCGTAGCATGATCATAGCTTCCGCATTCTGTTCCAGCCAAAAGATGCCATTTCCTTTCATGCGCAGATTCACCACTCGCCTGATTGCGCTTTCCATTGGGCCGCTGCCAATGGGGAGATTGTTTTTCCGGGCCAATGCGTATTGCATTCTCTGAATATTACCTTCGAAATAATTTCTTTCACGCGTTATCAGTTTGCCATTTCAACCCCGAGAGATTTCGCGTACTGCCTCCACAACCTCCTCATTCTTTCCCACCCACAGATAACCCTTTAAGCGGCTTACCCATTGACGGCGTCGTTTTTCCGGCCAACGCTTGCACAGCTTTGCCACGGCGTTGAGGTGCTCCACGGCATGATAGAAATCAACAATTTGGTAGACCTTTGCCGGGTCAAGCCCGAGTTCTTTTATGAGCAGCAGAACCCGGGCCCATATCCAAGGTGCTCCGTCAGCAATAAAAAGGACCTGATCGGCGCTGGTGATATTGAGTGCTGTCAGGTAATATCCAAGGAGCATGAAGACGGCATCGGGACCATTCAGCGTGCCGTCAATCCACGGCGCAAAATCACGACAGATAGTCCCATCACCCTCCAGAAACCAGATATGGAGCAGTTTGGGTTCACGCCAATCTGCCTTGAAACGACTTCGCTTTTTCGAGGTCTTTTTACCCTGCTTGGGCGTACGAATTCGGATGCGTCCACCATCCACGGAAACAGCACATCGTTTGCCGGCAACGGTATTGGAAAGCGTGAGGGGGATGGCTTGCTGTACGGAACGGGCGGTATCGGCGAAATGATAGGTCAGACGGCGTAGGGTCTTGATATCAATGCTGCGTCCTCGTTCCTGGAGTATCACAACGGCTTCTTTGAGTGAGCATAACGCCGTAGCCAATTGCGTTATCTCACTTGCGGCCACCGGCGTATGGTGGGCGAGGACGCCAAGCAGTGTTAACTCGGGAAAGAACCCTTTTTTTTGCTGCAGGCCGGTGAACCTGCCCCGCCTTATAGTAATAGGTCGTTTCCACCGTGAAAGGATTGCCCCGATAGGGCTGTATCTCAACATCACGCTTGCCGTGGTTTTTCATGCGTACGGTAGCCCCCTTTGCCAATAACCGTCCCTGGGTAATAAGGTCCTGGTCTTGCAGAGAGTGTTTGATGACAGTTTTGATGACCTCCCCGGCCATTCCATCGGTAATTGCGGCAATTTCCAATTCTGTTTTTCGCAATTGTTCCGCGTTGCGTACAACGCCGGTGTCGGCAATCTTGTTCAACAAGCCCTCTATTTGTTCCATCATGCGAAGTTTGAGTTCTTCTCTCTCCTGTTCAGACATATTCCCGCTCATCGCTTGTCCTCCTTTGATTGCTGTAATCCCCCGTTACGTGCCCATAGCAAATAAGCATTCAACAGGGTGTTGTTGAGTTTTCTGAATTGTCTATAGCGCCTGATGCATTCCCGTACAGCGGATAAATCGGCGGCCTTAATGAACATTGAGGAGCTCTTCCCGCCAACGGTAAAGCTGAGCTGGTAATAAGGGCCGTGTTTACGAGGCTTTTCGGGGTCTTTGCAACGGCAACCCGCTTTTCCGCAGACATTCCATTGGGTGCTGATGCTGCCAGGCAACAAAGGGCCAAGTCGATAAAGTGCGTCCTTAACCTGTTGGGCAGGACGTTTATTGGCGGACATATGCATGCTCCTTTCCGATTGCATTATAATTGCTATCGGAAATATACTAAAAAAAAGGGGCAATGTCAATACTTGGCTTAAAAAAATACCAACAAATCGGGAATGCA
>CAWHPS010000023.1:0-27211 GCA_963831235.1 uncultured Fibrobacterota bacterium
GTTAAATCAAAGCCAAGCTGAGAAAGGATATCTTTTATCTTGGCGGTTTTGGATTTAATGGCTTTTTCGAGTGATTCCAACTTTTTAGGATCCACATTCATATCATCGCCCACTGCATTTGCAGCAGCTTTGTTGGTTTCAGAAACTTCTTTTCCAGCAATGGAATTATCCGGTTTTACCGTAGGATCATCATTTTTATTGGATCTAACTATATGGTCGTGATTTTTATCATGCACAGCATCGGTTCTTTTTATTGACTTATCTATGTTCTTATTATCCATCCTGTTTTTAACATACAATTTTTCCCTGAGGTTGTTTATGAACACACGTTCATTTGTTCCCTGGAACCTGTCATTTCTCTGTGGATCCAATGATCTTTCAGGTGTTTTGGACTTTATTTCAGGTTGTGGAACAAGGTCCATTATATTCTTTGATTTAGTGTTTATTTCCTGCATGATTTATCCTATTGTTTTCTATGGTTCTTATTTGGTTTTCTTTACTTGAGTCATTTCTTTGCTGATTTTTCCTGTCCGCTCTTTTGAAATATTCCCCATGGCTGCCATGAGCTTCGCCTTTTGCCTGTTATCGCTTATGTTTTCCATGATATTAACTATCAGATCGTCCTTGAGAGTGAATAGTATTGGAGCGGCCTCCTCTGCGCGCATGGACGCATATACCTGGGCAAGCTGTTTTATTCTGCGCTGTTCCAGTTCATTGCTTTTTGCTACAAGTTCTTCAAGCCTTGCTTTGGTTTTGGCAAGGTCATCGTAACGCCGGCTGATTTCGTTCTGAAGGTCTTTTAAGCGGTTTTCATCTTCAGCGAGCTTTTTTTCCCTGTGTTCAATGTCCGTGCGCTGAAGTTCGAGGGCTTCGAATGATTTGGTATGCATGACCGCAAGTGATTCCTGATACGGAGTATATTTTATTGTTTCAACAGATGGCTTTACCTCTTCTTTATCTTTTTTGGTCCAGCCGAAATTCACCTGTAAAAAACCGGTTGAGTACATTGTAAGAACAAGAACAATTGGAAAGCACGCAACAGAGATTAAAACTATTATTGCTATATCTTTCAATTTCATAGTACTTTTTTATGCCTTCTTATTATAGTAATAGTAATTAATTTTAAAATGCATAATATTTTTTTCCCATTAATTAAAAAGCAAACCACATGCCTTAATTTTTATTATGCTTTTTGTTTCCTATAACAGCTTGATCCTTTGTTTGTTAAGAAATATTTATGGTTCGATTCTAAGCGGTAAAGCAGCTTATTATATGGAAAAATATTCCCATTCACCAATTCTTTTAAATACTTGATTTAACAAGAGATAAAGCATAACTTAAAGCGATTTGTAAGACCTTGCTAAAAGATTTATCCTTTACTCCATACCTTCCCCCAAACTATATTTATGGCCGTAATTTGTGGTGAGTGATTTTTAAGCTTTAAATATTCAAAGAAAGGATTTACAAAATGAGCAAGATTGCCTCTGTAAAGGGCCGCGAGGTCCTTGATTCCCGCGGTAACCCGACAGTTGAAGTTGATGTTATACTCAAATCCGGCGCCAAGGGGTCGGCCATTGTTCCGTCAGGCGCTTCCACAGGTGAACATGAAGCAGTTGAACTGCGCGATGGCGACAAAACCCGCTATCTCGGCAAGGGCGTGCTTAAGGCTGTGAATAATGTCAATACGATACTTGCCAAGGCTGTCAAGAACATGGATCCGTTTGATCAAAAGGCGCTTGACAATAAAATGATTACTGTTGACGGTACGGAGAATAAGGGCCGACTTGGCGCGAATGCAATACTTGGCATTTCCATGGCTGCGGCAAAGGCTGCTGCAGTGGAAAAGAAGCTGCCGCTTTTTAAATATATCGGTGGTTCCAAGGCTGTCATCCTTCCTGTTCCCATGTGCAACATCCTGAATGGCGGCGCGCATTCGGATGCGCCAATTGATCTTCAGGAATACATGGTCATGCCTGTTGGCGCGAAGTCTTTCTCTGAGGGACTGCGCATGGCTACCGAGACCTTTCATGCACTCAAAAGCGTTCTTAAGGCAAGATCACTTTCAACCGCGGTCGGCGATGAGGGTGGTTTTGCGCCGGTACTCAAGGATAACGAGGAACCTCTTCAGGTCATAATGCAGGCCATTGAAAAGGCCGGATATAAGCCTGGCAAAGATATATATATCGCACTTGATCCCGCATCCTCTGAATTTTTCGACAAGGACAAGAAGAAGTACGTGTTCAAGAAATCAACCAAGGATGAGTTAACACCGGAACAAATGGCTGATTTTTACGTTAACCTTTGTGATAAGTATCCTATATGTTCCATAGAAGATGGAATGGCTGAAGACGACTGGGAAGGCTGGAAGATTTTAACAGACAAGCTTGGAAAGAGAATCCAGCTTGTTGGCGACGACCTTTTTGTAACCAATGTCAAACGCCTCCAAATGGGCATTGAGCGTGGTGTTGCGAACTCCATCCTGATTAAGGTGAACCAGATTGGCACCTTGTCCGAAACTTATGCATCAATAGACATGGCAAAAAAGAACGGGATGACTGCTGTTACCTCTCACCGTTCCGGTGAAACCGAGGATTCCACAATTGCTGACATCGTGGTCGGCAAGAACACAGGGCAAATCAAGACCGGTTCCCTCTGCCGTTCAGACCGCATTGCTAAGTATAACCAGCTTCTGCGCATAGAGGAGATTCTTGGCAAGCGCGCGGTTTACGGAGATGGAAAGCTTTTAAGGAAGTAAGGCAATTCGTTAGTGAATGGGGTGCATTAGGGCATTTCGTATTGTGGCGACGTTTTATTATGTAGCGACGTTGCATTGCAACGTCGCTACATAATAAAACGTATTATACGATGCAATGCCTAATGCACCCCATTTTTTTCTTATTTCAACCAATTTGCAACATTATCCGATAATAGCAGTTTCACATCGGCTTTTATGGAATCTTCAGACAGAGCATAACCAGTATAAAGCAACATCCGATATTTTTCTTCAAGTACTTTCCCAATAACCTGTTTGGAGTGGTCCCATTTGTAAAGGAGTTGATCTATCACCCTGCAATCCGAGTGCTGGGGAATAAAACCTGTTCCTAATAGCTCCATTCTCATGCGTGTGATCTCTTCGATAAAACCAGGATTGTTCATGAACCACCAGCACCCGAAAACCTTCATGTTTGGAAATTTGAGTGCTGTTATTGCAAGTTCGCTTTGATTCTCTCGCGCAATCATTGTACAGAAAAAACGCAAAGCGGGATTTTCAAGACACAGATTTTCGACTGCGCGGATATTGGCTATTCCTGAGCCATCTCCTGCTGCGCGCATTGGAGGGTTGACCAATCTTCGAACGCCGATCATGAGTGCAATGGGAATACTCCGGTCGCGGGCAATCGGGAGCAGTACCTCTCGAACAATTTTGGTATATGGATTTGTCTTTGAAGGGTATTCAAAATCCGGAGGCAATGAAGCCGCGACATATTCAGGGTTAATAAGATCAGCCCATTTTTCAAAAAACCTGCGTATGTTGGCCATGCTTTTTTTATTTAGTGAGCTTTCATACGGAAAACCTTCTGAAGTAAGTACATGTTTCGAGAAATCCGCATTGCGGAAAAAATTATCCACTCGAAGGGCTTTACGAAAACGGGGATCATCAATATGACATTTTTTCCAGACCTCCCTTTCATCAGGATCAAGCGGATCATTGGTCATGTAAACGTATTTTATGTTGGCTATCTTAAAAACCTTTTCGATAAAACTGCCTACATTAAATTGCCTGTAAAAACTGCGGATTTTTTCAAGATCCCGTTCGGAGGGGTCAAAACCTAAATGTGAAAGACAGGTTAACACACCACGACATGACTCGCTCATTGGCGTACGATCAATAAAAAGATTTTTCCAGACTAGTTCTGCCTGAATCTTTTTCGGCAGATTATAAAAGGAATCAGGTTTCATTTTGAGATGTAAAAAGGCTTCGGTAACCAGATAATGATATGTCAGAAGATCATCAATTCCCCACCAGCAGATTGTTCCATGGCAAGGGGTGAAAAGATGGGTATGAAAATCAATTATCGGGGTTCTCTGAATGGCGGCATTAAGCACCTGGGAAAGATTGCTTTTAGAAACGGTCTGCACAAAAGCTCCTTTCATGAAAAAGACTGAATATTATAATTAAAAAAACGCTGGTGAGGATATTTAAAGGCCCCATCATAAGGCATAACATAGTCTCCTGATATCGTAAGTTTCAACCTTTCACATATCCCGCCGATAAATAAATTCTGAAAAGAAATTCGTAATGTCCAAATTTTTTAAAAACTCTTGACACTCTTTTCTTCATATAAGCTATATTTACAACTATATTCTTTTGAAAGAATATGAAGGTAAAACAAGTAACTTAACAAAGGAGATGGAATGGGAAAGTTCTTGGTTATCGCGCTACTTTCACTGGTGACGATATTGTCGGCAGCACCGTCGATATATAACGTAAAACAGGTGACAACGCCTCCGACAATTGATGGGGACTTAAGTGACTGGTCCGGGACAACATATTTACTTGATACGCTTCATAGCGATACAAATTGTTTTTTCAGAGTATTTACTGCAAATAAAAGCATGTATGATTTAACCGTGCCCTGGACATCAGATGCAATCAACGGTAACCTTTATATGGGTTGGGACCAAACCAAGGTTTATTTTGCAGTAGAGGTTTTTAATGATGCTCGTTATACCGGCACAACATGTGCCGCTACATGCGAGGCCATAACTATAAATACAGGCAATGGAGGCAGGGTCAATATTAAAATTAACAATAGCCTTATGACACAGGGATTACAGCTTTCCGAACATGCGGTTGCAACAAAAGGTGATAAAAATCTGCCAGTTTACGAAGCTTCTGTAAACAGGACTATATTTGACAGATATAACAATGGTTCATTCAGAGTGGCTATTGGTTTTGAAGAAATGAGTCCTAGCGGGACAGACACTATTGTGTTCTATTATATGATTTTTGGCGGTGAATATAATGGTGCAAAGAACGATATTAATGGTAATCCATGGGATGTCTCTTCAAAATACCCGACATATAAGTTGGAGGGCTTTTCAAGCGTTGAATCAAAGCCTGTTATGGCAGGAAACCCGGAACTTGTTGCTTCCCCTAATCCTTTTTCACCCAAAACGGATATTTCCTTTAATCCCGGTAATAATGGCCAATTACAGATCATAGGTTTGCAGGGAAATATTGTAAGGACCTTCAATGTAGGCAAAAATGATTCAAAGGTATCATGGAACGGAACAGATGGAAATGGAAATTCCGTTTCACAGGGAATATATCTTGTTCATTTAGTAAGGAACGGAAAAACGCTTAAATCCCGTTTGATGCTGGTAAAATAAGACTTTTTACCTCAAACCAACTTATGCCCCTTTCTTTTTCCTGAAGGAAAAAGAAAGGGGTTATTATTTTAACAACGCCTATTTTAAAATAAATTGAAATCTTGTTATTGCTGATAAATAGATATATTTTATTGTTATACATTTATGAAAAACATACTTGTTATTCTGACTTTCCTCATGGCAGCCCAATACCCGACTTTTGCACTGGATAATTCGCAGGAAGATTTTTCAAACAAGCATGTTCAATCCATTAACAACTCCATATTCCGGTTGCATAAAAGGTTTGAAATTTCACAGGATTCCATTAAGGTGCTGCGGAATAATTTGGGTTTGCTTGATAAAAGAATGGCTTATCTTGAAAGTCAAAACGAACAATTGAAAAACCGGTATGCTTCATCTCAGGTTATCGACAGTATCTCAAGTATATATGATCAGAAAAATTTTGTTCTTAGAAAATCCATAAGGAGTTATAGTGTCCTCCTTGTTCTTTTCGTTCTTGTTGCATCGGGTGTTACGTTTTATGTTTTGAAAAGAATAATGCAGCAACAGCTTGAAATAGAGCCCCAGAATGAATTCCAGGTATTCTTTAGTAAGATTAAAAGCGCGCTTAACCGCCAGATAAAAGCGGCTGAATCAACTTCGCCTCCTCCAGGGAACAGCGATAGTGATGCCATGCTGCAAACACGGATTGTGGATCACGAGCTTCCAATACGAGTCGGGGAGGAGGTCTTCCGTATGCGTATGAGGCTTTCCCGTATGCCACAGGAAACAAAAGGCCTTACGGCCCTGCTGAATGCCGTGAACCGGCTTGAGGATGAACTGAATATCAAGGGGTATAAATTAATAGATCTTTCAGAACAACCCTATTACGACGAAATGACTGTTGCTGTAAAGGAATTCATTCCCCAAGACGACATGCCAATGGGTAAAAAGAAAATTCTGCGTATGCTTAAACCCCAGATAAAGTATATGGATACTATAATCAGTTTCGGTGAAGCAGAAGTTGCAATGTCATCCGATGACTTGGCGCAAACATAAGAAGGATACATAATATGTTAAAACAAAAAATTGAATATGGAATAGATCTTGGCACCACGAATTCGGCCATTTGCCGGTTTGAAAAGGGCAAGGTCAGGCTTATAAAAAGCGAAAGGCTCCAGAAAGACACAACACCTTCCTGTATTCATTATACCAAACGCGGGCAGCTTCTTGTAGGTGATGCAGCATTGAGCAGGCTAGCAATTGATCCGGACAACACCAAGATTGAATTCAAGCGCACAATGGGAACAGAGGTCACTTACTTTTTTCCCAACATAAACAAGGCGTACACATCAGAGGAACTCTCCTCCGAAATATTAAAGAAGCTGAAATCTTATGTTAAGGACGACGAATTTTCTTCGGTGGTCATCACAGTTCCGGCTGATTTTGACCAGGTGCAGATCCAGGCAACCCAGAAAGCGGCTGAACTTGCCGGCTTCGAATACTGCGAATTGCTCCAGGAACCCATTGCTGCATCCCTTGCCTATCTTCTTGAAGAAGAGAATGTGGGCGGCCACTGGCTGGTGTTTGATATTGGCGGTGGTACTTTTGATGTGGCCCTAATGAATGCTGAACGAGGGATTGTGAAGGTCGTTGACATAGCTGGCGATAATTATCTCGGCGGCAAGAACATGGACTTGCTTATTGTTGACGAGCTAATTATTCCTCATATAAAAAAGAACTTCAAGATCGACCGTCTTTTATCCGAACCCGCTAGAAAGAAACGGCTCCAAAGCATTTGGAAGAAATATGCCGAGCAGTATAAAATACAGCTCTCCTCTGAAACCAAGGCACTCCTTGAATCCGACGACCCTTCGGTGATTCAGGACGACGAAGGCAACGACATTGACATCTGCGTGGAGGTCGAACGCGGGCAGTTCGAGGAATTAATCAAACCTCTTGTTGACAGATCCATCGACATTACCCGCAAGCTTGTGGCTCGCAATCAGCTTAAAACAAATGATCTCAAGACAATCCTCCTCATTGGCGGGCCCACATACATTCCATATATAAGAGACCGCATACAAAAAGAGATAAACGACAATATCAACGTTAATATAGATCCCATGACTGCCGTTACGATCGGTGCGGCTTTGTATGCCTCCACGAAAACAGTCCCAATTAGTGCTCAGAAGCGCGACTTTACAAAGCCGCAACTTATTCTAGAATATCCGCAGACTACTGTTTTAAAGGAAGTGGATATTACCATCAAAGTGGACATGACCAGATCTCAGGGGCAGATATCCGGTAATCTGTTTGCCGAGGTCAATCGTTCGGACCAGGAATGGAGTTCATCCCGGATGGAGATGACAGATAATAAGCTTGTAGTCCATCTCCAACTCCTCGAAAACACAACTAATTTCTTTACCATCCAATTGTTTGACAGTGCCGGAAACAAACTGCCCTGCGAGCCGAATGCTTTTTCATTGCTGCATGGTTTCGAGATATCCAATCCACCCCTGCCTCACGATATATGCGTTGAAGCGGATACGGATCAATTAGGCCATACGATTATTCCCCTTTTGTTAAAAGGGCAGAAATTACCTGCGGTGGGCAAGAAGATATTCAAAACCAAATCAATTCTCCGTGCGTCAACAGCCGAAGATGTATTCAGCATCATTGTCAGGGAAGGAGAAATGAATACCAGGCCGATTCGTAACATAATGGTGGGTGCCATAACAATTACTGGTGCTGATTTATCCCATACCGTGCCCAAAGACAGCACGGTTGAAATCACAATTAAAATGGACGAGTCTCGGCGTGTTAATGTCACGGCTTATTTTCCTGATATTGATGAAACAATACAGAATGTGCTTGAAACGTCTTTTCGCACAGGCCTTATTGACCAGGATCAGGTTAAAGGTGAAATAGAAAAGGAACTTATGCGTCTTGAGCGGATTAAAAAGATTTCAAACAATACAGGACATGTTTTTGAACATGAATTACTTGAAATCGAAGCCTCACTTACTGAAACGAAACATCTTAACCAACAACGCGAAGGTGATGCTGACAGTGGTTTTGGTATCCGAAACAGGCTCAATGAACTTCAGATAAGGATTGATGATATCGAGAAAAAGCTTGAATGGAAGGTAATGGAGTTCGACCTTAATGAGACATACAAACATGCAAAAAAGATTGTTGATATTTTCGGAACAGCTGAACATAAAAAGGCTCTGGCTGATCTTGGTGATGCAATGGATTCCGCGCTCAAGAGCAGGCATGTCCCGGCGGTTAAAAATGTTACCCAACAGTTGAGTGAAATACGGAACACGATCCTTGTCGCACAGCCCGGTTTCTGGATTTCAATATTGAATAATATCAACGCCACTTTTGCCAATATACAATGGATTGATTCTTTAAAAGCCAAGACACTGGTTGATCAGGGGAAGGCAATATTAAACACCAGTTTTTCTTTGAAGGATGTTCAGAGAATCGTAAGGGAGCTCTGGAACATGATGACTGTTGAGGAAAAGGAAAAGACGCAAAAGGTAAGGCCGGATATTCCGTTTTACAAGATATAGTTTTAAGAATAAGCGCATTAGCCTGAAATGTTTGACAAACCAACAAGGTTATCGAGACATATTTGTCCAGTATTGCATAAATAGTAGCCATTATTGTCTATTGCTGTTCGTGTAACTTTTTTACTAACAAACGTTTACCCCTGTAATATACCCGGCACTCCACTTGCTTCTCCTGATAGTGGAGTCAATTATGGAAAATCCAAACAAAAAGAAAGCCCTGATAGTTGACGAAAGCATCACACAGCGCAAAACAATCATTTCCTATATTAAAGCAAATTTTGACTGCACTGATTGCGGGACCACAACCGAAGCCCTTCACCTTCTTCATGAACATTATTACGACATCGTCATCACTGAAATGGAATTTTCAAAGAATATTGACAATGATTTCCTGTCAAGTATCAAAGGGATTCAGAGCAATGTAAGGATACTTATGATGACCAGGAATCCTGATGAAGCAGCTGTTATCAACGCTGTTAAGAACGAAATTGACGCTATATTGGTCAAGCCCATCACCCCAAAAACCCTTTTCAGCAAGATACAGGAACTTCTTTGCATTGATTTTATGCCAAGGAAAACATTCGCCATTATAGCAAGCCTTGCAATGCGCATTCAAAAGGTCGGCCATTATGCCATTATTTCTCTTTTCGGGCGCCTTGTTTCCTCCACATTCCCCAACCTTAAAGCTGGCATCAGTAACCTTCTTAAACGTGGTGTAAAAAATATCGCGCTTAATATGGACAAACTTACTGAAATTGATCAGCATGGTTTCAGGTTTTTAATGCAGACATTCAAATATCTTAAGCAGCTTTCCGGTTCTCTTTGCATTTTTAATGTAGCCAATATCATGTCACTTCTTGCTTCAAGCACTGAACTTATGAGCAATGTACCGATTTACATTGAAGAGAACGAGTTTAAGGCCAATATCCTGAAGGAAATTGCAGGAAGCATGTCCTATCCCCACCGTGAGAAGAGAATCTGATTGGACTGGATTTTGAATCTGATCTGGAACTATTTTATACATCGAATCGGATCAAAATCCATACAATGAAACCAAAAGTCACCATAAAACTCGACCGATACAGTACGGAATGCTTAAGCTGCGCAGGATGTGTCGCAGTCTGCGAGACCGGTGCGCTTCATATGGCTGATCTTACCCTTGAAATCGACAGACAAAAATGTAATTCATGTGGACGCTGCATAGTTTTCTGCCCGGTTGAGGCGCTTATTTATGAGTCTTAAGAAGAAATACGATATAATTGTGGCCGGAGCCGGTCCTGCCGGATCTGTTGCGGCTGAACGGGCCGCGCGTCTTGGCATGACGGTCCTCCTGATGCGAAAAACGCAGGACCGTGGGACTGCCCGTACGTTGCGCTGAATTATCAGGGTTTGAGCATGAAATCGCAAACTTCATTCCTCTTGACAATAAATTTATCTG
Source organism: uncultured Fibrobacterota bacterium (assembly GCA_963831235.1). Lineage (GTDB taxonomy): Bacteria > Fibrobacterota > OXYB2-FULL-49-7 > OXYB2-FULL-49-7 > JAEUSG01 > CAWHPS01. Next base: position 10,393 of record CAWHPS010000023.1, read on the forward strand.
CAACCGGATAGGCTGTTGCGAGGTAATAGCACCCTGCGGTAAATCATACAAACAATTTCTTTTTCACAAACCCCTCATGTTACACAGGGATATATTTGATCTCGCGCTTTTTCACCAGGCTATTGAACGGGGTGCACACGGTATTACTGGGGCGGAGGTGGAAGGTGTGGAACTGGCAAGGGATCGCAGGGTCACCTTTGCTAAAATTAAAATCCACGGGCAGACACAGAAGATAGGCTGCGATTTCCTTATTGGTGCCGACGGTGTTGAATCCATGGTCGGACGTTTTGTAGGCATGTCAACTGCTTGTCCTCCAACCGAAGCTTATTCATGTCTGGAATACCGCATGGAGGGGAACTTTGCGCCGGATACCATATCCTTTTATGTGGGAAGCAAAGCTGCGCCTGACGGATATATCTGGATATTTCCAAAGAGGGAAGGGCTTGCAAATGTAGGGGTGGCCCTAATACGTAAGAAGAAGAATGGATTCGCGTCCCCGCAGGTGCTTCTTGATGACTTCATAAGACGTAACTTCCCCCAGGCAAGGATTGTTGAAAGAATAGCGGGGGGTATTCCTCTTGATGGAGGGCTTAAAACAACAGTGAACAGCAATACTGTGCTTATAGGAGATGCCGCCCATCATGCCAATCCTTTTTCAGGTGGCGGCATAATGAACAGCATGGAGGATGCCGAACTCCTAATTCAAACATTGTTTTCTTTTGTCAAGGAAGGTAAAGCGCATCGACTTTCAAATTATCAAAAAATCTATTACGATAAATACGGCAGGATTTTAAAGTGGCAGCGTGTTGCAAGGAATCTTTTTTACAGCCTTGATGACGATAAAATCGACAAACTTTTTGCAAATGTGAAAAAGAACCTGAAATCTGATCACTTTGATGGGACTCAGTTCGAACAGGCGGCAAAAGGTGCTTTTATAAGGCTCATGCCCACTCTAATTACCCGTATAAGACACCTTTTCGGGTAGCTTTTTTATCCCTTTACAACCTGTTACTCCTTGCTTGTGTAAAACTTTCTTAATATAGCGTTGCGGGAAGGGTGCTTTAACCTTTTTATGGCTCGTTCCTTTATCTGCCTGATACGCTCGCGTGTGAGACCGTATTTCGCCGCAATCTCTTCGAGTGTATGGCTGCGTTCGCAGTCGATCCCATAGTAAAGCCGCAGCACCTCGGCTTCCCGTCTTTTAAGCGTTCCAAGAAGTTCGGATATCTCGTTGCTTAAGAAATAACCATCAATGTTTTCGTCCGGTGAAGGGGTCTGCTCGTTGCTTATAAGATCCAGAAGCGTACCATCGTCTTCATTGTCGAAAGGCGAGTCCAAAGAACTGTGGCCCGAGCCGATGGCAAATGCTTCTCGCACATCACTTTCGTCAATCTTAAGGTATTTGGCGATCTCATCGCTTGTGGGGAAACGCTTCAGTTGCTGCTCGAGCTTGTTTACAATCTTGCCAATGTTGTGTATGGTGCTGACACGGTTGAGTGGCAGTTTCATGATGCGGGACTGCTCTGACATGGCCTGAAGAATGGCCTGACGAATCCACCATACTGCGTATGAGATGAACTTATAGCCTTTTGTCTCATCAAACCTTTTAGCAGCTCTTATAAGACCGATATTTCCTTCGTTTACAAGATCAGAAAGGGGCATGCCCTGGTTTCTGTAATTGGAGGCAACAGACACAACAAAGCGGAGATTGGCCTCCACCAGCTTTTTCATGGCTGGTTCATCGCCCTTTTTAACGAGGATGATCAGATCGTGCTCTTCCTGCCTTTTTAATGGTTTGAATTTTGCAATCTCTTTAAGATAGACATTGAAGGAATGTTCGTTTTCAGGTGTAAAACTCTGCATAATATCATTCCTTTATTTTATGTTGATAAATTGATGCCATTAAAGCAATAATATGATTCACTTTCAGGTTTTAATAACTGGTAAACCTTAAAAATAATAAATTTATCTGGAAAAATCATTATGTTTTTAATGAATCTGCAATTATTTATTAAAATCCCTTTAAAAATGAATAAAAAGGCAGTTATTTTATTAACTCTTTTGATTTTTATTGTTACGATATAGCATATTTAACTTAACTATGTTTATTAAACTCTTTAAATTTATCTCCTTAATTCTTATTCGAATCCCTATTCCGATAATGAATCTCATAACAATATTCATGGGTAATTTTTTCTATTATATTGCTCCTTTAAGAAAAAAAGTCATTTTGCTTCAAATCAAAGGGACAATCGGTAGGGAAATGACTGAAAAAGAAATAAGGCTCCTTGTTAAGCAAAATTATATTCATTATGCCTGTGTTATTTTCGAATCAATCATTTTATTTTCAATTGACTTGAAGAATTCAGATTATTTTGATAAACATTTTACTGCACCAAATGGGCATCTTTTAAAAAAGGCTCTGGGCAAACAAAAGGGAGTAATCTTAATCGGTGGGCATGTGGGTTTCTGGGAGGCCATTGGCGCCTACTGCGTGCATAACGCGGCGCCGGTAACAGTTGCCGTTAAACTTATGAAGAACGGTTTTGTGCAGGCCATGAGGGAAGAGATGCAGTCCCATCCTGACATGCATCTTGTTGACAGCCGCATGGGGAGGCATAGAATTATTGCCATGCTTAATGCTCTTCGTCGCAAGGAGATTGTCGGAATATTCCTGGATCAATTCAGGCATGGAGAGGGTTTTACGAAATTTTTAGGTGAAGATGCAAGGACCAATTCATCCGCATTTGTTCTTTGGCGCAAGACCTGCGCGTCCGTCATTCTGATCCATGTGATAAGAAAGAAGTTCGGCGAATATGTTATTGATATAAAGGAAGCAGATCCTCCTGATATTTCCGGGATATCTGATGAACAGGAACAAATAAGAATGGTTAACACTTATTTTAATGACTTAATAGGGAATGTGATTAGAAAACATCCTGAACAATGGTTTTGGGCTCACAGGCGGTTTAAAGACAACCCTGCATTTAGATATGATTGATGGCCTGGTAAAGAAGAACTAGTCCCACTCCTTGAGTGCTTCTTCGCGCGATGGGTAGACATGTATAACGGAATTAAGGCTGTTGACATCCAGGATATGACGTAGAGATTCGCTTGCGCCAAAGAACCGGAAGTCGGCTTTGCCTTCCCGCATAAGTTTGATGAGCCTGATAATTACCCCGACGCCAAGACTGTCGATATATGTGATGCCGCTCATGTCTATCAGCATGCGATTGCGATCAGCAATAATCTTGTTTATGATGTTAAGGAACATTCCCGAATCCTGAGAGGAATCTATGGAGCCCGCGAATTTGTATATGCCAATGCTGTCGATAACCTCAAAATCAACTTTAAGTCCCTCTTTGGGTTTTTTTTTGGAATCCTTTACATGGCGCGACGGTTCAGCATCCTCAAATATCAGGAACTGGGTCAGGTTCATGAAATCGAACATCTTGTGAACGTGTTCGTTGACGTTACGCAAAACAAACAAACGTTTCTGTTTGGAAAATCGGTTTGTAAGGTTAACAATAGCCCCAATGGTGCGACTTTCTATTATTTTGCATTCTGAAAGGTTGAGGATCATCCCGCCTTTGGGTGAATTTTCAAGAAAGTCCATGCCTGTTTTCATGAGCTGTACAGGAAAATCAGGCGCTTTAATGTCCTGTACGCGGATTATTTTATCAGATTCATTCATAAAGGTAAAATAAAATAATCACACTCTGTTATGGAAAGATTTATTTGCAATTTGATCCGGTTGTGAAACATAATTATTTTAAGCCAGTAGTTAATATGTAAAACCAAAAGGGTTACCCACCCCTTTTTCCCCTCCCTACGAGTAGGGAGGGGACATTAACGTTATACCCCTTCCTTACTTGTAGGGAAGGGGTATAAGGGGGATGGGTAACAGGTGTTTAAAACATGCTTATTCCTGAAAATGTCCTGGAAGAAATAAAATCCCACTTTGATATAGCCCAGTTTATTTCACGGTATGTTGAACTTAAAAAAGCCGGCGCAAACCACAAAGGGCTTTGCCCGTTTCATCAGGAGAAAACACCATCATTTATGGTAAGTTCCGGAAAAGGAATTTTCAAGTGTTTTGGTTGCGGCGCAGGAGGCAACCTTTTCACTTTCTTGCGCGATATAGAGAACATTTCCTTCCATGAAGCAGTGCGTATGCTGGCCAAAGAAGCGGGAATTGAACTTTCCCAATACAGCACCCGCGATGCTGAAGAGAAAAAGAGTGAAAATGAAAGGCTCTACAGGATAAATGACGCTGCCAGGGCTTTTTTCCAGGATTCACTTAATGCCCCTGATGCCGAAATCGCAAAAGAATACCTTGCAAAAAGGGAGCTTAATTCTGAAACCATAATGCAATTTTCAATAGGCTATGCTTCGGGGCAATGGGAGGCTCTCCTTAAGCATCTTCGGGCCGGAGGGTTTTCAGAAGAGGATGGGATCAAGGCAGGGCTTTTAGTTAGGCGTGATGATGGTCGCATAAGCGATAAATTTCGAAACAGGATCATGTTTCCAATAGTCAATTTAAGCGGCCTTACAGCAGGCTTTACAGGAAGGGTATTAATCGACGCGGACAATCCAAAATACCTTAACTCACCCGAGACACCGGTTTTTCAAAAAGGCAAACTCCTGTTCGGCTTGTTTGCTGCCAGGGATTCCATCAGAAAAGAGAGCCTCGCATACATTGTTGAAGGAAATGTTGACCTCATTACCGTTTCACAGGCCGGCATTAAAAATGTTGTTGCAACATCCGGTACGGCGTTTACGGAAACTCAGGCATTGCTTCTTAAACGATTCTGCGAGCAGGCTGTTATTGTTTATGACGGTGATAATGCCGGGCTTAATGCTGCACAAAGGGGCATTCCAATACTTATCAATGCTGGCATAAAGGTACGGATTGTGGCCCTGCCAATGGACGAAGATCCTGATTCGTTCATTAAAAAAAATGGTGCAGATGCCTTTCTTGATGCTGCCAAAAACGCTAAAGATGTTCCGGATTTCATAATTGATTTATTTGAAAGCAGGAATGATCTTTCAGTGCCAGAGAATAAGGTCATGCTTGTTGATGAATTTACACCGTTTCTTTTAGCTGTTGAAGATCCTTTGCTTAAATCAGAATGGATAAGAAAGACCGCCAAAAGGACGGGCTTAAGAGAGGATCTGATTTTCGCAAAATCAAGCAGGCAAAAGGACAAGCCAAGAGGCTCATCATCCACATTGTCGGTTGAAAAGCCCTTGCAGAAGATTATGGATTCCGAGCTTGAAGAAAGAATAATCAGTTTATTGATGCATGATGGCGAAAGGAACATGCCGGCTGCTTTGCAACATGTTAAGGATGATGATTTTAATGATCCCTCATGTCGTGCTTTATTCCAGGCAATTGTTGAAAGGAATGGGTTTGATCAATCCATCATGAATATTCTTGATGATAAAGCGCGTGAGATTGCAGGACGTCTTGCAATGGAAAACGAAACCCTTGCAGGAAAACATCTGACAGGCATAGATATTAATTCACTTATTTTGAAACTGCACGGGAACAGGACAAAACTCAAGCGTTCTGAATTAAAGCGCCGTCTTCTTTTGCCCGGAGAGGATCGGGAGAAATTGATGGCTGAATTCAACGAACTGACACGCGAGATAAACGAGCTTAAAAAAATGCCTTAAAATGAAATACCGGAAGTAAGTTGTATTGTCAGCTCATTACCTGTGTAGGTGTATTCTCTTTTATTCTTACCCAGGTTCATAATAACATTCAGTCCGAGTGAAAGATCCCGTAAGTCGCGATAAGACAGACCACCCACAAGAACAGCGCATTCCTCCGGAATATTTGCTATGGCATTTAAAGACAGTGTGATATCGCTTGTTATAAACCTGCTCAGGCTTGTAAAAAAGGCTGCATAGTATTGTGCATGTTCATTTGGCCGGTAAAGGCCGTTTCTTATGAAGAAGTCAAGTTTTGTAAGGGTGTCGGGCAATGAAAAACCCATGAAGGTCTTTGACGAATTGCCAGCTATGTAAAGTGTCGTGTCTTCGAATATTCTACTGTCGTATCCGGCGCCGTTATAATAGGCTTCAAGCGTACACATCAACCTATTCGGAATACCGCTGACGGTGAATGATTTTGAAAGTCCCATTGCTGCGCGGGATGCCCATTTTTCATCGCCCTTTACAAGGAAAAGTGTTTTGTTATAAACCGCCATCCGGTTTTCTATGTCCTCCCTGAAAAAAGCTATCTCTCCATTAAGGTCAAGCCCTAATAAGCGGGATGAAAAGTCCCCGCCGACAACCGGTGGCTTACCCTTTTTAAGCCATGTCTCAACGGCAAATTCCGTTCTGCCAGCCAGGAATTCCGCCTTTATGGAGGCTGCTGTCTTGCTTAATGTGTCTGCAGTTCTTGTATCTATAAAAGCATACAGATTCGCTGTGGTTCCGAATGGTATGTGCGTCTTTAAGCCGAATGCTCCGTCACGATAGCCTATTTTCTGGACAAAGTATCTGGATTTTGAATCAATGCTGATAAGATCTGTTGGATTCCAGAAATAACATCTGCCCCACTGCAGTATCTGTTTCCCTGCGCGGAAATAGGCTTTGTTTCTGATATTCACATCCATGAAAATTTCTCTTAGGTGAAAGTCCGAGGAATCCGTCTGCGATGTGTATCGAGCCTCTCCATTAACAAAACCTTTGATTCCATTAAGCAGCCTTGCATCTGCAAACATATTGCCTACAATATAGGAAGTTAACAGAGGTGAATTAAGATTATGTCTTGGAAAACCGATGATTCCTGCGGCATTTATTTCTCCTGAAAAACCCGAGCTTTTCTTTTCCTGTACCATCGCTGATCCGTTTGTGTCGCTTTTCAACGGAGTCTGTGTAACCGTCGCTGTGTCGGAAAAAAGATCAGCTTCATTCATTCCGGACTCCTCAGCCTGACTTATCAACATGAATGTGGCAATAATAACAGAAAAGAGAGGTTTCAGACTGGTCATTTGCTTAAGTTCTCCAGATATGCTTTGGTGAACATGGCATCATCCAATTTACGTGTAGAGATATTCGATATTTCAACCACTGTTTTATTGCCCTTTTCAAATTCGTCTATGAATATCTGTTTTACAGGTGTGAATTTCCTGTCGATTTCAGTGTACTTAAGAAAATATGCGGTCTGCATAAGGGTGCCGGAATTTGAATATGATTCTTCCTTTAGCATAAGGCTATTGTCCTGTCTTACCCAGTATATTTTCTTTGGATAATCAACATCATTCACTATTGCTTTTACCTCGAACCTGTAAACCGGGATTTTCCCCAGGGCCTCATCCTTTATGATTTCTTTTCCTGATGAATCCAATGCCGGGCCGTAAAGCTCAGTAAGGTTACGTGATTCAAAGTCCTCTCCATGCGCATCGGAGCCGCCTATGCTTTCATCGCGGTTGATGTGCTGGAAGGTACGCGTGTTGCGGCGGTACATCCAGAAATTATCATCCATCCGAAGGTATCCGTTGCCTTTTTCATTCTCTGGTGCTGCCATCACCATAAGAAAGGCGTTGTCACGGTCGCGGCGATACCAGAGCACCTCAATGTTCTTTACGCCCTGTCCTGTTTTCTGCTGTGTGAGCGTAACCCTGGCGCTGGCATCCGTGGTCATTTTGTAATTTGACTCCATGGTCTTGAGTATGCTTCCAATCGGCGGCAGAGCCATTGAGATGGTGAACAATGCCAGGGCGAGAAATATCACAACATGCTGTTTCATATGTGTCCTTTCCTATTCATAGTGCCTCAGTGCTTCCACTGCATTCAGGTTGGCTGCCCTTTTTGCCGGAAAAAATGCTGTTATTGCCGCAATTATGACTATAAGCAGGTTGAATCCCGCAACGGACAACAGTGTAGGAACGAATTGAAGGTGACCGCTTACAAGGAGCATGCCCATTGGATTGTCTCCGGAGTCAATAACTATAAGCCCAAGGAGTTTAATGACGATAAATGCAAGAATCGTTCCTGTTATGGATGCAAAAAATGCGAGGAACGACACTTCAGCTATAAAGCTGTTGCGCACATCATGCTTTTGCATGCCTATGGCGCGGATGGTGCCTATTTCCCTGGTTCGTTCGCGGATTGTCATGCGCAGTGTATTCACAACACCAATCAATATGATGAAGAAAAGCACCGCCACCATGATGAATGTGATTAAGTTGAGTGCATATTCAAGTTTGATGATGGCGCTTGCACTTTCATACATTGATGTTATGCTTATCCCTGTGGATTTTGATTTGATTCGGGCGGCTTCTTTATACTGCTTCTGTACCTCTTCGGTTGAACGTGCCCTGGCAAGAAGGTCCCATTCATTTGAAATAAATTCGGATATCCTGCTCTTTTCAGTTGGCAGAAGTTTTATGATGGAGGAATCAACGGCTGCTGCGTACGGATAATAAAACGCCTTGAAGAAATCCCTTTCATTCACAAGTATGACTGAAGGATCGATTAATGAATCGGGCCGTACTCCCTTTACAACAACCCTGAAAGAAGCCGAGTCTCCATCGTATTTTGCGGCATACTTAATATAAATGGTGTCATGGACCTTGATTGATAGCAAATGAGCAAGATTTTCTGATACAACAGAGCCGGTTCTACTGAAAGCCGTATCCGGCGCACCTGATAAAAGAACGAAAGTCTTTCTTACATCTGCAAGTGAAGCGCTGTCGCATTTGAAGGAAAGGACAGCTCGCCCTGGTATGGGCTTTTGCAGAGGATATCTCGCCCTCGATTACAGCCTTACCCGGTTTAAGCGCAGCATGAAGACGGTCCGCAACTTTGACGGCATTTTTTACCGGGTCCTTTATTCCTATGAAGAACTGACCCACTTCATGGGGGCTGTAACCCATAAGCCGTTTCATGTTTCTTAAGTCCACAAATACAGGAACCGACATGAACAGGTTGGCTGGTTTGAAGATTGCGGCCACGGTGAGACGGGCCGCCTGGTTCTGGCCATGAATGTTAGGGAACCTGATACGGATGATGTCTCCCTTTTTCACATTCAGATATTTGGCCTTTTCAACGGAAAGAATCGAAGGGTTCTCCAATGTCGTGTCAAGAAGATCCATGAAATCTCCTTCAACCATCTTGAAGTTTTCCATGGCTTTATCCAGCTGTTCCTTACTTGTTTCCGCATTAACGTCCATGCCTACGAGCATGATGTTATCGGACCTGCCGTTCCCGATCGCCCTTGCCATTCCGCCAATGGATTCATCAAGGGAGATTCGTTCTGGTACGGTGGCCTTTATAGTTGATACCAACCTGTCGCCGTCATGGAAGATCGGATGCATTACATTGCCGCCTTCGGTTGGGGTCACCCCGACATGGCCGGAAACATATACGATTATGCGCTCGAACAGTGTGTTTGTGATGCCGTGAGAGAATGAGCTTGAGACAATCAGGATCATTGTCCCAAAGGAGATTGCCGCTCCAAGAAGGATATTACGACGCTTTTGACGCAACAGGTTCCTGATGGCAATTGTAAGGATTAATTTCATGGAGATCTCCTTAGTCTCTGGTAACCGCGTCGAGTGGTGTGATCGCACGGGCGAGTTTGAGCGGATACAGGACCGCAATTGTTGTAACAAGCCCGAGCTGCAGCAGGGCCAGTACAATGTCTCCACCGGTTAAAAGAGGGTGGAAGGTGTCTCCGCCATAGAGGAGCTGCACCATGTCGTTTTCACTCGTGAACTTTATACCAGAGAGAATGCGCACGGTAACGCAGCCCATTAAAATGCCGGCTCCTCCGAAAACAAAGGAGAGGAGAGCAGTTTCGAAAATAAACATCCTTGTTATGAATCCTTTTCTCGCACCCACTGCACGCATCATGCCTATTTCACTTACACGTTCGAGGGCCGCCATTGACAGTGTATTGATGATTACGATTATGGCAACAAAAAAGAGGAAAAGTACAAAAACAAAAAGTGCTGTTTTTATAAGTATGGTCATGCTGCCGATCATGCCTGATGCCTTTTCCCAGGTCACGGCCCTTGCAGATGTTTTTGCATCCTTCAGGGCAGAATTCAATTCTCTCAAGACAAGGGCCCTGTCAGCGTCTTTTTTAAGGCGTACGAATACCAGATTGTAGTTTCCGGCGTCAATCTCCGTCTTCTTCGGTTTTTCAATGGCTTTTATCGTGAGCTTATGCTGTTCTACCGGACCTCCCGTATTCTTGACCATTATCTCGTCATTTGAAAACATATTGTCAAGATCATTGTTTTCGGAATTCAGGAGGGTGGCCTGTTCTTTTGAAATAGTATCGCTTTTCTCTTTTGCCGAGAAATATCCGAGGCATTCGCGATAGGATTCTATATCAACCAGGACAAAATGCCCCCATATTTTGTTTAGCGAACGGAATTTGATGACGCCTGTAACAGGCAAACGGATATCGTTGGTTGAATTGTTGTCATTGAAGCCCATGAAAACAGCATTCTTCTTTATGCTTATGAATTGGGGCTCTTTTTTCGCATCGCCTTCGAGGTGGCTGGTATCAAGCACCGTACTTTCAGGTATGAACCAGATATTGGTATAATCGAAGAACTGCAATCGGGCGCCGGTAGGAACAAGCATTCCCTTTTCATCATCCCTTAAGGATCGCCCTTCAATAATCTTGAAATTGTCGGGGAACATTTCGCGGTAACGCTTGAAGTCAACCCCCAGGAGAAAAGCGTATCCGGGCGTTCCACCCTCTTCATTCAGGACCATTGCCATGTTTTTACCAACCGGAATATGGCATTCAACCGCTTTTTGACTTTCAAGAACTTTTTTTATCTCTTTGTAATTGCTGATAGGTTCAATGGCTTTTCCCATCATTGACATGATTACATTGTCCGATTCCTGTTTGTCCGGAAGGATTACAACATCACCCATAAAACCGTTGACAACGGATTTTCGCAAGCCCTGGTCCATACCGGAAACAACACCATTTCCGATGGTCATAAGAAGCGCGCCTAAAAACAGAATCGCGCCTATTACCAGGCTTTTTCCCTTGTGACGCAGAATGTTCCGCCAGGCAATTTTAAGGACAAGTCCCATGGCTCAGCCTTCGCTTTCTATGAGGCCGTCCTTGATTTTAACTACCCGGCGCGCGTACTTTAGTACGTTTACATCGTGTGTCGAGAAAAGAAAGGTGGTCTTTTCAGCTCGGTTCATCTCCTGCATGAGTTCAAGGATTTGGGCGCCGGTCACGGAGTCCAGGTTTGCTGTTGGTTCGTCCGCAAGCACAAGCGCGGGGTTGCTGACAAGCGCACGCGCAATCGCCACGCGTTGCCTCTGACCTCCTGAGAGTTCGGCAGGCCTGTGTTTTTTGAATTCGGATATCCCGACCTTGTCTATAAGCGCTTCCGCTTTCCGCCGAACCTCGGATCTTGACAGAGTTTTCATAAGGAGCAGGGGGAATTCAACGTTTTCTATTGCGTCAAGTACGGGTATAAGATTGAAAGTCTGGAAAATGAAGCCTATTTTATGAAGCCTTATGTCGGTAATGCGGCTGTCAGTGAGTTTGCCTATTGTCTCTCCTGCAAGGGTTACATGGCCATCCGAGGGAGTATCAATGCAACCGATGATGTTAAGAAGCGTTGTTTTTCCGCTGCCCGACGGACCCATTATGGTCATGAGTTCCCCTTTTTCAACATCAAGATCAACACCCCTGACAGCATGCACAATTGTTTCCCCGAGAGGGTAATCCTTCTTGATCCCACGAAGTTCGATAATGTTCACTTAGGCCGCCTCCTTTATCTCAATAGTAAAATACGCGCTGATAAGGTTTCACGTCCCACGGATGCTTTTGCCACATATACTCCGGGTGCCATTTTTGTTCCGTTAAGAAGATACTTAAGCTGTGTGCCATGTTTTTCAGATGCTGTCAGGCATTTTATCATTCGTCCATCAATGTTATATACCTGGACAATTATTTCAGCAGGAGTAACTTGTTTATCAATATTCAGGGTTAGGGTAACGTTGGATGTGAATGGATTAGGGCTTGCCGAAAAGAGCCATAATCCTTGAGCAGGTCCTTGGGACTTCTTATTTTCAATGGAAATAGTGCCAATATCCTGTGCATTAATGGATGGGTCAGGAAGTGTAAATCCGTGGTCAAGCTCGTTAACAACCCGTGTCTTTGTCATAGCTGAATAAATCTCAAATTCATGCAGGTTAAGGCTGCTTCTTGAATTAAAGAAAGCCGCCTTTATGTAGCGGGCCGGGACAGGGCCGTTATCAAAAGCGTAGCTGAATTTATTATAAAGAATGTTTGCGCAACGATTTGCAACAAGGGTTGCGTTGGCGTCCCAGATATTGGGATAGATATAATTTGTAATGGGCTCCCAGACTTGTCTGTAATAAACAAATCCCTGACGGGTGAAATTTATCCCGTCACTTGATGTGAATATTACAGCCTGAGTCCAGATATTCTGATATCCCGCCGGCGATTCCCTGGAGAAAACGTATGCCTGCAACAGTGGTGTCTTTTCCGAAATCAAAGGTTATTTCCGGTTTTAAGTCTTTTGCCCATGTTGCGACTGCTGCTCCCGGGCCTCCATCGCGATCTAGCAGCCGGCCTGCATTTGCGTTTACCGGGTTTGTGGTCACTGTTGTGCCTTCGGCAATGTTGCGACCAAAGGTGTAATAGTAACGTGGAGCTTCATACCCTGTGCCGACATCAATTCCGTCGTTATAACCTTCGGATACAGAGGGGCCGCTCTGAGGCCAGTTAACCCGTAACGAATCCATAACAGGGTTGCGGAAACCGGCTGTATTGATTACGAATTCGGTTGAAGAATCGGTTACGGTTTTTTTAAAGCTGCGGTTTGTTTTAACTATTGCTGCGTTATTTCTGGAGAATTCCGTCCAGTAATAGGTGATTTCAAGCGGTGATATTGTGCCCGAACCCTGCACGAATTTTATGCGGTTGCTGCCAAGAGTAAGCTTTGGAAGGGTCCTTTGGTTTACAATCGTATATGTTGTAACAACGAGGTCTGAAAGGCCGCAGTCATTTTTAGCGGAGGACGACTTCATTGAAAATTTAAGGAAATAATGTTCGCGGGTCCTTGCAAGGTTTGTGGGCGCAGAGTTTTGCGTCCCGAAATCTTTGGAAAATGCCAAGCTTCCGGTGCCGGTTCCAGTGAAAATTTTAATCCAATTTGCACTGTCCGCAGAAAAATAAATCTCGAATATATCCGACGAGGAATTAAGGGTGTAGTTTCCGCTGACATTTGCATGGCTTATGATGTTGGCTCCATCAACCCTGTAAACGATTGAAGCCGTATCGGAGGTATTGGCAGGGTGGAGTGCAGAAGTTCCGCCCTGTTCTATGCCGGTGTGGTTTGAAAGGGCATCAAGGAATGATGGGTTTGTGAGGTCAGGCTTGAATGTCCAGATACCGTTTGTCTGGATGTTAAGACCGTCTGTTCCAGGTCCGCTTTTGTTGGGGTTGGTAGTATTTTGTTGGTCAGCCGGCAGATAGTAAATAATGTTATCCTCAATCTGTGTCCATAAGCGTGTATATGATTCATAGGGTTTCATGTTCCATCGGTAGTTATAATCATCAGAATATGTTTCCGAATATAATTGCGTACGCGTGGCATTAAGGATGGAATATTCAGCACTGCCAATCATGATATTGTAGGTTTTAGTGCTTTGATAAATGCTTGCATTATTCTTATTCAGCGGATCAAAAAGGTTCACCGCTGTGACATCAGACATCATGTCCGTCATGTTAAGCCGCCTATCCATAATTTCCGAAAGACCTAAAATATGGTTATCTTTAGCATCCTTGTAATAGAATCCGAACGCAGCGTCAAAATTGTGCCAGGCATTGTTCCATTTAAGATCACAGACCGTATGGGCGTTTATGTCATATTCCTGGGCCTCTTTTCCAAGGTGTTTCCAGAACAGAGCGGGAAAGCTGTTTGTTGAAACGCAAAAGGTGTTCCCGTAATTGTTGGCAATCTTTATGGGGTTAAGGATGAAACTCGGATCGCCGTTTGCCAGGGAAAAACTGTCGGTGGCGGTTGGAACCTGATGGCGAAACATGGCAGTCCACTTCCAGAGGGCGATTGCTTTTTGCTCATCAGACCCAAGGTTGTTCGTCATGCTCTTGACTGCACTCTCCAGGTCCGTCCAGTCGGGTGTATTATCTGAAAGGACCTTGATGTCCCTGATAATGCCGAATGAATGCATTGAAAAAAACAATACCACGAGTAGTGAATAAAACCTTTTCATGTGCCCTCCTTTTTAATTTATGTGAATTATATTATTTATGTAAAAATACTTTTTTGCATGGGGAAAAAGTAAAGTATTGATTATATTCTGAATAACTTTCTTAAAGGATTGTCAGCCGCTATTCAGATTTTCTGCAAAGGCGATTCACTTGAGGCGCATATTTCAGGATAGTCACCTAATAACAACGATTTTCCCTATAAGGTTTTTCCCTGTACCGGAAAATCTTACAAAATACACACCAGGCCTGAACCTGTTTGTAAGCCAGTTTATTGCATATCCGTTTGCAGTTTGTGATTCCGAAAGATGTTGTGAGAGATCTGAAACAACCCTTCCTTTGACATCAATTATCTGTGCAACCTTAAAGAGACGCGGATTAGGTGCGCTTAATATGATATGCGCATCCGAAGTAACCGGGTTTGGAGAGATTTCAAGAACAGGGTCGAGTATCGAAGCCGTCTTTTTATTGTCAATATCAGTTATTGAAGTTGAACAGACAGGGCATGGAATATTCAATATGAACTTGTAAACCGGATTGGCTTCTGCGTATGAAGACACCCATATGTTTCCATCTTTGTCAACGCCATTGCTGCCTGTAAAATCATCAACAGGGATGTCCATGACTTTGTGCTTCAAACCCGTTGCCAAATCAAATTCAACAAGTTTCCCTAAATCATTCGGGGCGTAATAAAGCTTATTGAGATCCCAGCGAAGTGCCAAGTTGGCGACTTCCGCTGATTCGCCGTTCATATTGGCCGGCCCCAAATCAATTGCCGTGTCAGGAACAGGCAGATACTGCCAGACATGATAACCGGGACGGCTTATGAAATAGATGGTGTCCCCGCTCAAGGACGAAACATGCGCCGCAATCTGGGTAATGCCATTAAGGCCTTTTCCTGGGTAGGGTTTTACAAGACCGGTGTCGGGATCATAGCAGAGGAAACGCACACCGTTCGGATAATAGATGCGCCCCTGGTTATCAGAAAGAATGCAACGGGAAATAGCACCGCTTTTATATCCGCAATTGAATAGAAAGTTACTTTTGCCTGTACTGACATTGAACTTGTAGATGTCACCTGCAGGGTATCCAATACAGTATAGTGCATTGACTGACGGTGCAGGGACCATTCCTATAACACCCTGGTTTGGTATTGCCACGCTTGCAATGCTTTCATCCTTGATACCGCCTGTTTGTGGATTGTAGCTGTAAACATGGCCGCCGCGAAAATATGCGAAGGTATTGTCTCTTTCTTCCTTGGAATGAGTTGCAAAAAATATTCTTCCATCAGGCCATTCGTAGATATCCGTATGTATTTTACCCGGAGTATCGAATTGCAGCCAATTATTGACGCTCAAAGAGGCGGTATCAACCGTTCCAAGCATTACTATCGAATCTTTCAATGGATCATAGCGGAAGAGCGCGGCATTCGGCTCCCAAACATTCCCTGCTCCGAAATAAACATTCCCTTTGGAATCACGGCCAACACCGTTGTATTTCCGGATATATGGATCTTTAAGGTAATATATTTTATATGTCTGACTTAGAATTGAAGAAAAAAGGCAAAGAAGGATAAGCTGCACTGTGAGTAAAGAGAATCTCATGGAAACCTGCTTTCTTGAAAAACAGTCACTATAAGCACTAGTTTATTGCTACCCGCCGCACGGAGGCGGCGGGACTGAACTATGGGATCATTAAAATGTAATGGCGGGGTCAGAAACAACTTCACCCCAAAATCCTTATCCCGAGCCGTCTCTGGCTCGGGCTTTTACAACATAAATTTCAGAACAGTCCCGCCGCCTCTGTGCGGCGCGATTTAATTTATTTTGCCAGGATCATTTTCCTGGTTTTATTGAACATCTCTTTTCCATCAGCATCACGGACCCTTATTTGCACCATGTAAATTCCGCTTGCAACAGAGTGTCCGTTTTCAGCTTTTCCATTCCAGACAACACTATGGTATCCTGGCACTGCGACGTCATCAAGAAGCCTATTTACCAGCTTGCCGTTTATAGAATATACATCAACACCAACATGTGTGCCAAGAAATCCAGCACTCTTACGGAAATCTTTTATGGCAAAGCGTACTGTTGTTGACGGGTTAAACGGGTTGGGAAAGTTTTGATCCAGAGCGTATTTCTTTGGTTCTTTATTTGTGATCCTGCTTTCAACAAAAGCCGCTTCGCCTGCAATAAGAGTAAACGTTTGTGATGCGTTGGCTCTTGCAAGAACAGGGTAAACACCGTCCATTGCCGTAAGATCAGCGGCATATCCACGATCCTTTGAATCAAGCCAGACCTGCCAGCCTTCGGGCAGGTTCTTTAAAAGGCCTGAAAAGCGCAGCAAACAGTCACCGGACTTGTCGCTGCAATTGTCAAGCACAAGAGTAAAGACTTCGCCTTTTTTCCCGGGTGTGCGGGTCTCGCGGCACAACATACGGCTCTTACTCATGATGGATAAGGATAATCCTGATGTGTTGATCGACGGCATCTCCTTCCAGATGGAGTCCGCTCCAGTTGAAACCCCTACCTCATTGTATCCGTCAATTGTATTTCCTGCTTT
>CAWHPS010000024.1:0-44377 GCA_963831235.1 uncultured Fibrobacterota bacterium
ACGCATCCAAGCTGTCGCGCCTTCACAGGCCGTCTGCTTGCAAAACAATTGACTAGCCGGGCGGTGATATATGAATGTGGGCCTGTCTGAAACTTCGAAACAGGCTTCAAAATGAAACACACCGTCGCCTTCACCGTGTCATTTCTGGCGCTCGTTTCTTCCGCATATGCGGAAGAGCCGCCGTTTTATGCAAATTACAATTGGCGACTCAATCCCGGCGATGTCCGCATTGCCGGCGAGGATAGCTCTGCCGCGATCATCGTCGGCAAGAAAGTGGTTATCACTTTTCCCAGCGGCTTGAAAAACGAAGAGCAGTACAAGACAGACGGCACCTATGAATACCGTCAAAGCGGGTCTTTGTCGGTGTCTGCGCCTTCATACGAAATTCATCCAAGCGGACTTGCCTGCATCGACGCCGGCACACCGCCGGACAAACCATTTTGCTCGGTCTATGTGAAGAACGGCGACCGCTTTTTCGCTATCCAGCATTATGGCAACGAAGTCTTCCCGGTTGAAGCGAGCGTCGAAGACTGAGGCAGCCCGAGCGCCTATTCCGCCGCCAGCCTCGGCAGGACACCCGCCTCATTGGCCGCCGCCGGATGGCCATGATGCGTTTGCTCCGGCCCCAGATCATCGGATGCATTCGGCTTGAGCAGTTTGCGGACCAGCCAGCTTGCGCCGCGGGCTGACATCGTCCATGATCGTGTAGACGGCGGGCACGAACACCAGCGACAGGAAGGTCGAGACCAGCAGGCCGCCGATCACGGCAATGGCCATCGGCGCGCGGAATTCGCCGCCGTCGCCCAGCGCCAGCGCGGCCGGCATCATGCCCGCCGACATGGCAATGGTGGTCATGACAATCGGGCGGGCGCGCTTGCGGCCGGCATCAATGATCGCCTCGGCTGCGCGTCATGCCCTGCTTCACCCGCTCGACGGCAAAATCGACCAGCATGATGGCGTTCTTGGTCACGATGCCCATCAGCATCAGGATGCCGATCACCACCGGCATGGAGATCGCAATTGTCGGTGAGCCACAGCGCCGCCACCACGCCGCCGATCGACAGCGGCAGCGACATCAGGATGGTGAAGGAGTGGAAGATCGAGCCGAACAGCAGGATCAGCACGACGAACACCAGCATCAGGCCGATGATCATGGCCTTGGCGAAACGCGTCGAAAACCTCGCCCATGATTTCGGCGTCGCCGGTCTGCTGCAAGCGCACACCGGCAGGCAGGTTCTTGACCGCCGGCAGTTCGTTGACCAGCTTGACGCCCTCGCCGATTTCGGCGCCGCCGCGCCATGTCGGCGCCGATGACGATGCGGCGCTCGCGGTTGAAGCGGTTGATCGGGACGGGCCCTGGCCGAAGCGGATTTCGGCAATCGAGCGACAGCGGCACCGAGATGCCGCGGCTGTCGGGATCGGCAGCGTGCTGCAACGTTGCCAGGTCGCCACGCGCTTCGCGCGCTCAAGCTGGACGCGGATCGGAATCTGCCGGTCGCCGACGGTGAATTTGGCCAGATTCGGGTCGATGTCGCCGATCGTCGCCACGCGCAGCGCCTCGGAGACCGACGCCGTGGTGATGCCCAAGTTCGGCCAGCCGCGCCGAGCGTCGGCTCGATGATGATTTCCGGCCGGTCGAGCGCGGCGTTCGAGGTGAGCGCGCGGAATTTGCCGGTCGCCGCCATCTCGCTCTGGATCTTGCGGGCATTTTCGCGAAACCAGCCGCGCCGTCCGTGCCCATGACGCCAAGCGCCAGTTCGCGCTCGCCGCGGTCGTTGACGAAGTAGGCGCGGATGTCCGGAACCGTCGCCAATTGGTCGAGAATCACCGGCTCCAGATCGCCCTGGCTGCGGTCGCGCTCGGTCTTCGGCGAAAGCTCGATCACCAGCGTCGCGCGGCGCGCCTCGCGGTCGCCGGTCGGGGACGCGCCGCCGACGACATAGACCTTGGTCGACTTCCGGGATGCTTCACGGACTGCTGTCGACGCCTTGTCGGTCACCGCGCGCGTGTCGCTCAACGGTGCGCCGGGCGGCAGTTCGACGCGCAGTCACGATGCGGCCAGATCCTCCTGCGGAATGAAACCGGACGGCAGGAAGTCGCGTCGCATAGAGCGATGCGCCGAAGAAGCCGAAACCGGCAATCAGCGTGACCCAGCGGTGACGGACGGCGGACGCGAAGCAGCGCTCGTAGCCGCGCATGATGGCGCCGTCCTTGACCTCCTCATGCCGCCGGAGCGCATGAAATAGGCGGCCATCATCGGCGTGATCAGGCGCGCGACCAGCAGCGAGAAGAACACCGCGATGGCCACCGTCAGGCCGAACTGCTTGAAATACTGCCCGGCAATGCCGCTCATGAACGACACCGGCGACAAACACCGCGATGATCGTCGCGGAGATGGCGATCACGGCCAGACCGATTTCGTCGGCCGCCTCCATCGAGGCGCGATAGGGCGATTTGCCCATGCGGATGTGGCGGACGATGTTTTCGATTTCGACAATCGCATCATCGACCAGAATGCCGGTCACCAGCGTGATGCCGAGCAGGCTGACACGAGATTGAGCGAAAAGCCGATCAGGTCCATCACCCAGAATGTCGGGATGACCGACAGCGGCAGCGCGACGGCGGAAATCAGCGTGGCGCGCCAGTCGCGCAGGAACAGGAACACGACGATGACCGCCAGCACCGCGCCTTCGACCAGCGACGCCATCGCCGCTTCGTAGTTGCCGCGCGTGTAGTTGACCGCATCATCGACCATCTGGAACTGCACATCCGGATAGGCCGGCTTTCAGTTCGTCGATGGCGACATCGACGCGTTCGGCCACCTCGACATCGCTCTCGCCCTTGGAGCGGAAGATGCCGAAGGCCACGACCGTCTCGTCATTGACGCGGGCAAAGGATTTCGGCTCTTCCCAGGCGTCTGTCGACCGTCGCGATGTCGGACAGGCGCACCGTGCGGCCGCCGCCGACCGGAATTTCCGTCGCCGCCAGATCCTCGATGGTTTTGGAGCCGCCCAGCGCGCGGATCGTCTGCTCGCGGTCGCCGAGTTCGCCCTTGCCGCCGGTCATGTCGGCGTTCATGCCGCGCAGCGCCTGGTTGACGTTGCCCGCCGTGACGCCGAGCGCCATCAGCTGGCTCGGGTCGAGCTTGACCTTGATTTCGCGCTTGACGCCGCCGTTGCGGTCGACGCGCGCGACGCCCTTCAGGCCCTGCAGCTTGCGGATCACCGTGTCGTCGACGAACCAGGACAGTTCCTCGATCGTCATCTGCGGCGCCGTCACGGCATAAGTCAGGATCGCCTGCCCTTCGATGTCGATCGAGTTCACGACCGGATCATTCGACGTTGCCGGCAAGTCGCCGCGAATGCGCTCGATGGCGTCCTTGACGTCGCTCACCGCCTTGGCGTGTCGCACGTCCATGCGGAATTCGACAACGGTCGGTCGAGTTGCCTTCGGTGAGGTTGGACATGACCTTGCGCGCGCCGGCAATGTTGGCGACCGCGTCTTCGACCCGCTTGGCGATCTGCGTTTCCAGCTCGCTCGGCGCGACGCCCGGATCGGTGACCGTGACGGACACCATCGGCAGGTCGATGTTCGGAAAGCGCGTGATCGGCAGGCTGTTGAAGCTCATGATGCCGAGCGCGCACAGCACGACAAACAGCAGGATCGGCCGGCAGCGGATTGCGGATCGACCAGGCGGAAAAGTTCATTTCACCGCTCCGGTTTCGCTCTTTGCCTTCACCGGCGTCACATGGTCGCCGTCGGCGATGAATGTCCCTGCCCGCTCGATCACCTCGTCGCCCAGCGCCGCGCCTTCGGAGATCTCAACCAGCTTCCCGCTGCGGATTCCGATTTTCGACCGGACGCGTTTCGACGACACCGTCCTTGACGATCTGCAGGAATGACTGCTTGCCCGAATAGATCAGCGATGAACTGGCGACCGCCATACGCCTCGCGCTCGCCGTGATGATTTCAACTTCGGCAAATGCGCCCGGGCGCACACGCGGATCGGCTTCGATCCAGACCCGCACCTTGCCGAGCCGCGAGGCCGCGTTGATTTCCGGATCGACCCGGCGGACCTTGCCTTTGATCGTCGTCGGTCACGCCGGAAAGCTTCAGCACCGCCTTCATGTCCGGCGCAAGTTTGAGCAGCGCGGTTTCCGAAACATTGGCGACCACTTCATAGGCGCCGTCCTTGGCGATGCGGAACAGCGGACCTGCGGCGCCGGAAACCACCGCGCCAAGCTGGGCATTGCGCGCCAAAATCAAGCCGTCGGCCGGCGCCTTCACTTCGGCCTTGTCGATCTGCACTTCGATCTGCTTCTTCTGTGCCGCGACAAGACCGCCCTGCGCATTGGCGGCAACAAGCCCCTGTGGGCTGTGTTCAGCTTGGCTTTGGCGCTGTCATAGGCATTGGTGGCGTTGTCGCGCGTCGCTGTCGATGCCACGCCGCTCTTGGCGAGCGAGTTCGGCGCGTTCCCACTGATCCCTGGCCTGCTTGACGCCAATTTCTGCGTCGAGAATTTGCGCCTTCGGCCTGCGCGACGGCAGCGGCGGACTGCGCTTCCTGCGCGACGATCTGCGGCAAGTTGAGTTTTCAATGACGCAGTATCGAGCCGCGCCAGAACCTGACCGGCCTTGACCACTATCGCCGACATCTGCGCGCCAGCTCCGTCACGATCAGCCCGGCAACATCCGCGCCGACTGACACTTCCTCCACCGGCGTCACGCTGCCGTTGACGAACAGACGTTCGCTCAATTGCTTCGTTTCAACCGTGGTCACTGTCACCGAAGGCGGCTTGATCGGTGTTGCCGTTGTTTCCTCCGCAACTGCGCCGAGCATGAAAAGCAGGAACTGCCGCAAAGACCGCAGCACTCAGGAACAGGATTTTGGCAAAGGACTTCATGGGGGTGTGTCCGGTTCATGTAGTTTCAGCCAGCTTTCGCCGGTGGTGCAATTCTCGGCCGCAGAATGGATTCCGACATCGCGCGCAGGATTTTCTCGATGCTTGCCGGATCAACTCCCTGCCGATCACGTCACTCAGCATCATGCCCTCGCCAAGCGCCATCATCATCGGCACGATGGCGTCAATTTCCGCCACCGGATCAATGTGGCCGTCGGCTTTGGCCTGGCTGAGGAAGCATGGAAAATGCGGATGAACTCGCCTTCGGTTTTTTGGCAGACAGGCGGCAACCGTTTCGTTGCGCATCGATTCGGCGCGGATTTCGGTGAACAACGGACCCATGCCGCGGGCGTGGTGATCCTTGAAGTGGGCCATCACCGAATTGATAAACCCGTCAATCAGCGTCGGGCCTTCGCCCATGCGCGCCATGTTGCGCAGATCATTGATGCGGTCCGCTCGGCAATCGCCTCGATCAACGCTTCCTTCGACGGAAAATAGCGGTACAGCGCGCCGGGGCTCATCTCCGCCTCGCGGCAGATGTCATGCATGGACGCGCCGCGGAAACCGGACTGGACAAAACATGTGTGCGCGGCGCCAAGAATGCGGTGATTTGCGCCTCGCGCTTTTCCGCCCGCACGCCCTTCTCCGGCTGCGCGGCAACCGGCTGGGTATGTTCTGAGGTATGTTCGGAGCCAAAATCCATGAGATCGAATTGCCATTTATAAAGAGCGAACGTTCGTTCTCAAAATAAGAGAATGATCGTTCTCATGTCAAGTGGCGTAAAGGAGATTGACATAGTAGATGGGTTCCGGTTGCCAAAACTCCAAGGCGACCGGAAATGCTGCCTATCACCCGCCGAATTTCCCCGTCCTCGGGAAGCCTTTCGGCACCATGCGGCCGGCCGAGGCGCGTGCGGCAATCCATTCGGCGAG
The DNA here is from genome assembly GCA_963831235.1 of uncultured Fibrobacterota bacterium. Classification (GTDB taxonomy): domain Bacteria; phylum Fibrobacterota; class OXYB2-FULL-49-7; order OXYB2-FULL-49-7; family JAEUSG01; genus CAWHPS01. Next base: position 5,834 of record CAWHPS010000024.1, read on the forward strand.
TTCGTCCTTCTTGCGGAGAACTGCGGTCGGCGGTGTCCTGCCAGATCAGGCCATCGGCCAAGCGCGAATGTCTTCAGGTCAACGCCGCCATCCTTGTATTTCTGGAAGCGCACGCCCTTGCCGCGGCCAGTTCGGGCACTTCGGACAGCGGGAAGACGAGCAGTTTGCGGTTTTCGCCGACGATGGCGACATGATCGCCAGTGACGGGGAAGCAGAATTTGGCCTCGTCCGGCGTCTTGACGTTCATGACCTGCTTGCCCTTGCGGGTGTTGGCCGCCGTTTCGGCTTCCGGCACGACAAAGCCGTTGCCCTCGTGGCTGAGCACCAGCAGCTTGCGGTTCGGGTCGTGGACAAAGGCGGTGACGATGTCCTGATCGTTTTCCAGGTCGACCATGATGCGGATCGGCTCGCCGTGGCCGCGCCCGCCGGGCAGGCGGTCGGCGCCGAGCATGAAGAATTTGCCGCCGGTGGTGAACACCAAAATCTTGTCTGTCGTGTAGGCCGGGAACGCCAGTTTGAGCTTGTCGCCCTCCTTGAAGGTCAGCGTCGCATAGTCGGAGATATGGCCCTTCATGGCGCGCAGCCAGCCTTTTTCCAGTTCTGGTTTTATCTCTGATGCAATCGTTTCTGGATAGGTATAAGAGGGAGATATCTCCTTTTTCGATTCTGGTATGGTATCTGTTTCCAGATTCAGTTTTGGCTTAACCCCAGGTTTATTTTCAGATTCAACAAACTTCGGATTATCATAGTTGTGGATATCTGTGGTAGATATCGATGGAACCTGCTTCTTAATTGATTTATCTTCTAAGGTATGATTTCGGCTCTGCCGGATTTGACATTTTTGCAATTATTTTATTTCGTATTCCATCAATCTGATTTATTAGGGTTACATTTCGGGATGCGGAAGCTATCTGGTAAGCTTTATTGGCGAGAGGCAAAGCTTCGGATGGTTTATTTTGATTAATACCAATTATTTCTGCCTGACAAACAATGCCAATTGTAACCCCTTCTTTGTCATTAATTTCATGGCTAAGAGTCTGTTTTTTCTTAAGCAACTCTAAAGCTTTGTCAAGTTGACCAATTTTTTTGAGAAACATTGCCTGTCTACCAATATTTAAACTCAAATGGAACTTGTCATTAAGCTCTTCAAGAAGCGCCTGCTCTTTTTCCAATAACTCCTTAAATTCGTTTTGACGATCCAATTTCTCGAGTATCCCTGCTTGAGAGTAAATGCTTTGTCTCAGACCTTTCTTATCCTCAATCTCTTCAGCAATCGCCTGTTCTTTTTTGTGCATTATCATTGCTTCGTCAAGGTGGCCCCCCTCTTCAAGAATTGCTCCTTGAGTTCCGCAGCTTATGATCAATCCCTTTTTATCGTTGGTCTTTTCACAGATCGTTTGCGATATTTTAAGCAATTTGATCGCTTCGTCAAGACTTTTTTCTTCCCAAAGAGAACGCACCTGACGGTGAATGTTTTCCACTCTAACTTTCGGGTCTTCTTTCGATTGCTTTGCTTTTTTAAGCACAGTTTCTAATGCATCAAGCACTTGGTTTTTTGCCTTATCGAATTCACTGGGTGAAAGATCGTAATATTCGCTTAGAGAAGTCGGGCTGCCAGGTGTCCATTGCAGAAAATCATCGATAGCAAGGTCTTTAATACGTGTGGGCTGAACCAGCACCGGTAGCATTTCCAGTTCACCCTTGCGATGTCGAGCTAGTATTCGAGGAAGTTCTTCATCCATGATAAACGGAGAAATTACGAAGTCCTGAGTAACTAGTAAAATAGCAATATCAGCCTTATCAATTTCTTCAATAACTCGATCACGCCATCGATCGCCACCTCGTAACCCATTATCTTTTTCACGATCATACCAAAACACGACATTTTCTTTCCGGAATTTACGCTCCCACTGTTTCAGAAGGCATTTGGGATTCGGGATTTGCTTAACAGAATCAATCCATTCAGTAAGCCATATCTCATTTTCATGACTATAACTGATAAATATATTGAGGTTTTCCATTTGGATTAAACCACTCCATATTTAATCAAGAATCCTACCATTTTAATAATATTCCAAAATCCGATTGTCCGATGCAAGATATCTCTTTTGTAGCGTTATCTCGGTTGGCCACGATGCTACTTTATTTTTCACACTTCCAAACAGTCTCAGCCACCTATACCTTTGAAAACCAAAACCCACAATACCATGCCAACCAGGATGCATAAGACTTGGCCGAAGGTGTAACCTGCATATTTCCCGCTGTTTCCAAGGGATTCATTAACCCGATTGATGTAATTTTGGACTGGCATAAGGAAGAAAAACGCGATTGTCTGAGATACAAAAGATACCAGGCTTGCTGATGCATCAGGAACACGGCCGGCAATATTGCTGATCACTGTAAAAAGTATCCAGCCGACTGCCAGAAATCCCGGCGAGAACATCGGATTCACCGCTGAGCTTGCTTTGGTATCGGAATGAACAATCTTTAGAAGGCTGTGGCAGAAAAATACCCCAAAAATTCCCCGCCAAAAGGGCGATATTTTCAACCCGTCTCTACTTTGCAGGTAGCGCCAGTTCCTGTAAATCCAGTAGGCTTGGAAAATCCCCATAGAAATGACAGACATTACGGCAAATCTGATAATGGAAATATGGAAGTAAATAGTTTCTTGTGAACCGACTTCGAGCCGCTCTTTTTCCGGTACCGATAGCCCGGCCAAGGTAGCGGCTTCGTTTGTAGCAGATAATTGGGTGTTTTCGTGAGACATGGTATCCTCTCCTTTTTGAATTTCTTCAACCGTAATTGAACGTTCGCATCACTTCAGCCAGTTGGTACTGAATCTGCGATTTCTTGTTATTGGTTTTGTTTCTTTTCTTATGCTTTTGCAAACGTCATGCCAATACCTGAACTTGGGAAGAAAGCAGATTTTGTGAAAGCTTCCACCGCTAAGTGTAGATTTTTATGATTGCCGGACAGGTTTTCCTGACTTGGGAGGATTTTGAACTACCATCCTTCTTCGGCCAACTGCAAAGCAGGCGTGCTGTACTCATCAGCGATTCACCACCGTTTGTATGCGGTGTAGGCCGCCATCTTTCTCGTTCCCGGTAACCTTGAGGGAATTACGATATATTCCATTTCGCTATCCTTGGCAAACAAGAAATTGCTATTTTATGATTCCTTTGCAATACTACACTTTTCAAAAAGCCAGCATTGGCCAGCAAATACGCAGGGGCTATTATTTCATTGTAGCCCTCATGGTACTAACCTGCTCTCTCTTTCTAGTCTTTCCCAAAACATCATTCTTTTTGGTCTTCATTTATCTGGGAAACGGATTGGCAGCATTGGCGATCATTACTTTCCTGAACTTCTTAGGCGAAAAAAAAGGTGCCAGCATCTACTGGCTTGCCGCTTTAGCCGGAAACTTGCTTTGCATCGATCTCCTGGCAATGGACAGCATCACATGCATCTTTTTCCAAATTCCCCTGTCGCCGATTTTTGCCCTTGCCTGCCTTATTTTGACTATCAAATTGATGAATGACAGGATTGATCCGGATTTAAGCAAGGTGTGGAAGCGCGCCTGTCTTTCTGTTCTAGCCTTCATGGGTGGAACGATTCTTATAGATATCGTTCTTATTCCTGCGGCTGGATTTGCAGGGCCGAATGCATTTATGACCGCCGCAAAGGCAGCGCTTGCCTTGCCGCCGACCATCCTTGTAGCCTTCATATATAATCACGCCATTCTGGCATATCGCCAGCAACTTGGCATGACAGAGGAGATCAATCAGAAGCTTGTGGATTCCATGCGCTTTGTAATTAGCGGAGAAATCTTTGTGGCCATGCTTCACGATATGCGCGATCGCATTTCGAGTCTCAACTGGTCCCTCGAAAATACCCGGACCAAGTATCGTAACCTGTTGGAGACTGCTGAGTTTGAGGATATCGGCTCATCGTTCGGCTATATCCGGTGCGTGGCGGATCTTTTTATTGATTACATACGAATGGACACAAAAGCGGTGGCACGTATCTCGGTCAAGTCCGTTCTTGAAAAGGCCGTCTCATTCGTTTGCAGCAGCGAAAAGGCGTCGAAAGGGATCCGATTTATCAACCTGCACGAGTCTGATCCAGGCCCCTGCATTGTTGTTGCTTCCGAGTACCGTCTATTTTCGGTCTTTCTCAATATCCTTGCCAATGCCCAGCAAAGCCTGAACTCCTCACAGGTGAATGAAAAGGAAATTCGAACTGGCATTTGGCGGAATGACGATCTTTTGACTGTAAAAATCTCCGACAACGGCCCTGGAATCAGACTCGAGGATCAGGATAAAATATTCAAAGGTTTCACCACGAAAAAGAGTGGTACAGGGTTAGGCCTCTATTTTGCAAGCAAGTACGTTGAAAACGATCTGCGAGGTTCTATTCAGGTGGAAAGCCATGCTAACAAGGCAACAACGTTCACAATCTGTATCCCATGCGCCCAGGATGACAGACCAGCTCTTTCGATTGAATCTAAAATAGCGCCATCCAAACAAGGAGTGCAACCGTGATCGAAGTCGAGCAAATGTTTTTGAATCTCCCGGAGGAGCCCGAACAGAGGCGGAACAAATTAGTTTCGGCGCTCAACCAAAATGGTCTATTCATCTATAATGGGGCACAGTATGCCGATAGAGCAGCTATAGCGCGCCTCATCCAAGAGAGCTTTGATGTGGTGATTGCTGGCGGAGGACCGGCCGGGCTGCATGCGGCATGTCAACTTTCGAAACGCGGAATCAGAACACTGCTGATTGAGAAGGCGCTTCTTCTGGACACCAATAATACGATTGGACTGCCAGATACGATTGTACAGGAATTCGACCTTCAGACGGCGATAAGCCGGTATCACCAGGGTACATTTTTCCGAGATTATCTGGGCATGAATTTCGAATCAAAAATTGATTATTGCATAATGGATCAGACGAAAGTGCTCTTTTTGCTTGCATCCCGGATTGACCCGAAATATTGCACCCTTATCGAGAATTGCGAGATTACCGCTTATGCCAGGACCAAGGCAGGCACATTGGATATCAAGACCGTCTTCAATGATTACCGTCTCATGCATTACCGCAACGCGGCACAGGTTGCACCCAGGGCATTGGGTGCATTGCAATTGGATCGTAACTTTTATGAGAAGTATGATCCCTATGTCCGGGTGAACCTTTTTGACGAACTTGATGCGAGAAGAGATTTGACCAAAGGTCATTTTGACTGCAAAATTCTGGTGGAAGCCGCAGGGTATGCTTCCAGCATAGCAAAAGCCTTTCATCGCCAAAAAAGATGCAAGGTATGGAAATGCCTGGTTTATGATTTTGAAAATGTAGCCGGTCCGCAAAAAGAAATAATTTGGGACCTGGCCATTCCCACAGAAACCAGCGCTAACTTTTGGGTGGATGTTTGTGAAAACAACAAGGTCAGTGCCGGAATAATGGTGCTTACGCGGACGACGCCGGCGATTCCCGATGGATACCCGCCCAAGTCTGCGCTGGAGGAGTATATGAGCAAATGGCTCTCCATCCGGCATATTCAGGGCAAATTTGTTCGCGAACGGTACGGCGTTATTCCAATGACCGACTTCAGAGAACCGGCGGCATTCGACAATATCATTTTTATTGGGGTCAGCAGCAGCCGTCAAATCCCTAACACCGGATTTGGTTTTTTTCCGGCTCTTCGTGAAGCAATTCTCCTTGGGAATGTGGTAGAGGAATCTTTGAAGGAAAAAGACTATTCGCAGAATTTTCTTCGCCGTTATGATATTGAGTGGTTGAGGAAAAACGAACAAAGCATGGCTTTTGATATTGCATTGCAGGATTTTCATTATGCTTACAGGCGGGATGAGTACTTTCACGAATTTGCGCAGACATGCACCCAAGTACCGCAGCGGACCGTCAAGCAAAGAATATGTACGGGGCTCAGTATTCAGGATTTGGTCGTGTTCGCCAGGGTTTTTATCGGACACCAATCGCTTCTCTGCAAGCAGCGTATAGAAAATGGGATGTATGAGAAAATTGTTACTGACATAGGACGGTTTCTGTATTGTCTTTTCTCACAGAAGCTGCGTTTCTATCAGCCCGAAGGCAACCCCATTTTCAACTACGAACTGCCAAGACATGGTCTGTTGGGTTCCTGCTGGCGAAGCCTTGATATTGTCGTTCGGCGAAAAATCCCGGAATTCTTCTGCAGACAAGTGACACGGCTGATGTTTCAACGATTACTACAGCCGCTTTTGCGGGCCGAACTTAAGATTTTGTTCGCCTTTGCGGCGGCCTTGAAAAGGCTGTTTCATAGGGCAGGTAAAACAGATAGCGAATTCAGGTAAGAACCATTTGGAAACAATTAGGATCAGAGAGAAGAACAATCTACCGTTTTCTGGGGACACCCAGTTCCCTGATTTTTTGTTGCAAGAAACGAGTGTTATAACCAAGTCTTATTGCCGCTTCCTCATCAGTTTGGGTATCTGCCAGTACTAATGAGATAAACTCCCGTTCAAAATCCGCCCGTGCTTCATCCATTTTTTTCCGTATATCATACTTTGGCAGGCTATTCCCAATCGGAAGAATCATATGAAGCTTAACATCCTCCGCAGTCAGCTTCTTCCCATCATAAAAGCAAAGAATTCTATCCACAAAGCTAACCAGTTCCCGGACATTGCCGGGCCAGTGCCATGATTTAAGAAACAGAACCGCGTCTTCCGAGAAAATGTCCTCAATCGCTTTCCCCTTCTTTTGTAGAAAAAATTGGATGAGGTCCGGAATGTCTTGTTTTCGGTCGGATAGCGCTGGAACCGGAATGTGTATTGTATTTATACGGTAATAAAGGTCCTCACGAAACTTTCCTTCCCGTATTAGTGTGGGAATATCGCGGTTGGTTGCCGTAATGACCCGGACATCCACGGGAATAGAATTCTCGCCAATAGTCTGCACTTCTCCTTCCTTGTTCAGAGCCCGGAGCATCTTGGCTTGCGCAAGTATTGATACATCACCAATCTCGTCCAGAAATAAGGTTCCGCCGTCTGCGAGCTGGAATTTTCCAACCCATCGCGCGACCGATCCTGAAAACGAACCTTTGGCCGCGCCAAAGAGTTCGGCATCCAGTAACGATTCCGGCAAACCTGCGCAGTTAACCATAACAAACACCCTGTTGGATCTCTGCGAAGCGGTTTGGATGGCCCGGGCAATGACTTCTTTCCCGCTGCCATGAGGGCCGGTGATCAATACCCGGTTATCGGTTGGTGCGACCCTGGCAATGATTTGACGAAGCTGTTGTATTGCGGGTGAGTTGCCGACCAACTCGTAATTGCTGCTGATTTCATTTTGCTGGACCTTATTATTGATTCGTTCCTGCCAGTCTTTGATGGCCTTCTCCAGCCGGACCTCAAACTCCTTAGCTTTCACGGGTTTCTCTACGAAATCAGATGCACCCATCTGTATCGCCTTGACCGCAAAATCGATGCTGGCGCAACCCGTCATGACAATTACTATTGTTTCGCTGTGTTTATTTTTCACGACTTGAAGAAGATCAAGGCCTTGCTCCCCATCTGGAATGCGCAAGTCCGTGATAACAATATAATAATCGTTCTTCTCTAGAAAGGACCTAGCCTCGGTTACGCTCGCGGCGCAATCAACCTCATGGCCTTTGTTTTTCAAGAATAAGCTAACGCCTTTACGGTCGCAGTCGTCGTCATCGACAACCAGAATCTTGCATTTAATCATAATGTTCCGATTAAGTGTCAGGTCGGCAATAAGAAAATAATCTATTCCTGAACCCGAGAAAAGAACTGTTTTGCCGTTTTAGGTGTTCATTCTTTTTCACCGACATATATTAAGGCTTTTGTGGCTTAAACAAATTAGGGTCAATTCTACGGAAAAGCCGATCATAAAAACCTGTGAGAAAGTCATAAAAACCTGCGTACCTTTGCAATTGTATTCTGAAAATTGGCTCAAAATCACCAGCATACAGCAATTTCATTTTGGGCACGCCTATTGCAAACTTAAAGGCAACTAAGGCAAGACTCAACAAGCAGGAGGAGGAGAAAACATGGGATTTGGCAGTGTCCTTTCGGGTCTCATCTCTATTACGGGTTCTCTTTTTGTCCAGCCAGGCTTTCCTGCCCAAATAACTTTGTCGAACAAAAGTGGAGAACGAATCTGCGGAGTCCCGGCACAAATAATGGAGATCAACAAAGAGGTTATCCTGGCCCTGTCCATAGAGGGGGCAAAGGACATTCATGGCTATTCCGCAGTTATTGGTTTTGACTCGGCTGTATTGCGCTTTGAAGGGGCAACTGAACGCCTATTACCCGAAGAGCCTTCCTTTCTGGAATCGAATGGAGGGAAACTGGCTGTTTTCGTTTCGGTTCCAAAACACGGATCTATAGAAATTGCAGCTGCGCAATGCAAGAAAGACCATACAACAGCATCTTCTGGAAATGGTATACTGGCCTACCTCAAGTTTATGACTTTGAGGAAAGGAATGTCCGGGTTAAGGGTATTTGATGCAATACTATTTAATTCGGAAGGATGCATTTTGAAGCCTAAAATCAGGTAACATTATTCTGATAAAAGAATATGAAAACAGAACGCTATCAAGCCTATTTACAAAAACAACGTAAGGAAATGGAGTTATATAAGTGGAATAAGGGCATTGAACTTGGAAAAGATCCCGGACAGGAGGCCGTTCATGATTGGATTATAAAATATTCTAAAAAGTATAGAAAAGAATTCGCATTATGCGATATAAAAAATGCACTATCAGAGCTGAAAGAAATAAGGGCTAATCTGCAAAGCCACCTTGGGGAGGTTACTACATTAACAAAAATTGTCAATGAGTGTGAAGAGAAAATCCTTGATGCTTTGGAGTTGTTGGAATCAGAACCGGACTTATCATAGTATAAATAATATTAGGGGAAATTAAATTAAGGCTTTGATATTCAGGAAAACTTAAACAAAGGAGAAAGACGGCAAAAACCTAAATGGCAATATTTAAGAGAATCAAGAATACAAAACTAATAATTAAAAAGGAGTTAAAAATGATCGACATTTCTAGAGGCAGCCTAGTAAAAGCCATTTTGGCGGGCTTATCCATTTTCCTGACAACAGCCTATTCTGAAAATGTTCCGAAAAATGAATTGCCTACCGTCAATCCGGAAACAGGCTTCCATCAGCAGCAGGATTCAGTCTCGACAAATAAAGGCTGCGTTCCACCATGCCGTAGTGGATACGTATGTGTTGACGGCAAGTGTGTAGAACTCTGTAATCCACCGTGTCCGCCTGGAGAGACATGTGATAATAAGGGGAATTGTGTTAGTATTCAACCGGTTTCCCAAGGGAATTTAAGTGGTCCGACGCAAGTCAATAAAATGGACCAAACCTTGCGTACCCCTTCACCAAGTGACACGACACCCAATGACTCAGTTTCAAAAATGGGCTTTTTCCTGTATGGTGGATTTACACCTATTTTATCCCCAACAGTAATGTCGGATATGTATGGTACCGGTGGTAATTTTGGTGGTGGAATGAGCTTTATCGCAAATTCTCATGTTATTTGGAATTTAAAAATAGATTACAGCGGAAGTTCAATAGATAATAATTTTCTTCCTGCCGGTGTCACGATAGACGGAGGTTCGTTGACAATTCTCGACTTATTGGCTGATTTAAAAATAAGTTCGGGCATACAAAAACCGTTTTCAGTCTTTATGCTGGTCGGGGCTGGTAAAAGCTTTTTAATAATAGATTCTTCGACAATTTCAGGTCCCGGAGGCAGTATCGATTTGTCAGGAGCTTCCGAGTCAGCCCTTGCACTCAGTTTTGGGGGAGGCTTCGATATTTTAGTAAACCAATTCCTGTCCTTTACCGTTCAAACAAGATACACAACTGCGTTCACTCTGGATGAAAGCACGCATTATTTACCGGTGCAAATTGGTTTGTCATTTTATTTGCCGAATAAGAAATCTTAATGGATTTGGAAAAATGGAAACAATCTTAAGTAACTGGAAAAGGAGGGGTGTCAAAATGAAAAATGACTAAAAGAATGCGATTTGTTTTCTAATGCGATTTTATTTATTTGAACTTAAACTCAATGGAGGATCGTAATGAGATGCTTTTATCTTGTGTTATTTATCATGTCATGGCTACTTTGTTCTTGTTCAAAATCACCAGTTGATCCGATAGCTGGCAAAGGTTTGGATCAAGCCGGATCAGCCGAAGTAAACATTGCCCTGGGAAAACCAGGGGTTTTGGCAAAAGCAAGCACCATAAACCTGCAGAAACTTTACATCACCCTTTACTGCTCAACAAGAGCAATCCATGACACCGTAAATCTGTCGGGGAATGGAGAAATAAACGTTAACAGAACTTATTCTGGCCTGGAATCATTTATTCCATGGACATTGCAAGCAGAATCACGCGACCAGAGTGATTCGATAATACACATTGGCGATACTGTATTTAGTGTGTTACCCAAGCAGACAACAGGTGTATCGCTGAGCCTTGACGCTGCATATTCCATGCTGGCTGCGAGGTTCTATCCGATTCGTGATAGCGTGACCCGTTGTGAAATTCTGGTCGATGGAGCACTTAAGGCAAATGTTTCTTTTGGCAAACAAACGCGGCTTGGGGATACTGTCAATTTGAATTTTGATTACCTCAAGGCGAGTAAAACAGGCACAAGCAAGACCATAAAAATGGATGTTTATGGTGAAATGTGGGGCATTGATACGCTTCTCTATTCCGGTGATACGGTTATTAATGTTGTATCTGGTCTTGATAAATCTTATTCGATGACACTGAAATGGAAAGGGCCGAAAACTCCCCCTCCCGGTCAAGTCAGCATGAGCGTGATACTGGGGAAAGTAGGAATGGTTACCGTTAACGGTGTAATGCTTTCTGCTCTGGGATTGCCGGAAAATGCGTTTATAGCAGCGTTGTGGGCAAAGCTGGAGAATAATGTATTTGTAGCTGTAAACCAAAATGGCAATACGGATAGTTCAAAAGTTTTTGTTTATTACTATAACGGAGTTTCTTGGGATACCCAACTTCAATTATCGGGTGGCAAACGATATATACCAAGCGGTAAAACTCTTTTTGGCACAAGTGGAAATGATATTTTTTTGAATGTCAGAAATAATAGTGCAAATATTAGTGAAGTTTATCATTTTAACGGAACCATATGGCAGCAGCAAACATTACCGGCTCAACTTGGCGGTGACGGGTTGGGCAACTTTACTGGAGAAGCAAACAACATTTATGCGGGTGCAGGTTCAAACCTTTTTAAATATAATGGAGTTTCCTGGCAGTATGCCGCCAACCTGAGCCCAAGAGGGGCCGGAAATCTTATTTATATCAGTGCCAATGAAATTTATGCATTGGATTGCTGGGGTCATACTCTTTGGAATGGAACAACCTGGACCTGGTATCAGAGTTTTGATTTTTGTGATGTTGGCACTGGGTGGGGTATGCGGGATTCAAGCAATAATTTATTTATGTTTGCTACTGGTTGCAATAATTTTCAAAACAGCATCATGGTTTGGCGTTTTATAGAAAGTTCGCCTGGCAGCAAAATCGGGTCATGGGGCAGCAAATATGACCCTACTTATTTAAGTGATCCATACCCGGGTTATGCATACGCAGGGTTTGCAAATGACATATGGGGTTCAGGACCAAATGATATTTATGTTGTTGGCCATTTCGGTCATCCTTATAATCCCGCGTATGCTCTCCGTATTTATCATTCAGGGGGTACTTATCCATTTGCTAGAATGACCATCTTTGATAATTTGCCTTTAGAAATCAATGAAAATAGTCGCAGCTATATTTCTATCACTGGTACAGGAGCGAATGATGTTTGGATTGCAGTAGGGAATAAGTTGGTACATTCTGATAATGTTTCACCGCAAAAATGGACAATGTATTAAGTCAACACGCAAAAAATAATCAGCTTGAACATTTTCTTAAAAGCCGGGGCATTCTTTCAACTAAAATTGAAAGGATGCCCCGTTTAATGTATTCACATCCTCATTACAATTCACCCCATCCTCCTGTCCAGGCTCCTTTAATGTATCACCCCCAAAGAACCAACCCAATTGGATATTCAGTCAACGCGTGCATTGCAGGAAAACCTTGCCGATATTTCCGTGCTGTGCGACTGGGGAATAAAGTGAGACAGTAAAAAAAACTGCTACTCCTGTAGCGGCTATAAGCTGCATGTGGCTATTTTCGATTCCAATAAGCATAGGGGAGAAAAGGTCGAGTTTGCGCCTGCACAAAACCTTCGGTATAACCAGAAGTTCATCCTAACGGGTCAACTCCAATTTCACATATAATTACAGCGGTTCAACGGTCATGGTAAAAGGGGTTGAAAAGGGATACATAGTTACGCAGGCGTTTCCTTAATGAAAGAACTTCTCTGAAATCTTATTGCCGTCGGAATAGAGCAGGTTTTTAATTGGAAATTTCTTGTTTAACGGGAATTTAAAGACCACTGATTGGACTGAGTCAGTCTTGACATCAAGCGTTATCTTGTGGAACCTGCTTGTTTTGTCTGCTTTTATTGTATCGTTGTTATCGGACACCAGGAAGAAGTAGTCATAGTTGACTGTGATCGGTGTTGCAGTAAGGTTCCATAGGGATACATCGAGTATCGCGCTCTGGGATGATATTCTTTTCTTTGGAATACAAAGATAAACATCGTATTTATCGATATCAGGATCGAGTGTTCCGCCAAGAGCGTCCTGAAAACGTTCATACCCGGAATAAGTGTCGAGCATCAGTTCGCGGATTGAAGATAGGAGTGCTTTGGCTTTCTCATTCGAAGGACTGAATTTTACAGCCTGGAGTGTCCGGTATTCCGCCATAACAAGATTGTCTTTGTTTCCACTCTTGCCTTTTAAAGATTCTTTTGTCTCATTGTAAATTTTTTCAGCTTCAGCAATAAGATCACCGGCATATTTATCCTGTATTGTACTTATCTTCTGTTTCGCTTCCGAAGCCCTGACCTGAAGCGCCACTACCTCGTTCAGTACCTCCATCACATCGCCAAGGCCCATGAATTCAGGGTTTGCATAAGAAATTAAAAATTGGGAATAGCTGTCTATAAGCTGCTGGTTTTTCAGACCCGGAAGGTATTTCTGGAAATCCTGGCGCCAGAAATTCATCTGTTCCGTATTTGCTTCATCGGGATTCTCGATGAACCGGCTTAATTCACGGTTGAGCTTGGCAAGGGTAAGTTTGAGAATCTTCTCCCTCAGGCTCTCGGGAATAGGTTGACCTTTCTGAACATATCCATTGACCGCCTCTAGATACCGATAATATGCTTTTTTCTCCCGTTCCTCTTTTGCCTTAGGATTCTGCACCCTTTCCGCGGAAGCCAAAAAGGAATCACCCGATTGTTCGGCGGATCTTGCGCATCCGATAAGGCATATCCCTGTGATGACAAATAATATCAGCGCGTAACGAACCAAACCGAAGATTTGAGAAGGTTTCATTTTATCATCCTTTGAAAAGTTTCTTTTATGATAATAATAATTAATGTCAAAATAAATAAGTTGAATAAAGAATAGCAAAAGATTAAACGTTGATTTTTTAGGAATCCAATTTGTCTTTTGCTGGCACAGTGTCAAGTAATAACTTTTAGCAATAATTTAATTCCGGAAAACATCAATCATTTTTATCTTTTTTGTTTAAAGCGCTTAATCTTAATTTAGCCAATACTTTGATTTGTTATCATTATTGATTTCCTATCATATTGTTAATGGGCACTATATGCTGTATGTGCAATAGTTCGTTTATCAAACCTGTTGTGTTGTGTCATGGTGTGCTTTTTCTCTAAAAATTTACAAAAAATACAGTAAAAAAACCTTGACAGGAAAAGCTATAATAGTTATGTTGGTGGTATGTATTGGAATGAAAAGGATTAAAAAGGCATAGTTTCCCAATAATATTATGAGTAAGATATTCGGTACTTACGAAGATATAAGTATTGATGACAAGGGAAGGTTCTCGATTCCCGCATCAATTCGCGGCTCCCTCACAGCAGAAGCTGATAACACCTTTATGATTGTCCGCGGGACCGAAGGGTGTCTTTTTGCATATCCGAAAAATGAATGGCTTAAATTCTGGGAAGGCTTAAAACAACTTCCGGTTACTCGTGATAATACAAGACTTGTCAGAAGAATTATAGGCAGTCTTAAGGAAACCAGGATTGACGCCCAGGGCCGTGTTACCTTGACGCAAAGGCTCAAAGACCTTGGCAATATTCAAAAAGACATAGTTGTTGTAGGTGACGGTGACAAGCTTTTGATTTGGGATACAGGGGCATGGAAGGCGTATCAGGATTCATCCGAACAGATTTCCACCTACGATGATGATTACTACCGCGCTTTGGAAACAGACCGGATAAGGGATGACAAATAGTCCTTATCATTTACCGGTAATGCTGGATGAGGTTATGGGGTATTTCAGGGGAATGGAAAGCGGAACCATTATTGACGGTACTCTGGGCGGTGGCGGCCATGCCGAGGCTTTTCTTTCATCATTTCCCGGGATAAATATAATCGGGCTGGATAAGGATCCTGATGCCATTATGTTTTCTCAAAACCGTCTTGCGCCATTCGGGAAAAGGGTGAAACTTATCAACACCGGATTTGAAAATATTCCCGAACAGATTAAGGCGAACAATGTTTCCGATCTTGCGGGCGTGATTCTTGATCTCGGGCTTTCCTCGCATCAGATAAATGTTCCGGCAAGGGGCTTTTCCTTTATGAAAGACGGGGCGCTTGACATGCGTTTCAATCCGGAAAATAAATTAACCGCCGAATCCGTGGTCAACAATTACCCTGAAGAAAGGTTGTCCGATATTTTTTTCAAATACGGAGAAGAACGTAATGCGAGACGGATTGCCGGTGCGATTGTTATGGAGAGGAAGAGAAACCCCATCAAGACTACATCCGAGCTTGCGGCCACAGTCGAACGAGGAGGCGGATATCATGTCAAGACAAGGGCCAGGATTTTTCAGGCGCTTCGAATCGAGGTGAATGAAGAGCTTTCAGCCCTGCAAACAGCACTTGACAAAGTCCCGCCACTATTAAGAAGTGGAGGGCTTTTTACGGTTATTTCATATCATTCCCTTGAAGACCGCATGGTTAAAACAACATTTCGTTCAAGAGAAAATGGTCTTAAACGGCTGCATAAAAAAGTTATCAGGCCCTCTATTGCCGAGACTTTGAATAATCCCAGGTCAAGAAGCGCTCTTTTACGTGTTGCGGAGAAGGAATGAAGCCCAAGGTAAAATTACGAATTGTAATAGGCATTGTACTTACGCTCCTTTCGTTTTTTTCCATTCCTATTGTAACGGTCTGGAAGAAATCCAGGGTCATGGAGATGGCGGCTTTAAACGAACGCCTCAAGACGGAAGCCATGAATCTTAAAAACGAGATAGTTATACTGAAATATTCAGCGAGCAGACTCGGGAATCGCGAACGAATAGAAACCATTGCAAAAAATGAATGCAAATTGGTTTTCCCTGAAAATCAGACTGTCACTGTGATTGTAAAAAACAATGAAACGGAAAAGAGCAAAACAGGCAAAGCCGGGAACCTAACCGCCGGATATATAAGATGAAGTCGGAAAGAAAACGGATCATAATAGGAAACGAACGCAACCGGCTCAGGTTTATTGCGATTCTGGGCGGCTTTGTGATTGTCCTGCTTCTGGCTCGTTTTTTTTACATTCAGATAATACATAACAGACAGTATGCAAGCCTTGGGGAAAATCAGAGTATCAGGGAAGCAAGCATTTATCCAACAAGGGGCCAGATTTTTGATCGCACCGGCATTGCCCTTGCGCTTAATGCGAACGTTGATAAGGACAATTTAAAAAGTCTTGCCATGATATTAAAAGATGAAGGCGGAATATCCCTGAAGAAGCCTGTCAAACGGATTTATCCCATGCGCTCCCTTGCCGGACAGCTTTTAGGCTTTGTGGGCCGTGATGGTTATGGGCTTTCCGGTGTGGAATACGGATACGATCGTTTTCTCTATGGCGAAGCCGGATGGTCACTCGCAAGATATGATGCCAAAAGCCGCAGGGTATTTGAGCTTGATCTTCCAGTGAAATCGCCCACCGGGGGGCGTAGTGTGCAACTTACGTTAAGCGTGCCGGTCCAGGAAATCGTAGAGGAGTGTCTCCGCGATGGCATTAAGGCATGCGGGGCCCCATCGGGGGCGGTCATTATCATGGATCCCTTTACAGGGGACATCCTCGGCATGGCAAGCTATCCGTATTTTGATCCTAACTTTTTTACGCGTGAGCCTGATGGAGCCCTTAGAAACAATGCTCTCGGCCTTATATATGAGCCAGGTTCAACCTTCAAGATTGTTGCAGCAGCAGCCGCACTTGAAGAAGGGCTTTTTAACGAAGAAGACATTATTGCAACCGGAGAGGGCGAGCTTAAGGTTTACGACCAGATTATACATGATACTCATAAAAACGGCAACGTGACTTTTCGCAATTCAATCGCAATCAGCAGCAACATAGCATTTGCAAAAATTGCCACAGTCCTTGGAAACCAGAGATTCTATAAGTATGTCAGAAATTTCGGCTTTGGCCAAAAAACAGGCATCGGCCTTCCAGGCGAGGAGCCAGGGCTTTTAAAGCCCCTCGAAAAATGGTCGGGCAGGACGCTTATGACAATGGCCATCGGGCAGGAAGTATCCGTCACATTGCTGCAGATGGCGGCCGCATACAGTGCAGTGGCTAATGGGGGCGTTCTTATGGCTCCGCGCATGGTTTGCGGGTTTATTGACAGCGGAAGGTGCGTTGAGAAGATTGAGGTCCGTCCAATACGCCGTCTTATGTCTGAACGTACGGCAAGAAGACTTACGGAATGCCTGACCGGTGTGGTTGAAAAGGACGAAGGCACAGGGGTAAGCGCCCGGATAGACGGTGTAAATATCGCAGGCAAGACTGGAACAGCCCAGAAAATAGATCCTGTCACAAAACTATACCAGTCCGACAAATTTGTGGCCTCCTTCGCCGGATATTTCCCGGCTGAAAAACCCGAGCTTCTCTGCATTGTCATGCTTGATGAACCCAAGACAATTCACTATGGTGGACTCACGGCAGCCCCGGTATTCAAGAACATTGTAACTCGAATATTGCATTCTCAGGAGCTGCCTTACGGTGCAAGGATTTTCAGGCAAAATAAAGAGACGCTTACAAGCGCACAGGCAAAGTCGGTTACGCCTGATTTTCAAAACCCGACCCGTGAAAACATTGCCTTTTCCATGAAGGGCCCTAATAAAATGCCGCAGCTTCTTGGCATGCCATTAAGGATTGCGATTCTGCATCTACAGTCACATGGTGTAAAAATAAAAATAATAGGAAGCGGTATAGTGATGAAACAGGTCCCGGAAAGCGGGATATTGTTGCAGAAAAATGTTCTTTGTGTTCTTGAGGCAGGTTAATTGATTCTTTAAAGAAACATAAAAAGGAGGGGGCAAAGTGAATTTCAAGTGTGAGCAAATCGGAACCAGGAGAATTATTCGCATCAATGGGGATATCAACAAATTCGAACTGAACGGCCTTAAGTCGAGTCTTCAGGAGCTTAAATCTTTTTCGGAAGTCGTTGTTGACATGACGGATGTGGATTTTGCAGGCTCGGATTTTATCAACCTTTTTATTGACATAAGGCATTACTATCCTTCTGATTTCGCCAAGATTGTTTTTTTAAATCCGAATGCACTCATACAGGAATTGTTCCAGATGACGCATCTTGATTCGGTTTACAGGATAAGGGAAGAGGAAATGGAGACGGTAGTAGCCTGATATCGAAAGCGGGTAAGGGGTTTTTGAAGGGAGTTTTGGGTTGACATTACGTGACTTATTGAACGGGGTAAACGTTAAAAACGTACCTCCGGGTTCACAGGAAATAAAAGCGATTTCCTGTGTTTCGGGAGAGTGCGTTAAGGGCACCCTTTTTGTTGCAATAAAAGGCGAACACCGCGATGGAAATGATTTTATACAGGATGCCCTGAAAAGGGGCTGTTGTGTAGTTGTTTCCGAACATCCTTATCCTGACACCCCTGATTGTAAGTTTGTCCAGGTCTCTGATGCCCATGAAGCGCTTTCCATTATCTCCGGCAACCTGTATAATCACCCTGGAGACACTCTTCTCGTATGCGGCATTACCGGTACAAGCGGAAAGACCACTACGAGCTACCTTGCTGATGCAATCTTAAGGGGTAAAAACGGCTGCAGCACGATAATCGGCACAATCCGTCATACTATATGCGGAAGATCTGTTGCGTCAAACAACACCACCCCGGAATCATACACCATTAATGCCTATTTGCGGGAAGCTATTGACAAGGGGAGTAAGCATGCTGTAATGGAGGTTTCATCCCATGCGTTGAAACTTAAAAGGGTGCATGGAATTTGTTTTTCCATTGCTGTTTTTACAAACCTTACACGCGACCACATGGATTTTCACCAGGATGAGAGGGATTATCTTAATTCAAAGGTGCTTCTATTTTCATCTCATTTAAAAAAAGACGGCATAGGCATAATCAACATTGACGATCCCAAAGCAGCCGTTTTTGAGGAGAAATGCAGGGGCTCGGTTTTGAAGTACAGCATGAACAGGAAAGGGGCTGACATTCACCCTGAACGCGTTGAATACCGGCAGAATGGAATGAGCATAATGCTCAATACCCCATCCGGAAAAATACGGATCGAAACGCACCTTAAAGGACCGTTTAATGTTTATAACATAATGGCCGCGGTTGGGGTCGGGCTTGGGGCTGGTATAAGCTCAGAGATTATCTCCCATGGCATAGAAAGCATAAAAAACGTTGACGGCAGATTTGAGTCGGTTGAAGAAGGGCAGCCATTTAATGTGATAGTTGATTATGCCCACAAACCCGATGCGCTCGAAAAAGTCCTCTCAGCAGCCCGGAAAATCACAAAGACAAGACTCATTTCAGTGTTCGGATGCGGGGGAGATCGCGACCGAGGCAAAAGACCCATTATGGGCAACATTTCGGAAAAGCTCGCGGACTTTACATACATTACATCCGACAATCCTCGTTCCGAAGAACCGGACTCTATAATAAACGAAATAAGATCAGGAATGAAAGATGAAAGCCGGTACAGCGTGATTGTTGACAGGGCTGATGCAATCCGCACTGCAATATCTTCGGCAAAACCCGGGGATACTGTTGTGATTGCGGGCAAGGGGCACGAGGATTATCAAATCATAGGGACAGCTAAAATACATTTTGACGACAGGGAACAGGCGCGGAATATACTAAAAGGGCTTTATGGGACTGCCAATAAACAGAATTGAAACCTATCTTAATGTTAAGGCAATCGGTGTGCCTTGTTCAAAAGGACCACAGCGTCCTGATTTTATCATTGACAGTCGTAAACTTAAAAAAGGCGATGTGTTCATAGCAATAAAGGGGCAGAATCATGATGCGCATGAGTTCATAACAAAAGATCTGCGCGAAAAAGCCGCAATGCTGATTGTGAGCAAGTCTTGGTACAACAAGGTGAGGCCCGCAACCGGGTGTTTTATATTGGTTCAGGATACTATTAAGGCCATGCTTCAATTGGCAAAATGCTACAGGGAGGAACTTGGGATTAAAATTGTGGCAATAACCGGCAGCAATGGCAAGACCACAACACGGTCCATGATCGGACGGGTGCTTGCGCGGAAGTTCAAGGTCTTTGAAACATCAGGGAATTTCAACAATCGCATCGGCTTGCCGCTTTCTGTTTTCAGGATCAAGCCTGAGCACGAGATTGCCGTGATTGAAATGGGCACAAACCATTTTGGCGAGATTAAGGAACTTTCTGAAACAATCCATCCGGATATGGCTGTTATCACGAATATCGGCAGAGGCCATCTTGAATTCCTAAAAGACAGACGCGGGGTTCTTAAAGCGAAGATAGAAATATTAAGCGGTATGGGGAGAACAGGCGAATTAATTGTTAATAATGATGATTCGTTATTACATTCATACAGACCACGCAGGGGAATTCGAAAACTAACAGCAGGTTTTGATGGCAATGCCACTCTTAAAGGTATAGGTCTTTCAACAAGCCTTATACGTGGCACGACATTCAAGGCAGAAGGAAATATCGTGCGCCTTGGCATTCCAGGAAAAGGAGCGGCTGAGGACGCCCTTCTTGCGCTCCTTGTGGGTAAACGTTTAGGCATCCCGGTCAAAGATGCGCTTCTTGGGCTTAAAGAGGTCAAAGTCCCATCCGACAGGATGGAGATTAAAAAATACAAGGGCGTAACCCTGGTGATAGATTGCTATAATGCTAATCCGGATTCTTTAAGCAATGTGCTTAATCTTCTTGGCAAAGAAAAGATTAAGGGAAGAAAAATCGCAGTGCTTGGGAACATGGGTGAATTGGGAGATAAAAGCGTGCTGTTTCATCGTGAGTCAGGAAAAGAAGTGATGAAAAACGGCTTTGATGTTCTTTTAACCCTCGGTAAACTTGGCAAAGAGATAGCCGAAGGCGCACGAAAAAGCGGGCTTTTAAACAGCTTTGCTTATGATGACTTGAATCAAATCACATCTGTAATAAAAGCTTCCATGAACAAAGGCGATATTGTTCTTATCAAGGGCTCGCATAGTATGCACATGGAGAATATTGCAAAAGCATTAATCAAAGGGACAAGCGAATGATATATTATCTCCTCTACCCGTTAAGCGAACATATCTCATTTCTCAATGTTTTCAAGTACATAACCTTTCGCTCGGCTTACGCAGCTGTTACATCTCTTTTTATTGCATTTATAATCGGGCCGTGGATCATAAGAAAGCTTGCCGGACTCCAGATAAAGGAAACAATAAGGACTGATGGCCCGGCCACCCATTTTAAAAAAGGCGGGACACCGACAATGGGTGGAATCATTGTTCTTGTGGCCTGCCTTGTGCCCACTATATTATGGGCCCGTCTTGATAACGCTTATGTTTTGATAGTCATATTTGTTACGATCTGGATGGGTGTGATTGGTTTTATTGACGATTATTTGAAAGTCATAAAGAAAATGAAAAGCGGTCTTATTGCCAGATATAAAATGATCTGGCAGATACTCCTTGGCCTCATAGTGGCCTTTATAATACTCAAGTTCCCGCTGAATGGACATCCCCTTGCAACCGTAACCACTGTCCCGTTTTTAAAGAACGCCACAATCGACTGGGGCTGGCTCTATATACCTGTTGTGATCTTTGTGATAACCGGCACATCAAATGCCGTTAATCTTACTGACGGTCTTGACGGGCTTGCCATCGGGCTTTCCGCAATTGCCTTTATGGCATTCGGAGGCATGGCTTATGTTACAGGCAATGCCAAATTTGCACATTACCTTATGATTCCATTTCTTGACGGGGCAGGAGAACTTACCATCTTCTGTGCTGCCATGATAGGTGCATGCCTTGGTTTCCTGTGGTATAATTCAAACCCTGCTTCAATATTTATGGGAGATGTGGGCTCATTGCCGCTTGGCGCGGCACTTGGAGTCACTGCCATACTTATAAAGAAAGAACTGCTGCTCTTGGCTGTGGGTGCGGTATTTATAGGCGAAGCTGTTTCCGTAATACTTCAGGTGAGTTATTTCAAGTGGACAAGGTACCGCACTGGTCAGGGAAAAAGACTTTTTAAAATGGCACCATTACACCATCACTTTGAACTTCTCGGATGGCCTGAAAACAAGATTGTGGCAAGGTTTTGGGTCCTTGGCATACTGTTTTCCCTCTTGAGCCTGAGCACATTCAAATTAAGATAGGATTGGATTTAATAATAATGAAGGAAGATTTCAGGAACAAGTCAGTGACAATAATAGGCCTTGCAAGAAGCGGTGTTGCTGCGGCCCTTGCCGTAAAGGAATGCGGGGCAAAGGTCTTTGGCAGCGATAATGGCAGGCCTTCTGAAAACCGCCTAGCGCCCCTTTCAGATGCAAAAGTGGAGTTTGAAACAGGCGGTCATACGGAAAAGGCATTAAGGGCTGATATTATTGTTGTAAGCCCAGGTGTTCCGTTAAATAGTGCAATATTGACTGATGCAAAAAAAAAGGGGATTCGGATAATCGGGGAAATGGAACTTGCATATCTTATGACAGCTGCTGATATAATAGGCATCACAGGCAGCAATGGTAAAAGCACTACAACCGCCCTTTTGGGGGAGCTTCTTAAAAATGGCCCATTCAAGACAAGGGTCGGAGGAAATATTGGTGATGCCCTGACAGGCGAACTTGTTGGAATGGTAAAGGGCGATGTATTGGTTGCTGAGATAAGCAGCTTCCAGCTTGATTCAACAAAGGATTTCAGGCCCAAAGCAGCTGTAATATTGAATCTTACGCCGGATCATCTGGATCGATATAACACAGCCGATGATTATTATATGAGCAAGATGAGCATCACTAAAAACCAGGTTTCAGGGGATCTTCTTGTAATGAATGATGATGATCCAATCTCACTGGTGCAGAAAAAAAGTTTAAAGACACAGGCGGATTTGGCGCTCTTTTCATTGTGGCATGAGGTGCGCCATGGTGCGTTTGTTCGGAACAATAAAATTGTTGTACGCGGCAAATCGCATGAAAAAGAGATCATGAAGGCTGATGAGGTGGGATTAATCGGGCTCCATAATCTGTCGAACATACTTGCAGCTGTTGTTATAGCAGATGCCTTTGGTATAACAGAACATGATATAAAAGAAACCCTGAAATCATTTAAGGGTATTGAACACAGGATCGAGTTTGTCCGCACTTTGAATGGCGTTTCATACTATAATGACTCCAAGGGAACAAATGTTGATTCAGTAAAATGGGCGCTTCTTGGCCTTAAGAAAGGCATTCATCTTATTGCAGGCGGCCGGGACAAGGAAGGCGATTTCAGCGCACTTAATGAGATAATCAAGGACAAGGTAAGCGCAATCTATGCAATAGGCGAAGCAGCTCCCAAGATGAAAAAAGCCTGGGGAAAAATTACACTCTTCAATATGCATAAAAATATGGAAGATGCCGTTACCGCAGCTTTCAAAGCTGCCAAAGAAGGTGAAACAGTTCTTTTGTCTCCTGCGTGCGCGAGTTTCGACATGTATAGGAACTATGAGGAACGCGGACGTGATTTCAAAAAAATAGTGGGGGCACTGTGAGTGTCTTTAATAGGAGCGGGCTTAAGGTTGACAGGACCGCTCTCATAATAATGGTTATTCTAATCGGGATTGGCATGGTCATGATATATAGCGCCAGTCTTGAAGTGGCTAAAATCCGTTTTAATAGTTCATCTTTTTTCCTTGGCAAACAGCTTTTAAGAATCGGATTCGCCTTTGTGTTTTTCTATATCGCGCTAAATACCGACTACCACTGGTTCGGTGAGCATTACAGGATATTCATTATCATCTCTGTTGCCCTTTTGCTTGTGCTTTTGATATCCAACAATGTGGTTGCTGTCAAAGGGGCCAGGCGCTGGATCATGCTTTTCGGCATATCCATCCAGCCGTCAGACCTTGCCAAGATGAGTCTTATTGTTTACATGGCGCAAATGCTATCCAAGAGCGAAAAGGCACTCTCGGATGGCGCAATCGAGCCTCTTTTATCAATGTTGCTTTTGCCAGGGGCTGTGTGTTTACTTGTCATGCTCCAGCCGAACTTCAGCACAGTCTGCATAATCTGCGCAATCATAGGTGTCATGCTTTTCATCGGGGGCTTAAGGATGCGCTATGTGGCCTGCATTGTGGCAATGGCAATCCCTGGTGCGATTATTCTGGTGCTCAAGGCGCCTTATCGCCTTGCAAGACTCAAGGCCTTCATGGACCCTTCCGCTCAAACCGGCAGCTATCAGGCGTCACAGTCGCTAATTGGGCTTGGTTCGGGCGGCCTTTTTGGAAAAGGGCTTGGTGAAAGCTCGCAAAAACTATTCTTCCTGCCAGAGCCATATACGGATTTTGTGTTTTCCATACTTGGCGAGGAATTCGGTTATCTCGGTATTGTGGCTGTGTTTCTGCTTTTTGGGATACTTCTTTATCGAGGCTACAAAATAGCGCTTTCAGCTCCGGACAAGGTTGGTTTTTATCTTGCATCTGGAATAACGGCAATGTTCGGGATATATCTTTTTGTGCATTCAGGGGTTGTTTCAGTGATTTTCCCCACAACAGGAATACCGCTTCCTTTCATAAGCTATGGCGGTTCAAACCTCCTGTTCAACCTGATTGCCATGGGCATATTGCTAAATATATCAGGTCAGGCGAAAAAACGGCTCCAGAAGGGAATGTAAAACACAATGGACAAGCAGGCTGACATGGTTTTTGTATGCGGCGGAACAGGCGGGCATGTTTTCCCTGCGCTTGCCATTGCAGAAGAATCAAGAAAAATGTATCCGCAAACAAAGATCAAATTCATCATTAAAAAGGGCGGGTTCGAGGAAAGGGTCGTGAAGCAGGCTGGGTTTGATTTTGTTGGAATCCGTGCTGAGGGTTTCAACCGATTGAGACCATTAATCAATCTGCGCTTAATTTACATATTGCCAATGGGGTTTGTTAAATCATTTGTCATATTGCTTCATTTAAAACCGAAGCTGGTAATAAGCACTGGAGGTTATTCAGGTGTTCCGGTCCTTTTGTCTGCGATTATCCAGAGGCGGCAGATTGCCCTTCAGGAGCAGAATTCCTACCCAGGCATTACTGTAAGATTTTTCGCTCGTTTTGCGAAGGTTGTGTTCATTGCCTATAATGAAGCCAGGAAATATCTCCCAAACAAGGTAAGAATTATTGAAGTGGGTAATCCGCTACGCGCATCAACAGGCGGGATTGAAAAGGATTTAAGAAAGGAATATGGTCTTGCGGAAACAGACAAAGTCCTATTTATCTTTGGCGGGAGCCAGGGCGCAAGAGGCATCAACAATGTCATTAAAAAAGAGGCTGCCCGAATTATAAGTTCCAAGAACGTGGTTGTTTTCTGGCAGACAGGCAAACCTGATTATGAAGAGATAAAAATCGCAGTGTCGGGCCTTGGTCGTGTACACATATTCCCATTCATTGAAAACATATATGATTTTTATCGCGCCGCTAATCTTGCAATATGCAGAGCAGGGGCCATGACAATATCAGAACTTGGAAAGTTCGGTGTACCGGCTGTTTTCGTGCCGCTTCCAACAGCAGCTGAGGACCATCAGAAAAAGAACGCTGTAATGGTTGAAAGTAACGGGGCTGGAATCTGTATTGATCAATCGCAGGCAAATGAAAAACTTTACAGTGCTGTTTCAGGATTGCTTAATGATAATGTCAGGCTGAAGGAAATGAGCGTCAGGATGAGGAACCTGTTTCATGGCAACGCTGCACCTGACATTGCAACCGAACTTGAAAGGATTATGGCAGCATGATAAAACGCGTCAGACATGTTCATTTTATAGGAATCGGCGGGTGCGGAATGAGCGGCATTGCCGAGATACTGCTTGCAAGCGGTTACAAGGTAAGCGGGTCAGATCTTGCATCAACACCGGTCACACAGAGGCTTAAAAAGCTCGGAGTGATAATTTTCAATGGGCACGCGGGAGATAATATAGAAGGTGCTGATGTTGTTGTTTACTCATCAGCCGTTCCTGCCTCGAATCCGGAATTAATATCCGCGCAGGAGCATAATATACCGGTGCTTAAGCGCGCTGAAATGCTGGGACAGCTTATGCGCATGAAGTATTCGGTTGCTGTGTCAGGTACTCATGGGAAGACTACAACAACATCGATGATCGGATGCGTGCTTTCCGAGGGCGGGCTTGACCCAACTGTTATAGTGGGAGGCATTGCAAAAAAGATTGGGTCCGGAGCGCTTATGGGCAAGGGTAGCACGCTTGTTGTTGAGGCCGACGAATTCGACAGATCATTTCTCAAGATGCCTTCGACCGTGGCTGTTATGACAACACTAGAATCAGAGCACCTTGACTGCTACGCCAACCTTGACGACATAAAAGATGCGTTTGTGGGTTTCGGAAGCCAGGTCCCTTTCTTCGGGTGCATTGTTCTCTGTCTTGACGAGGTGACATTGCAGGACATAATACCAAGGCTCAAGAAAAATGTTGTGATAACTTATGGGTTCTCGGCCCAGGCGGATTATAGGGCAATCGACAAAAAATTTACCCCTCACGGAACATCATTTAAAGTCGAATACCGGCACGAACCCCTGGGCACAATAATGCTTAACGTGCCCGGCGACCATAATGTAAAAAATGCTATGGCCGCTGTTGCAGTTGGAATTGAAATGGGGCTGCCATTCACCCGCATTGCAAAAGCTCTCAAGAATTTTGAGGGCATAAGACGCAGGTTCGAGATTAAGGGAGAAAAGCTTGGCATAATGGTGGTTGATGACTACGCCCACCATCCGACCGAGATTTCAGTTACACTCAAGGCTGCAAAGGACACCTATAACCGTAGAATAACGGCAATTTTTCAGCCGCACCTATACAGCCGCACAAGGGACTTTCATAGGGAATTCGGCAGCGCATTCAACAATGCGGACACGCTTATAGTAACCGATGTTTATGCATCACGCGAAAAGCCCATGGAAGGGGTGTCAGGAAAGATGATTGCAGATGCTGCAATAAATTTCGGGCACAGGAATGTCCATTATTTTACAAATCAACAGGACATAATAAAACTTGTTCTCAAGACAGCTCGAAAAGGTGATATGATTATCACCCTCGGTGCCGGTGATATCTGGAAAACTGGAGAGAAAATCCTTAAAGCATTAAAGGCATGATAAAAAAGATTACAAAAAAATTCGCACCCCGGGCGCCTAAGGCAAAGCTTAAATACAGCTATAGGCCGCGCCTGCGTCCTATTATGTCCGCTGATTCCAAGGCACGGCGGCGGGAACACAATGGGAGCGGAATTCTGGCAGGCATAGGACGCAAGATAATTTTGCTTGCGATTATTGGGACAGTGGGATTCATGCTTTACGAACACGGTATTTTTAAAATTATAAAAGGGAAGGCCGCTACCTGTTTTGCAGGATTAAAGATTCCTGATAAGGCTGAAGCAAAAGCGAGTAAATCAGCATTAAAACAGAATATAAAAGGCGCGACAACATCTCCTGACAGTCAGGCTTTTAAACATGGTCTGTTGCAGCAGGCACGGTCATTTATAAAAAATCGTTTTATAAAGCCTCCTGTTCCTGAAACTCCGGTCGCATTTATAAGGCTTAAGGAGCTTTATGGCATCGGGGCATCAGGCGCGGTTCTCGGAATAAAGGACAGTGTGTTTTACGACATGCCGCTTATTTCAGGTACTTTCGAAGAAGATAAGGTCCCCGGCGACACTATAAAAGAGGCCATGCTCGCGGTTTCTATAATAACCCAGGCTGAAAAGTTTGCGCCGGGTTTGCTTAAAAGGACCTCTGAAATAATAGTCAAGAGCCAGTCTGAAGCAGAGGCTCTTTTTTCTGATAGCAGGCTTACGGCCCTTTTGGGCCCACGAAACATCAAAAAACAGCTTTCGAATTTATCGGTTTTTATTGATAAATGGGCAAAGGATAAAAAAGCATTAATTAACATGGCTTATGGGGACATCGCTTTTATACAGGAGGAGGAAGCAAATGAATGAAGATATAATTGTCGGGCTTGACATAGGCACGACTAAAATCGGCATGGTGATTGGTGAGGTCACGGAAGACAAACAGGTGAACATTGTCGGAGTCGGGCTGGCCCCGTCAGATGGCCTTAGAAAAGGCGTTGTTGTGAACATCGACAAAACCGTCAAGGCCATTGAAAAGGCGAGGGAAGAGGCCGAGCTCATGGCGGGAATCGATATCAAGTCCGTGATCGTGGGCATTGCAGGGGGCCACATCAAGAGCATAAACAGCAAGGGGGTTGTGGCTGTTACCAATGCCAACAGTGAAATCACCCAGGAGGATGTTGACAGGGTAATCGAACAGGCCAAGGCTGTCGCAATCCCCATGGACAGGGAGATAATACACGTACTGCCGCAGGAATTCATTGTTGACGAACAAACCGGAATTAAAGAGCCTGTTGGCATGTCCGGTGTCAGGCTTGAGGTTGAGGCGCATGTTGTTACCGGGGCAATTACATCAGCTGAAAACATTTACAAAAGCGTTGAAAAGGCAGGGCTTGAAGTGGTTGACCTTGTGCTGGAACCCCTTGCGTCAAGTTATGCCGTGCTTTCAGACGACGAGAAGGAATTGGGTGTGGCACTTATTGACATGGGCGGCGGCACAACAGACATTGCAATATTTTTTGATGATGCCATAAGGCATACTGCGGTTGTCTCTCTCGGAGGCAAGAATGTCACCTCTGATATAGCAATAGGCATCCGGACGCCGATGGACCAGGCAGAAGAGATAAAAAAGCGCCACGGCATAGCGCTCTCATCGCTTGTGCGCAAGGACGAATATATAGAGGTCCCGGGTGTGGGCGGCAGGGAGAGCAGGGAGATTTCAAGGAGCATCCTTGCATCTATAATAGAGCCGCGGCTTGAAGAGGTCTTTTCACTCGTGCATCGCGAAATAAAGCGCTCCGAGTTTGCGGAAATGCTTGGCGCGGGTATTGTTCTTACAGGAGGCGGCGGACTCCTTGAAGGCATAGTGGACCTTGCCGAACAGGTTTTTGACATGCCGGTTCGAATCGGTAATCCAACAGGTTTTGGCGGCCTTACGGATTCGGTTAAATCACCTGCATGGGCCACCGGCGTGGGGCTTGTTTACTATGGAGCGAAGCACAGCGAAGTGATTCATGCGCCTTCAGGGCGTTCAAAGGACATGCTGAAAAAAATGAGCGATAAGTTCAGGCAAATCATAAAGGATTATTTCTAGGGAAATTAAGGTTAAGAAAACATAAATGTCAAATCAAAAAGGAGGGGACATGTTTACATTCGAAGAAAATTTCAACAGCCGGGCAAAGCTCAAGGTTGTGGGAATCGGCGGCGCAGGCGGCAATGCAATCAACAGGATGGTCGAAGAGGGTCTTGAGCATGTGGAGTTTATTGCTGTGAATACCGATGCGCAGGACCTTGATCGCAACCGTGCTACCTGCAGAATCCAGGTTGGCGAACGGATTACAAAGGGCCTAGGCGCTGGCGCAAAACCCGAAGTGGGCAGGTGCGCCATGGAAGAGGACAGAAATGTCATCATAGACAAGCTTGAAGGCGCTGATATGGTCTTTATTACAGCGGGAATGGGCGGCGGTACCGGTACGGGTGGTGCTCCTATCGTAGCGTCAATTGCGCAGGAGATGGGCATACTCACGATTGCCATTGTAAGCAAGCCCTTCCTCTTCGAAGGCATACATCGCATGAGGAACGCGGACAACGGAATAATGGAACTCCGCAAATATGTGGACACCATAATTGTTATTCCGAATCAGCGTCTTTTGAGCATGATAGACAAAAAGACACCAATGATCGAAGCTTTCAAACGAGCTGATGATGTTTTGTATCAGGGCACGCGTGGAATCTCGGACCTTATCAACATCAATGGCTTGGTGAATATCGACTTTGCTGATGCCGAAACCGTGATGCGTGGAATGGGTGACGCTCTAATGGGCACTGGTTATGCTTCAGGTGACGGCATGGCGATTAAAGCCGCTGAAATGGCAATAAGGTCGCCGCTTCTTGAGGATGTATCAATCAAAGGAGCAAAGGGTGTACTCATCAACATCACAGGTGGCGAGGACCTTCCGCTTCACGATGTGAGCGAAGTCAGCAATTACGTTTACGAAGCCGTGGGCGAGGACAACAACGCCAATATAGTTATCGGCGCTGTAACTGACCCCACAATGCAGGGCCAGATACGGGTCACGGTGATTGCGACCGGTTTCAATAAACCCAGCATGCTCGACAAACTGTCATCCCTTGAAAAAGAGACAATCGCGAAAAAGGTCACCTATATGGGTAATTCTGTAAGGGATGTTAGGAAACCAGCTGCTCCGGTTGAAATTCGTCATGAAGATACGGTTGCCAGTAAAGAACTTGATCCTGCACAGAAAACACCTGTCACATCAACTCCGTTCACAATGCCTGAAGTGCCCCAGACCCAGACTTCGCTCTTTACAAACACAAATGAACGTAAGACCGAGGAGGATGCTTCACAGGCTGTTGATATGGACATGACTGATACAAGGGAAATAGAAAACCTCATTGAAAGGGTTGAAAAGGGAGTGGAGATTATAAAGAGCGAGCTCCCGCCCCAGCCTGTTACATCGACACTGCCTGCAACTCCCTTAATTGATCCGGCCAAAGCCCCTCAGCAGGTACTCCCTGAGAAATTGAAGGCACAGGAAAATCTTTATGCAGAGGCTGCAATGGATGTGGAAAAGGATAAAAAGAGATCTGAGCTCCTCGAGAACCGGGTAAGACGGTTTAATTCACTTCAGGACCTTTTATCAGACCAGGATTTCAAGAATCATGCACAGGACCCGGCAGTTAAAAATGTGGGTCAGAGGCTTGGGCGGAGCATGAAGCAGGACAAGGCTGTTATAATGAAAAACGGTTTGCTGTCTCATGAGCTCCATGATGATCTTGAGGTCCCGACATTCTTAAGACAGCAGATGGACTAAATAAAATATTAAGGAGGGTTTTAGTATTATGAAAATGTTCAAGTGCAAAATCATGGGCGTGGTGGATTCCGACGGCTGCTACACATGCTTCATGAGCAAACAAAACCGTGACGAACGGATGAGCCGTGTAATTTGCAAGAGAGAAAACATCACCGAAGAGATGGAGATTCAGGACGTTCCAAAGGTTGTGGAAGAACAGGTGGTTGCGGGCTGATCAAGGTTAGCCCTTTTACCCTCACCCCCCGCCCCCAGGGCAATCGCATTAAAATTTAACGATTCCAAGGATGCGCTCCAAATATTGTGTGCTCAAAGCTGCTTTTAATTGTTTGCGTACGATACTGGCTTTTATTGATGTTTCCTGTCTCAATAGATTTATAGCGACATGCCGGACTACATTCATATTTGTTGGTGCATTTGATTTTCTAATGCGACAGTCATCCTCTCTAAAAGACACATCCAGATTCCAATGCAATTTGTTTTCAATTCCCCAATGACTGCGTACTGCCTGACCAAACTGTTTTGCCGACATTTTACGACTGAGAATATAATACCGTATTTCTGTCTGCTCTGCTTTTTTTGTTTTCCTTATGGAGTGAACAGCACCGATAGCAGACAATGATCGCCACTGTTCCTTATTTTTTAGCCAGGTAATATCATCGATAACATGATACTCACGATGCTCTTCGCGACCATGTCCCTTATCCTCTGTTGAATACGTGTCATGGGCCACATCTTTCAACCCATCCACCACGACAGTATCTACGCGGTTGCGGATTTGTTCATACAGGCTCGGTTGATTTTCTTTAACGGCGAGAACATAATCCGCGCCATTGGTTACAATATTGTCGGCAATAGCTTTTTGACAACCCATTGCATCGATAGTGACGATACATCCTTTCACCATGAGCATATTCAGCAATTCAGGGATAGCGGTGATTTCGTTGGATTTATCATTCACCTTTATTTGCCCCAGTACCAAGTTATTTTCTGCTGCCCAGGCACTAACGACATGGATAGCATTTCGGTCGGCCTTGGTATCAAATGAACGCCGTGCGGTTTTTCCATCGACTGCAATTACTTCATTTTGTTTCGGCAATCGTAACGCCTCAACCCATTTTATAAAGCATTCTTGAAAGTCTTTCGGATTTAGCAAGGCACTGGCCCGCCCAAAAGTGTCATGCGATGGAATGCCGTTTTTGAGTTCAAGAAACTGTTTAAGCCACTCTATTCGCTCGTTGCCAAATAATTCGACTTCCTCGAATGACTTGGCGCCGCAAAGGGTAGCACATACCAAGACAACAATTATGTCGATAAGTTTGTGGAGTTTTTTACGTTCTATGCGTGGGTCCGGTATGTCTTGGAAGTATTCGATAAAAGTGCATGGCGTTGAAATCATAAATCCCCCTTATAGGTAAAATAAAATGTGGACATTGCCTCTTCTTTATACTATAATATAGCTCTACGGATATCCGTAGAGCTACTTAAATAGAAAGGAATTGGGCATGGGCTATCCAACAACGATTCAACTCATCTCACGGAAGAAAGGAAATCAGTGGTATGTTAATTTTCCCAATGCTTTGGCAAAAGCGATGAATTTCAAGAAACGCGAAATTGTGGAATGGGAGGTTGAAACAGTAAAGTGCATGAAAATGATTAGAACTGGCAAGTCTAACAAAGTAACTGCAAGAACAAGAACGGATCGTGTGTCACGTATTACCGTTGACAATAAGAAATAAAGTGGCGAATTTTAATGCGATTGCCCTGCCCCCGCCCCCCTCTCCCTTTTGATATTAAATTTATTGAAGGGAGAGGGGGTGAGGATATAATTCCAATGTAAAGACAATTTCCTTATGGCTTCCAGTCTTTAAATCTGATTTTTCCATGTACTAATTAATTTATCATGACTCCCCTTCTCCCTTCAAAAAATATTTATTCAAATGGGAGAAGGGGCGGGGGGATGAGGGCTTAAACTTTACTGTTGCATTTATGTTACGCCTTATATTTAATTTACTCTCTCATGTCAAACAACGAAAAATCAGCCGACACTGCCGAATCCAGGCTAAACCACGACTTTAGAAACATACTTGCGGGTATTCAACTCATATCAGAGCGTATTGGGGCCAAATATGGCAATGATCCGATATTAGCCAAATTTTCCGAGCAGCTACTTAAGGCCTGTGAACGGGGTTCCAGCCTGAAAGAGAATGCAGAATCTTTTCCTGCTGAAACACATGAATCCAAATCAGGAACCACCCGGAAAATCAACCTTATGATTATTGACGATGATACCATGCTTCTCGAAATGTATCAGGAGGCGCTCAGTGACATGGGTTGCAGGGTTATTGCCTTTGAAAAAAGCGATGAGGCCCTTGCATTCTATCGAGATAAAAGTGATCAGGTTGACGTAATCCTGCTTGACATCATTATGCCAGGAATGGGGGGAATGGAATGTTACAAACACCTGCGGCAGATAAACCCCAGGGCCAAGATTATTTTTATCAGTGGATATGCGCCTTCCCATGATGTTCAGGAGCTTTTGCAAACCGGCGCAATTCACATTCAAAAGCCCCTGAAGATGCAGGATTTGATGAACCAGGTAAGGGCAATTCTTAAGGCACCGGATGGTGGTCTTGGGAAACAGGCGCATATATCTTCGCATGCCATGTCAAAGAATTCGGCTATTGGGAAAAGCGATTCAATCGTAATTGTGGAGGATGATTCAATTCTGCTTGAATTCCTGGCGGATTTGCTGGGAGAAAAAGGATATGACATAGAAGCCCATACTGACCCCAAAGAGTGTCTAGAAAACATGGAGGGACGAGAATACAAATTGGCGCTTGTTGATTACAGGCTTCCTGGAATTAATGGCCTGGACCTGATTCTAAGGCTTAAAAAAAGTCGGCCTGATTTGGTTGCCATCCTGATGACGGGCCTTTCCGACAATAAAAAACTCCGTGAAGAGGCTGAAGAAAGCGGTGTTGATTATTTTATGGTCAAGCCCATTGATATGAAGCTGCTTGACAATACGCTTGCAAATGTTTTTCCTGATAAGATAAGGCCGGCAGCAATTTCTGTCGAGCCCTCCAGGACAGTCAAGCATATACTTCTTGGAGATAGCCCTGTGATGGCTGAAACTCGCCGGCTCATAAAAAGGGTCGCCCAGTCGGATGCCAATCTTATAGTATCAGGTGAAACCGGCACGGGAAAAGAGCTTACGGCCCGTGCATTGCATGAGGAAAGCCTCCGTAAAAGTAATGCCTTTATTCCGGTCAATTGCGCGGCGCTTCCTGATAATCTTCTTGAAAGCGAGCTTTTCGGCCATGAAAAAGGTGCATTTACCGGTGCTGTAAAAACCAAAAAGGGACTTTTCGAGTGGGCTCACAACGGCACGCTTTTTCTTGACGAGATAGGGGATCTCAATTATTCTCTTCAGGGCAAGCTCCTGCGGGCCTTGCAGGAGAGGTCAATCCGCCGTGTGGGCGGCAGCACGGAGATTCCGGTTAATGTGCGGCTTATTTCCGCGACCAACCGCGACCTGGAACAGATGATCCTGGCAAAGAGCTTCAGGGAAGACCTTTATTACAGATTAAACGTCATCAAAATCACAATGCCGTCATTGCGGGAACGACGCGAGGATATTCCTATACTGGCGGCCCATTTCATGGAGCGTTTCAACCATCATGAAAAAAACAGGCGGATAAGTCATATTTCCGAAGAAGCAATGACGTGGCTCGGACGTTATGACTGGCCCGGAAATGTCCGCGAGCTCGAAAACCTTCTTAATGAAATGTTTATTCTCTGTCATGGTGATGTTGTAACCATGAAGGATTTACCGCTTCGTATAAAACAGGCAAAGGTTCAGTGCGAAAAAGCCGAGGGTTTTGTGGAGATAAGCGAATTTCTTGAGGAGGCGAAACGGGATTACGTTACGCGGCTACTTAAGGCGCATAGCGGGAATATCATGGCCAGCGCTAAAACAGCGGGTGTCAACCGCGTTTCTTTCCATCGCATTGTTCAGGCCTTAAAGATTGATCCTGTAATGTTCAGGAAAAAAGAATGAAAAAAAAAGAAACAAATCAAGATAATGACCTGCGCAAAAAAGCGGAAGAGGCGTTACATAAGAGCGAAATAAAATACCGCACGCTTGTTGACAATGCCAACGAGGCTATTCTCGTGGCCCAGGATGGCATGTTCAAATTCGTTAATCGCAGGTTTATGGAGATGATCGGTTTTTCCGAGCAGGAACTCATGTCAAAGCCTTTTACTGAGTTCGTACATCCGGATGACCGTGGTTTGGTGGCAGAAAATCATAAGAAGCGGATGAAGGGAGAATATGTATCACCGAGGTATACTTTTAGAATTCTGACCAGTAATGGCAGACCAATATGGGTGGAAATAGGGGCTGCTCTTATTGAATGGCAGGAAAGACCGGCCACAATTAATTTGCTTACTGATATCACTGATCGTAAATTGGCTGAGATGAAACTTAAAGAGAGCGAAGAACGTTACAGACATCTCTTTGAACGAGCCCCATTCGGAATCGGAATGGCCACGATGGATGGGGAAATTCTTGCATGCAATAAAATGATGGAACGGATTACAGGGTATTCCGAGGATGAATTTAAAAAAATCAATATACAGATAACTTATGTCAATCCTGATGACAGGACAAAACTCCTGGAGGTTATTAAAAAATCAGGCGGCGTATATGATTACCCAACCATGCTCAAACGTAAAGATGGGACAGAATACCATGCCAGTCTCACCATTGGAATTGTGAATATCATGGGCAAGGATGTTGTCCAGACGCTGATACAGGATATTACAGAACGAAAGCGAATGGAGGAAGCACTGGGAAACGTCCAGAAACTTGAATCACTCGGAATTCTGGCAGGCGGGATTGCCCATGACTTTAATAATCTGCTTGCCCAGATTTTCGGGTTTATCCAGTTGGCTTATAAAAAATCCAATGATGCCAATATCACTGATTACCTGTCCAGGACATTGAGTACCATGGACAGGGCGAAAGCGCTTACAGGACAATTGATGGCCTTTGCCAAGGGTGGTTCTCCGAAAAAGAAGGTAAGGAATTTGTTTCCGTTTATAGAGGAAACAGTTGGTTTTTCCCTGAGCGGATCGAATGTAAACGCCCAATATAATATTGAACCATGTCTTTGGATGTGTGATATTGATGAAAACCAGATTAGTCAGGTCTTGGACAATATTATCATAAATGCCGTGCAGGCAATGCCGTTGGGGGGCAAAATCGAGATTGTTGCAAAGAATATCATTTTGGCTTCGCAAGAGCACACAGTACTCGGAAAAGGCAATTATGTCAGGATTTCAATAAAAGATAACGGCATCGGAATAACAAAGGAAATACTCCCACATGTTTTCGATCCATTTTTTACAACCAAGACCAAGGGACACGGGCTTGGCCTTGCAATGAGTCACACAATCATCATGCGCCATAAAGGGTATATTGATGTTGATTCCGAACCGGGCAAGGGCAGCACATTCAATATTTATCTGCCTGCTTTTATGGGCGCTGTTAATGCAACAGCAAATAATGTAACTGTTGAACATTCAGGATGCGGCACCTTCCTTGTTCTCGACGATGAACCGGGGATTCTTACGATGGTCTCTTTTATGCTTGAAACATTCGGCTACTCCGCGGTTTGCCTGGATAATGGTGACAAGATATTGGATTTCTATGTTCAGGAAAAAAGGGCCGGCCATGCGATTGTGGGAATGATTTTTGATCTTACAATACCGGGTGGACGTGGTGGAAAAGAGACGATAGCCGAGATCAGAAAATTGAACAGAGAAACCCCTGCGTTTGTAATGAGTGGCTATTCTGAAGATCCTGTCATGTCCGCGCCATGGGATCATGGATTTACGGCCAGCATCTGCAAACCATTCAGGATTGAACAGCTTTCGGAAATATTGAATTCGCATATGCCTACGGGGAATGCTGCATGACAACTGATGTTATGAACAACCCTCATCCCCTAACCCCTTCTCCCATTCATGGGAGAAGGGGAACCAGAAAAGTACAGACACTATTTGTCGTTAGAAGAAAATTCCCATGAAATCATGAGTAATTTGATCTTAAATAAATAGAGTTTTGACTATAAGAGAAATTATTGAAAAAGTATTTACCATTATTTCTCCCCTTCTCCCGTGAACGGGAGAAGGGGTTGGGGGATGAGGGTTGATCGCAAATGGAATGGAAAATGCCATTGAGCGAAAGAAAGAACAAAAATGCGGAGAAATTAATGGAAACTTCACCCAATGGGCAGGAGCTTCTGCTTAACGAAGAACGACTCGAAAGTCTTTTACGTATTGTAAACTTTCAGGCATCAGATACACAGGTCTGGCTTGATTTTGCCCTGGATGAGGCCATCCACCTTACCCAAAGCAAGATAGGCTATATTTATCATTATCATGAAGATCGCCGTGAATTTGTACTTAACACCTGGTCTAAAGGTGTCATGGATATTTGCAGCATCAATAAACCTCAAACAATTTACCATCTGGACAAAACAGGAATTTGGGGGGAAGCTGTAAGGCAGCGGCGGCCCATCATGATAAATGATTTTCAGGCGTACAATCCACTTAAAAAGGGTTACCCATCCGGCCACGCTCCCCTTTTTCGGTTCCTGACCATTCCGGTAATCCAACATGGCTCCATTGTCGCGGTTGTAGCTGTCGCCAACAGCGATACTGACTACTGTGATGCTGATGTGCGCCAACTGACCCTGCTTATGGACGGCGTATGGAAATCATTGGAACAAAGAAAGGCACAGGAGGCGCTGAAAGAAAGTGAAAGACGATATCGCAGGATCATAGAAGCTGTAACCGACTATGTTTACGCAGTTCGTATAATGTCAAACGGAGAGATTGTAACGCACCATGGGCCAGGATGCGAAAGTGTTACCGGCTACAATGAAGAGGCCTTTATTGCTGATAAATACCTATGGATCAAAATGGTATCGCTTGAGGACTCATGATAAAATCAAGGCACACGCCCGCCGCATAATGGCCGGAGAAACCGTACCTGAAATAGAGCACCGCATAACCCGCAAGGACGGCAAGGTCAGGTGGGTAAGCAATGTCCCGGTTTCGCATTTTGACAGTCATGGCCGCATTACAGGCTATGACGGCCTTATACGTGACATAACCGAACGCAAAAATACCGAGGCCGTGCTCCAGAACGCGGAAAAACTGGAGTCCCTTGGACTTCTGGCCGGCGGCATTGCCCATGATTTCAATAATCTGCTTGCAGGTATCCTCGGATATGTGGACATGGCACGGAAGCATATAAGAAACTCCGACCCTGTGGGTGCGGAAGATTATCTTTCACGGACCGCAGGTTCATTTGACATGGGCAAGGGACTTACGCGGCAGCTTCTGACATTTGCAAAAGGAGGCATACCGGTAAGGAGAGTGCAGGTTGTGACCGATCTTGTGCGAAAGAGCGTGCAATTTGCGCTCGGCGGATCAAATGTAATACCCTATTTCGATATTCCTTCGGATATTTGGTTATGCGATATTGATGAAAACCAGATTGCCCAGGCAATTGACAATATTACGCTTAATGCGCGCCAGGCCATGCCTCAAAGGCGGCACGTATAATGTTTGTCTTCGTAATGTGCATGCATTTGAGGCACCGGTGTCTTTACAACCAAGTCGTTATGTCCATATCTCTTTCATGGATCACGGCACAGGTATTCAGCATGATCATATAAAGCAGATATTTGATCCCTTTTTTACCACAAAACAAACAGGCAGTGGCCTGGGGCTTGCCACAACCTACTCCATCCTTAAGCGTCACAATGGTATTGTGACGGTCGAATCCGAATCCGGCTTTGGTGCGACATTCCACCTATATTTACCCGCCACACCCGATGGAATAATTGATAAGCCCACAAAGGAATTGCCTGAATTCC
>CAWHPS010000025.1:0-41704 GCA_963831235.1 uncultured Fibrobacterota bacterium
CGCCGGAGAAACTTTGGAGTCCCTTGGACTTCTGGCCGGCGGCATTGCCCATGATTTCAATAATCTGCTTGCAGGTATCCTCGGATATGTGGACATGGCACGGAAGCATATCAAGAACTCCAACCCTGTGGGTGCGGAAGATATCTCTTCACGGACCACAGGTTCATTTGACGGGCGAGGGCGACTACGCGGCAGCTTCTGACATTTGCAAAGGGAGCATACCGGTAAGGAGAGTGCAGGTTGTGACCAGATCTTGTGCGAAAGAGCGTGCAATTTTGCGCTCGAGCGGATCAAATGTAATACCCTATTTCGATCTTCCTTCGGATATTTGGTTATGCGATCTTGATGAAAACCAGATTGCCCAGGCAATTGACAATATTACGCTTAATGCGCGCCAGGCCATGCCTCGAGGCGGCACGTATAATGTTTGTCTTCGTAATGTGCATGCATTTGAGGCACCGGTGTCTTTACAACCAAGTCGTTATGTCCATATCTCTTTCATGGATCACGGCACAGGTATTCAGCATGATCATATAAAGCAGATATTTGATCCCTTTTTTACCACAAAACAAACAGGCAGTGGCCTGGGGCTTGCCACAACCTACTCCATCCTTAAGCGTCACAATGGTATTGTAACAGTTGAGTCCGAACCCGGCTTTGGTGCGACATTCCATCTATATTTACCCGCCACACCCGATGGAATAATTGATAAGCCCACAAAGGAATTGCCTGAATTCCATAAAGGGCATGGTCGCATATTGATCATGGACGATGAAACAGCGATTGCGGACATGCTTTCTGAGGTACTGATTGAAATGGGATACGAGGTTGAGGTTGCGTTTAATGGTAATGAGGCCATGACAAAGGCCAGGCTGGCAAAAGAAAGGGGAAAGGATTTTTTTGCAGCCATACTGGATCTTACTGTGCCTGGAGGCAAGGGCGGCAAGGAGATTGTGAAACCGTTAATTGCCCTGGACCCCAACATAAAGGTGCTGGCATCCAGAGGTTATTCGGAGGAATCCATAATTGCCAACCCCAAGGATTTTGGTTTTACCGGTAGCCTTAAAAAGCCCTATGGTATTATGCATCTGTCTCGGGTTTTGGCGAAATTGAATGAACCCTCATCCCCCGCCCTTTCTCCCATTTAATGGAAACCCATCCCCCCGTCCCCCTTCCCTTTTTCTTGAGGGAAAAATGGAAGGGGGAGTCAAGATTGAAAAACAAATAAGAAAAATCTTTTTGCATTTTTTAGAACCCTTCCCTTTTTCCCCTAAGAAAAAGGGAAGGGCAGGGATGGGTTTGGTAATTTGAAAAAGAATCTTTTTATCCAATATTTTTATGTACCCATGAAAAAGTACGATGCCCCATAAAAAACAACCCGTAACATTCCTGTGACAACACTCATTTCCATTTTTATCAAAAGGTTATGGATTGTTCTATGTTGTCAATTCTAATTGTAACATTTAAGCAACAATACGGTTACTCGCTTAATTTCAATTGATTACACCTATATCTAAAAGCTGATGTTGCTTATACGCAACATCGCGCCGGTTAAATAACCAATACTTTCCAATTGTAAATTAGTTAACGCACACAATTCTTTACTTTTATGGAAATGAAATTTCATGGTACGGGTATTGCATTGAGTTTTAATTGAAGATCAAAATAATTCCAGATATAAAAAGGATTAATTAATATAATGTCAACCGTAATAGTGGGCCATTGGGACAAAGTATTCCTGGAAAACTTCGAGAAATCATTAAATGGAATCAAGAGTAAGCTTTCTTTTTATTCTGCCGGGGTTGAAATCATAAAAGCTGCTGAAAATCTCAAACCTGACTTGTTTATTCTTAGCACCCGTCTTGAAGACATGGATGGTCTCAAGGTAATTGATGAAATAAGAAATGGACTTTCAAGCAGCGTTGCAATCGCTGTACTCATGGAGGATGATTCCATTGTGCTTCAGGAAGAGGTGGTCAAACGAAACATTCTCTGCAGTCTTCTCGAACCTGTATTATTCCAGGATCTCAAAGACATCATTAATAAGATAGGTGTAAAACATGTATAGCCCCACGATTTTCCGTAAACGTACAATTGTGGTGGCTGATGATGAGGAACATATTCGAGTAGTCATTAAAGAAGCACTCCAAAAAGAAAATATCGATGTGGTCATGGCTGAAAACGGCAGGGTGGCATTGGAAAAGATAATGACAGCTTATGAAGTGGGACTGCCCATTGACCTTCTGATAACAGACATTAGAATGCCAATATTAAACGGGATTGAACTTATAACTGCCCTTGATTGTAGAGGAGTATTTGTTCCCGTACTTGCCATGACCGGATTTGGAGATAAGGAAATGGCAGTTGAATTATTGCGGAGCGGATGCAGAGAATATATTGATAAACCTTTTCTTATAGCGGATCTTTTTTCACGTGTTGAGGGTTTGCTTGAAAAACAGGAAAAGGCCAATAAAAAACTACAAGAATATCTGGACAGAGTGGAACACGACAAGCTGCTATTTTCTACAAATACAAGACTCAAGGCTAATAATCCATCAATTCGGACCCGTGTTCTTTCAGGTCACTTCACATTTGACATTCAAGGAGAGCTTGAAGGTGATAGCGCCACGGCTTTTCGTGAAATGGTTGATGAAGCACTGGAAGCTGAAAATATCAATTTCCTTTTAAACCTTAGGAATTCGGAATATATAAGCAGTTATGGAATGGGGATCATCATACTACTTTGGAAAAGGCTTAAGGAAAAGAAAGGAAGCCTCTGCCTCATTACTGGTGAGTCAAAAATAAAAAGGAAACTTGAGGAGCTTAATCTGCAGCGTCTGCTACGAATTTTCCCAACAGAAAAGGACTTTTGCGACTTTATCGAGAAAGACAGCTGCATTGAAATAGAGAAATGAGTTTATTGTTCATAAATGCGGCGGCACGGAGGCCGCCGCCTATTCAAAAATGATTTTACGTTTTTGGCGAGGCAGAGACGCCTCGCTGTATGGGCCGTCTCTGGCCCATACTATAAAACAAAACTGATTTGATTAGTCGGCGGCCTCCGTGCCGCCGAAAAAAAGTAAGATGGAAATATACAGACGGGTTAGAGAAAATAAAGAGAGACAGGAAAAAAGACACTCCAATGGAAAAATTCCTTGCAAAAATACATGATATAAGCCTCCTGCTTGCCACGGTTGAGTGGGGAAATCTTATCATGGTTGGAAAGCTTCTTTCGGCTGTTGAAAACGCGATTGCATCATATCCTGAA
The DNA here is from genome assembly GCA_963831235.1 of uncultured Fibrobacterota bacterium. Classification (GTDB taxonomy): domain Bacteria; phylum Fibrobacterota; class OXYB2-FULL-49-7; order OXYB2-FULL-49-7; family JAEUSG01; genus CAWHPS01. The sequence goes on from CAWHPS010000025.1 coordinate 3,269, forward strand.
GGTGCCAAGAAAGGACTGGGACTTGAACTTGCCAGGGTGCAGGAGACCATTGAAAAGTTCATCATGAATGAATACAAGGATCGTAACAAGGCCATTGAAAAGATTGAGAAAATGCTTGAAAGCATACTGGATAAGGCTGACAATGCCGGAGAAATTAGCGGCAATCAACAGGAAACAGCTCAAAACAATGAGATGGAAGATAGAAAGTCCCTTGGCAGGGGACAGATTCTTCAGGAAAAAGAGCTGTGTGAATATGCACAAAACGCGCTTGGTACGATTGAGGAGCTCGAAAATCGGATGCTTGATCTTGAAAAGTCAAGCAGTGATCATGGTCTTATAAATGAAATTTTCAGAATTGTGCATACTCTGAAAGGTGAAACCGGTTTTGCCGGGCTCAAAGGTTTGAGCGACCTTCTTCATCATATGGAAGGGGTTTTTTCCATACTCAGGGAAAAGCCTGTTAAGATCAATAGTGTTGCTGAAGACCTATTGCTGAACGCAGTTGATTTGCTTAAAAAAACATTTGAACTTTGTCAGGAAAGTCCTGCTTCGGCCATAACCCAGACATTTGGTCCGCAATGCGATAAATTCAAAGCCCTGAAACAGGAACTTAAAGACATTCAGGATGGGGCTGCATTCAGTATTTCGGATGAGGTTATTGGCCTAACCGACAGAGAAATAGAGCGCATGGATTTAAAAGAGATATCCGATATCAGCATTTATACTGATTTCATCCATGAAGCTCTTGAACATCTGGAACACATTGAGGTTAAAATACTGGAACTTGAAACCAATCCCACGGATTCTGCGGTACTTAATGAAATCTTTAGACCCCTACATACAATTAAGGGCGTATCCGGGTTTTTGGCGCTAAAGCACATCAACCAGATAAGTCACGATTCCGAGAGTTTCCTCGACAAGGCACGTAGCGGGAAAATCATCATGGATCGGGAGTGCATTGACCTTGTTTTTGAGGTTGTTGATGTTCTGCGACGCCTCATTCATCTTGTGGACATGCAAAGCAAGGGCAAAACTTTTGTCGATGAGGATTACCCTTTTGTCGAAGCCCTGATACGTAAAATCCTGGCCACATTGGAGGAAAAGCAGGTTGTGCCTTCGGTTGAGACAACAGCATTTACGGTAAAGAAAGAGGGCAAACTCGGAGAAATCCTTATTGAACAAAACTTGGTCAGCGCTGAAGATATAGAAGATGCTCTTAAAGCACAGACAGTGGAAACATCACCCAGGAAATTGGGTGAAATCCTGATTGATCAAGACAAAGTGACGCCACGCGAAATATCTGATGCCCTGCGCAAGCAAATGGACGCTGCAGGCAGACAGGATGCTGGTTCTGTAAAGGTTGCAACAGAGAAGCTGGACCATTTAATAGAAATTGTTGGCGAACTTGTAATTTCCCAGACACTTATTGCACAGAACGAGACGGTCCTTTCCGGTCGAGACCAGATATTGTCAAAGAACGTATCTCATTTAAGCAAAATTGCAAGGGACATCCAGTATGTGTCAATGGCCCTTCGCATGGTGCCGGTCAAAGCGACCTTCCAGAAGATGGCGCGCTTGGTCCGAGACCTTTCGCTTAAGGCCAATAAAAAGGTGGAGCTTGTTATTGAGGGAGCTGAAACTGAACTTGATAAAAATGTTGTTGAGCAGATTAACGATCCTTTAATTCATATGATACGAAATTCCTGTGACCACGGCATTGAATCGCCGGAAGATCGCATAAGGGCCGGGAAAAACCCTACTGGTAAGGTCATCCTTAATGCCTATCATCAGGGCGGCAATATTGTAATAGAGGTGCGCGATGATGGAAAGGGGCTTAATAGCGAGGCGATTAGAAGCAAAGGGATTGAAAAGGGCATGATTGCACCGGATGCAAAACTTGAGGAAGCTGAACTCTTCAACCTTATTTTCGCACCAGGTTTTTCCACAGCAAAGGTGATTACTGATGTTTCCGGACGAGGTGTGGGAATGGATGTTGTTAAAAAGAACATTGAAAAACTCGGTGGAAGCGTCACTATCTCATCTGAACAGGGCAAAGGCAGTCTTTTTACAATACGTCTTCCCCTGACAATGGCCATTCTTGATGGCATGGTTATAAGGGTGGGTGATGAAAAGTTTCTGTTGCCGGTGCTTTCGATAAAGGAATCGTTGCGACCAGTACAAAAGGACGCGACCACAATCCAGAACAAGGGAGAGGTCATAAATGTACGGGGCGGGCTTATACAGATGATAAGGCTGCATAAAATATTTGGCATTACACCAAGGCATACTGATCCATGGAATGCGCTTGTCATTATAATTGACCTTATGGGGAAACAGTTCGGCTTTATGGTGGATGAGCTTGTGGGTCAGCAGCAGGTGGTGATTAAAAGCCTCAAGGGGGAGTTCAAGAAAATGAAGGGCATATCAGGCGCGGCCATACTTGGTGATGGCAGGGTGGGGCTGATATTGGACCCGAAGGGGCTTGTGGAGATGGCGATAAATTGAGAATGAGATATGACATTTAAGACATTAAAATAAATATTGAACTTTCCATAATTTGTCCGGCGGCACGGAGGCCGCCGGCTGGTCTGATGGTTGGTTTTTGATTGAACCGAGCCAGAGACGGCTCGGTGGAAATATAGAAAAAAGAATACAGCTGAATGCGAGGCCGTCTCTGGCCTCGCACTTAAAAGACAAATATAATTGATTAGCCGGCGGCCTCCGTGCCGCCGGACAAAGAAAGGCCAAGAAGAAATTGGAGTAAAGAAATGATCAAAATCATTGGATTAACACTTCTCCTGACTGCCGCGTTAATTCAGGCACAGAAGGATTCAGAATCAAAGGAACCGGATAAGGAGGCAATGGAAATAGGCGGCCTTGTCACGGTTGACCATAATCCCAATGTCAATAATTTCGAGGAACCATCGCTGACCATAGGAACCGTTGAATTGAGTGCAAATGTGCATGTCAAGGATTCTCTATTGGCCACTGTGGTCATTCTGGCAGAGGAAGATCTATCAGCCATTTCCATTGACCAGGCAGTCGCAACATGGAATACCAGGATTCAAGGTTTGACGATTTATGCAGACCGGCATTACTTCCTTCATGGATTGCTTACCACGCGTCTTATCAGCGATCCCTTGATTCTGAATGCGGTTGAAATAGCGGGTCCGGGTTTTACGGCCACTTTTGGATTGAAAAGATTTACTTTGGGCCTGGGGGCAGGGCAATCGCATTAAAATTTAACGATTCCAAGGATGCGCTCCAAATATTGTGTGCTCAAAGCTGCTTTTAATTGTTTGCGTACGATACTGGCTTTTATTGATGTTTCCTGTCTCAATAGATTTATAGCGACATGCCGGACTACATTCATATTTGTTGGTGCATTTGATTTTCTAATGCGACAGTCATCCTCTCTAAAAGACACATCCAGATTCCAATGCAATTTGTTTTCAATTCCCCAATGACTGCGTACTGCCTGACCAAACTGTTTTGCCGACATTTTACGACTGAGAATATAATACCGTATTTCTGTCTGCTCTGCTTTTTTTGTTTTCCTTATGGAGTGAACAGCACCGATAGCAGACAATGATCGCCACTGTTCCTTATTTTTTAGCCAGGTAATATCATCGATAACATGATACTCACGATGCTCTTCGCGACCATGTCCCTTATCCTCTGTTGAATACGTGTCATGGGCCACATCTTTCAACCCATCCACCACGACAGTATCTACGCGGTTGCGGATTTGTTCATACAGGCTCGGTTGATTTTCTTTAACGGCGAGAACATAATCCGCGCCATTGGTTACAATATTGTCGGCAATAGCTTTTTGACAACCCATTGCATCGATAGTGACGATACATCCTTTCACCATGAGCATATTCAGCAATTCAGGGATAGCGGTGATTTCGTTGGATTTATCATTCACCTTTATTTGCCCCAGTACCAAGTTATTTTCTGCTGCCCAGGCACTAACGACATGGATAGCATTTCGGTCGGCCTTGGTATCAAATGAACGCCGTGCGGTTTTTCCATCGACTGCAATTACTTCATTTTGTTTCGGCAATCGTAACGCCTCAACCCATTTTATAAAGCATTCTTGAAAGTCTTTCGGATTTAGCAAGGCACTGGCCCGCCCAAAAGTGTCATGCGATGGAATGCCGTTTTTGAGTTCAAGAAACTGTTTAAGCCACTCTATTCGCTCGTTGCCAAATAATTCGACTTCCTCGAATGACTTGGCGCCGCAAAGGGTAGCACATACCAAGACAACAATTATGTCGATAAGTTTGTGGAGTTTTTTACGTTCTATGCGTGGGTCCGGTATGTCTTGGAAGTATTCGATAAAAGTGCATGGCGTTGAAATCATAAATCCCCCTTATAGGTAAAATAAAATGTGGACATTGCCTCTTCTTTATACTATAATATAGCTCTACGGATATCCGTAGAGCTACTTAAATAGAAAGGAATTGGGCATGGGCTATCCAACAACGATTCAACTCATCTCACGGAAGAAAGGAAATCAGTGGTATGTTAATTTTCCCAATGCTTTGGCAAAAGCGATGAATTTCAAGAAACGCGAAATTGTGGAATGGGAGGTTGAAACAGTAAAGTGCATGAAAATGATTAGAACTGGCAAGTCTAACAAAGTAACTGCAAGAACAAGAACGGATCGTGTGTCACGTATTACCGTTGACAATAAGAAATAAAGTGGCGAATTTTAATGCGATTGCCCTGGGCCTGGGGGCCACTGTTCGGCAATATGATTGGATGGGTGAGGCGGGTAATTCCATCTCAAGCAATGACTACACCGGCATACTAAGCCTTGATTGGATATGCTGCGGGGCTGGTTTTTTCAGGCTTTCTTCCGCAATCGCAACCCGGCAAACGGATGTGGATGCAGCCTTCAATTTTCTTATAAAGCGTTTTATAATCGACACCGAGGGTTTTATTCGGAATATTACACCTGACGGTGCTGAACAGGAGCAGGGTGCCTATTGTGGTCTTGATTATATGCTCAATGAAATCGTGAGCATTGCGGCGCGGGCGGATTACCTTAATAGGGTGAAGCGAGCAGCCTGCGGGGTGAAATTATCGCTGTCCAATGATCTGTTTGTTGCAGTGGAAGCCGGAAGAAACATGCCGGTTGTTGGTGAAGCCTATAATGAATTATTCCTGCAGTTCGGCCTTGAATCAACGCTGAAACTGCCCGGCTTCCAGAGAAGGACCTTGACGAGAAACTAATATTAGGCTATTGTTATCATATTGTAAACTTAAAGAAAGGAGTTCTAATGGCACAAAACCAGTCAAACGCCGCTACAATGGATAAAAGCGGCAAGGGTGGAAAGACGGATGAAAGGTCGGGCAAGTACCTTACCTTCCGTCTTGGCGCCGAAGAGTATGGGCTCGAGATTCTGAAGGTGCGGGAGATTATCGGGCTCATGGACATCACAAAAATCCCGCGAGCGCCGAATTTTGTACGAGGTGTTATAAATCTGCGGGGAAAAATCATCCCTGTTGTCGATACCCGGATCAAATTCAGCATGGCGGCTATCGACAACACAGAGGAGACCTGCATCATAGTTGTTGAGGTAAAGCGTTCAGGGGAGTCTGTGGAAATGGGAATGCTTGTTGATGCAGTGTCGGAGGTGCTGGATATTTCAGGCGCGGATATCGAAGACGCCCCTGAGTTCGGCTCTGAAGTGGACGCGAAGTTTATCCTTGGCATGGCAAAGGCAAAGGGAAGCGTCAAGATACTGCTTGATATTGATAAAGTGCTTACGCAAAAAGAACTGGCCGCGGTCACGGCCACGGCTGAGAAATAAACACATCAAAAATTAACTAAAGGAGAAAAGAATGTTGAACAAGATGAAAATAGGGCCGAAACTAATCGGCGGATTCGTGCTGGTGGCAATTATCGCCCTTGTCATCGGAATTGTTGGAATCAGCAAGTTAAAGCAGGTTGACGCAGCAGATACCTTCCTATACGAGAAAACAGCATTACCTCTTGCGGACCTTCTGCAAATCGCACCGGAACTTCAGGAGATGAGAGTTGTTCTTCGTGATATGATTCGCTTCAATGACCTGGCTTCCATTGAAAAGAGAGAAGAGCAAATGGAGGAAATTAATTCTAGGATGGGAAAAGCGCAAGAACATTATAAGCAGACGCTTATTGATGAGGCGGATGTGAAAAATTATGAAACATTGCTTGCCGCAGACAAGGAGTGGGAAAAGTTTTATTTAAAAGTAATCGCATTGGCAAAAGCTAACAAAGATGAAGAAGCATGGGTTTTAATGGATGGTCAAGGCGCTGAATTAATAAAACCCTATGTTGACATAACCGATAAAATGATAGAACAGAATGTTGCAGAGGCAAAACAGACATCAGAGAATAACACTGCCACTGCCAATGCCGCTTCAACACTCCTTATAATTGTCATGATCATCGGCGTCCTCCTTGCCATCATCATTGGCGTTGCACTTACACTCTCAATTACGAAACCTCTGATAGCTGGAGTTCAGATGATGCAGGAAATGGTCAAAGGCCACTTGAATATGCGTCTTAATTTAGATCGCGAGGATGAGATAGGTGTGCTGACCAGGGCCATGGATTCATTTGCTGATGATTTGCAAAAGATTGTAGTGGGCACTATGCAAAAGATTGCGGACGGGGACGTAAGCATGAATGTGGCCATCAAGGACAATCAGGATGAAATTGCTCCGGCACTTAAAAGCACGATTGAATCCATCCGTAAGATTATTGGTGAAATTGAAGTGCTTAGAAAAGCCTCCACGGAAGGTCTGCTGAATACTCGAAGCAAACCAGAGCAATTCAAAGGTGCTTATGCTGATATTTTGAAAAATGTCAATGATATGTTGGATGCGATACTGATTCCAATCGGTGAGGGGAACAGGGTATTGGCCCAGGTCTCGGAAGGCAAGATTGATGAACTAATCGCCCAGACCTATAAAGGTGATCACGAAAAAATGAAACAGGCTATTAATAATGTGGCCATAGTGTTGCAAGGCTTGCAGAAAGAAATGGGACGTCTGACTGTAGCGTCCAAAGATGGACTCCTGTCCGAACGTGGGAAAGCAGACCATTTCAAGGGTGCTTACAGTGAAGTCATCAAAGGTGTCAATGATATGCTTGACGCGATATTGATCCCGATAGGTGAAGGAAACCGGATTTTGGCGCAGGTTTCGGAAGGCAGGATAGATGAGCTTATCACCCAGACCTACAAAGGCGATCATGAAAAAATGAAACAGGCCATTAATAATGTGGCCATGGTATTGCAGGGCCTATTGAAGGAATTGGGCAGACTGACTATAGCGTCGAAAGAGGGACAACTATCCGAGCGCGGGAAAGCAGACAATTTCAAGGGCGCTTATAGCGAAGTAGTAAAGGGTGTCAATGAAATGTTGGAAGCCATACTTCAACCCATTAACGAAGCTGCTGAGGTTCTGGAAAAGGTTGCAGCGCGTGATATGATGGTGCGTGTCAAAGGTGATTATAAAGGTGATCACGCCAAGATTAAACAGGCGCTTAATACAACTGTTGATAATCTTGATACCGCCCTTCAGCAGGTTACGCAAGGGATAGAGCAGGTGGCATCAGGGAGCAACCAGATAAGTGTGGGCAGCCAGACCTTGTCTCAGGGTTCACAGGAACAGGCGTCATCGATTGAAGAGGTATCAAGCAGCCTTGAGGAGATGGCGGCAATGACCAAGCAGAATGCTGAGAATGCCAACCAGGCAAAGCAGCTTGCCGGATCAGCCCAGAAGAGTGCGGAACAAGGCAATGACGCCATGGCACGAATGAGTAATGCCATTGGGCTAATCAAAAAGTCAAGTGACGAAACGGCAAAGATTGTAAAGACTATCGATGAGATAGCCTTCCAGACCAATCTTCTTGCATTGAACGCCGCTGTTGAAGCAGCGCGTGCAGGTGAGGCTGGTCGAGGGTTTGCTGTTGTAGCCGAAGAAGTGCGTAATCTTGCGCAACGAAGCGCGGAAGCCGCCAAGAATACTGCGAGCCTGATCGAGGGCTCGGTCAAGAATGCCGAAGGCGGTGTTACAATAAGCGATGAAGTCGCAAAATTCCTGAAGGAGATTACTGAAGGTTCCAAGAAGGTGAACGACCTTGTGGCCGAAATTGCAGCTGCAAGCAACGAGCAGAACAAGGGAATCGAACAGGTCAATGTGGCTGTGAACCAGATGAACCAGGTTGTGCAGCAGAACGCTGCCAATTCCGAAGAATCCGCAAGTGCGGCAGAGGAGATGTCCAGCCAATCCCAGGAACTGCAGGCCATGGTCAACACCTTCAAACTGTCAACCAATGGTGGTTCTTCAAAAGCCTCAACTGCAACACACCAGCTGCAGTTTAACCATCATGCAGCCGCACCGCAGGCAAAGGCCGCTACCCCGCAAAACCGTGTGCAGAAGCAGATAGCGTCAAAACCGCAAGGCCTCAAATCCGGCAATGGCGGCAAGAAGGGCCATGTAATCGCTGACGAGCTTATCCCAATGGGAGAGGACATGAAGGGTTTCTAGTCTTTGAAATCGATTTATCTTCCTCCCCCTCTCCCTTGTTTTTCAAGGGAGAGGGGGTCGGGGGGTATAAGCGCTAACTTAATATCTACCCGCCGCACGGAGGCGGCGGGACTGAACTATGGGATTATTTAAATGTAATGGCGGGGTCAGAGACGACCCCGCCCCAAAACCATATCCCGAGCCGTCTCTGGCTCGGGCACTAAGAATACGAATACAAAACAGTCCCGCCGCCTCCGTGCGGCGGGAGTGATAGGTTAGCGCTTATGGGGTCGGGGGGTGAGGTAATAACCGTTTTGGACTTACCTCAATTTGTCCGGCGGCACGGAGGCCGCCGGCTGGACTGTTGGCCGGTTCATTTATAATACCGAGCCAGAGACGGCTCGGTGAAGATTAAGAAAAGATTTATGACAGAATGCGAGGTTGTCTCTGGCCTCGCATATAAAAACACTGCTGAAATTGAACAGCCGGCGGCCTCGGTGCCGCCGGACGAAGAGTGGCAAAGGAAAAGATGACCACAACCGAAACACAACCTTTTTCAGTCCTGGCTGATGTTGACCTGTCCGACCATGAATTTGGCCTGTTCAGCAGGCTCATTCATGAAAAGGCCGGTATCAACATTCAGGCGCATAAAAAGGCTCTTGTCAAGGGCCGCCTTGTCAAGCGCCTTCGTTCACTTGGATTCAAGTCCTTCAAGCAATATTATGATTATACGGTTCACGATAAAACCGGCGATGAGATTACAACCATGCTTGATGAAATCTCAACTAATGTCACGCAATTTTTCCGGGAAATCCACCATTTTGATTTTATGCGTGATGAAGTAATCCCTGAATTAAAAAGCAGGGTTAAAAACAGGTCACTTGATAAGGTACGCGTATGGAGCGCCGCATGCAGCAGTGGGGAGGAGGTTTGGTCGCTTATCATGACTTTCCTTGAGAGTTTCCCGGAAATTGCTGATAGGGACCTGATGATTCTGGGCTCCGACATTTCAACAAAGGTTCTGGCCCTTGCCGAAGCCGGGGTGTATCCAAACGAAAAAGTTGACGCACTGCAAAAGGTTTTCAAGCTTCGCTATTTTGAATCAGCGGGAGATGATAAGCAGCGTATCAAAGATACAATACGTAAACACTCCCTTTTCCGCAGGATAAACCTTCTCTCAAAGGAATTCCCCTTTAAAAACCCTCTCGATGTGATTTTTTGCAGGAATGTCATGATTTATTTTGACAAAACAACACAGCAGACCCTTGTTTCAAAATTCTACAACCACCTTCGGGAAGGCGGTTATCTTTTTCTCGGTCATTCTGAAGGTTTGACCGGTGTCAAGCATGATTTCAGATATATACAGCCTTCTGTTTACAGGAAAGAAGCATAGACTTGAATGCAACAAAAAAGGACAATACTATGTTGATACCTGATGATTTTCCATACCAGATTCTTTTCAACGCTACTTGTGATGCTATATTCGTCCATCTTGTGGGAGAAACAGGTGTCCCCGGACGTTTTGTGGCTGTCAATAATCAGGCATGTGTCAAATATGGTTACACTCGCCAGGAATTAATGCGCATGTCTCCCGCTGAATTAAGGGCCCCGGGAACTGTAGCCGGGATCGAGAACATATATGATAAGCTTGTAAGAGAAAGGCAGGCATTGTTTGAGATGACTCATAAGACAAAGGATGGTAGACACATTACAGATGAGGTTAGCAGTCATTGGGTGGAAATCAAAGGGCGTCAGCTTGTGGTTTCCATCCACAGGGACATATCGGAACGACGGGAAGCCGAAAAGCAGCGTATTCGCAGCGAACGTTTTCAGGGAGTTCTTGAAATGGCGGGATCCGCTGCACACGAACTAAACCAGCCCCTTCAGGCCATTCTCGGGTATGCTGACATGCTCCTGAAAAACGCCATTGAAAATCCGCGGGATGCTCCGAGATGGGCGCAGAGGGTACATGACCAGGTGGAGCGCCTGGCTGTTATTACAAAAAAGCTTAACAATATCACACGCTATGAGGTTCAGGATTATCTTAATGGAATAAAGATAATTGATCTGGAAAATGCCAGCAGGCCTGTTGCTACTGTGTAAAGCGCAAACAATTTGGAGATTTAAAGGAGGTTTCATGGTTTCCAGGAAGTTGCTTGTTGTGGACGATGATCCTGCTGTAAGGGAAATGCTGGAAGAGGCATTTTCAAGGTCAGGTTTTTCGCCTGTGATGGCAGGGGATGCCAAAGAAGCCCTTACGGTACTTAAAAAAATGGATCTCCAGGTGATGTTCCTTGATCTCAAACTGCCTGGAATGAACGGAGTTGATCTTTGCCGCCGGATAAGGGAGTTCAACCCCATTTCCTGTATTTATGCCATGACAGCTTATACCTCGCTTTTTGAACTTGCTCATTGCAGGGAAGCCGGGTTTGATGATTATTTCATTAAGCCGATAAACTTAAGCATATTCCTGAAAGTTGCGGAATACTCATTTGAAAAGATTGAACGGTGGAAAAAAAAGGTATAGCCCTCACCCCCCAACCCCCTCTCCCATTTGATTATGATATTTTTGGAGGGGAGAGGGGGAGAAAACAAAAATAATCCAAGGGCAATTGTTTATGACAAAAGAAATAAGAATAAGAAAGTATTGTTAATAACAATGCCCCCCCCTCTCCCGTCTATATTTTATTTATAAGATGGGAGAGGGTCGGGGGGTGAGGGTCTTTAAATGGCTGATAAAATAAAAGTGCTTGTTGTGGATGATTCCGCTGTTATAAGGGGCGCTCTGGCAAGCAAGCTAGGCCAGCTTCCAGGCATTGAAGTGGTGGGTACTGCCATGGACCCTTTTTGTGGCGCGCGATAAAATACTTTCGCTAAAGCCTGATGTACTGACGCTTGACATTGAAATGCCTCGTATGGACGGGCTTACTTTTCTTGAAAAGCTGATGACTTACTATCCTTTGCCGGTTATTGTTATAAGTTCCCTTGCGCCCGAAGGCAGCGCATCATATTTTCGGGCGCTTGATCTTGGCGCTCTTGAAGTTGTTCAGAAGCCTGATTCAGCCTTTGGCCAGAGCATTGAAACGCAAATCCATAATATCGCAGATAAAATACGTCAGGCTGCAAAAACAAACATGGAGGCCCGCAGGAAGATTGCCGGCATTGCCGGATTGAGGGTGCACCCCAGTGCAAGGAAAGCTCCGAAGGCCATGCTAGAAACAACAGACCGCATTGTAGCCGTGGGCGCATCAACCGGCGGAACGCAAACCTTCAGGGCCATTCTCTCCAAACTCCCTGCTGATGGGCCTCCAATGGTACTGGTGCAGCACATGCCGCCCATTTTCACCAAGTCTTATGCTGACGGGCTCAATGATTGTACTGAGATGGAGGTCAAGGAGGCTGAAGAGGGGGACCATTTAAGACAGGGTCTGGTCCTTGTTGCGCCTGGCAACTTCCATATACAGCTAAGACGCAGCGGCGCACGTTACTTTGTAACATTGAATCAGCGACCCACGGTCTGTCATGTAAGGCCGTCCGCTGATGTGCTTTTCATGTCCGTTGCCGAATATGCGGGTAAAAATGCTGTTGGGGTTGTGTTAACCGGTATGGGCAGTGATGGCGCAAAGGGGCTTCTTGAAATGAAAAGGGCTGGTGCAAATACAATTGTCCAGGATGAGGCCACAAGCATTGTCTTTGGAATGCCCAAGGCTGCTTTTGATTTGGGCGGGTGTGATAAGCTTTCACCATTGGATAAAATTGCTGAAGAGATATTGGCAAAGGCGAGGTAAGCCATACTATGACACAGGAACATTTAATCGTAAATATCGCTGACATGAAAACCGCCAAAACCGGAAGTGTCATCATTACTTATGCGCTCGGGTCGTGCATAGGCCTGACAGTATTTGACCCTTTAGCAGGTATAGGCGCGCTGCTCCACTACATGCTTCCCGACTCGGCACTGGACCTTCGCAAAGCCGAACAGAACCCGTTTATGTTCGCGGACAGTGGAATAGAGCGTACTATTAATGCGTTGCAGCGAATGGGTTGTGATCTAAAGCGGCTTGTTTTAAAAGCAGCGGGCGGTTCGAATATTATGGACCCGAACGGGACATTCAATATCGGCAAAAAGAATTACCTGGCCCTTAAAAAAACATTATGGCGGTATAATCTGCTTCTCAAGGGAGAGGATATAGGTGGCGCGGTGAGCAGGAATCTTATGCTCAATATCGGGACAGGGGAGGTCTTTGTACGGTATTCGGGTATTAAAGAAGAGCGTAAACTATGAATGGAAATGCCATGAATTCACTTCTTGAACAATTGGACAAGCTGCCGCCCATGCCTGCAGTGGCCCTCAAGGTGCTTGCGATTGTCAGGAAACCTGAAACCACGGTCAAGGATATAATGGAGGTGATCAGGCTTGATGAAATGCTCACCATGCGCGTGCTTAAGATGGCAAACTCGGCCTATTATAACCGTAACAGCATGAGGATTGCGACACTGGAAGAGGCGCTTACGCGGCTTGGCAATAATGCTCTTGTCAACCTGGTGCTTGCGGACAGCTGCCAGCCTTACTTCGGCAATGCCGGTGAAGGATATGACCTTCGACGGGGAGAGCTCTGGCGTCATTCAGTCGCATGCGCTCTCCTGTCACAGCGCCTTGCGGACAAGAGCGGACTTCCACACCGTGAGCAGCTTTTCACGGCATGCATTCTACACGACATCGGCAAAACACTCCTTGATTCTTATGTCAAGGAACGCCGCGATGATTTGCGCAAGGCTGCATCTTCGGGCGTAACTTCATTCACAAAAGCCGAGATGGAAGTTTTTGGAATGAGCCATGCGGAATTGGGGGCAAGGGTACTGGAAAAATGGGAATTCCCGCTTGAAATAGTAAGTGCTGTCCGTTATCATCACGAGCCTGATAGGGCGGTAAATGTGAGGCGAATGGCATTTCATGTATATATGAGTGACCTGTTATGTCTTATGGTAGGGATTGGCCTTGGGCTGGACGGCCTGAATTACGAATCCCAGGCCGAGGCTTTCAGTCAATTCAATTTTTCAGAAGCTGAGTTACAGCGTCTTCTGGCAGGGCTGTTGGAAGAACTGGAAAAAGCAGAGGAGTTTTTACGCGTCTGAAGATAACTGAAAAAGGAGTGTCTTATGGGAATTGTATTCCTGATTGTGGATGATTCCGTCAATATACGTGCCTTTGTCAGGAAAACTCTTTCCATGACAGGGCTTGCCATTGATGCGATTCTTGAAGCAGGGGATGGCCTTGAGGGACTTGCCGTACTTGCAGGAAGCAAGGTGGACGTTGTCCTGACCGACATCAACATGCCCAATATGGATGGACTTGAAATGATCCGCAATATTCGATCTGATGAAAAATATAATGATATCAAAATTGTTATCATCTCCACTGAAGGGAGCAGGGAAAAAATACTTGCAGCAGTTAAAATCGGTGTTACCGGTTATCTTAAAAAGCCCTTTGGACCTGAAAGCGTACTGGAAGTAATCAGCGAGGCGGTGACCAATGGAAAATAATAATATCATCACACTGCTTGCTGAAACCTGCGCTGAAGTCCTTGAAAAAATGATGTTCCTTGATGTGCAGTCGCGGCCTTCATATAATTCCAAGTGTTTTGTGGTTGAAAAGTCAACCTTCTCGGCAGCATAACTTTTTCCGGAGAATATTCAGGTTTGCTTCTTGTTAATTGTTCAACGGGGCTGGCCCGGACGGCAACCATAAATTTTCTTGGTGTGGAACCAGGTGAAGTCACGGAACTTCAGATAAAGGATACTGTAAAGGAGATGGCCAATATGATTTGCGGAGGTTTCTTCAGCCGGATGGACTCAGAGCGATGCTTGACAAAGCTCTCTATACCAGAGTACGGGGTCTTTAATGGAAAGGCCTTTCCGTCGTTTCCTTCAGAAGATGTATTGATTTTACCATTTTCATGCGGCATGATGGCTCCGGAAACCGAAGAGGATGAGGTTTTTTTACTGGAGGTGGCTATTGATTCGACCTCAAGACAAACGGTTTAATTAATAAGGGGCATTGTACTTTTTCATGGGTATATACAATATGTTGGATAAAAAGAATTTTTATCAAATTACTAAACCCATCCCTGCCCTTCCCTTTTTCTTGAGGGAAAAAGGGAAGGGTTCTGAAAAATGCAAAAAGGTTTTTTGTGTTTTAATCTTGACTCCCCCTTCCATTTTTCCTTTAAGAAAAAGGGAAGGGGGTCGGGGGGATGGGTTTCCCATGTGTTAAGGTTGTTAAATACAATGGGTTGTGTGTACCCACTAAAACACGCGATGCGCCATTAATAAAATGTATAGTAATACCTGTAAGATTACTTTAACTTATCAATAATTTCATATCTTTTGCCTTTATTTATCTTTATTGATTCGTGTAATGGTTGAAATTATATTTAACTACAAGGTTTACATAGAATCAACCTTATATAAAGCTGATAAGTGGATAAAATATCAGGCATAAGTACATTAGTAAGATGGTGTGAAGCCATTTTTCCCCAAGACACCCTCATTTCAAGCGGTTTTATAAAGCACCTTCAGCCCGAAGGATTAAAGGCTGCATACAGGGAAAAGGCAAAAGAGAACCACCCTGACAAAGCCAAGCGTACCGGAATCGACGAATCTGTTTTAACCGAACGTTTCCGCAACATTACCGAAGCTTATGAATCGCTTTTGCCTTTTGTAAGTGGCCAGAAAAGTGTTGATGCGCTTTTGTCAGGGCCATTAGCAGGAAAAGAAAATAAGGCAAAAAGGCATGCGACTAAAAAAGCACCTGAAGGGCCTGCACCCGGAAATGGTTTCTCAGGGTTTGATTTTTATCATGAAGGTAATGTGCCTTGCTGCAAACTCAGGTTCGGCCAATATTTGTATTACAAAAAAGTTGTGTCCTGGCGGCAATGCATGCAGTCGCTTTTATGGCAGCGAAAAGAGCGTCCTCTTATAGGGCAGCTGGCAATTGAGTGGAATTATTTAAAGGCACAGGATGTAATTTCCGTGCTCTCTCTTGCCAAACCAGGAGAGAGTTTTGGGGAGACCGCGCTGCGTATTCGTTTGCTAAGCCAGTACCAGATACTTGCCCTGCTTGGCAGGCAGGTTGGTTTCAAGGCCAGGGTAGGGGATTTTTTCATCATGAGCGGCCTTATAAGCGAAGCCGACTTACAAGTTCACCTGCGTGAATTTTATTTTCATAATCTGAAATATTCTCGTTCAAGAAATTAAGGGGGCGCAAGTGATCCCCCTTTCCGCACAGATAAACAGGCTTGCATCTGAAAAGAATATTCCCCAAAGCGTTCTCATTGAACTTACCCATGACTGTAATCTGCAATGCTACTATTGCTATGTAAATAAAGATATCAATCGTCGTTACTTGCGCGCAGAAGAATGGAAGCGTGTCCTGAGTGAGCTTTCAGAGGCAGGGTGCCTTAATGTGACCTTTTCCGGTGGGGAACTTTTTTTAAACAGGGATGTTTTTGAAATCTTATCAGAAGCCCGAAGGCTTGCCTTTGCAATCAGTGTGATCTCCAATGGAACTTTTATAAATGCAAAAGCAGCAGAGCGCCTTGCGGACATTGGCTTGCTTGATATCGGGCTTAGTTTTCATGCTGCTGAAAATAAATTTCACGACATCTTATGCGGTTTAAAAGGAAGTTTTAAGAAAACATTAAGAGCCTTAAGACAACTTAAATCATTGGGTGTAAATGTTGCTATAAAGCATACTGTATCAAAAGCCAATTTCGGACAATTCAAGCCACTGTCAACCTTAGCCAAAAGTGAAGGTGTGCTGTTTGAATGCGATTCAATAGTTGTTCCGCATGACAATTATAAAATATCACCTCACGCGTTGAACTCAGATGAGCACAAAAAGTTTCTACTTTTCATGAAAGCAAAACCAGCCCCTCTCATTTGTGATGGAAATCCGGATGCAAATCTTCATTGTGATGCGGGCAGGAGCGTTGCCGGGGTTTCTCCATTCGGGGATGTGTATCCTTGTATTCAATTACCCATAGTCTTGGGAAATATAAGGCGCAAATCTTTTAAACAAATCTGGCTTGGGAAAAGAGCCAAAGTTTTCAGGTCAGAGGAGAAGAAGCTGAACAAAGAGTGCCTTTCATGCAATCTTAAAAAGTATTGCGGCCGGTGTCCTGGAATAGCTTTTCTTGAAACAGGAAGATGGCACGGAAAAGCCCCGAGTATATGCAAAAGAACCTATGCCATTAAATCATTGCATCAACTTTTAAAAAAAAATAATCTATAATATTGAAATATTTGAGGTTTTGGATTATATTAAGTTCATTCTAATTTGAAATGAGGTTGGTTTAATGGCTTTAAATGATAAAGATAAAAACCCAAAAGAAATCGAATACGAAACGCCTGATTTTGAATCCGAAACAATTTTTGAAACAAGGGCGCTTGCCTGCGGTAAATGCCATTCAGGACCGCACAAACAAAATGCGTGTATGCGGCTTCCATCCGTATCTTGATAAATAAAAAAGACAAATCAGATTGCTGTGCATTTATACCAATAAGTGGCTGGTTGTAACTGTTTAGGTATCTTGCCGGTCCCCGAGCGATGCACCGAACTTGTCGAGGTGTGCCAGCCGGGTGCCTCGATACATCCGCCTACGGCGGACACTCGGCAACCGGCTGGTGTATCGAGTGGCCGGGAAGGTGCCTGAACAGTTACCCATGAACAATGATTTCAGTTGCTGTCAAGTTATGTTATAGAGCACTTCTTTGTATTACGAAAGCAAAAATTGCACCAGATATGTATATGGCATTCTTGTTGCTAATTATCATGCATGATTAAAATCAGCCAAATAAATTTAAAAACAATAATCCTATTATTAATAATGAAACTGATTAGTCAAAATAATTCGCAGAATCGTAAACACAGATTAATATTGGTAATGGTAAGGCAAAATGAGTGCTAATAAAATTGTCTTTGTAGAGCCTACAGGATCCCATACAAATGTTTTCACTAAATATATGTCCATGCCGCTTTTGGGGCCTGTTTATCTTGCCACAATAGCTAGGCAGGCAGGGTTCGATGTGTCGATATTAAACGAAAACATCCTTGACAGAAAAATCAAATCAGCTGAACTTAAATCCACAGATATACTTTGTCTAAGCTGTATTACTCCGACAATAGTGCGTGGAATGCAGATTGCGAAAGAATACAAATCTCTTCGTGAGGCAAGCGGTCTCGATTCTCGTGTAATAATCGGTGGGATTCATGCAAGCATGCTCCCAAAAGATGTGATTCACAATGTTGATCAAATTGTTGTGGGCGAAGCTGAAAACGTTATTGTAGATGTTCTTTCAGGTAAAAAGATTGATAAAATTGTTCAAGGCGAACGTCTTGAAAACCTGAATGATTTACCTTACCCTGACTTTTCTCTTATCAGGGATTGGGAAAAAATATCAGTTTGGCCTGTAATGACCTCGCGTGGATGCGTTTTTAAGTGCAATTTCTGTTCGGTCACTGAAATGTTCGGCAGAAATTATCGTACCCGAAGCATAGAAAATGTGATTGGCGAAATCATGCGTTATAAGGATAAAAAGATCTTCTTTGCAGACGACCATTTTGTTGTTAACCCCGCAAGAACGGAAAAGATGCTTGATGCCATGATCTCAGCCGGGTTTTCAAGGCCATGGTCAACGCAGCTTAGAACAGAGGTAAGCCGGAAACCATCATTGGTAAGAAAACTGCAACAAGCAGGGTGCCATACTGTTTTCATTGGATTTGAATCAATCAATCCGGATAGTCTTAAGGAAATGAAAAAGGGACAGACCGTTGAAGATATAAAAAGGGCCATAAGCGTATTTCAGGAAAACGGCATAATGGTGCATGGCATGTTCATGCTTGGAAACGATTCTGATACAAAAAAAAGCTTTAAAGAGACATCAAAATTTTGCAGGACAAGTGGGCTTTCATCAGTCCAATACACGATTCTCACCCCTCTTCCAGGAACATTGCTTTTTAATGAAATGGAAGCTGAAAAAAGACTTCTGCACAAGGATTGGGAATTCTATGATACAATGCACACGGTATTCAAGCCGAAAAACTTTACTCCCGGTGAATTGCAAAAAGGCATGATTTTCTGCTTTAGGAATTTTTATTCTTTCTCAAATTCAGGCAGGGATGCGATCCGCACAATTATAAAGACAACCGCTGCATTGATTCGAAAAATATATTCTAAAACCCGCTTCCCATCTTGGGACCCTGTTTATTGGAAATTCTTTGGGAAAATTATTGTTCTAAGATGGATAAAATTCAACAGGCCTTATATGGCTTATCTTAATAAAAACTATTAACGTGGGTTTACCTCCTGTTTTGCACTGAATACAGTGGGCATAAAGCTGTTTATAAAAACAGGCAAAATCAGTGACGGATAAGTGAATCCAATTGCCTCCTGTTATATGTCCCAAGATATTCCTGCTTTCCTTTTTTAGCCGACGCGGCAGGATTTATCTCGTGAAGGATCTTTTCTGTTTCGAGTGTTTGTTTATTAAGGCCTTTAATTGTTTTAAAGGAAAAATATGTGTCTTTTGAGAAATTGGCGGTTGAATCCACGGCTTTTTTAAGGGACAAGTATTTTTTAGCAGCTGCTTTTGAATAGGTCTTGTAAGAAGCCCTTATTTCCTTATTGTAGAAGCCGATAAAAATTGCAATTATTGTCCCGAAAAAGATTTTCTTTTTTGTGATGGAAATCATTTTATTCTCTCTGTCATTCGATTAGAAAAAATAATGTTTTAATACTCGGACTTCCAGTTTTAGCATAAGTTAATTCCCATGTACTCAAGGCCTTCATGGAGGGTATGTTGTCGGACACCGCATGGTTGGAAGCAAATTCAGAAAGAAAATCAAAGAGTTGAATCTGTGGGTCAAGCAGTTCCAAAAACAATCTTTCGCTGAAAGAGCTTTGGCAATCGCTGACGGCTAAGTTACGAGGGCACTATCAATACTATGGTATTAGTGGAAACTATCGGGGTCTTACCCGATATTACTGCTGTGCCTTGAAAATAGCGTTCAAATGGCTAAATCGTCGGAGTCAGCGCAAGTCATTCGAGTGGGAACAGTTTAACACATATCTGTTAAGATATGCACTGCCCAAACCGCATATAACGCATTGGCTGTATGAATCATTAATCCGTAATGGATTCCAGGCCACTGGAAAGTTCCAAAGGGCAAACGCTGGATTGTTGTCTATTGACCTATATACTCTCGCTGTCCAGCAACGTCATTGCGATCAAACCTGCCAGTATTCCTATGGTCAATATATAATAGTATGAAGGCATGGTTTTAATCGGTCCGAGGGACCGTCGCTGAGAAATGCAACGCCTGCATGACAGTATGGGATGACATCAGGCCCATAAAAAAGCCGGAAAGTTTGCTTTCGGCAGTCTGATAGGTGGCCGCGAACGATTCCAGTACCCCGGATGAAAATATTTTGAAAAGTACGATGCCGATGATCGCTGATGCGAGGATAATGCTTTTCCGCAGCCATTCGGGCACTGCTTCCCGGGAAATAGCCTGCACGACCTTCTGCGAAAACCCGTTGTCCGGGATGTCCTGCTCCCCTTGATGCATGAATTCCTGCAGCATGCGGTCGAGTTCCTGGTCTGTCATACAACCCCCTTTGCTTCGAGAACAAGCATTTTCTTTTTGATCTTTTCTTTCGCGCGTAAAATGAGCGTCTTTACCGTGCCCAGCGGGCAGTCAAGGGCCTTCGCGATCTCACCGTGCGCCAGGCCTTTCATGTATGACAGGGTCAGGGCAGCCCGTTCGTCAGCGCCTAATTGACCCATTGCACGTTCAAGGTCAACCATCCCTATGCCCGCGTCAGAGCGCTCCGGCGCGGGAACATGCTCAGCATTCTCAAGCGGCTCTATGCGGTGATGCCGGCGCGTGCGTGCATCGCTGATAAAGACATTGTACGCTATCCTGTACAGCCAGGAGGAAAAGGCCGCGCCGCCCATGAACCCCTTCAAAGCGTGAAAGGCCCGGATAAAGGTCTCCTGGGCCAGATCATCCGCCAGATCATTGTCCCCTGCGGTCAGCCTCCGCAGGAGCTGCCTGATGCCCGACTGATACCGCAACACAAGCTTTCCAAATGCATTCCGGTCATTTGAAATAACGACCAGGCTGATGAGATCAGCATCCGGTTCGTGCATCACGCGTTGTTATTCTCCGTATTGCGATTCTTTCTTCCTAACCCCCAGATCACCAGATAGCCTATGCCTATTGCCAGCGGAACCAGACCGATAGCCCACGCGCCGCCGGGCAGGAAAAGGAACGCCACCGTACTACTGAGGCCTATAGTGATAAGAATAACGCCTTTCCTCAGGTCAGAGCCTTGCTTTTTACGCGACATAAAGAGGTCCGGCGGGATTGCGATCCCCTTTTCAACCATAATGCGAATGGTTTCATGGGTCAGTTTTGTTTTGCGGAAATTGTTAAAAGAGACCAATCCGACAATCAACAGGATGAAAACCAGTCCTCCAATGGGAACGATATGATTTGACTTACCCGTCGTGTTCATGTATTGTGAGGCAACCTTGGCTTCCTCTATCTTCTTAATGGCTGCGACAATCTGATCGCCATTCAGCTTTTTAACTACTTCACCTGAGAGTACCCCGCTTTCAGCCAGCTCTTGTGTAATTTCTGCAACCGCGGCTGAATCAGGTGCTTTTTGAATGCCTTCCCCAAACGCCCATCCTGCAAATAACAGTACCAGGATGCCCAGCATAATACTCCATGCCGCTGCGTCAGACCTTCTCTTTTTCATGACAACTCCTTGTTAATGGTAATATAACTTCTAATATCGCCCTTCATACAGTTAGACGCATTTGAACATGCCTTTGGATTCAGCTTTATCGAGTAAACTGGATAAAATTATATTTTTCATTCGGAAAAGGCTCATATGAATAAGATACCGTGTCGCTGGCCCAACTAAGCGATTGGTGTTGAAGTGCGATAACGACTGGCAACATTAAATAGATAATGGATTTGTTGCCATTGGATAAAAAAGTTCGCTGTGCGTTCGCGGTCCGCAGCAACACAAACGCCCGTTGGTTGCTACCAGCATAGCGGCTGCTATTCACAAGTCCGGTTCTGTCAGGGGCATTGCACAATGCAAGGAGTCATAGTATGTCTACTCGACCGGAATAAAAGAAGCTCGTTTTATGAGACCATAAGCTTTAAATGATGTCCGGTCGCTTTGGCGAACTTGTGAAGTGTTGAAAGCTGTATATCTTCTGAATGATTTTCAATTCTAGATATAGCAGATTTCTTTGTGCTCAGAAGCGCGGCAATTTGCTCTTGGGAGAGGCCTGCATCTTCTCTAAGCTGTTTAAGCATAACGCCAAACTTAAAAATATTATATCCAATGTCATAATTTTTGGCAAATGCCGGATCTCGTTTTTTTCGGTTTTCAACATATTTCTTATGGTCGCTCATAATTACCTCCTGTTTCTAATTAAATGATCCTTCTTTCTCTGTTCAGCAAGCTCAATGTCCTGTTTTGTGGTTTTCATTGATTTCTTGGAAAACCCATGCGTCAGAACAATAAAAATAGGCCCTTCAAGAAAGCCCAAAAACCTGTAAATATCTCCTCCGTTCTGAACACGAATTTCCCATAAATCATCAGTCCCTATCATTTTTGAAAAATATTGGCTTGGAACTCTATCAAAACTCTCAATAATATCAAAGACCCAGGAACACTTTTTAGCCGGTTTCGCCGGCAAGCTATCAAGAAAGTCTGAAATTGGATTAAAACCGCTTGCAGTCTTATAATGTTTTATTTTCCTCGTAATATCTCCTCATAGTAAAAGGTAACTTATAAGTGAACGAAAAGCAACATAAAAATGCAATTCTTAAGGCCATTCTTATTTTCTATCTTGATAAAGCCTTCAGTAAAAGCCCTTGACAGGTTGTTTTAATGCGCCTCCCAGCATTCATTTGAGGGGGGCGGGGCATCTTTTTCGCTGTTGTTCAGTTGGGAACTTGGCCGGGCCTGTTTATAATTGGGGAAATTGGTGCATTAATCTATTTTATACGCATTGCGGTTCCCATTGAGGCATCATAAATGATACCGTGATTAGCAGCCAAATAAATATTCGTAGGTGTACTGTATGCAATTATATGATTTAGGATGGTCTCCCTTTTTTGAAAGTTATTTCGAGGAACACCGGGTCAACGGCTATGCAGCAATGAGGATAGTCCGGGTGAATAGAGGAAATTATATTGCAAATAATGGTTTCAGTGATTTTTCCTGCGAGGTAACAGGTAAATTCAGTTATCAATCTGAAGGCAAAGGTAGTTATCCCACAGCAGGCGATTGGGTCGTGGTGTCTGAAGTACCGAACGAACCAAAAGCAATGATTCATGCAGTTCTTCCAAGAAAAAGCGCTTTCAGCCGTAAAGTTGCGGGCCAGATATCCGAAGAACAGGTTGTTGCCGCGAATATTGATATGGTTTTTATTGTCACCGGATTAGATCAGAATTTCAATCTGCGGCGAATTGAACGCTACTTGTCTTTAGCCTGGGAAAGCAGAGCAATCCCGGTTGTTGTTCTAAACAAATCCGATCTCAGTTGGGATGCAGAGGAAAGAAAAAGGGAGGTTGAAGCCATTGCTTTAGGCGTTGATGTCTTGATGCTAAGCGCCAAACAAGAGAGCGGCATGGATGTTTTGAAGAACTATATAAAAACCGGGACCACGATCGCTTTCATTGGTTCCTCCGGAGTGGGAAAATCAACCATTATCAATGCGCTTCTCGGAACAAATCTTCTTCAAGTAAACGAAGTGAGTGAATTGGGTTGCCGAGGCCGTCATACTACAACATTCAGGGAATTAATCATCCTTCCGACTGGAGGTATGCTTATTGATACCCCCGGAATGCGTGAACTACAGATATGGGGTGAAGAAACCGGATTAACACAGACTTTTGAGGACATTAAGGATTTATCGCTGAGTTGCCGGTTCAAAGACTGTTCTCATGAAAAGGAACCAGGCTGCGCAGTGCAGGCAGCTATAAAAAACGGTTTTCTCGATTCCAAACGCTTCGAAAGCTATTTAAAGCTGAAAAGAGAATTTGCATATATAGCGGATCGTCAGACTATGAAGCCTAGTGCAATTGAAAAGGCCCGTTGGAAAAATATCAGCAAATACGCGAAAGAACTTAAGAAGGATAAGTTTTGAGAGCGGATTCCAGCATTGTTTTAATCCAGATCAGAGGGAAGAAAAAGAGGTATAAGATAGAACTATTCCACTGAATGTATGTCCCTTTGACGAATCAAACCCACTTGTATTTTTCTGAACAAAGAATTGCAAACCAAACGCGCTTAATTGTATTTCAATACCGCTTTTCACAGAGGTTACGATTTTATTTGTCTTCCTCCATGGAATCTCATAACTGGAATTATCCATAAATGGGCTGCCGGACAATGTCGCATCGTATAAGTTAAGTTTAGGTGATATTTCAGCAAAACAATTAATAGTGTATTTGCCAGGGCTATTATTATAAACACCAGCTATATTTGCGGCGGAGAATTTTGTCTTGTTTCCAGCTGAAAGCCTTACAAATGGCGATAGGTAATTAAAAATTGTTCCAATGTGCACAGTTCCGCCTGCATTAAGATTGATGTAATCAGTGATTTGCCGAAGGGTAAAAGCGAATAACCACTCATAATCTAACATCAATGCATTACCGATCTGATGATTCCATCCCTGTGGTAATGGGTTGTTGGTTGTTTTGTGAATGGCGGTCTGAAATTTTCCTGTTCCGGATAACGGCCCTAAAACACCCACGTTTATACTACCGGAGATCGCAAAACAGTGTTTTGGATTAAACGATGCGGTCTTATATTCGAGCCAGGTTAAACCCGCATAGGGGCGATCCGCATATTGAATTTCCGGGCTTCTAATATTTTTTGGTGTAAACATCATATTGCGTAGACTTATGGAACCATTTACAAAGGCGCTTTCTGATTGGTCAACCAAAGTAAGCAAGCGAATAGCTTTTTTAGGAGCAAGAGAAGGGTGCTTTATATTTAAAAATACCCCTTGTGTGTAATCTTTGTCGGTCATGAATAAGACATCATTGTCCCACTGCAGGCTTATGCTGGAAGGACATTTATTTGATATGGCCCCGCAATAAACGGTAGCAAAGAGAAATAGAACAAAGATTAAATATCGGTTTTGGATCACGTTCATATAAATTAAGGGAAAGACACTGCGAAACTTTTCTTCAATATATTTATTAAAAATAGCCTGTTATATATCCGGTTTCAAGGAAATCAAAATCCTTAAAAGGTACTCGAATAATCATTGATCTTTTTTTGTTATTAATATAGTTTATAGTCCTGACAAATGCGTGTCAGTTTTGGGCTGTTTCAAAAGCCAAAACCGGAATAGCGTTTCAAAAAACCCATTTGGATTTATAAGTTTAGAATGAATCAAAGCATGGATTTATTTCTATCAAGATATTTTAAATGCATGTTATGATATAGAGGACAAGCGTTTACTGGATTTAAGGAAGGTGATAACCATGGTATTGAAGAAAAACAAGATCCTGGTAATAGATGACGATGAAACAATCCTGGAGTTGCTTTATGATATGTTTCAGGAAGAGGGGTATGATGTTGTCAAGGCCCCCAATGCTTCGCTTGCGTCCATGCGCGCAATAGATGCTGATCTTGTGATCCTCGATTTAAAGCTTTCCGAATCTCCCACAGGACAGGGACAAGATGTGTTGAAACATCTATGGGGGGATAAATGGTACGACATCCCGGTTATTGTATTTTCCGGGTATATTGATTCCCAGGTGTCGGTTTCATTTCTTAAGGAAATTGAAACAGCGATTGGTGCTGGTCGAAACATATACAAATGTGTCTCAAAGTCTGATGGATTAGAGAATTTGCTGGAAATAGTGAATGGTTTTTTTGACCAGCATAAAATAAATGCAAAATAGAAACATTATTGAAACCAGCGCTCCAGGTCATTATTAGGAGAAAATATGGACCTTCAGGATAAAGAGCTCTTAGGCGAACTTGTTGTCGAGTCACGCGAGCATCTGGCTGCCATTGAACCCGATTTGCTCGGACTTGAAAAGGAAAAAGACAATGTATCTCCGGATCGGATCAACAGAATCTTCCGTGCGATCCACAGTATAAAAGGAGGGTTTGGTTTCTTCGGCAAGGAACGCATCAAGCAATTAAGCCATTCCATGGAAGGTGTGCTTGATATGCTGCGCAACGGTAAGGTCGGGGTCTCTCCGGCCCTCATAGACGTCCTCTTTAAAGGTATCGACAAGCTTAAGGCCATGCTCGAAGATGTAGAATCATCGGAAAGTGTTTCCATTGATGCGGAGCTTCAAGGTCTGATACCCTTTCTTGAAACGCAAAAGGCATTGCCAATTGCCACTCCGAAAAGTCAAATCACTGTTGGCCGGGTCGCTGATCAAAAAGCAGCACCGATAAAACAGGAACTCCTTATTAATTCCATCAAGTGTGGTAAGTGTATTTACCGTTTCACACTTGAAGCTGAAAAGGAGGAGCTTCTCCATAAGTCCTCTGAATGGAAAAAGATCGGTGAAATTCTGGACATTGCGCCTTCCCCTGAAACAATTCAGAAACCGTTGCAAAAGACGACATTTACCGTGGTCATTGCCACGGTACTTGAACCTGATCTTATAAGCACGGGTGTGGGATTACCAGATAGCAGTATTGAGCAGGTTGACGTAAAGGCACTGAAGGAGTCTCTTTCACAAGAAGCTAAACTTAATTCGAAGGCGCAAGCCAAAGCAATTCCAATAAAAGAGCAGGTTAAAGGATCCGAGGTTTCCGAAGCGCAGAATGCTGAAACTCTCCGTGTACGTGTGGGCCTTCTAAATAACCTGATGAACCTTGCGGGTGAACTTGTTCTTTCAAGGAACCAATTGCTTCAAAATATGGATAAACGGCTCGATGAAGCGCTGGATAGCGATAAAATCATGCGTGCGTTTGAAAACGAGATTCAGGAGTCATTAGGCAGGCTTTTAAATGGTATCGACCGCAACAACAGCAGGTTAAACGAAGATAAAAACAAAATTCTTATTGCACGGGCCAAACAATCGCTTTTAAAGTCCCTGAAACAGACGCTTCAGCCACGACTTGGGGAAATACCCGGTTTCAATGTGCTTCTACAAAACATCGACCGTGTGACAACAGAAATGCAGGAAAACATCATGCAAACCCGGTTGCAGCCGGTAAGCATGGTGTTCGGAAAATTTCCCCGCGTGGTAAGGGACATGGCCAAAGGGCTGAAAAAAGAGGTAAGGCTTTCCATTTCGGGAGGAGACGTTGAGCTTGACAAATCCATAATTGAAATGCTTTCAGACCCTCTGAACCATCTTGTCCGCAACTCCGTTGATCATGGCATCGAACCTGTTGAGGAGAGAGAAGAACTGGGGAAGACAAGAGAAGGTGAAATCAAACTTTCAGCATATCACGAGAGCGGCAAAGTACTCATCGAGGTAACTGACGACGGTGGCGGAATAGATGTTCATAAGGTCAGGGATAAAGCCATTGAAAAGGGACTGCTGCGCCGTGAGGATGCCGCCCACATGGGTGACAAGGAGATACTCTCTTTTATCTTTCTTCCCGGGTTTTCCACGGCAAAGGTGGTGAGTGATGTTTCAGGCCGTGGTGTTGGTATGGATGTAGTAAAAACCAATATCGAGCGGCTTGGCGGTACCGTTGAATTGGAATCTGAGGTGGGCAAAGGTACTCGTGTCATCATGAAACTGCCGTTGACGCTTGCCATTATCCCGTCTCTTATTGTGTCTGTTCAGGATCGCTCCTTCGCTATTCCGCAGGTCAGTCTCGAGGAATTGGTCCGAATTCGTGCCCGTGACGCTGCAAAGGCAATCGAAACCGTGCACGGTAGCAGTGTGCTAAGGCTGCTCGGCAGATTGTTGCCCCTTGTCAGGCTATCCGACCTGCTTGGCATACCCCGTACATATCTGGATGCCGCAGACGAAAAGTCCATTGACAGGCGTGAACGCATTGCCGACCGCAGGTCTATACCCGAGGTTACACCGCGTG
The DNA here is from genome assembly GCA_963831235.1 of uncultured Fibrobacterota bacterium. Lineage (GTDB taxonomy): Bacteria > Fibrobacterota > OXYB2-FULL-49-7 > OXYB2-FULL-49-7 > JAEUSG01 > CAWHPS01. The sequence continues at coordinate 30,925 of CAWHPS010000025.1, forward strand.
ACGTGCTTGAAAAGAGAGAGGCTTCAAAAGACAGGCGAACAAGCAGCAAAAGCTCAATAAAGATTGTTGTTTTAAAGGCCCTTGAAAACCGTTTCGGGCTTATTGTGGACGAGGTGTACGACAATGAAGAGATTATAGTCAAACCATTGTCCAGCTATCTTAAAAAATGCCAGTGTTACGCGGGTTCCGCGATAATGGGAGACGGCAAGGTGGCCATGATCCTTGATTCACTCGGCATCGCCGGTATGGCTGGACTCAAATTCGCTGAACTGGAAAAGGAATCCCTTGCGGAAAAGGAACGTCATGCTCGCAGGGCAATTTCTGAGACACAGGAAATATTGACATTCCGCAACGGCACCTCCGAGACATTTGCCATCGACCTGTCGCTTGTTTCCCGCGTTGAAAAGGTGGAACCAGGTGCAATAGAGCGAATAGGCAGCAAGGAATTCTTGAAATACGAAGATAAGTCCTTAAGGCTTCTCCGTCTGCATGATTATCTTCCTATACAACCGCCTGAAACTGGTACAGACGAAGCTGCGCTTTTTGTCATTGTTCCCAAAATGACGGCACATCCTCTTGGAATAATCGCAACATCTGTTGAGGATATAATCCACGCTCAACTGGATATTGATTCGAAAACATTGATTGCACCTGGTATTTTCGGGACCGCAATGGTTAATAAGCAAATGCTGGTGTTTATAGATATTTATCCGGTTTTTGAAAAAGCGGAACCTGATTTATATGGAGCTAACAGGCCTTCCGGTAGCCTCGATAATAAGCGTGTACTCCTGGCTGAAGACACGGCATTTTTCCGGACTGTTTTGGAGAATTACCTGGTATCTTTCGGGTGTAAAGTGGATATTGTAAAAGATGGTGATGAAGCCTGGCAAAGGCTGCTTAGTGGGGAGCGTTATTCAATGCTCCTGACTGATGTGGAAATGCCGGGAATTACCGTGCCTGATCTTGTCCGTAAGATCAAGGAATCGCCGAAATTGAAGGGCTTGCCTGTCATCATGTTGTCAACCTCAAGAGCGGAAAAAATAATGGTGCAATGCAAAACAGCAGGGGCTGATGCATGCGAAAACAAACTGGATAAAGGCCTTCTAAAGAAAACAATGGAATGCTTTACTGGGGCTTAAAAAATAAATTTCAAGGGGTAATTCAATGGCTGAAAAGCAATTCACCACTTTTTTCCTGGGAAGGGAATTATTCGGAATTAATATTCTGCTTGTGCGGGAGATTAACAGGAAATTTGATATCACCCCTGTCGAACATGCTCCTGATTTTGTGTCCGGTCTTATGAATTTACGCGGGCAGATTGTAACTGTGCTGGATTTGGGTGCAAGGTTGGGCCTTGCAAAACGTGAAATTACCGCTTGCTCCAGATGCATAGTGCTTAAAAATATCAGCCAGGTTTCAGTGAGTGAGGCCGGACGGGGTCAGCTTCAATCCGCTTCCACTGATTTGGTTGGGCTTCTTGTGGATGGCATAGGAGATATTGCCACTGTAGAAGATTCAAAAATTGAACCACCGCCCGCGAATGTGGGCCAGGTAAGCGAGAAATACCTTACCGGTGTTGCAAAGACCGAAGAGGTGCTGGTTGGCATCCTTGATGTTGAGAAGATACTTAAAATAAAAGAATAACCATAAAAAGAAGGGGAGAATTATGTTGAACAACATGAAGGTCAAAAAGAAACTGGGATTAAGCTTCGGGTTTGTACTTTTTCTATTGGTGCTTATGATGAGCATCTCGTTATGGGCCATCCATTCAATCCGGAAATCCATGGATGATGTAATACTTCAAAACCACAAGTTGATACTTGTAAAAGAAATGAAGACGGATGTTGACGGGGTTGTTTTCAATATAGCCAATATTGTTTTAACCGACGATAAGGACGATATCAGTGATCATCTGAAGAATATTGCGGAATTCAGGTCTGATTACAAGAAAATCCTTGAAGAATTACGAGCCACTGTTCAAACCGAAAAGGGGAGGGTCCTATTGGACAGTGTAGTTCAATCTATAACTAACCTGAAGCAGCCCAATGATAAAGTCATGGAATTTGCAGCAGCGGGAAAACATAAGGAGGCTGCTGAAGAATATACTAAAAAATCCTATGGGAAAATCCTGGAAATGAATCAGGCAATTCAAAAGTTTATGGATTGGAGGTATCAGCGTCTTAAGGAAATTGACGAAAGCACAGCTTCACGTGTTTCAACCATGCGTTTTATTCTCTTGCTCATTTCCATTCTTGCGATTATTCTTACAATAATTTTAATTGTCACAATAACACGTGGCATATCGAATCCTCTTTACACCATGCTTAATGCCATTAATAAGACAGGGGAAGGAGACCTGACCCAGAAAAGCATGCTTCAAACAACGGATGAATTCGGAGAAATGGGAAAATCACTGGACAAAACAATCGAATCGCTCCGTGGAATGATGGGCCAGATATCCACAAGTTCAGCGACATTGTCTTCCGCATCTGAAGAACTTTCTGCCTCATCAACCCAGATTGCCGGCAATGCGGAAGAAATGACTACCCAAAGCAGCACTGTTGCAGCTGCCACGGAACAGGCCACTACCAATGTAAGGAATATTTCTGTTGCAGCAGAACAGATGTCAGGCTCGGTCAATACAGTTGCAACCTCTATCGAGGAACTGAGCGCTTCATTGAACGAGGTGGCCAAGAATTGTCAGAAGGAATCACAGATCGCCTCAGGCGCAAATACTCAGGCTAAATCAACGCAGGAACTCATGGAGCGGCTGGGCCAGGCCGCAAAGGAAATCGGAAAAGTAGTGGATGTAATCAACGATATCGCAGACCAGACAAATCTTTTGGCGCTCAACGCTACCATTGAGGCTGCAAGCGCCGGAGATGCGGGAAAGGGCTTTGCCGTTGTGGCAAATGAGGTCAAGGAACTGGCCAAACAAACATCCCAGGCAACTGAGGAAATCGGGCGCCAGGTTGAAACAATGCAAACCAATACATCTGATGCCGTAAAGGCAATCGAAACTATTACAAAGGTAATAGAGGAGATAAACCTAATCTCCCAAACAATCGTAAGCGCGGTTGAAGAACAGACAGCAACGGTAAATGAAGTGGCACGCAGCATGAGCGGCGCGACCGGCGCGGCATCAGAGATTGCTAAAAACGTGGGTGAAAGCGCAAAAGGACTGGCCGAAGTATCCAAGAACATTGAAAACGTAAGCAAGGCCTCCAAAGACACGGCTTCCGGTGTAAGCCAAATAAAATCGAGCGCGAATGAACTTGCAAAGCTTGCATCAGGGTTGCAGCAGATTGTAAAACATTTTAAGGTCTGATTTTTAATGGGCTTTAAAGGATGAAAATAAAAGTCCTGATCGTTGATGATACTGTTATATTCAGGAAGATATTGTCTGATGCTGCCGGCGGCCTTCCTAACGTTGAGGTCGTGGGCACCGCTCCCAGTGGCGCAATCGCCTTGAAAAAACTTGCCCAATCCCCTGCGGATTTGGTATTGCTGGATGTCCACATGGAAGGCATGGATGGCATTCAGACCCTCACCCAAATACGCCTCAATTTTCCGCAGACTATGGTTGTGATGGTAAGCGGTATCAGTACCCGCAGCACGGAAAGCACCATACGCGCGCTTGAACTTGGGGCCCTTGATTTTATACGCAAGCCGGATTCCTCTGACCTTGAAAAAAACCTGGCAACATTGCAGAGTGATCTTGCAATGGTGCTTCGCCATGTTGAAACGCGCCTTTTAACAAGGGGGTGCGGTCCAAGGCCAATTGAAAAAACAACAACGCAGCAATCGCCGAAGCCATTGCCCAAAGAAAAGCCGCTTTCAGGTCTCCTTCCTGAAACAGTGGCGGTTATTGCAATCGGCGTTTCAACAGGCGGTCCCGAAGCTCTTTCAAAACTAATCCCGAATCTTCCTCTTACCCTTGGCGTTCCAATTCTTTTGGTACAGCACATGCCGCCGCATTTTACAAAATCCCTGGCTGATAGTCTCTCTTCCAAATCCGCTATGAAGGTCAGGGAAGCCGAGGCAGGGGATATTGTTAGTCCAGATACGGTTTATATTGCACCAGGCGGGCAGCATATGGTTGTTGAAAAAAAAGAGGGGAAATATGTGATCGGGCTTAATTCAGACCCGCCAGAAAACAGCTGTCGCCCTTCAGTTGATGTATTGTTCAGATCCGTGGCCGAGGTCTATGGAGAAAAAGGCGTTCTTTGCGCAATACTGACAGGGATGGGCAGTGACGGATTACTCGGGGTCAGGGCGCTTAAAAGCAGGAAATGCTATTGTCTGTCGCAAACCGAAGCCACTTGCGTTGTTTACGGAATGCCAAGGGCAATTGACGAAGCACATTTCTCAAATGAATCCGTTGACATCGACAAAATGGCTGAGCGTATAACTGAAATCACGACAATGCGGCGCTTCAAAGGTATATAAAAAAATGCCGATTACCAATAATGAATTCAATCTTCTCCGGAAATACATTGAACAGCATTGCGGTATTTCCGTTGGTGATGAAAAGGTTTATCTTGTGGAAAGCCGGTTATCGGGCCTGATGGTTCAGAACGGTTGCGCTACTTTCGAAGAATTCTACCGGAAGACCCTTGCTGATCCAACGTTGGGTCTGCGGGATAAAATCGTCGATGCCATGACAACCAACGAGACACTTTGGTTCCGCGATACCAGCCCCTACCGTATATTTGAAGAGGTGGTGCTCAGGCAGATGTCTAATGAAATACAACAGGGAAAACGTAAAAAGATCCGTATTTGGTGCGCGGCCTGTTCAACAGGCCAGGAGCCCTATTCCCTTGCCATGACGATTCACGAATTTGCTCGCAAATATTCGGTACTGCCAATGGAATACGTGGAAATAATTTCAACTGATATCTCCCCTTCGGCCCTGTTTCTGGCAATAGCGGGCAGATACGACAAACTTTCCATGTCCCGCGGCATGACTCCGGACATTCAGAACCGTTATTTTGATCAGGCCGGCTCAATCTGGGTCTTGAAGGATAAAATTAAAAAGATGGTAACCTTTAAAAAATTCAACCTTCAGGAAAATTTTATAAACCTCGGCCGTTTTGATATTATTTTCTGTCGGAATGTAGCCATATATTTTTCCGATAATTTCAAGCGAGATCTTTTCAAGCGTATGGCCCAGCTTCTGAGGCCCGAGGGTTTTCTCTTCCTCGGAGCATCGGAATCCATTTCAGGTTACAGTACGGAATATCAAATATTGACTCATGAAAAGGGCATGTATTATCGTGTAAAGCAGGAGGTTTCCCCATGAAAATATTATCAGCGGACGATTCCAATATGATAAGAAGGGTAATCCGCGGCGCAGTTGAAATGATAGGTCATGAACTTGTCGAAGCGCGTGATGGTGTGGAGGCTCTAGAAGTAATGGCCGCCCAGGGTACTGAAATCGGTCTTGTCTTACTTGACTGGAACATGCCTAGGCTTGACGGGTTGTCGGTGCTTAAGAAACTCAAAGAAGATGCCAGGTTCAGAGATATTCCGGTTATGATGGTTACAACTGAAGTGGAGCGCGGTAAAGTGGTCGAAGCCATTAAAGCCGGCGCAAAAAACTATGTGATGAAACCATTTTCACAGGCGGATCTGGTTTCAAAGATAATGGAAACACTGGGCCAGGGATTTTAAATGAGCGCAATTCGGGATAAAATAATCGCACAGATTGCACTGATCGAAGATCTGCCTGTGCAGGGACAGCAATTCCTTGAGACCCAAAGTCTTATCAAAAACAAAATGCAGGATGCCTCCACGGTCGCGAGGATTATCGAGAAGGATGTCTGGCTTATGGCCAAACTGCTTAAGACCGCCAATTCAATTTATTATTCGGGACGTTACGGTGAAATACGGGATTTGCAGCAGGCCATTTCAAGGCTCGGGATGGATGAAGTGTGCCGGATTAGCCTTGCATTCAAGGCAATGGGGATATTCACAAAATCATCCAGCCTCATCAGTATGCGTGAATTCTGGAACCACTCCATTGGCGTGGCCCTGGTTACAAGGAACATTGCAGAAGTGGCAAAAAGTGCTCATTTTGATCCGGGTGAGGCGTATATTGCCGGATTGCTTCACGACATCGGGATTCTTATCCTCGACATATATTTTAATTCGGTTTACATGCGGGTCAGGGCATCTGCTGAAGAAAATTCCGAGGGCATTTATGAAACGGAAAAGAAACTTCTTGAAATCGACCATGGTGAAATCGGGGGGTTGATTCTGGAACGGTGGAATTTCCCAACAGGTATAGTGAACGCAGTAACATGGCACAATGCTCCGGACCATGCAAAACCTGAGCATCTGGCATTGACTCAACTTATCCACCTTTCCGACTTCGCCTGCTCCGCACTCGGGGCGTCCGAGCCCGGGGACGCTCTTCCAAGGGGCTTCAGTCTTGGTGCCTGGTATGATCTGAAACTGGATACGGATCAATTAAGAAAAATCATCGAGGACACAGAAGAGGAGATAGAGAAGACAAAAATCCTGTTCAACATGCAATAGCGGATGTAAAAAATAATCGTATGAAAGCTTGCTCATGAGAATAGCTCTTGTCAATGCCACAAGTCTGGTGGAAAAAATCATCCGGAATATTCTGCAGGAAGATCACTCTTTTCTCGCCATGCAGGCTAAAGACATTGAATCTTCCCTGATGAAGCAGGTGGAAGGGTCGGGGCCCATAACAAAAGCCGAAAACAAGGCAGAGTCTATTGTCCGTGGAAAGCTGGAGAATGCAAAAAAGGAGATAGAGGCGCTACTCGATGGAAATTCCGGATCAGCCCCACCCACTCCCCAATACACGGTTTATTCGAAGACAATCCTACCTGTTTTTGAGGCGGATTTTATTTTTTATCACATTAACGGGAATGAGGAACAGGCGCAGGAACATTTGCGACAGCTCCGCAGATCCTGCGGGTTCAGGGATGTACCCATCCTTATCTTAACCGACCTCATGAATATCGATACGGCGCATAAGCTTGTCGGTTCGGGGGCCACTGATGCCTTACAATTGCCGGTAATGCCCGAAACATTAAAGGGGCGCATTGACAAACTCATGAGACCTGTTGGCATGAAGATGCCGATTTTAACAAAGCTTATTAACCCATTCATAAGCGCAACACTTGATCTTATGAGCACCATGGCAAATCTTCAGGTTACGCGCAAGGAGCTTTTTCTTAAAAAGAACTACCGTCTGTTTGGGGATATTTCCGGGATCATGAATTTTTCAGGGAAAATAAACGGGGCCGTTGTAGTCTCTTTTAACGAGGATTTGGCATGTGAAATCGTGGGCCGTATTTTAGGCACGGCACCAGAAACCATTACAAGCGAGGAATTAAAAGACGGAGTGGGCGAGATTATTAACATTATTTCCGGGAATGCCAAGGCATTGCTTTCAGGCACGGAATTCGGCCACGAGATTACACTGCCCGCGGTTGTGACCGGAATGGGGCACGAGATCCGGCATCCGCAAAATGCACCTTGTATTGTAGTCATTTTCGAGGCATCAGGAAGGCCGTTTGCCATACAGGTCAGCATGATGGTGAACCAGTAATTTGCCAGGAGGTTTTTATGTCCCAGGATATAATGGAAATATTAAAGGATGCGGCTTTGCGGACTTTCCAAACAATGCTAATGGTTGAACTTGTTCCCTCGGATATTGATATGAATGAACCTGAATGGAATGTGTTGGGGTTGATTGGATATTCCGGGGACATGAATGGAAACATCGCCCTTTGCATGACAGAATCTGGGGCAACAGAGGCTGTTTTGCGTTTTTCCGGTCAGCCCTCGGAAGGCACTGATGATATTACGGATTGTGTGGGCGAATTGGTGAACATGATAGGCGGCAATGCCAAGAGCACTTTTTCGGACAAACAGGTTTCTTTATCTTTACCCGAAGTTATACGGGGAAAATGTATTTCTCTTGACTTCAAGCGTTTCAGGGAAAAAAAGTGCATAACATTTTCCTCTGAAATAGGCCCTGTAAAGATTATTTTTGCAGGAAAATGACAAAAATTATATATCTCCTCCCAGAAAAAAGGAGTTATAATGGTGGATACCCCCTCAACGCAAGAACCCTGGCTGAAATGGGTTTATCCTGTTTGCGCATTTGGTGATTTAAACAGGAAAGACAATTTCACCACATCTTTTCATCGGATTATGGCCTGTTTTAACAGGCTATCGGCCCACCAGTTTTGCAATTTCATAAGCCATCACTGATCAATATGGCTGAACATTTTCATCTTAATAGTAAAACAGGTTTGGTTTTTATAATATCACCAACCTGAATCCTGCAAATATAAAGACCCTGACCCATCTTTTTTCCCTTCTGATCCATTCCATTCAAAACCCTGCTCGCTGGGTGAGTATTTTGTATGAGCCAATATTTTTATGCAAACGCCTTTTACATCATGGATTGTCAGCTTAACGGATAATTCATCCGAAACATGCAAAACAATCTTTGTAAATTGACTAAAGGGATTTGGAGAAACTGCTATTTCATAGGAGTTTTGATTTAGTTTGCTGCTGGTCTCTTTCGAAACCTCTGTATTAAGCAGCGAATCCGTCCGTCTGAGCAAATCCAATGTAAAAGAATAATTATGGATCCCATAACTGCCATCATTATTTACAAATAGATAGTTGTAAGCTGCTATGCGTTGGATTGAGGTATATGATGGTTTGATCTTAACTATGGGTGTATCGGTCATTGGAAATTTGCCTGCAATTGTGCTTAGTAATCTTTTGACAGTATTCTGGGAAAGGGATAAGGAATCTTCATCATAACCTGGATGACATTCAGTACAAGCATCAAGACTAGGTTTGAAAGTATGGCCGCCATCTCTATTTGTCATGTGGCATTGAACACAACTGTTTGTGATCAAGTTGAGATGCATGGATTCTTGGAAGCCTTTTCCAGATGCAAACACATTTGTTCCAGATAGCATGTCCGCTTGTGGAAAATGAGGTCCTTCAAAGGGGAATGATTTGGTTGTATCAGCTTTGGCGGATGAGTGGTGGCAAGTCATGCAAAGTTTTCCTCTGCCACCGGAAACAATAATTGAATTATCCTTCAACTTGACGGCTGCAGGCTGCCTTATGTTGAGCGAATCTGTTTCAAGACCGACGTGATTCTTTGAATTATGTGAATCATGACACACTTGGCAGCTGATTTGAGGCTCTCCCGTTCTTAGTTTATACTTTGTCTTGGAAGAGTCCAGTTTATAGATTGCCTGAAATGCGGAATGACATTCCGAGCATTGCTCCTGTTGTGAAGCGGAATCAATACCTTTTGAATGCGAAGAAATGGTGTAGTCTCTTGGAACGTAAGTTGCCCGATGGCTCGGGAAATAATGGCATTTAAGACACAAATCTGACCTTAAACTTATACTAATGTTATTAGTTGAGTCTCCCTTATGACGGCTGCCAGGGCCATGACAATTTTCACATTGTATATTTGTTAAAGCCGCCATGTCACCTGATAAAACATCATCGATACCCCCATTGTTTGCAAGTGGATTTACATCATATCCCACTGTGTGGCATCCCTTGCAATCGTAACCAGTGTTTTTAAGAAGTCGAGTATAGGAGTCGGAATGGTCCGTCGTGTGCCAGGTTGAATCAATCGATTTATGACATGATGCGCATTGCCCTTTGGATAAGTTCGGAACCATATTGTTGATTGAGCCCACACCTACATAGGTTGCTGTCTTTATGGTAATTGTTGTTTCCGCAATCCCTATAGAAGTTGTCAGCGCCAACTTGATAACATAATCACCCAAAGAACCAGGCCTAAAACATGCAATATTAGAATTTGTGTTACCAATATGGTCAGATGCCCCAACCGGTTGATTAATGATTGACCAATTGTAGTCTTGTATATTAAGACCGGGAACATCCGAAAAATAATCAGCCATAAGGCGAATTGAATCACCTTTACCAATTACATTCAATGGGCTTGGCCCCTCTGGATAGTCCCCTACATCCATAGTTATAGGCCTAATTTGCGCCTTGACATAAGCTGATTCTGTTTCAAAATGGATGATTAACATTAGACAAATCAGTTTCCATAAAAAGATGTGGTAGAAAAAGGCCAAGGAATTTATTTGTTTTTCTTTCATGGCAAACCCTTTGATCGTTTTTGTTATTGGTGCTTTTTTATTATAATATACATAAAGCATCTTTTTAAGTCTTGGGTGATTTCACCCTTTATTGGACAATTTCATTTCTATAAGTAAGAAAACCTTTATGGTGCGACAAAACAAAAATGCAGTCAAGTCGCAATCCAAGCGGAAAAGAAACATTACCCATTCAATAATATCATCAGAATGGCCGGAATACGGCATTGTGCTTGACGAGATACACCATTCAAGAGATTTTGCAATGACTCCTATCTGCCGTGATTACCTGAAATTCTTTTTTATCATCCGAGGCCAAACAGAGCTTGTCTTCCCAAATCACCGTAAATTAAGATTGGCCATGAAAGAAAACGATTTTACTTTTGTGCCAAAGAATATACCCCATTTTCTACATGACCAAAAAGGAAAGAACCCTGTCTCGCTTTATCGTCTATCATTTAAGGATGACTGCTATCCCCCTGGTTCTGAGGAAAAAGGAGCCTTGGAAAAACTGAATAAATCTCTAAAAAGCATTGGGCTTAAATGCTCAGCATTGGATAATGAATTAATCCGTTTTCTTCTGGATGCCATTTATGCAGAACAGTATTTGAACTCATCAGGCACTCCCT
>CAWHPS010000026.1:0-9731 GCA_963831235.1 uncultured Fibrobacterota bacterium
TGACAGCTAATGTAGTCAAAAATGTAGGTACCCTGTAAAATCCGATCGCCTTTCCGATTTTAATGAATTTAACAAAAATATTTCTTGACATTATCTTGTTATAATATTATAATAAGGCTATGCAAAAGGATACAACCCCCTACCTCAAAGCATCCTTAGGGCAAACCCACTTCAAGTGCGGTAAAAAGAACTGCCACTGCACGGATAACGAGCTTCATTCCGCTTATTATTTATCCTACCGGAAATCAGGAAAGACCTACACCGTCCATATTCCGCAAGAACTGGTCAAAAGCATCCAATCATTCTGCAAACAATGGAAAGTAATGAACAGGGAAATTGAATCTAACACACATAAAACGATACAGGGGCTATTGAAGTCCTATCGTGCAAAAAGGAGAACAAGAAAGGAGTGAAAGAAAATGTCAAAGGTTACATCAACCGATTCGTGGGACGGAATCCGGAACGAACTACTTCAAATGATGGATGGTATGCTGGAGCGAATCAAACAAAAGACAGGGCGACAATCCGATGGGCATTTCCCGACTATTACAGAGAGGGAGGAACTGGTCGTTGCCTTAGGCAAAGAGATTGGAGAATATCTTCTGGAAAAGAGCATTCTAATGGATCCTGTGTTAATCGAAGTACTGCTTGCCAAAGAATGCGATTGTCCCAAATGTCATACACCCAGCAAGCGAAAAGAAGACGCAGAAAAGAAAGCAAAAGAAGAATCCGTGATGGTTAATACGGCAGTAGGAAAACTCCCGTTTGCAGCACCCATATTCGGCTGTCAGAAATGTCGGCGGGATTTTTCCCCCCTGGCGTCGTTTATTGGGGTTTGATAGTGTCGATTACAGCCCCTCTCTGCTTAAGAAAATCAGTTGGGCTGGTGGCAATTGCAATTCGTATCAACAGGCAGAAACTGTTTTAGCAGAGATAGGCGATATTTTCATCAGTTATCGGCAAATTGCCAGAATCACAGATAAAATTGGCAAAGAATTATTATCCGTCCGTGACCATAGCCAGCTTGTGGATCAAACTGTTGTCCCCAAAAACCCTCCAGCATCGGTTGTCTCGGTCGATGGTGGACGTGTTCAAACCCGTGCGGAAAACGATCTACCCGGAGTACACAACCCCCAATGGAAAGCAGACAATATCGCCCATCTCCAGATAATGGAAGCGGACAGTCATGAGGTGGACCCACATCCAGAGGTTCCAACAGTCTTCATCGATAAAGATTCTGTTCGTGCCTTGGTAACGGGCTTGGCTGGGCATGCCAAAGCAACCGAAAAAGAAAAGGTCAATAATACAGTTTCACTCCCCCCTCAACCGCATACGCACAAGAAAGACACCATCCTGCTGAAAAGCTGTGTGGTCAGCATGTTGGATGCAAAAGGTTTCGCTCCATTGGTACGGAATGAAGCTGAAAGACTGAATCTCAACGCAGCTCCGAAAAAACTGTTTATCTCAGATGGGGGCACGGGCAATTGGTTGGTCTATGAGATGTTCTTCAGTCACTGGTTAGCGCTCTTGGACTTTGTCCATCTCGTTGAGCATCTATTCGCTGTTGCCCAAGCCACGGTCAAGTCCCAGGAGCAGGCGTGGCTTTTCTATGTCACGTTGATTACTCATGCATGGAAGGGTGAAGTGGTGCCTATATTAAACCTTTTGTCACAAAAACAAACGGAAATTGGTTTGCCTCCGAAGCAAGCGTCCGATAGTGACCCACGAATCATCCTGAGAAGAGCAATCCACTATATCAATGAAAATGCTTCCAGAATGGATTATCCACGTATCCGAAAGTTGGGATTACCGGTATCGAGTTGTCGGGTGGAGAGTCTTATCAAGCAGGTCAATCAAAGAGTGAAAGCCTCTGATAAGTTCTGGACAGAAAATAAAGTGGAGGCTGTTATGCAAATACGGGCAGCCGAATTATCGACAACCAAGCGATGGGACACTTTTTGGGACAAAAGAATGCTGTTCCTCGCGGAGGCAAACCGGGTTTTCTTGAGAAATGCCGCGTAGGGGCTATGCATTAGCTGTCATGCACCCGTATTTCCAGCAACGATTCCGCAGCTATTAGCATAACTTTACGATAAATTAGCGAGTTCCATGGATTTTACTTTGGATCAGATTAGCCCATTATGGTTTGGCGCTAATCTGCAGCAATTTAGTTGCTTGTCTCAAAGACAAAAGGAACCTGAGTAATTATTAAAGTCTTATGATCTTTTTAAGGCAATTATTCACCACTGAAACTTGATGAAATCCCAAAATGATCCGAAATACGTTTTGCCAGTGAATCCTGTTTCTCCACATTAAAACTTTTAGTGAGATATCTTTTGAGCATGGAACTCGAAACAAAGATATAATCAATTCTTTCTTCTGGTTTTGTTGTTGAACTGGTAAACTCATCTTTTCCTGCGAATTTTGCGATGTCCGTCCAGGTTTCGCCTTGTTTTGAATCTGTCAGTATCTTGTAAAGCGTATCATCAGGTGTTAAATTAAAATCCCCGCAAAATATCCAGTCCATGGGCTTTTTATGAATCATTTTGTAATTGGAAGCTTCTTCATTTATTATATCATTAATGGCTTTTGCTTCATCTTTTCGAATCCGTTTCCAATGTTCTTTCGAGTACATGGAGGAAATTGAAGATGGCTGACAATGGGTGTTAAAAATTGTAATAATACCGGTGTTTGTCAACACTTCCAATTGGATAATATCGCGTATAAAGTGAAATGTTGAAGTCGGCGTCCTGATGTCCTTTAGATGGTGACTCGTAACCCTTCCTAAAGGGAGCCGGCTTAAAAATCCTATCGAATACCCCCGATAATCATTGCTTGGAGCTGTATAAGCTTTATACCCAAGGTTGGACAAATATTTACTGTTGTAGAATTCAAGGAAATCACCTGCTTCGACTTCCTGCAAAGTCACTATATCAGCATCCCTATTTTTAAAGTATTCCGCGAGATTTTTAAGCTCAAGAGGTCTTTTACCGCGCAAACGATCATCAAGCTTGTAAGGATTATCACATTCGTCAAAAAGGATATTTGCATTAAGCGATAATAGCCGTATCGGCTTTTTTATTTCCATTGTGCCTGGGTCTGTTCTTATTGGCAAATATTTATGCACCAGATTTATTGCTTCACGATCAATTAGCGATTCCAGTCTGAATCGAACGCATGAAGCAATCTCTTTATTGACACAATTCCCATTTCCACAGGCCTTGAGACGCATGGCAGTGCCAAGCAGGATATTTTTATAGTTTGATTCTTCTTTGGGCTTGATAAGATTAAGGGCTTCGGGCACAGAATTCGTCCATGGGGTATCTTCCACCATTTTTTTAAATTGCGGAATGATTTCAAGGCCCAACCCTTGTTTTAAATAAATTACCACCATGGCTTCCCGTGTCCGTTTGTTTTTAGAGTCAAGGAATTTCAATAAAGGACGCGAGGAGGAATCCTTCCAGCAGTTTTCAGCATAATATTCAACAATAAGGTGATGATAAGGATTGTATTCCTGTGCCAAAAGTGTTGTAAAGGTTCCAGGGGTATTTCCGCATATTCTTCCAATAATTTCAAGGGCTGCCTTCCGATCAAATTCCTCATCATCTCCAGGGTATAAATGAAATGAAGTATCAGAAAGTGCTTCAATGAGAATGGGAATGCATCCTGCCCCTAGGGAATCCAATTGTTCAGAAGATCTCCTTTGCATATCGAACCTTGAAGAAAAAAAGAAATCATGCACGATCGAGTTGATTTGATTGTCAGCATAAACATTACAGCTGATAAGGCTTATAAACAATAACGCAAATACATTTAACATGAGATGCTCCATGGAATTGTCTAACAGTCAAGATGTAGTACTTTTTTGGAAAGTACGACTTTTTTTATAATTGTAATATAAATAAAACCACTCCCATCCGTCTTGGGCGATTTCATTTTTTATTGGATGATTTCACTATAAGACTATGAATGACATGAGTCAATTTAGATGGATACGATGCTGTGGTTGATTTTAAGCTACAGGTCGTTGATTCAATATTAAGGATAGAAGGATGCTTTTATGAAAATAGTGGTTTACAATCCAGTGAAAGTTTTGTTGTTATGCGGTCGCCCTTCAGGAAATTACAAGCGAAATGGCTATAAAAGTGATTTCCACGAAGACGGATACTATAAAATAGGTTTAAGATAATTGCCTTTATCCGCTATACAGCAATAAAATCAATATATTAGGTAAAAAGTCAGGATTGAGAAAGCAAAGGAACTTCTGCTAAAAAATGACCTCAGTATTAATATCGAGAAAATAGCTTTCCTGGTTTGGTATACTGCTTCATCAAATTTTTCAAAGGCTTTTAAAAAATATGTGGGTGTTTCACCTACAGATTTCAATAATAAGTAAAGAAAAACCGTTTAATATCCGATAATATCTGAAATTTGTCTTTTTTTATCAGAAATAATGTTCATTATGATATGGAGTTTTTCCTTTTATAATTTATATTTCTTTCTGTGATTCCTGATAATCTTTATGAATGGAAAGGAGAAACAATGCTGAACGGATCACACATAGTGGGTTATATAAAAAGTTTCAATGATAAAGCTACGTATGCGCCAAACCGTCAAATAGCGATTACGCCTATTCTCGATTTATCTGTGTGCATTCAAGAACGGACCACTAAACTTTCAGGGAGAAAACCATGACAAAGAAATATGATGTTGCCGCGTATGTTTGGCCGGCTTATACCGGTGATGAGAAAAGATCGCGAATGTTCTGGCCCGAAGGCATGGGTGAATGGCAGTCGGTCAAGAATTCAGTCAAAAAGACTCCGGATCACAATTGGCCCCGCAAACCCCTGTGGGGATATATTAACGAAGCTGATCCCTATGTGATGGAAATGCAGATTAATGCTGCAGCAGACCACGGGGTCAATGTCTTTATCTATGACTGGTATTGGTACGACCAACGTCCCTTCCTTGAAAATTGCCTTAATGACGGTTTTCTAAAGGCCCGCAACAATAATCGGATGAAATTCTATTTGATGTGGGCCAACCATGATGCAAACCTTGGCTGGGATATTCGCCTATCGCATATAATGGATGATGCCATTATATGGCAGGGAGCCGTGGATCGCAAAGAATTCGAGATCATTGCACACCGCCTGATTGAGAAATATTTCAAACATCCCGCATACTACACCATTGCCGGCAAACCGGTATTTATGATTTATGACCTGACCAATTTGATGAAAGGTTTGGGGGGAGTTATTGCTACAAGGGACGCCTTTGACTGGTTCAGGGCAGAGGTGACAAAGGCCGGATTACCAGGGCTTCACTTGCAGTTGGCCTACTGGAATGTGCAAGACTTGAATTTGAGCGGCATGGATGGCAACAGGATCGTTACCGGTAATGAGATCATAAGCCAGCTGGGTTTTGACAGCCTCACCCATTACCAGTTTGCCCACTTCACGGATATAAACCGGGACTACAATCAGATTATGCAGGATGTAGTTAAGGAATGGGCGCGTATAAACAAAGATTTTTCCATTCCATATTTTCCCCACATCTCGATTGGCTGGGATAATAACCCCAGGTTTAAGGAAATCCGCTGGGATGTTGTAAAAAACAACACGCCTCAGAATGTGAGTCAGGCATTAGAGCAGGCCAAGGCTTATGCTGATGCGCACCCGACTCAAACCCCGCTGATTACAATCAACAGTTGGAATGAATGGACAGAAACAAGTTATTTGCAGCCGGATGACCTGTTTGGTTATGGGTATCTCGAAGCTGTAAAACAGGTTTTTGGTTCTGTCAAGTGACGATTGATGCAACAAGTTCTGGGGTACTCCCTCCTTGTATCACAATATTTAGATTGAAAAGCAACTTAATAAAACCTATATTTATGTCATAGAGTTACTAAAATAGCAACTCAACGGCATAAAATGCAAAGACTAACTGAAAAAATCCTTTTTTTTAAGCCGCCCACTGGTTTGTTCAACAAAACGGTTATTAATAATCTATTTCCAAATCTATCGAATGGAGCAATAAAAGCCCTTGTTTTCAAGGCCATGGATAAAGGAGAAATATTACAAATTAAACCTGGACTCTATTGTCTTGATAGCCGTTTCAGGGAAAATTCACCCCATCCATTTGTCGTTGCCGCTCTGCTTCATAGTCCGTCTTATATCAGCATGGAATCCGCCTTGCAATTTCACGGCCTTATACCAGAGGCTGTTTACCAGGTGCGAAGTGTCACGCAATACCGCAGCCGGATTTACAAAACCCCTCTCGGATATTTCCAGTTTTTCAGGATTCCTTGCAAAGACTTCAGGGCTGGTGTAAAATCAGAGAAATTGGATAAGTCAAATTGGGTCTATATCGCCACACCATTAAGAGCAATAGCGGATATCCTATATATGCGAAGAAAAGGGTTGACTGGAAAAGAGGATATCGGTTTTCTGACAGATTCCCTGCGAATGGAACAGGAAGAACTTGGAAAGGTATTCGCGGATAATTTTGATGATGTTTATAACAGCATCAACAATCGATTGGTAAAACAGGCGCTGTTGTCGTTCAGGAAAGGAGCTTCAAAATGATTTCCAAGGTGTTTTCTGAAAAACTCAGGGATTATAATCCGGAAAATGAAATTGAACAGGAGCATGTCCTGCAGGAATTGATGCAGATGCTTACGCTTTCCATGCTGGCAAAGAGCGATTTTTTCACGCTTGCCGCATTTCAGGGTGGGACATTCCTGCGGATTTTCCATAATCTTGAACGGTTCTCCGAAGATTTGGATTTTACCCTTAAGCAGCAATGCAGTGCATTTGACTGGGCCCCATATCTTGAACTTGTCCGGAAGGAATGTGAAGCGGAAGGCATTCATTTGGAAGTAATAGACAAATCACGATCAAGTGATGCTGTCAAGAAAGCTTTCCTGAAAAGTGATTCCATTGGAAAAATACTCATTCTCGATCTTCCTTTCGACCGTTTTGTCAAACGTAAGATCAAAATCAAATTTGAAATCGATACAAACCCGCCCCCTGGTTCTCAATTTGAAACGCAATATCTCAGTTTTCCCATTCCAGCCCCTGTAACCACTCAGAAGCTGCCTTCCAGTTTTGCGGGAAAGCTCCATGCATTGTTGTGCAGACCCTATGTGAAAGGCCGTGATTGGTATGACTTTTTATGGTATGTCTCTAAAAAGACCTTGTTGGAAGCCATGCTTTTGGAAAACGCTGTTAAACAGATCAGACCTCACTAAAAACGCTCAATTTCCTGTTAAGCGACCGCAAGTTCAATTCCCTCAATTGGTCTCAATTTGATCTGGAAAATACGTCCTGAGCCATTTGGCAGTACCAAGGGCGATTTCTGCAAATCGTCAAGAACCTGTTGAAAACACCGCTCAAGCTTCGGTGACAAATGCGGAGCCGGCTCGAGATAAACGGTTACAGTTGAACCATCGTCCACCCACAATCCAGGCGCATGAGTCAGGCTTCTGAAATACTCGTGGTCGTCCCGATAATTGTCATAGTTCTTTTTGAAAGGCGCCAGCGCTTGATAGAAAATGTTTCTCGCCAGAATCTTGATGCTGTCCATCACACGTTTTTTATTGGTATCAAGGCATTCGTAACCTTGAGTTATCAGATAGTCCAGTTTCGATATCTTGTGGTTACAACTCGCCAACTTTTCATTTAGCGCGGCAATCTGCTGATCAAGTTTTTGCTTCTTTTCCTTATAATCCAGCTTTGCAAGCCGCGTCACAATTGCCTTTTGCCGCGAACGCTCTTTGCGAAGAACAACAAGCTCCTTCGTGGCGCAGTAGGTGGTCGATGCTGTGATGGCCTCGATCTTTTTATCCGTCACGTCAAGCAATGCCCGGGCTTGCATAACCCGATTGTCACGATTATGCTCTTTGTGAAGTAATCGCAGCAAATCCTTTTCGCACTCCCGACGCTCTGAAAGAAGCGCCTTTGTTTCAGCGCTTTCCATCTGCTTGTCAGTCAATGTCGACTTCAAATCTTCATAGGCAATGCTGGCATAGCTGGTGACCTGATTGATGCCATAGTGCTTGTCCAGATACTTGAAGTCGTTCTCCTGTATCCATCGCCGGAACATAAGCCGGATCAGCTCTTTGGCGTCGCGCTTGGTATCGGTAGTGAGAATGCTCACCACGATACATCTCCCCTGTGGATTTATCGCCTGTACCACCAGCCGCCGTATAGACGAATCCTTTGGCCATTTCTCATCGATATAGGAAAACCGATACAATTGCACATCGGAGGCATTATTCCTCGGCCGCGCAAGCTCATACGAGCCGCTACGCCTGCTTTCGTCAAAGCTCTCCGCGACAAACCCCTTCTCCCATGTGACCAGTTCCAGAAACGGATCAGCCTTAACCGACTCAAACACCTCATGACCATAAACCCCACGATCCATAGCCACGGTTATCACGCAACTCGGATCCATATCAACCGTGCGTCGGAAATTACCAATCACCGTTTTGAATCGCTCACGCAAATCCTGATAATTGTCCGCGTATTCCACATACACCGGCATCCCTTCGCTGGTGTGGATATAATCGCAATGCAGCGCCTTGTCAGCCCATCGAATATTGGAACACCATCCCTTGAGAATCTTCTTCATCCCAGTGTAATGCAGCGTGTGCGGGTCATAGTAGAAATCACTGCATTTGGCAACACATGTCACCTCGGCATTTAGCCTAAGAACAGCTTCCGCCCCAAGGCTCTGTCCGATTTCCCCGAGAGCTCTTCGCTGCTCTACCGTTCCACAAACCGTCCTTCCCAGAAACGTCTCCAGGCTATCCCAACTCACATATTTGCCCTGCTCTATGTTCACAGCCCCAAGCAGCACCATCACAAGCCACTGCTTCAACAATACGCCTTTCTCATGCACCCCTTGAAGACGGATGAGCCAACAGGAAAAGAGAAGGACTCCTGCATGATGTATATAGCGGACAATCGGTACCACGGCAGGCTCCTGAATCTGGTCATGTTCAATTCTATTATTACATGTTTCTGGAGGGAGTGCTATACCGCCTCCACGCTTATCCGCCTCCTGTTCAACAGTTCCAGAATCGCCATCGTCATCCTTGCTTTTAGCGCTGGTACTGGCAGACATCCTCCGTTTACATTCTGCAAAAACAGGACGCAGACTCTCAGCGCTAAGTGCTACCTTGAATGTCTTATAAATCTCCTGACGTATCCGGCTGCTGTAGCTATAACGATTATTAGGGTATATATACTCAAATCTAACTTCTGCAAACCGCCGCACTTCCGCCGTCAATTTACGCGGATCATGGCGCGACCGCAATGCTTGAATCGATGCCTCCGGCATCCGGCATCAGAAGGGCTTTCCCCCAGCGCTGCATCGTCTTGCGATCCACATCAAAAACCTTCGATAACGCTTCTCGTTTTAATCCCGCATTGTAGAGCCTGCCCAAACAGGCCCGGTAGCTGATGTGATCCTTATCATCAACCACCGTCTCCAGACGCTGTGCCCCATAGTAAACTTCCAGCTTGTCCGTGTCTTTACGACGGAGAACATGCAAATATGGATTGCGCTTGTCTGTTCCAAGAATCGACTGCAATACAACTTCGTTCATCGTGACCATCCAATGTGGGTAAAGGTTGACAGGTGCAATATGTAATTGCATCCCATCAAATAAAATAGCGGGAATCCAATCTGCGAATCAACTGATCAAATAATGATAGGTTTAGTGA
>CAWHPS010000027.1:0-139544 GCA_963831235.1 uncultured Fibrobacterota bacterium
AGTTGTTAAGGATGAGGGAACGAGAATTTACGGAAAATGAAATCTTGTCTGTCCTGAATGGGGAAGCACCAACGCTGGTTTATCAAAGTCCAAGAGAAGCCACTGTTGATTTGTTTTTTGGGTGTATCGGTGAAAAGTTCATCATGATTCCAGTTGACCGGGAAAAAGAAACAATAATTACAGTTCGTCAGATGCATAAGAAAGAACGAGAGGTATATCTAAAGGAGGTAAAGAATGATAAAGAATAAGAGTCGCACTGCCTATTATGAACGAACTGATTTTTCCGATACCATGAAAACACAAAAAGCGAGGCGTCTTGATTCTGCTGTTAAAAGAATCACGATCAACATCTCCGAACGTATTTACAAAGAGGCAAATGAGCTGGATACATACATGAGCATGGGTTATCAGAACGTTTTAAAAACTGCAATGACATTAGGGTTGTCAGAGTTATATAGTCAGGTTGCTTCGCATAAGACAAGTGTAAAATAGTCTACGACCAAAAGGTACCGCTGTAGTCTCTATCCTAAACGAAAATAAAAGACCGCACCCTTGTCTTTTTCCCCTTCAGCCCAAACCGCCCCGTTGTGTTTTTCAACAATCCTTTTTACAATTGAAAGGCCGATACCCGTGCCCTTGTATTCCTGTGTTGAATGGAGACGCTGGTATGGTTTGAATAATCTACCTGCCTGGGCCATGTCAAAGCCCACACCATTGTCCTTCACAAAATATCGGCGTTGGCCTTTCTTGTTTTCCATTCCAAATTCTATGCATGATATTTTATTTTGTGATGTAAATTTCCAGGCATTTCTCATCAGGTTTTCGAATAAGAGCCGCATAAAACCAGCATCTGCATCAGCATACAGATTAGGATGAAAGCGGAAGGTCCTTTTGCACGAAGGAGTTCTGCATTTCAGGGCGCTGCGCAAGTATTGCTTATTATATTTTTGCAAAAAGAACGAAAGCAAGACTTTACTTCAAAAGGAATGACCGACCTTAAAATGTAGAGCATACAGATTTTGGTTTGAAGGAGGTTTGTTCAGTTTAAATCCCATGTCCACGCTTAAGACGGCAATGGGCAGATGAACGCGAAACCCGAATCCGGCGTTGTATAACAAATCAAACTTCGCAAGCTCGGCAATATAATCGGAAAGTTTCCTGGTTCTTATATCCCAGAGGTTTCCGGCGTCAAGAAACACATCACCCCAAATCCACCTGAAGATCGGAAAGCGCAACTCAGCCACATTTATTGCAAGATAAAGCGTTCCTCCAATCGGGATCCCGGCTGAGTCCGGCCCCAAAAGCTTGTCATTATAACCACGCATTACATTTGAACCGCCGAGATAAAAACGCTCCTGAATTGGAACGGCAGCGCTGTAACTGTAGGGTATTGCAAATCCTGCGGATATCGCGGATGCCAGAACAAATGTTGTTCGGATAGGCACGAATATCCGTCCGTCGATTTGAAGCTTGATAAAATGATTACCGATCCCTCCGGGAAGGCCGGAAACCTCAACCATGCCGTCCTCATAAGTTCCGCGATGCGTATCGATCAGGTCATCGCGCGAATCATAGGATGTTTCAAAACCCAAGCTGTGTGTCAACGGTTCGCCAATAAATGCAGGAAGAACAGGAGGGATTATCGTCAGATTGGTTGATTCCAATCGGTGCGTTAATATGGTTCGCAGCCGGTTTGTTATTTGATAGGTGAGGCCATTGTGCCATTGGTAGAATGTTCCCGCAAGTTGAATTCGCGGCTCATTCTGATGGCGGTAGGAGACACGTGAATCATAGTCAAGAGGAATGCCTGTAATCCATGGCAGGGTCCCGCCCAATTCACCGCCCTGATTGATAAAATTGGCATATCCCAGTGCATGGCCGCGGATTCCATATCCCAGGAAATTATTATAATTCAGTTCCAGGCTTCCCCGGACTTGTTCGTATGTCTGATATCCGGCAGCCAGAGTGGCTGTGAAGAATTTTGCTTCCGTCAGGCGGACCCGAATAATCCTGGATGAATCTTTTGAAGAACCATTGTCTGCAATTGAATCATAACTGATCATGACAAAACCGAACAGGTTAGTTGCATACAGGTTGCTAATGGCATCATTTAATTTGGGACGTGTCAGGAGCTCTTGAGGTTTAAGCCGCAGTCTTTGCGTGACGACTTTTGGACGCACGTCCTTAAGCCCGATAATTTCTATTGATGAAACCCTGATGGGTTGCCCTCGTACAATGGAGTAGTGAATATCCGCGTGGAGAGAATCCTCGGAAAGCAAAACTTCATAGGTAACTGATGCTTCCAGATACCCGCTGTCGGCAAATATGCCTTTCATGTCCTGTAAATCCTTCAGGATTTTCGACATACTGAACGGTTTGCCAGGTAAAATCGCCGTGTTTTTCAAGAGCAGGGATTGCTCAATTGCGGAAACGCCCTCGATTTTAACCACGGTCACCAATGTGGGGAGTCCTTCGTTTATACTGATGTTGATACCCATGAACTTTTTAACCGTATCCAAGATTCCCGTATCAGCCTTGAGCTTTACACGCAAGAAACCGTTACTGCGGTAAAACTGGGCTAAAAGTGACGTATCGCGATGCAGTCCGGAGATTGTGAATTTGGGTTTTGTAAAAATGGACGGCGCAAGCCTCAGCTGGAGCGCCTTAAGTTCAGGTGTGGAGAAGGCCGTGTTTCCTTTAATCGTAAGTTTTGAAACCTTGATGATCGTGCCGAGAGAATCACTCGCCATACCCGCAAACGCGGTGAAAAGTAAAAGCAAAGTCATGTATCGAAGATGTTTCGAAAAGATCACTTTTCCACCTTTATCTTGAGGTCTATTCCCGCATTGCCCTGTGCGTCGGTTTCACTTTCCAGGAAAAGGAAGGATAGAATTTTCCAGGAAAGCACGCCTTCCTGAATAAAATTGTTTGTGATTGAACGGCGGTAAGACAACGTTACCGTGGGCCCTATTTTTTTGCTGACAGAAACAGTGGCGGTTGAAGCAACTGAACTACTGAATGGATTGCCCTGAAATTGAACTTCATCAAGGCCGAGGCCTTTTTGGGCTTGCCGTGATGCATAAGCTGAAATTGTTTTGACCAGGACCGCTGATGCTGAATTGCCGAGTTTGTTGCCTGCGTTTATTGTCCCGAAAGTAAGGAGACTCATGATCTCAGGTTCAGAGTATGCCACAGGAGAGGATAATAATTTTATTGTCGGATTGTTAAGTTCGCCGGAAACCTGCAATGTGATCTCAATGCTGTCCTTAAGTGTTCCGCCCTGGGCCTGTTTAATTCCGGTTTTCGCAAAAAGCGAGATAAGCGGTTTCATTTCCGTTCCGCCGGACATTCGGACATATCCATTTGAAATAATGAAAGTGTTATCGAGGTAGGTGATTGTCCCGTCAACTATGTTAACTGATCCTGTATATTCGGGATCGGAAATTGTTCCATGAAAAAGCAGATTCCCGCCAAGACGCGCACTTATGGAAAGAGGGGCTCCTGTGATAAATTGGCCGATTTCAACATCAGCAGTCAGGTTTTTGGGGATTCGGACTGTAACATTAAGCACTGGAGACTCCTTTATCGTCTTTTTGGTATTCAAGGAAACCATCACCGGCTGGTTAAAAAGTATTTCCTTGAATATATTGGATTTGCCGAGAAGAACATCCCCGTTTACGCGCCATTTTCCATTGGTATTTGCGATTGTTGTGCGCAGAGAGTCAACCAGGAAACGGTAGTCATCACCAAGATCAATAGGAAACGAGTTCATTGCAATATCAATGTTTGTACGGCCGAATGCATTGGATGAAATAAGAGTAAAACCCCCGGCCTTAATTAAACCTTTGCCCCACGTGCCGCTGAATGTTCGAAGTACTACAGAATCCCCGGCAAACCCCAGGGAAGCCGAAACCGGTCCTATGGGGGGAGATATTTCATCAGGCGCGAAAACAACATCTTTCATTTTCAGCGAACCATTTTTAAAAAAGGAATTCACTGTTGGGGCGACGATCACCTGTCCATCCAGATAACCTGAAATAAATTTACCGCCCGGTATTATTGGGTTTAATCCTTTAAGCAAAAAGTGATCCGCTGAAAAACTAAGTTGAATCCCTGGAATTTTCATCAAATGGTCAAAAGAAATGAGCGGCATCGCCCCCTTGAAAGACAATCCCCCACTATCCTGTTTCACAAAGGCACTGTCAATAATCAGTGTATTATGGCTGAAAGTTCCATTCAGCATACTCTTTGACCATACCAACCCCTGATATGCTATTGCCCCTGTTGACACGAATATCATTGCGGATTTTACTTTATTGTGAGTCGAATCGTCCCTGACAGGCTCAAGGCGTGCATTGATGTTATCGATGGTCAGTTTCTGACCGGGTATCGACAGTTTACCCGAAGAAACATTAACGCTCCCAAATGGATACCACCTGCCATGTTGAAATAACATTTCAACATCGCTGCTTAAGGTTCCATCAAGCGAAGCTCCAGGCAAAAAGGCCTGGCTGAATGGTTTTAGGCACATATCCTTGCAAAAGATCCTGATTGTCACCGGTGCAGCCAAAGCAGTGTCAATGTTCCACAAAGAAGAAAAGGCTAAATTGGCGGAGCCTGAAAGAGCAGCACATGGATCTGAAACCCGCAAAGTACATTTTGCAGCAACCTTGTGTTCGGAAAGGGATGCCCAGATATTAAGGTTTGACTGTTTTCTTTCTGCACTATCATTACCGTTCAACATTATAAAAGCTTTTGCCGAGGGGTTTGAAAAAGCTCCCTCAAAGCTTACACTGGTTGAACATTGAGCATGGGGCAAGGCAACACCCTTCACCCACGTCCGTGCAAGACCAAGCGGCGCCTTTGAAATGGTTAGATTTCCTTTGCGGATTGTGTCTTTTGCGAGTATGACTTGGGCGGATATTATGCCTACTGCTGAAGGCTTTGATGTTAAGAATGTTGATAAAAGTGTTGTTCCGGCTTGTTTTTGGAAGTCATAAGAAATGGCCCCGGTAAGCCGCAATGAATCCTGAGTGAGTCGTAATTCCTCAATGGAAAGAGCGCCTTTATGAAAATCAAGTGTTCCGGAAATCATACTTGCAATAGGAATCCCAAAGGAAAAGTCTTTAATTACTATCTTTGCCGAGGCATCAGGCATGGACAGCGGACCATCTGCTGTTATGGAACCATTAATTGAGCCACCGAATTTATTAAACCCAAAAAAGGAAAGGGGACCAGACAAATCGCCCTGAAATTTGCCGGATGAGGAAACAACATTCCAGATGCCGGATGGTTCGTATCGAAGATCTACTTTGGCATTTGTCAGGCGCAATCCTTTCCATGATATTTCCGGTGCCTCAGTATTGACTTCAAACTGGGTGGTTTTTTGCGTGGCTTGCAATTTTACTGTACCTGACATTTTTCCATAAATCTCCTGACCCAGGATTAACCCCGCGATATTTTGCATTGCAATAATTTTGAAATCAGCATCCGCATCAATATTGTTTTTTCCGAACCTGCCCTTTGCTTTGAACATGAAATTATCAGGCCATTCGCCTGTGAATTCCAGACGATCCTCTTTGAAAAGGGCTGTAATCCTGCCGGCTGGTAATATTCCTTCGCGGTTTGGAAATGCAATTCCGTTAAACTCAATTACTGCGCTTGCATTCGTGGGCAATTGCCTAAGTGATGGGCCTGAAGCAACACCTTCAAGTCTTGCTACACCTCTGTTTGGTTGAACGCGGGAGAAAGTTTTGTTGCTTTTCATGGTCAGACCTGAAATGTTTTCAGAACCAAGCTTGGCTGCAATATTATAATTCTTCACATCAATCACATTTTCCGAATCTGATATTCGTCCGGTAAGGCGCACTGTGCCGGATATTGAGGAATCATTCGGTGAAAGCAGGATTGACACTTTGCCAAGAGAGTCACAGACACCTTTTAGGTTCAGATGTTTCAGGGAAATGTTTCTAAAATCAATCCCACCTGCATTAAGATCAAGGCTAAGGAATGGAAGGCTATGTGTGCCGTGGCTTTGAACATTTATGGCAAGTGAAGAGCAGTGATTGAATCCCCATTTCTCAATACTTAATGATTTAAGAAAAAGATTGTCTGTTATTGCTGAAATATCTGTTTTCCATTTTCCTGACGGTTCAAGTGGTAACTCAAACGATCCATTTATCCGGGTATGCCCCATTAAGTTTACATGAGCATCCTTTATCGTCATTACGTGGTTAGTGATAAAAAACAAACATGACAGGCTATCAATTGAAAATGAACGGTTCCCAAAATCAGCATGCCCATCCAAACCAAGAATTTTAGCGCTAATTCCGGATGAGGAAGACAGGGACCCATTGACAAAAATGCCATTAACGCTTGCATCAATATGGCCAAGTGAATCTCGGTACGTGAATTGTCCTGAATTCACTTTATAGTTATGGATTGTAATTGCCCAGGCCGAAGATTTATTTATATTTCTCGGAACAGGTGAAACAAAGACATTTCCCAGATTAGGGTATTTTCCATACTCATAAATGACTTTGGGTGATTGTACTATTATATTCCCAATGTCAATTCGCTTTATTAGAAGCGGCAATAGGCTTATGCGGGCAGTCACACGGACACATGATATTATGGGCTTTTTATCGAGTGTAAAAATAACCGGATGAATTATACTGACGCCAAAAGGAAAAGACAAGCGCAAGTCTTCCCAGGATACGGAGCCGCTTAATAGGTGTGATATTTGTTTTTGTATAAAAGGATTTAGGTGTGCCTGAAACCTCTGTGTCCTGGAAAAAAGCCAAACCCCGATGCAAAGAAAAAGAAATATGCTAAAAGCTGAAATTACAATTCGTATGGGTTTTGAAATATTCCAGGGTTTAATTAAATTTATTCGCACAGTATTTTTCAGGCAAAATAGCATTTTTGATGCATACTAATATATTACTATGCAAAAAATGTGCCCGAATTTGTTGATTAGGCATGCTTGGAACCTCATAATATTTGCTTATATAGGATTCGATTTTCGCAAAAGGCAGTGCGGTCATTCTCATTTTCGGAGATTAGCCTATTTCAGCCATTGGAGGTGGATTTCCTGCTTCACTATGCTTTAGCGCGCAAACTAACACGAGTTTATTCGTGTTAATGTTAAATTACTTGCGAGTAAATGAATATGGCATCGAGGAAACTAACTATATTCTCCTGTTAAAAAGAACGTTATAGTCTTATCATAGGATTAAAAGGCAGTATTTCCACATAGTCACAGGACTTCAAACCAGATGCAGCAGCCAGTAATCGTTTACGTAATAACGTTTCATCCGCCCCGGGCAAAAGTACGCTTCGCAGCCATATCCTGGATCCGGCGTTTTCAGCAATATGAAGCGCCTCAATGGGCGCGGTTGTTTCAGCGTCCGTGAATTTCACATCCCAAAGGAAAAGGTCCGTGTACGGGGCAATTGCGCGGATATCAGCTATGGAACCAGAGCCTGAGGTTTCGACACATGTGTTCAGTCCGCAAGTCCTGGCAGCTGTCAGGAGCTCTATGGCAAATGGCGCCTGCATAAGAGGTTCTCCGCCTGACAGTGTAAGCCCTCCTCCACTTGCTTCATAGAAAGGTCTGTCTCTCTCAATATCCGCCAAAACCTGTTCCACGCTCATCAGGTAGCCGCCTTTTTCAGACTGCATTTCCGAGTTGTGACAGTATGCGCAGCACAAAGGGCAGCCCTGTAAAAACACTATAGAGCGAATGCCGGGCCCGTCATGCAGACAGAACCTCTGAATATCCGCCACCCTTCCTGTCATACAACCTCCGGCACTTGAATGCGAATGGGCGGTGGAGCGCAGCGGCCATCCTGCTCCAGCCGTGCTATCACCATATCCTGCCACTGGCGGTTAAGCGAAACAAACCTCGCTGACCAGCCCGAGACACGGACAGTGAGTTCAGGGAATTGTTCCGGATGCGCCTGTGCCTGGCGCAAACTTCCCGGGTCAACAACATTCACCTGCACGAGAAAGATACCGGTCCGGAGGGAGCCTTGTATAAGGCTGCAGAGGGCCCGCAGCCCCTCTTCTCCGGCAAGGAGGCCGGGCTCAAACGAAAGGTCAAGAGCGCATCCATTTGGCAGGCGTGTATAATTGAGTTTACCAGCGGACAATAAAATGGCTGTTGGTCCCCGTTTGGCGGTACCAGGCACAGGAGAGTAATTGCCAGAGAGGACAGCGCCTTTTTTAAAGCCATCAGGTGTGGCTGTCCTGTTCTCACGCCATTCCAGTCTGGCGGCCGAAGGTGGACAGTCCGGCTGGAAGCAGAACATCATTCGTGGAACGGAACTGAGCCGCTGTTTTGGTGAAGTCGTCGAACAGACGGACAAACAGGCTGTCTGCACTATCCAGATCGTTTCCATAACGCGGGAGTGTTGCCTGAATCTCCTGCCTCAGAGACTCATGCCCATCCCAATTCTCCCGTACGATTCTGGCAAGTTCACTTAGTGATAATCGCTTTTCCACAAACACAAGTTGTTTGACCGCTGTCAAGGCGTTGGCCGTATCAGGCATGCCGCCTGCATGGATGGCGTAGATGGTGTAGCGCGCCCCTTTTTCAGTATATTGGCGCGCTTTTTCCAGGCAGCCGTCAATAAAGAGAGAGAGAAACGGAGTCGGCTGGGCCTCGTTCATGAACCATGAGGTATGGGTTTTTGCGTGGTTTTCTATTTCTTGCCGGATGCGACTGAAAAAACGGTTATACAATGCTTCAAAATCATCGTTATGTTCGGCTGACTCCTGAAGCGAGGTCTGAAAATGAGCCAGCATATCAAAAGGATAATAACCGAAAGCGCTCTTGCCGCCGATAATGGCCTCCCAGCAGCCATCATTGGTGAATTCACGGGCATCGTTAAGAGGAATGCCGAGCTTTACAAGCGCTTCAATGACACGGGATTCATCATACCATGCTACAATTCCACCGCCTTTGCGGATAACCTCCGCGGTCCGCCTGATTAATCGTTCAGGCGAATTATGATTCAGCCGGACTGATACAGGAAAATCGCTGATACCCAGTTCCTCAATAATATCCAGTACAAGATAGCTGACTTCATTGGTCACTTCATGACCATCAGCAACAATCCCGCCAATCAGTATATTCTGATAATATTGTTTATCCCCGGACCCGCCCCAATGTTCACTGTCAAACAGGCCGGTCCATTCCGTTCCCCTTATAAAAAAGTGGGACAGGATTTCCCTGGCTTCATCAAGTGTAAGGATTCCTGCTTTGAGGTCAGCTTCAAGGTATGGGCCGAGAATCCTGTCTATCCGGCCAAGGCCGCTCCAATTGCCGAGAAGCCGCAGGAACGCATATAGCGTCCAGAGGGACTGCAGGGCTTCGTGGAATGTAGAGGCCGGATATTCCGGCACATGCGCCATGTTGCTGCGGACTTCCTGATAACATCGGAGTGTATCTCCTTCAGATTCCTGAATGCGTTCTTCCAAAGCATCAATATAGCGTTTATTCCAGGTTCGTAGAGAATTAACGCAGGATAACGCTGATTCAAGAAAGGCGCGGCCTTTATCATCGGTTGTTTTCAAACGTTCCAGTATCCGCTTCTCCATCCCGGACAAACCCGTCTTTAAAGGTGTTGCAAAGTCGAGTGTGGTATGACTGATGGATGTCATGTCAAAAAAACGGTGCTCAGCCCCTTCACGCATGGTCGCAGCGCCGGCAATGCGTTCCATAGGCCGTATAAGCAGTGGTGCTTTAGTGGCGGCAAGAGAGACCAGTTCCGAATATTTTTTCAGAGGATCAAAGCCCTTGTACAACGATAAGTCCGGCTCAGGATCCAAATATCTGTAATGACAGGACAACTCACCGAGTAGTGATGTATTGGCGAGTGCGTGTGTTGTTTCATTAAGGTTTATTTTTATTGTTTTCGCAGACATGATAGTTCCTTCCTGATAAAATGAACCATACCTTTATTAAGTAAATATAAATACAAATCAATTAAATACAAATAGCTAAAACTATCGAAATGATGGATAAAACTATTGAAGCAACTGAATGAAATTTGCCAGATTTCAGGAGTTTTTTAACAATTATCTTCTGTGTCTTCTTCGTGATCGGTGAACCCCTTTGCTTTTAGTCCGGGAAATGCAGTGAAAGTATCTTGATTTCTGACATTTCCTCCATTGCGTAACGTATCCCTTCGCGTCCGAAACCGGAATTTTTTATACCACCATAGGGTTGCATGTCCGTACGGAAAGTGGGAACATCATTAATTACCACACCCCCTACATCAAGTTCATTGTATGCCTTCCAGATTTTGTTGACGTCGTTTGTAAAGACGCCTGCCTGAAGGCCGAAAGTAGAATCATTTACCATGTCCAGGGCTTCGTTGAAATCCATGTAAGGGCGCAGGATAAGTACCGGCCCGAAAACTTCCTGGTCGCTTACCTTCAGGCGTGGATCGCATTTTTCAATCACCGTAGGCTCCACTATAGTACCCTTTCTCCGACCGCCGCATAGAATTTTAGCTCCGGCGGCGCGTGCCTCCAGTATCCATTCCTCAACCCGTTTAGCTTCCTTTATGTCAATCATTGGACCGATGTCCGTACCCGGATTAAGAGGGTCGCCTATCTTAAGTTTTTTCACTTCCCTGACCAGACTTTTTTTCAGGCGGCCGTATATCTTTTCCTGGATCATAAGTCGCTGCAGGTGTATGCAGATTTGGCCCTGATAAGCGAAGGCGCCGATCATGCACCGCTCAAGGACCCGCTTGAGGTCCGCATCTTCATGGACGATGGCAGCCGCGTTGCCGCCAAGTTCCAGGGTTATCCTTTTGGAGCCGCAGCGTTTTTTCATTTCCCAGCCCACTTCAGGACTTCCAGTGAAGCTGATCTTTTTCAGCCTTGGATCCTCCACCAGCGGCGCCGCATGTTTTGAGCTTACAGTAAGCACCGAAAAACCGCCCTGGACCAGACCGGATTTTTCCACGATTTCAGCGAGCATAAGGGCTGTGAGCGGGGTCTGTGACGCGGGCTTCAGCACCATGGTGTTGCCCATTGCCAGTGCCGGAGCAAGTTTGTGTGCCACGAGGTTTAGTGGAAAGTTGAATGGGCTGATTCCGCTTATAGGACCTATTGGAAAACGGCGCACAATGGCGGTTCGACCCCGGTTGGACGGCAGAAGGTCCATGGGCAGAAGTTCTCCGCCAATACGTTTGGCTTCTTCCATGGCAATGGAAAAGGTTAAAATTGAACGATCCACCTCTGCAAGAGCCTGTTTCAGGCATTTCCCTGCTTCAAGAGAAATAGTTTCGGCAAATTCGTCCCTCTTGTCCCCGATTCCGGCCGCGATTTTTCTTAGGATTTCGGCCCGTTCCGCGGAGGAATAGCCGCGCGTGATCTTAAAAGCGCGCACTGCGCCTTGAATAGCCTCTTCAACATGCTGCGGTCCGGCCCGGGACACAAGCCCGATCAAACGGTTGTTGTATGGATTGCGGAGTTCGTAATGCTCACCTGAATCAATCCATTTTCCATTAACGAAGAACCTGTGTTTGTTTTTCATGATGGTGGATGGTATCTCCTTTCTTATTATTCATGTCCTTTGAAGCGGTGTAGTAACCCAAATGACGGGATACCTGCTGAACGCATTCAAGCACCGCACTGCCCATATTTGCAACACTGCTTTTATGTGGCATATTATCAACCAGACCTGAAACCCATATAGCGGCGATTGGATGGCCGTGCATGTTGAATACCGGCGCGCCAACACAGGAAATGGATGAAAATTGCTCTTTGTTGTCCAGTGCATAGCCGCGTTTTTTAACTGTTGCCAGTTCTTTCTCGAATGCGGATCTGCTTATGATTGTCCGTACGTTAAAACGCGTAAAGGTGATACGGCTTAGGAGTGACTTCTGTTCCGGTTCCGGCAGAAAAGCGAGTATGGCTTTGCCCGGTGCGGAACAATGCAGCGGGAAGCGTGTGCCGGGATTTACCATAAAGCGTATCATTTCCCTGCTTGGAACCTGTTCGAGGACGATGCCTTCTGTTCCGACTAATGTCCCGATTTGGACGGTCTGCCTGGTCTTGTCCCTCAGTATGCGCATTGGGTCCAGTGCTTTTTCCATAAGAGAGGATTCGTCTATGGAGGCGTAGCCGAGAATGAGCAGTTTCCTGCTCAGAAAATATCGTCTGGTTTCATCGCGCATCAGGTACCCGGCATCCTCCATTGTGGACACAATACGGAAGACACTGTTTTTGGGAAAGGTCAGTGCCGCAGCTATCTCGCTTATGCTTTGGCCGCCGGGATTTTTGGCCAGGAATTCAAGAATGTCCAGTGCACGGCAAAGATTCGGTACGTGATATTTATTGTTTTTTTGCATTTGTGACCTGTTCAAGATAGTAATTTTTTCCAATGGTTGCAATAATTTGTAATTTTATAATAATCGAACGGCTTTTATTTTATTGACAAATCCAATTGAATAATTTATTATTCTATATATGGTTATATGTTTCATATATAGAACAATAGGAGGAGCAGGTGGAAGCTTTTGAATTTTTTAATCCGGTGCGAGTTGTATTCGGTCCTGGTACTGTAAAAAGGGTCGGCGCAGAGGCAGTCAAGCTTGGAAAAAAGGCCCTGCTTGTTTCATACAAGGAACATGATTTTTTCAAACCGCTGCTGACTGACCTGGAAATTCAGATGAAAAAGGCCGGTCTTGACGTAACGAATCATTTTGACATTACGGCAAACCCCATGATGAGCCAGGTTCGCAGAGGTGTGGACAAATGCAGGGCGGATGGAATCAATGTGGTTGTTGCGGTGGGCGGAGGCAGCGTCATGGACGCGGCTAAAATCATTGCCGCCGGCGCACTCTATCCTCATGATCTTTGGAAGATGATTAAAAGCCGTCACGACAGTGAGGTTTCGATCAATCCGACTGGTGCGCTGCCCCTATTGATGGTGCCCACCCTTCCGGCCACAAGCAGCGAGATGAATTGCGGTGCCGTTGTCACCAATGATGAAACAGTGGAGAAATCATACGTGTTCCACGAGTGTCTGTATCCGAAGACTTCAATCATTGACCCTGAGCTTACCATCGGGCTGCCGGCATATCAGACCTCTTGCGGAGCAGTGGATGCCATTTCTCATGTTATGGAGTCCTATTTCAACGGAGCGGATGACACCCCTCTCCAGGACCGTCTGCAGGAAGGGACCATTCGTACCATTATGGAACTGGTCAGGAAAATCCTGATAAACCCCGGGGATGTCGCCCTGCGTGCCAATATTCAATGGGCTTCGGTAATTTCCTGGAACGGCTGGATACAGGCAGGTGTGAATCCCGGTTCGCCCATGCATCAGCTCGGACACGTTCTTTCCGCGCGACATAATATCACCCACGGGGCCACTCTGGCGCTAATCATGCCGTCCTGGATGCGCTATACCTGGCGTAATCGCCTTGAACGCTATCAGCAGTTTGCCGAGCGGATTTTTGACATCAAACAAGAAGGGCGTAAAGCGGAAGAGATTGCACTCGAAGGCATCACACGTTTTGAAGCTTTTCTGAAGTCGGTCAATATGCCTGCCCATATGTCAGAGTTCGGGGTCAAAGAAGCGGAGATCGAGGCCATGGCAAACGATGTGGCGCGTATCAGTTTTGATGCGTCGGGGCATCTTGCGAGCCGGCCGGCTGTTGGCATGGAAGGTGTGCTGGCCGTATACAGAGGAGCGCTTTGATGATCACCCATCCGCTTGTCTGCGCTGACAGCGGCCTTGGAAAGATCATGCGTTTTTCCGCTGTCGGTGTACTTGAATGGCAATTTTCTCCGGCTTGTTCGTTTGATTTGTGGGTTTTACCAGGCAACAATATTTTATTCTCGGAGTTTAATGGGCCTCGCGGAGGTGGTGTCCGCGAGGTCAATACAAATAAAGAAATTGTTTTTGAATACTTTACAGGAGGTGAGGTTTTTGGCTGTCAGCCGCTTGCTGATGGCAGGGTACTAATCGGCGATGTCAATGCCTGCCGCCTTGTTGAAGTTGACAGACAGGGTAAGGTCCTTTTTGCTCTGCCTCTTGAAAGCAGGAATAAGGGCCACGACAGCATGCGGTTGCCGCGAAAACTGTCAAACGGCAATTACCTTGTGTGCCATAAAGGCGATCAGGATGTCCGCGAATACGATAGAAGCGGCGCAGTGGTCTGGGAATGTCATTGTCCAGGGCCTGTTTTTGTGGCAATCAGACTGCCGGATGGCAACACTCTTGTTTCGTGTGAAGAAGAATTGATAGAGGTGGATGAAACAGGGAAAATCGTCTGGGATTTATGCGACCGGGATGTTCCCGGGATAGGGATACGACTTCTTACAGGATTACAGAGGCTGCCGAACGGTAATACCGTTATCAGCAACTGGTTGGGCCACCACCCCGGTGATCGCTGCATTTCTCTATTCGAAGTTGACCGGAAAAAAAATGTGGTTTGGCAGTTTGCCAATCCTGATGCTCTTCAGGAAACGGGTAGCTTTCAGTGTCTTGATGTCTTGGGTGATGTCACCAGGGGAGAAATACTGCGTTAGGCGCTTATGAAGAAAAAGAAACGGGAAATATTAAAAATGGAGTCAGCCCACGTGCGGCTTGAGTTTGATACTGGCGGCGGCGGTATCGTTGGTTTCTGTCTTAAAGATTCTTCTCTAAAGGGTGCGGGATTAACACCATTGGCCTGGAACAATCCCGGCCCTGCTGACTTTGAACCCCGGGAAATGGCGCATTTCATTGTTTTTGATCGCTGGGGAAACCCCACATCGGCCGAAGCGGAAAACGGTATGACCTTTAGCGGTGAAGCCACTCACCGGAAGTGGAAGATATTAAGCAATCCTGTAGAAGGCAGCCTCGCAGCGGAAGCTCGGGTATCCCTTGATATGCCACTCGCCCGTCTGGGTTTGGTCCGCCGGATGAAACTGAACGGAAGTGTACTTTACGTGGAAGATAAAATCACGAATAAAGACAAGCTGGGCCGGCCATGGAACCTGATTGAGCATGCGACAATCGGCCCGCCGTTTTTAAATGAAAGTACCATTGTGGATACTACGGTGGGCCAAGGCTTCACTCAGAATTTTGAGCTTCGCACACCCACTCCGGAGGAGCCGGTAATTGGCTGGCCCGGCTATGAATATGAGGGCAGGGAGGTTGACATGCGGCGGTTAAGTGATTATGCCGGACCACTTGTGACCTCTTATGTTTTTCCTGAGGGACAAAAGTATGGTTGGATAACGGCATTTAACCCGGAGTATGAACTCCTTATCGGGTATGTCTGGAAAACCGCGCAGTTTCCCTGGCTGAACCTCTGGCGTCATGTTGAAAATGGCAAGCCGAAAGCGCGGGGACTTGAATTCGGAACAACAGGGCTTATCCAGCCATTTCCAGTACTGGCTTCAAAAATGAAAATATTTGATAGGCCGCTTTTCAAATGGATTGACGCGAAGGAGACCATTACCAGGGAATTCATGGCCTTTCTCTGTCCTGTGCCGTTGGATTATGCGGGAGTTTCTTCACTGCAGGTTAACGGTCAGGGATTAACACTGATTGAAGATGGGAATAAGGCGCGGCGGATACATATTAATACCGAGGTCTTTTTTTAATGGGAAATGTCATGCGTGTTGATACGGAACGGCTGTCACGGCTGCGTGCTGCCATGGATACAGCGGGACTGGATGCGCTTCTCTGCCAGTTACCGGAAAATGTCCTGTTCCTGAGCGGCTATTGGCCCATGGCAGGCTGCACTTGGTGTTTCTTTCCACGGCAAGGCGAGACGGTTTTAATCGTTCCCGCTATTCACGAGACCGAGGCTCGCTCCGAACTATGGGATGCGCGGCTGGAAGTTCTTCCCTTTGGCCGCCTTGATTCAGGCAATCCATATGTGGCTGCGGGGAAAGCCCTTGGCGCTATTATAAGTCAGGCAGGCGCCGGGGTTATAGGCATTGAGTCGGGATTTGAAACCATGGCCCCGCCCTGGGACGCTGCGGAACCGGCAATTATAGG
This sequence comes from uncultured Fibrobacterota bacterium, assembly GCA_963831235.1. Taxonomy (GTDB): domain Bacteria; phylum Fibrobacterota; class OXYB2-FULL-49-7; order OXYB2-FULL-49-7; family JAEUSG01; genus CAWHPS01. The sequence continues at coordinate 16,022 of CAWHPS010000027.1, forward strand.
GGATATCAGCAGGGCTATGATACAAAATGCTGCTGGAAAGTCACGTCTTATTGATGCTACCCGGCTGATCTATAAGCTGCGGATGAGGAAAACTCCAATGGAACTGGAGAAATTGCGTATTGCCAATGAAATCGCCGCGTTCGGAATCGTTGCTTTCAATGAAGCGGTAGACAGCGGGGTAAGAGGCGTGGACCTGGTTGCATGTGTGGAGAGCGCTGTAATGCGGCAGGGTACCGGATACAAAGGGGCTTGCAGAGTACGGGGTTTCGCGCAAGTATGCACCGGACCGGAAGAGACGTTAAAGGGTTACCGCTTAATGCTGAACTCCACGACCCGAAAGATGGCAAAGGGCGATTTGGCCATGCTGGAACTGGCAGTAACAGCGGACGGGTTCTGGTGCGACCGTACCCGTATGCGCAGCGCCGGCCTTCCGGAGGCTTTACAGCAGAAAGTCCATGCTTTGCTAAGGGAGGCGCAGGCTGCAGCAGTTGCTATGCTACAGCCCGGCGTAAGCGCGGAAGCTGTTGATCACGCTGCACGCGAGGTCATTGAAAGGGCGGGTTATGACCACGGTTTTTTCCATTGCTGCGGGCACGGGCTGGGTTTTAGCTACCACGAGACAGCACCAATCCTTGAGCCCGGCAACAAGCAACCCCTGGAAAGCGGTATGGTCATAACAGTGGAGCCTGGCATCTACCTCCCGGGCTTGGGTGGCCTGCGTCTTGAAGACGATTATGCCGTAACCGAAGGTGGATCGGAGTATCTGGGGCCTGCTGATAACGAATTATGTTGAGATTATAAAATATAACCAGTAAAGACAGGGAGGCTGTATGAGGTTAAAAGGCAAAGTGGCGGTCATTACCGGAACAGGCGCGGGAATCGGGCAGGACATTGCCGAACGTTTTGCGTTTGAGGGGGCCCGTGTTGTTGCAGCATCGCGGCGAGCCTTGACAGGGCAGCCTGTGGTGGATGGCATTGTTAAAAAAGGCGGAGATGCAATTTTCGTTGAATGCGACGTTTCCTCGTCTGGAGATGTGAACAGGCTTTTCGACAAGACCGTGCAAAAATATGGACGGGTTGACATTCTGGTTAACAACGCCGGGGTAAATTTTGTCTGTCCCTTTGAGGAGTGCGATCCCGATGCCTGGGATCGGGTATTGAATACGGATCTGCGCGGAACCTATCTGTGCTGCCGGCGCGCTATTCTGGAAATGCTCAAGCATCAGAGCGGGTCAATCATAAACGTTGCGTCAAACCACACACAAGCCGCGCTCAAGGGAGCCGCACCCTATGATGCGGCCAAGTGGGGCATGGTGGGTTTTACCAAGTCAATTGCCATAGAATTCGCCTCACGGAACATTCGTGCCAATGTTCTAAGCCCCGGGCTTATACACACCAAAATCTGGGATGATATTCTAAACGCCGCACCCAGCCACAAGGAGTGCATGGACTACTGGAACAGCAACATTCCCGCTCACAGAGTGGGTACCTGCGCCGAGGTTTCCGCCGCCGCCGTTTTTATGGCAAGCGACGAGTGTCCCTACATGACCGGCGCCAACCTTGTGGTGGATGGCGGAACCAGCAGTCAGCTGGTAACCGCTGAACCATACATATCAAAAAAAATATGATAAGCGTGGAAGAAAGAACGGAACTGGAAGCATCGGCCAAAGAAATCCGAATCCTTATACTGGATTCCATCGGAAGGCTGGGTGTCGGACACATAGGGGGATCGCTGTCCGTTGTGGAGGTGCTTGCAATCCTGTATCTCCGTCACCTGAAGGTTGATCCTGAAAATCCGCAGGATCCCGGACGGGACCGATTTGTTCTTTCCAAAGGTCACGCGGGACCTGCGCTCTACAGTACCCTGGCCTATAGGGGTTTCTTTCCCCGAGACTGGCTCCATACACTGAACCGTGGTGGAACCAGGCTGCCCAGCCACCCTGACATGAATCTCACTCCCGGTGTTGACATGACAACCGGCAGCCTTGGTCAAGGGCTTTCCGTTGCCATAGGAATTGCTCTTGGGCTTCGCCTGAAAAAGCAGGATAGCCGGGTCTATGCTCTCATCGGTGATGGGGAATCCAACGAGGGACAGATTTGGGAAGCGGCCATGGCCGCAAGCCAGTTCCGCCTTGGCAGCCTCATTGTCTTCACTGATTACAACAAGATGCAGATCGATGGTTACATGCACGAGATTATGAATATTGAAGATATAAATTCCAAGTGGAACGCTTTCGGTTGGTTTGTGCAACGGGTCAATGGGCACGACTTCGACGAACTGGATTCAGCCATCCTGCGGGCTAAAGAGGAAATTACACGTCCTTCCATGATCATCATGGACACCAAAAAGGGCAAGGGCGCTCATTTTGCCGAAGGCCGCCTGGAAAACCATAATATGGCGTTCGATATCGCTACCGCGCAGGAAGCAATACGATTGCTGAAGGAATAAGCCATGCCAGCTGAAATGAGGACTGTTTTCACACGTGAACTTATAGCCATGGCTGAGGCTGATGAACGCATTGTCCTCCTGGACGCTGATCTGATGCGAGCGCATGGCACCTTTCCTTTTCGTGATAAATTCCCGCAGCGGACTTTCGACATGGGGGTGGCTGAAGCAGGCATGGTGAGCACGGCCGCCGGTCTTTCCTCAGAAGGTTTCATCCCTTTTGCCATGAGTTTCGCATGCTTTGCCTCGCGCCGCGCCTACAACCAGTTCTTTGTCTCCGCCAATTATGCGCGGCTGAATGTCAAACTTGTCGGCAGCGACCCGGGTATCTCCGCCCTGTTGAACGGAGGCCTCCATATGGCCTTCGAGGACATGGGTCTAATGCGGAACATCCCAGGCTGCGTGGTTTTCGAGCCCGCCGATGGCGTGTCACTCCGGGCACTGATGCTTAAAAGCGCAGAGTACAAGGGCAGCACCTACATGCGGCTACACCGAAAGGCAGTGCCGGATATTTACGACGGGAATGAAACTTTTGAACTTGGCAGGGGTATGGAGCTTGTGGAAGGCGGTGATGTGAGCATCATCGCCGCGGGACCCATTATGATACCTAATGCCGTTGAAGCCGCCCGGATACTGAGAAAGGACGGCATAAGCGCCGGAGTCATGGACATGCATACCATCAAGCCGCTGGATGAGCAACTGGTGCTGAAGACAGTCCGTAAGACCGGGGCTGTGCTGACGTGCGAAAACCACCAGATTGTCAATGGCTTGGGTTCGGCAGTGGCGGAATTGTTATCCGAACAATATCCATTGCCCATGAAGAGACTGGGAATACGTGATGAATTCGGGGTGGTGGGCGACCTGGAATTTCTGGTGGAAAGATTCGGCCTGAGCGCAAGGCACATTGTCATGGCGGCAAAGGAACTGCTGAATTTCAAGAGCAAAGGAAGAGGGTAGAATGGAAAAATATTTGTTTGATCTGGATGGAAAAATCGCCGCAGTGAGCGGTGCTGCCTCCGGATTGGGACGGGCCATGGCACTGGCGCTGGCAAAGGCCGGAGCGGAAGTGATCATAGCGGACCTTGACCAAGACCAATCCAGGGCGTCGATAGACGACATCATAAAAACCGGACACAAGCCATTGTTCTGCAAAGTTGATGTGACCAGACGGGTTGACATACAGTCCATGGTTGATTTCTCTGTTTCCGAATTCGGCAGGCTTGACATATTTGTCAACAGCGCGGGTGTTACCATCATGGGGAAACCGATGATCGACATGAGCGAGGACGACTGGGACCGCATCATCGACATTAATTTAAAAGGAACCTTCCTGAGCAACCAGACGGTTGCCAGGCAGATGATCAAACAGAAATCCGGACGCATCATCAATATTGCGTCCATGTCCTCGGTAATTGTCAACCGTAACCCTTATGGGTCCAGACGGGATCTATTGCGCTTCCAAGGCTGGGGTGGTCATGCTCACCAGGGCATTTGCCGCTGACCTGGCGAAACACAACATCACAGTCAATGCCATCAGCCCCGGATTCATGCGCACAGCGATGGTTGATGAGGCCTGGAAAAATGACCCGCAGGGTTACGCGGCCAAAATGGACGCCGTTCCCATGGGAACACCAGGCGAGCCCAGCGATCTTGAAGGTCTGGTGGTCTATCTGGCCTCAGACAATTCACGATATATGACAGGCGCAAACCTGATTATCGACGGCGGCTACTCTGTATGGTGACAACGCAGGAATGAATCCTGTTTCATAAACGCCTAAGTAGTTACTATTTTTATGCTCATGGGCGATAATATGCTAAATCTTCCGTTTGCGCCGGAATCCCTTAATATATCCTTTGTTCAGGCTGGTGGCTGTAGTAGTGGTATTGCCGACTGTCTTACTCACGAAAAGGCGCTGCCGTGGGCAGTTTATGCTCAGTCAGTTAAAGGCTGGTATGAAATCAGCGTCAACAATGGGCTTTTCCGGAAGACTGAACCTGGCGGAGCATTTCTGGTGCCCGCCAATAATCTGATGCGCATTGTCCACCGTACACAGAAAAATGAAATGGAAATCAACTGGATACATGTGCAGTGCACTGTTTACGATTCACTTGACCTGCTTTCCTTTTACCGTCTTCCGGTAATACTCTCCCCTGCAAAGGCGAAATTCATTGGTGGTCTGGTCCGCAAGGTCCGCGCATTGCAACAGGACAGTGCTCCGCAGAGCACCCCATGCCTGCTGAAGATGAAATCGCTTGCATTCGATATTATGGGCAAAATTTGCCAATGTGGCACCCCGATTGAATTTCATAAAGCAACCGCGATCGAACGATTGTTGCCCGTTATTCGCGCCATCGAGGAAAGGCCTGACAGGCCTTTGACCCTGGTGAATATGGCCAAGCTTATAGGTGTTTCGGTGCCGCGTCTGCATGTGATGTTCAGGGAAATCTTCAGGCTTTCACCGCACAGATACCTGCTTGAAGCGCGCGTCAAGGCGGCCAGGATGAAACTGCTGGTGACTGACACAAGCATCCAGGACATCGCCTTTGCCACCGGTTTCGATGATCCCTACCACTTCAGTCGCGCATTCAAGAGATTGACGGGCCTCGCACCTTCGCTTTACCGCGAACAGCGGACGTTTCAAGGTGCATAAGAAAATAATCCGCTAGAATTTGACCAAAGCCTGTACTCCGTCAGTTTCGCCGACCATGGGTCGTATGGATAAAGAGGATTCTCTTTTATCTCTATGCAATGCAGGGATCGCATAGCCGATAAGGCTGCCCACTGCCGCGCCCACGAGAATATCTGTTGGGAAATGATTTCCCGATGTGTATCTCAGTATACCGGTTGCAGTCGCTACTCCCAAACTTGCCCCCCAGACAAAAGGTTTGAGTTTTGACGTCGGGTACATTTCTGAAAACTCGGTTGAAAGCAAAACAGCGGAACAGAATACCACAGATGTATGACCTGAATAAAAAGAGCTGATCCCATTGGTCCCGCTTCCAAGTTTCTGATCCATATTAAGCTGCGTTCCGTATTCAAAAGGGCGTGCCCTTTTAACCGAAGCCTTGGCAATTTGGGTAAGTGTTCCGTTAATTGACAAAGCCTCACTGTATATTGCCGCAAATGTGACAAGAGACGACCATTCACCGTGCCTTAGCATGGGCACTGCCAGGATAAACGGAGCATACCGGCTTATCGTAAGTCCAATGTCGCTTAAATTTGATTGGGATGGAGAAAAATTATTAATCGCCGCTGCATCAAGAAAATTAAGCGAGCTGTTTTGTAATGCATTTATGTTTGATGGGCCGGGGGCTTTCATCTGGTTTTGTAGGTAATTTGCCGGGACATTTAGAAGGAGCGCCAGGCCTCCAAGCGGAAGATCCGTTTTCAGACTCAATGAATAAGGGAAATAAGGTGATTCAGAGGCGAATGTTGATGTGAGGAACAAAAATAGAAACGAAATCGGCAGGAGTTTTAATTTTCTCATAATAATAGCCGGTTTTAAAAAATACCGGTCCTTTTGAATTTGAAGGAAATGAAATTTGATTACCCTTTAAATGTAGGAAAAAACTTCAGGGAAAGCAAGCTATAAAAAAATGCCTTGTGAGACTTAATTTATAAGGGTTAATACAAATGGATTAACATTATGATAATAATATCATGGCAGGCAAAAAAAGAATGTTGCACCATTGTTTTTTTCGCTTTGCGCCCAGATGGTGCCACCGTGTTTTTCAACGATCCTTTTTGCAATCGCAAGCCCGATTCCGGAGCCTTTGAATTCCTGCTGTGAATGAAGCCTATGATATGGCTTAAAAAGTTTATCAGCATCAGCCATGTCAAAACCAACGCCATTGTCTTTTATATAATAATCGCGTCCTCTATCAGAGTCCTTTGCGCCAAATTCTATGAGAGCAACATTTTTGCCTGATGTAAATTTATAAGCATTTCGCAGGAGGTTTTCCAAAAGTATCCGTATAAAACCAGGATCTGCGTTAACAACAATACCGGGTTGAATGGAAAATACAACTTCACGATGAGGGTTTGAGGTCTTTAGTTCTTCGGCAAAGATATTGGTGATGCAGCTTATATCAACGCTCTCCTTTTTCATTTCTTGCCGGGAGATTGAAGAAAGCGTCAGTAAATCGGTTATCACCTGGGACATACGATTAGCTGATTTTGAAATGTATGAAAGAGCAGTCCTGGAATCCGGATCAAGTTTCTGACCTGCTTCCATTGATAATATCTCCGCACAGGTGATTATAGCATTCAAGGGGTTGCGCAAATCGTGTGAGATTGAATATGAAAACGCCTTAAGTTCATTATTTGCGGCCATGAGCTCCTCAGTGCGATTGGTAAGAAATCTGTTAAGGCTCTCAATTCGCTGTCTATCAATAGCCTTGGTGGTGATATCGCTCGTAGCCCAGAGTACACCGATCTGCCGTCCGTTATCATCCTTAACCTTGCTTACTGTTGAATGGACGATAATCTCACTTCCATTGCCTTTGATATGTATGTTTTCTCCCGACCAGACGCCCTTCTCCTGAAAATCGCTAAGGGCTTTATCCTTGTCGTTTTCATTCTCCCATTTTTCAATGAATAATTCATTCAAATGTCTTCCAACAGCCTGTCCAGGATCCATTTCGTATTGATTGCCTGCCGCGATATTTATATACAGTATATGCTGATTATTGCCAACAAGAATAATGGCCTCTCCGATTTGCGCAAGCGCCCTGGTCTGGATTAATACCCTCTCCCCCATGGCTTTGCGTTCGGTAATATCCTGTGTTGTGCCGAGGATACGAAACGGTTTTTCAAAATCTTTCGAGGCCAGGATTTTAGTTTGTACAAGAACTGTTCTAACTGCTCCTCCAGGTCGAATGATGCGGAATTCGAAGGTACTGCTTTTTTGCGAGGTTGAGACATCATTTATGGTCGCAAGTACTGATTTCCTGTCATCAGGATGAACAAGTTCAATAAATGACTCAGTGGTGGGTTTAAAGGTTTTAGAATCAACCCCATAAATGCGATACAGTTCATTCGACCATTTCAATAGACCGGTCTTGAAATTCCATTCAAAGCTTCCGGTTTGTGTTATCCGTTGCGCTTGAGACAGGTTGTACTCGCTGTCTTTTAAAGCCTCTTCAACATTTTTATTTATGCTGATATCCTGCATGACGATTACCATGCATGGGATGGAATCGATCCTTATAATTGAAGCGCTGAATCCAACGGGAATACGTCTGCCGTCTTTAGTTTGAATCTCGGTTTCACTGCGAAGCCCCCTGCCCGGATTCATTTGGCTGACATTAAACAGAAATTCACTTTTACGCTCTTTGGGAAAAATGGCTCCGGCCTTCAATTCCAGGAACTCTTCCTGGGTATAGCCCGTCAGAGTTTGTGCTGTGGGGTTGGATTCAACATAAGTACCTTTTTGAAAATCAATGACCATTATCGCGTCATTGCTTTGTTCAAAAATACTTCGGTATTTTATTTCTCTATTGTGTAAATCGGCTTCTGCTTTATTGAATTCAGTACTAATTGATGCGGTTTCTTGCCTTTTTTCAGAAGTGCTAACAGCTGCTTTTTTGTTTTCATCAACCATTAAAATCTCTTGGGCCAAATTCATTCTAATCACTTTGAGCATTTGTAAAGCACATTAATTTAACTTTAATCATGTCTTGTGTCAAGGCATATTTACGCTCCGGTCAATTACGCCAATCAAGCTTTCATTAAATTTTATTTACGCAAGATGCAAAGCAAGAACAGTACCAGCCAGGTTCTCTTTTTCGTAAATGGAAAATGTATCGGAGCTAAATCCTCTTAATTAAGATTTAAGATCAATCATTATAAAGACATTTTCCAAGCTTTTGTCAATGAAAATGGAAAAATTAAATTGCAACCAAACCGATGGCATGAATATTGCAAAAGACAATAATTAAGATTTGTTATTAGTTTCAAAAAGGTTTTCTTAATGCAGGTTTGCAATTTAAACTAAAAAAGAGCCTTAAGAATTCGTGGAATGCATTACATGATGTCTCAAAAATGGAAAACCATTATCAAAAACATAAAGGAAATTGAAATATGAAAAAATTATTGATTTTGCTTTTTATTTTCCTTAACGGTTTTATAATACAGGCAATGGATTCAACCGAGACAGGGGTTTCAACATCACCATTGGCGATTTACAGCGGAGGTATCAGTATAGGTGCACTTGCCCCGCTCAACACTGAACTCAAAAACGAATCCAGTGGGTTTTTCGAACTCGCTTTTATTAATGATATATATATCACCAGTTGTGTACATCTATTTATTAATGCTGATTGGCATGCTCCAGGGGCTAATTTTGGCGCTAATGCGGGCGCGAATTGGATGTTTTCCAAGTCTTCTTTCAGACCTTTTATAGGGCTTGGAATTGGCGCAAGGTACTTTGATAAAATCGGAAATACCTTCGGGGAAAACTTTGGCCCGGAAGGAACTATACACGCAGGCTTTCTTCTTGAAGTTACAGAGGCCATACAGTTCCAGGTACAAGTCCCATATTATCTGACACTAAACAATGCCAAAGATCAGGAGCTTGGAGTTGAGATAGGACTTTTGTTTTCAAAACCATATAGACATACTAAGAAGCTTAACTACTAAATAAAAATAGTTAAGAGTTAATAGTTGAGAGTTAAAAGGTCAAAACTTTATAAAAAAATGATAAAACAATTTTGCAGTCTAAGGAAAATAAGAATGCCTTTTCCACTTTTAACTCTCAACTATTAACTATTAACTCTTAACTCAACTTAAGGAGTGAGGAATGAAAAACCTGCCTTTATTTTATATGATTCTCGTATTTGGCTTTCAATTGGCAAACGCCGACTCTACCACAACGCAAAACAAGAATATAACCATCCTTACCGGAAAAATATCGTCGGACGGAAAATCCGAGGTGCTGGAACGCTTGCTTGAGGAATGCATAACCTCATTACCCAAAGCTACGGAACTTGAACCCGTAATATCTTCTGATGCGAAATTCATGAAGGAAATAAATGGCAATCCCTCGCGTAATGAGTTTATGAAAACATTCATGGCTGTGATTGAAATCAACTACATGGTTTACCAGAAGGTGCTTTTTATTGTGACCACAAACACCGTCCCTGTACACGAACCTATGATGAAGGAGATGGAAAAAAATATACAGGAAACTAAAAGGTTCGAATCAAGTTCAAGCAATGGTGACATGTATGCAGGCAGGTCTCTCAGGGAGTATTTCTTTTCAACAGCCGAAGGTGCTGCCGGTGATGTGCGAAAAAAGGCCGAAGCCTGGCTTAAACAGCAATCAGCAATAATCTGTAAACATAAATAGAAGGAGGGGTCTTATGCGGTACACAACAATCTTATCGAGTCTTGCATCTGTGCTTTTATTCGGTCTCTTAACCGGATGCTCAACCAAGGTGTCAAGGGTTTCCACGGAATCAACAATCGATCTTACCGGGCGCTGGAACGACACGGATTCAAGGCTCGTGGCAGAGGAAATGATCAAGGACTGCCTGTCTCAACGCTGGCTCTATAAATGGGACCAAATGGCTAAACGTCCTACTGTGATTGTGGGTAAGGTCACAAATATGAGCCATGAACATATCAATACCGAGACTTTTTCAAAAGACCTTGAACGTGCACTCTTGAATTCCGCCCGCGTTGATTTTGTTGCCACAAAAGGCGAAAGGGAGCAGCTTCGTGAAGAAAAGAATGATCAGCAGGAAAACGCTTCAGCAAAAACAGGAAAGTCTTTGCACGAGGAAACAGGTGCTGATCTTATGTTAATTGGTTCCATAAACACAATTGTGGACCAGGAAGGCAGAAAAGCCGTGATTTTCTATCAGACCAACATGGAACTTGTTGACATTGAATCCAACCAGAAGGTCTGGATTGGCCAAAAGAAAATAAAAAAGTATGTCGAGCGCGCCACGGTCAGCTATTAATGCCGTTCGGAAGGATTCGGGCACCCTTCATTCTTTGTTGCTCGCGATTATATTGTTAGGGTTTTTATTAAACTTGTCGTGCACCCCCAAGAGTGTGCTTCGGTTGGAGGCGTTTGACAGGGTCACTGAGAAGGGTGATTTCTTAAACGCCGCCCTTGATATAAAAAAGAAACCTGACATATACGGCAATAACAGCATTTTCCTTTACTATATGGATATCGGACTCTTGTATCACTATGCAGGTGTCAAAGATTCCAGTACGACTTATCTTTTAAAGGCATCCGACATCTATGATGAGCTTTTTACCCGCTCTGCTACAAATGAAGCAGCCTCGCTTTTGATCAACGACAATGTCCGCCCATACCGCAGCAAACCTTATGAACTCGTTCTCCTTCACCAGGCCAGCGAGCTGAACTATCTTTCCCAAAATGAACCTGACGAAGCCCTTGTTGAAGCACGGAAAACCCAACTATTGTTCAATGAGTGGGAACGCAAGAATGCCGAAGATAATCACTATTTCACGGACCCGATGTTCCATTATATCACCTCAATCGTCTATGATGGCCGCGGCGCAACGGATGATGCCATGATATCGCTGTTCGACGCAGTAAAGGCCTTCAAACGAGGAGCCTGTGCCAATGCCTTCGGGGCTTGGGGATTATGCATATTACATGCTAAAGAAAAACAACCGTGAAGCTGATGTCAAAATGCTCAGAATAGAGCCTGTTGTTCCTGAAGGTCAGGTAAAAGGACTTGCTAGTGGAGAATCCGAAATCGTTGTGGTTGGATATGCTGGCAAGGGGCCGGCGCTTGTGGAGGAAACATGGTGGGGGGATTGGATCATGGGCGGCCTTTTGGTTTTGCACCACACCGGCGACAGGGGTGAGGATGAGACACTTGCACTTCCCGCACCCATGATTCCTGAAGGGGGCGGGCGAGGCGGAAAGACCAGGGCCGGCACATCGGTGTTTATTAAAATAGCACTGCCCAAGCTTAGAACTTATTCCTCGCGAACAGCATATTTTACTGTTCAGGGTTCGCATATTGCATCTGCGACATCAATGACCATAAACAATTTTGATCTTCAAGCAGCCAAACAGCTTGAGGATTCGAAAACAGCTACCATAACACGCACAGTAATACGCACCGTGATTCGTACAATTTCCGCTCAGGAACTGAAAAAGAATATGGAAACCGGATCACCCATAGGAAATCTTCTTCTGAACATAGGAACAGATGTGCTTTCAAGCCAGCTTGAAAAAGCTGACACCCGATCATGTTTCTTTATCCCAAAGACAGTCCAGATTGCCCGAATCCCGGTTGTTCCCGGCACCTATTCTGTGACGGTCTCGGCTTGTGCATTATCGGGCGAAGTGCTTAATCAAAAAACATTCAGCAATATCACTGTGAGGCCTCACCAGAAACAATTTCTACTATATAGTTCGTTCAATTAATCTGCTTGGACGGACATGGCAGTGCTGATTAGGGCACTCGTACATTGTCTTGCTTTCCGCAAAAACACATATATTAACACTAACTATACAATTATTATAGTTTATGTCAATGCATCTGAATTATTACAAAAGAATAGAGAAATGGGCACCTATTGGGAATTTAACCCTCCATAGCATCTGAGTTCTTAATTTCGTTAATGCTGTCTTAATATCATCATTTTATTGCATTTGTTCCTGATGTTTTGCTTGAGAAACATGACTTTTAACTTGGCACTTGTTTTGCGTGACAATATTTAGTCAAGGGACCTATTGAAAACAAGCCATATCCTGAATCTGTGATTTACAAGAAATACATCATGGGGTATCGTGGATAAAAAATGATGCTTCAAGTGGAGTTTCATGGTAACTGGAGCCTGTTATCATTTTTGTGCAAGGTATATGGCTTTCTATTATTGGCATAGTAAATACCATAAACCGATTAGGTTGCGATTTTGAACATTGTTTGTAATTTAAATTTCCTTTATAGTCTAATACAAAACCAACTGTATTTACCAATAGGTATATTGTAATTTATATTGATAAAGATGAAACATAATGCCACCTGGGACACTGAAAATATTTTCCATCGTGCTAATGAATTCTATAATGCGGTTTTAGAGGACATTTCGCATGCCAGGGAAAGTATTGACCTTGAGGTTTACATTTTCAACCATGATGCTCTTGGACAGCGTTTCATGGAGGCGCTGAAAGAGGCCGCAAAAAGAAAAGTCATTGTTCGTGTAATAGCTGACGGATTCGGCGCTGCTGAATGGGCCTCTCGTTATATACCGGGCCTTTTGAATGCCGGTGTTGACGTGCGGGTTTTTCGCCCAATGCCGTGGTTTTTTCTTAGAACAGCAACAAGCCGGGTGCCTCCTCTTAACAGAATTGTGCGCTTGCTCGTGTCCATGAACCGACGTAACCACAGAAAATTATGGATAATCGACGGGTGTATCGCTTATGTGGGCAGCCTTAACATATCAGCGGATCACCTTGAAAAAGCTGAAGGGGGAGGCAGCTGGCGAGACACCGGAATACGCGTGGAAGGGTCTGCCGTGGCTGAACTTATCTGGGGATTTGAAAAAGCCTGGTCAGCATCCTGGAGATTTGGGGGGCGCAGAAGCTTTTTTAATAGACGTCTTTCAGCCTTCCGGCCTGACAACCAATCTGGCCTTGTGCGACTTAATGATCGCCTTAAATCCAGGCGGTGGCTGTTCAGGAACCTGCTCCACCGTATTTCATTCTCAAAAACCCGAATCTGGATCACAAATCCGTATTTTATTCCTTCGCGAAGACTTGTGCTCCGCCTCTGCCTTGCCGCAAGGCGAGGTGTTGACGTAAGGATACTGGTTCCTCGAAGGCCGGATCACAAGCTTGTCCACTGGGTAACATCGGCTTTTTTTAAACGGCTCCTGCGCGCACGCGTACGCATATTTGAATACCTGCCGAGTGTCCTTCATGCCAAGCTCGTTCAAATTGACGATTGGGCTATTGTGGGATCCAGCAACCTCAACCACCGGAGCCTGCTGCATGATCTCGAGGTGGATTTGGTGGTGACACATGAAGAGTCAAAGGCTTCGCTCGAACGCCAGTTTTTACTTGACTTAACTCAATCCGAAGAGATAACGTCCAGGGTTATTGGAAAGAGATCATGGCTGGGTATGCTTTTGGGCCGGATACTTCTATTATTCCGTCATTGGATGTAACATGAAATCCCATCTCATTCATGTGTTATCTTACAATATTCATAAGGGATTCAGCACGACTAAGCTGCGTTTTGTTCTCTCAAAAATGAAGCAGGCCATACAAAAGACGCACGCTGAACTTGTGTTTCTTCAGGAGGTACTCGGGCGCCATAAGAAGCACGACCGCAGGTTTAAAGAAGCATGGCAGGAAATTTCACAGCTTGAATACATTGCGGACCAGGTATGGCCGCATAGCGCTTATGGGAAGAACGCAGTTTACACGGCCGGACATCATGGCAATGCAATTTTAAGCAAGCACCCCATTTCCTGTGTTGAGAACCTGGATGTTTCAACAAGTCGCCTTCAAAAGCGGGGGCTTTTGCATGCACGCATTGCCTTTCCGGACCGCAAAGAAGAGCTTCATGCCATCTGCCTGCAGCTTGACCTTTTTGAATCAGGCAGGCGGAAACAGGTTGAACGTTTATGCGAGCGAATACTTGATGCAGTGCCCATAAAATCGCCTCTGATTGTGGCTGGTGATTTCAATGACTGGCGGGGGCGTATTTCATCTGTACTTGAAAAACGGCTGAACCTGCAAGAGGTTTTTCAGAGTGTTTACGGTAAACATGCTCGTACATTTCCAAGTTTTCGGCCTGTGTTGCGGTTGGATAGAATTTACGTTCGTGGACTCAAGATACGCACTGCGCTTGCTCTTTCGGACGCGCCATGGAACCGTATGTCTGATCACGCGGCTTTGTTTTCGGAATTATCATTTTAGTATTGATTCATAAGTATTCTTAGTCAGATATCAATGCCATCTGAAAATCTTAAACCCTGCTAAAAAGAGAGCTGCACCGATTGCAGAAAGCATTATTGCAGGCAGTAGAATTTCCGTGCAGCCAGCACCCTCAATGAATATTTTTCGCATATTGTCGGCGAGAAGCGTGAGGGGAAATCTTTGTATCACAGGCACGATCCATCCCGGAAAATTATGATAACTGAAGAAGATACCTGATAGTACCATCATGGGCATTACAAAAGCGCGTATCATCCCGTTGCCCATCTCGGTGTTTGAGGTCCGTGCTTGAAACCAGTACCGCGATGCCTGCAAACATTATGTTGCCGGCAATAAAAAGTATGAGCGTTGCCAAAAGACTCCCCTGGATTGTGATATTAAAAACCAGGTGTGCAAAAATAAAAAGAAGGATGCCTTCAACAAAGTTCATTCCTATCCTGACAGCCATTATGGAAATCAGAAAATGTGATTTTAGCATTGGAGTTGCAATCATTCTGCGCAGGAGTTTCTTACCCCTTTTTCCAATTATCCCGTAACTTACTCCCCACATGCACGACATCATGATCCCCATTGCAATCAGACCCAGCACCAGAAAGTCAACGTAACGTGTACCAGGCAGGGTAAAAGCTTGCGAAAAGGCGCAGTGATTCCCAGTTTTAACAAATGTCAATTTCCAGGTGTTTCATTTTTAAGTTCCATTCCACATTGGTAATACAATATATTAGAGGTAATTAATTTGTTCTATATCAACCTATTCACATTTTTCCAGTTTTTAAATGAAACATATCAGATTAGAAAGCTTTCAAACATAAAAGGAGGCCCTCTATGAAAAATAAAATCCTGACAATTATATGCATGTTTCAGTTATTTGCACTGGCATATAGTGAACCAATTGTTAAACTTTATGTAAAGGAACGAGCTGGTATTTCCCGTATTTCGGAACCGGTTTTGACCGGCGTGCCTCTGCCGGAAAACCTGGTTACCGACACAGCCGAGTTCGCACTTAAGGATGAAGATGGCGATGTAATACCATGTGATTTCCGCATTGCCGCAAAATGGTGGCAGGACAAGAAATCCATCCGATGGCTCCATGTTGATTTCAAAGCGGATATAGCCGCCAATGAAACAAAAGTTTACACTCTCTTTAAGGATCCCGCCCTCCATTCAGTAAACGGAAACAACATAAGCGCGGTTGATACAGGAAATTTCATTCAGATTACAACAGGACCATTACGCTTCATTGTCAGGAAAAAGAACTTCAACCTGTTTGATCAGGTATGGATTGACGAAACAGGCCTCGGCACATTTGATGACAACCACAGGGTGGTAGCATCGCATAACAGGGGTTTCAGCCTCCTTTCAAAAGGTGTCCGTTATTACGCGTCAAATGATGATTCGTCAACAGCCGTAATTGAACGCCTTGGTCCCATGTCCTGCGTCATAAAAGCCGAAGCGCGCCTTAGAAACGCTTCTGGCACAGCGAGTTATTATATAATAACCCGTATAACGTCTTATCGTAATTCTAGATTAGTCAAGGTAACGTTCTCGTTTGAAAACCGCAATCCTGATACCGACAACTATATTTCAATGTACGGCCTTAATCTGGAACTTCCACTTTCACTGTCCGAGAAACGATTTGCACTTGGTTCAAACAAAGGTTTCAAGACAGGGGCCCTTTCCACAAATGATACGGCCTGGCTGCTGGTTGATAAGATTGATCACTATACTTACGGTGGCATACTGAATGACAGTGGAAACACAAGGCAGGATAAATGTCCTGACTTTGGCATGATCAGTCTTTCCGACAATACAAAAGGCGCGGCCTTAAGCGCCAAATGGTTCTGGCAGATGTATCCTTCATCCGTTGAGGCAAGCGGGGACGGTCTTCTTAACCTCGGTCTTTTTTCCCACAGGTTCAGAAACGGATCCACTGCTTACCCACCCAGGCATGAAGATCATTATGATATTTATGCGGGCATGTCAAGAACACATGAAATCCGCTTTGCATTCTTCAATACAAAGGACGACTCAACCATACGCTCTGAACTTTCAGGAGTGAACAGCCGCCTTTTCGCTCTTGCACCCGCTGCCTGGTTCTGCAGGACAGCAAAGGCATTCGGCGCAATGGCTGAAAAGGAAAACACATCTCTTTTTATGCCATCAAATCTAAACCTTATCAGCAGCGCTGAAAAAGCCATGCAGCTCGGCGCCAATGTATGCATTGGAAATACAAACTCCCTGATTGGAGGCAAGGATGCATACGATTATTTAGGCTGGGGAGACAACCCGCATGCATCATTCGGAGATCAGTTTCTTCTCTGGAACGGAAATTATTACGATCTTCCGCATCTTATGTTTCAGAATTTTGCGTGGACCATGGACTACAGGTATCTTGACTATGCGATCGCCCATGCGTCCCATGTCCAGGATCTTCACCAGTGCCATTTTGAACCTGGTGACTATAAGGACGGCGCATGCCGTTATTGCCCTGTTACAAACCAAATCGGTGATGGTAACAACACGCTATCGCCGGTTGTAATGACCCAGACCAGCCACCACAAGACACAATGCCTGTTTGATAACTACTATCTTACCGGCGAGGAGCGTTCACTCGAAACGGCACTGAGGGGTGTAAAATGGATCCAGCAGAAAATGGATGAAGGCACGGATTTATACAACCTCCTGAGTTTTCCCAGGCGTCTCGGCAACATACTTCTGACCCTGATGGAAGGCTATAAATTTAATTTTGACCCTGCCATACTTAACCAGATTTCCTATGACCTTCGATTTACAAGAGAGAACCTTAATGGAGGAGGAATTGATGGGGGAAGCGGCGCCTGGATGGGCGGAATACTGCTCGATGCCCTGACGGACATTGCAATCATGCTTGATAATGATTCTTCAGCGCTTCTTGTAAAGCAGATAGTTGATAAAACCACCTATGGAATAGGCAGCAACATGGCCTATCCAAGGGCCTGGGTGGCTTCCAGGTTTCATGACAGCACTTATTTATCATGGGCAGCCGAACTTTACCCCTCTCTCGGGAATGGAATGAATTATAGCCACCATGAGGTTGATTATTCACTTGCCGGACGGGCTGTGGTAAAATCATTTTATTATTTTGCAATACCTGATTCGCTTAAATCTATCGGGATTGAAAACATCCCCGAGCTTCCCGACACGCGCGATCCTATTCGGATTTATCCTAATCCGTTTAATCCGAACATACGGATTTCCTATAACCTGAAAAATCACGAAAAGGGCGACATACATACCATCATATACAGCCTTGATGGGCGACGTGTTTATGAAAAGTCGCTTAAATCAGAAAACCTTGGCAACGGCTGTGCAATGATGTCATGGGATGGCAGGGCAGCTTCAGGCAAACCTGCCGCAGCCGGGATTTATATTGTCAAAGTTGCAGGAAACGGTATTGCTTTTCAGAAGCGGATAACACTGATCCGTTGAATATAACGGCCTGATGGGACCGGGGCGTGTAATTGAGGGATGGGCTTAGTTTGCAATTGGCGACAAAACCAGTTCTTCCAGCTTTGCGCGAATACTTGGTATTGAAGCGGGGATAATACTGATATTCCTGATACCGGAAGCTATCAGCCATTCCAGGTTACGCGGGTCTTTGGCCAGCTCCCCGCAAAATAAAAGCGGGCGTCCTTCATTATTAGCTGTCAAGGCAACGGATTTTACAAGGGAATGTAATATCGGATGATGTGAAATGTTCGGGATGGTCTCGCCATCATCATCCCTATCAATTCCGAAAAGATATTTTATAAGGTCATTGGAACCGATACAACCAAAATCAGCTTTCCTAAGCAGTGCGCGTGCTTCCAGGCAGGCTGAAGGAAGTTCCAACATAGGGCCATGTCGAATTACTCCTGTTTTGATTGAAGATACTGCCTGTAAAAACATGGCCTTCAAACGGATGAATTGTTTTGCATCCATAATCATCGGATACACCACATTAAGCGGATTGTTTTGAGAAGCCGATACCATGGCCCTGGCTTGTTCCTGCAAAACTTCCGGATGTTCAAGTAAAAACCAGGCGCCATAAGAACACATGCTGTTATTTTCCTTTTGCATCTTATCAAAAGCCGGAATACTTTTATCTTCTTCAATATCAAGCAATCGTATGAATACCGGGAGTTCCCCCATGGCCTCAAATACCTTGTAATAGCGTTCCGCCTGCTCGGATTCGTCAAGTCTTCTACCGGCAAGCATAAACTCAAATTCAGTACGATAAAGTCCAATCCCATCGGCAGTGGAATTCTGCACACGCATAATGTCTTTGGAAAAATTAAGATTAGACATGATTCTAATGCCGCGGTACCCGTTTCCTGTATTAAGCTCGTTCACATTCATGGCAATTATATTTCGCGCCCTTGACAGGCGGATTAGTTTTTTGATCCTGTCAGGGAAATTGTGGCAATGCCCTTGGTACCGTTAACAGTTACAGGCATACCATCCGTTATTAAGGAAAAAATGTTTTTAAGACCGCTTACACAGGGTATTTCAAGCGCCCTGCAAAGAATGGCTGCATGAGATGTTTTTCCTCCATTCTCGGCCAGTATCCCTTTCACATTTACCAGATTTTGTTCAATTACAAAACGTGTTGTAAGGTCGCTTGTCACCGCAATACGGGCCAAACCTCCCTTTTTCTTTTTCACAAATCTGCCGTTCTTGAAAAAGATATTAGGCCGATCCAGCGCATCTATCAATCCGATACGAAGATCCTCAAGGTCTAAAACCCTGTCTCGTACAGGGTCATGTTCACTTATCGCAAAACGCTTTTTGTATTCTTCAACAACCTGACGAACCGCCTGAGGCGCCCGGAGGCTCCGATCCCTTATGGCGGAAAATATTCGATCCCTGAAAGATGCTTCTTCAAGGAGGACTTTTTGCATGGCAAAAAGATCCAAATGATCCCCTGAAAGGCTGTCCTTTAAAAATCTCTCTGTATATTCTATTACCACTAAAAGCAGCTGAAATGCCTGCCTGATACGTGCAATCTCCTCCTTTATTTCCGTATCCGAAACAATTCCCTTCTCTTCCTCAATTCCAGGACCGCATTGTTCGATACGGGCCCTGCCTGAAGAAACGCCGGATGAAATTGCAATTCCAGTAAGAATCCGCGTATTCTTCAATAATATATTTTCCGTATTTTTTTTCCGCGTAATTGTATCCTTTTGTTATGCACGCCTCCCAAACAGAACCACCTCCCTGAATCATCGGTTCATAAATGATTCTAAGAATATCAGAGGGTCTTCTTAAAATTCATTTTCCTTTTTGCTTCTTAATTAAAGGGCCGCGGTTGGTTAATAGCTAATTATGGCTACATCAATATCAGAAACAACTCCGAAAACACTTTGTCCGTCTTATTGGACGGGTTTTTGTCTCCGAAAAACTTGTGTAATAACTGGTTTCACCATTTTCCACCTCTTCCAACCGCGGCTTTTTATTTAAAAGCCCCATCATCGGCTTAAGTAAGACCGACCCGCTGAATTTTCTGTTCTTCGGTTCTCGAACAAAATTATTTCAACGTGAAATGGGGCCATTATTTTCCATTACATTATTATAGAAAGCAATCCGCATACCATGATGTTTTTCATGCAAAACCCTAAGTTCACTGAAAATATTCCTAAAGTCTTTAAGAAACCTAAAATTATCTACAAAAATAAGAATCCATTTTATGCATTTCCGAAATCATGACTCTTGTTAACGAGAAGAAGACTTCCCCAAAAACCCTTCAACACCCATTCCGGTAAGCTGTTAGAATGCTTTAAACGCAGATGGTAGGATTATTGCGTATAAATTTATGTTCTTTATGAAGGGAAATAAAATGGTACAAGCTCTTTCAGAAAATAGTTTCATTACAGTAGGCTCCAATGAAAAAGACGGCAATTATACAATTAATGTTGTTGGTGAGATGATCGGGGATTCTGCGGACAGCCTCATTGGTATTGTAGAGAATGCCTTCTTAAAAACAAAATCTTTGCAACTCATACTTGATTTACGTGATGTGACCTATATTAACAGTTATAGTTTCGGTATCCTGTCGTATCTGTGGCGTGTTGTCAGGGAGAATGGACGCAGGCTTTATATTGTCGCAAATTCCGCCATAAACTTGAAGTTTGACAGGCTGGGTTTTAACAACAAGGCTGGCCTGAAAATCATCAGTCTAAATAAGGTTCCGCAATTGGATATGACATATTGATCTGAGAGTATTATATAAAGGTCAATCTGCCAACTCACTTTGCATTCTTTTGACAGCTTTCATGGCAATAAAACCCTTTAGACCGCACATATTAACCATCACAAATTTTCATAACCCCTGATTTGTCTTTCTATTGCATGGTTTTTAAATAAGCTGGCATAATGCTTGCAGATATGCATTGTGTTAAAATAAATAGCCTTTATCACAAAACTTTAAGAGGAGGTTTGTATGTTTTCCCTGATTCCACTACTGATTGCACTAAGTACAACGTTGATTTTCTCTCAATATGCAACACCCTGGCTCAATCCGGCAACCTATATGCCGCAGGCAATGGACAGCATTGCAACTGATGCCATGAAAGCGGAATATGATGATCGCTGTCATGGCAGGAAGACTTACACTGTTCGCCAAACTAAAAATGGTTCAGACCCCATAATAGACGGTATTCTCGAGGACAGTATCTGGCGTTTTGCTGATACGCTTCTTATTAATGCCTGGCAGGATGCAGGCACTCAGGCACTTGGAGAAAATCCGAGATTCCACGGTCCTCAGGATCTGCATGCAATCTGGCGCTTTTGCTACAACCAGAATGCTCTATATGTTAGCTGTGAAACATACGATGACTTATGGGATGTTGATAGTCTTAACAGTTGGTATGCACAGGATGGTGTTGAGCTGGCAATTGATCCAGGGGATTGGGGTTATTACCAAGGCTCCACTAATCCAACCGGTGGTTGGCCAAAGGATGATTTCCGCCGCTATTGGTCCAATAACGGCACACCCATTCCCTATCCAGGCGACGCTCAGAATTGCTTTATTCATTTATATAAACGTGCAAACACAGAACAATACTTGACAGGGTTAATACGCGGCACACTTCTAACAAACCAGGATCAAGGTGACGAAGGAACTAATTTTACACTTGGCAATGATAACCTTTATGGTATTGAGTTCGCAGCACAAAAGCGTGGAACGGATTATTGGGGCCGCACTGTCTTTCAATACGAATTCAAGTTTCCCTTTTCAACGGATCTTTGGAAAGAATTAAAAGGTACATACAATCAAAATGGTATGCCTTCAGGAGGAACTATATTCAAAATGAATTTCTCCAATAATGATGATGATTTTCCAGGACCTGATGGAGACATCGGCAACTCGTCTTCTCTTACCCGCTCAAGGAATTTCAAGACCCAAGACGACCCGTTTGTGCAATATTCCGCTCATTGGTCAGACACACGATATATGATGACATTCAGATACGGTGGTGAGGCTATTGAAAACACCCCTCCCTGGCCATTTAACAATACTGGAATGGAAAAAACCGCAGCCGCAACAGATATAAAAATTATTGCAATTGACAATTATCCAAACCCATTCAACCCTGCAACAGCCATCCGTTTTTCCGTGCCTTCTCAGCAGGTCAATGAACATTATACACTCAATATTTATGATATCAATGGACAACTGGTTCGTATTCTTGAAAGTGGCTTGGTTGGTGATCGAGGCCTTATACGCAAGGTTGTCTGGGATGGCACGAATAATCTTGGTAAGACTGTTAGTGCAGGTATTTATTATTACAGACTGAATGTAGGAGCCAAAATCAAAAAAGGCAGCATGGTTTTTGTGAAGTGATTTTTTCTCTTGCCCCGCATCCCCAAACATCTCCCGATTTCGGGAGATGTTTGGTATAAATGGAAAATAATAAAAGTCATTTTAACTCCAGAGTCCCCTCAAATGCCGTTGGCATAAAGTTGACGGATGCTTAATGGTTGAAGAGTTTGGGTTGTTTACGGGTTACCCACCCCTTCTTTCCCCTCCCTACGAGTAGGGAGGGGAACAAAACGTATCAACCCACTTCCTTACTTGTAGGGAAGGGGGGATTAATACTGTTGACTTAAAATTGACATGTGACATTTTAACGCTTTTCTGCCTTCCCTTAATTTGTCCGGCGGCACTGAGGCCGCCGGCTAATCATATTTTTGGTTCATTAATCACACCGAGCCAGAGACGGCTCGGTGGAAAAAAGGAAAACAATGGTAGCTAAATGCGAGGCCGTCTCTGGCCTCGCACAAAAACATAAATTTAATTGAATAGCCGGCGGCCTCAGTGCCGCCGGACAAAAATAGCAAAAAAGAAAGTTGAGTAAGCTATTTAGCATCAGTCAACCTTAAGTCAATGGCATTGGAAAGGGGGATGGGTCACCCGTATTTCTAATACTCATAAAATCAATTTATCCATTGTCAAACTCAGCCATAAATCCGATCGCCAACTTTCCTTGCAATATGTTGCCAATTTTCCTGGCAATACTGCTAGTTACAAGACACTAAGCAGCAACTATTATTTTTCCTAACATCCGGTTTGTCTATGCGTTGCAAGTTTTGTTTACATATTGGTACAATACTTGCAAAGTAAACTTTGCAATGATAGAAATGTCCTTAACCACAAAAAATTCAAAAGAGGAGGTCGTATGTTTTATCTGATTCAATTGTTAATTGCACTTAGCGCATGTTTAATTTTTTCCCAATCCCAATCAGAAACACCCTGGCTCGATCCGGCAACCTATCCCAATGCAATGGACCTCATTGCCACACCAGGAATGGTAGACGAGTATTCAGGATACTGCCATGGTACAAAAACTTATACTGTTCGGCAAACCAAGGAAGGTTTGGATCCGGTAATCGATGGTGTCCTTGAGGATAATATCTGGTATGCTGCTGATACACTTATTATTAATTCATGGCAGGATGCTGGTACACAAGCATACGGAGACAACCCTAAATTCCGTGGACCACAGGATCTTCATGCAATATGGCGTTTTTGCTATAATAGGAATGCTTTATATCTAAGCTGTGAAGTACATGATGATATCCTTGATGTTGACGGTCTTAAAGGATGGAATGCGCAGGACGGAGTTGAACTGGCAATTGATCCTTATGATTGGGGTGAATTTGCTAACGGTAACTGGTCAAAAAATATTTTTCGCCAATATTGGTCGAATAACGCAACAATCAATTCTTTTCCCTATGATGCCCAGAATTGCCTTATACATTTGTTTAAACGCGCCAACACAGAGCAATATCTGGCTGGGTTTATACGCGGCACACTTCTCAACAATTACAACCGTGGCGATGAAGCAACAAATTTCCTTGCTGGTAGTTCAACCAGGATAGGCGGTTCAAATGTATATGGAATTGAGGCTGCTGCTCAGAAACGCGGGGTTGACGAGTGGGGTCGGACGGTTTTTCAATATGAATTCAAGTTTCCATTTACAACAGATTTATGGAAAGAACTGAAAGCAACCGGTTTCTACGGTGAAGATAAAATGCCCATGGGAAGGTTCAAGATGAATCTTGCCAATAACGACGATGATTATCCTGGTCTTGATGGGATTAACGGAAACACAAGCATGCTGATACGCTCAAGAAATTTCAAGGACGCTCTGAATGATCCATTTGTTATTAGAGACACCCACTGGTCAGAAACAAATTATATGATGACATTCAAATACGGCGGTATACCTGGTGAAATCTGTCATCCTTGGCCGCGAAGCGATATAAATATGAAAGCGCATGGTCATTGGAGCATACTTTCAACCTGGGTTGATGCAGCCACAGAAACAATTCCTTATACATTCACTGATGGTGGCACGTGCATAATTGATAACCATACCTATTATTATGATTCATTACCTGGAAATTCAAATAGCGGCGAAATAACAAATATCAAAGGCGGCCCAATATTCGGGACATATACTGTTTCAAGGCCCAATCCTAATTTTAATTTGAGCGATACACTTATACTTACTATGAACAATACGCCATATACTTTGTTAAGAAAAATCAATACAGGATTCGATCAATTGGAAAAACGCTGGGTGCAGGCACGCCGTGTTATTAAATATAATAACGAATGCTATTCTTCCGACACCACATGGGAGCCAATCGCAGGCGCAAAAGAATATCGTTTCTGCCCTCTTTCGAAAATTGATAAAGTCAGAATTGATGACCATCCGGAGTATCTGAACTGCACTGATTCTGTTAGAATTTATGACTATGCAAATGATTCGCTCATGCACTCATATTCTTATACAGCGACGCATGCAATTGTTGGACGAGATAGTATTGTTTTTTCAATAGAAATAAAAAAGATCATTCATGAGTCAAATCCAACGTCTCCAAGAGATCCTTATAACCTGCTTATTACCTACAATAATCATGCAGTTGATACTCTTGTTGAAATTCAGCTTTACCCAACAATTGCGTTTAATGCCACTAAAGCTGGTGATCAAGGAAAATTGTGGTTGTATCCTATAAATTCAGTTGACTCAATTTCCAAACTTCAGGTAACAAATAAATTTACCGGCTCTGTAGTTTTTTTCCCTGATATTGACGCTTCATCAGCAGCTACAAGGGTATTTGGGACCTTTTACAATGATGGAATGGTACTATTAACTGATAATTCAAGAAGCAACTTCTGGACAAAACTTTGTAAGAGCTGGATAACACTTGATACTAATTATCTTGTCATAAATAATTCCGACACAACAATCATTAAGAAGAATCCTGATAGTATGATAGATATCAGTATAAGCCCCAAGATTCAGCTTGTTACAACTATTGTCCTGAATGCAAAACAAGGGGTAAATGATACATTTGTTGTAAAGAGCATTGACAGCGTCTTTTATTGGGATTTTAACTACCCTCTGCCTTCCGGCATGTATGGTGCAATAGACACAATGAAATGCACCGGCATTGAACAAGCCGCAGCCACGGATGATATAAAAGTCATCACAGTTGACAACTATCCCAATCCATTCAATCCTTCAACAACCCTCCGCTTCGCCATACCGTATCAGAAAGTTGATGAACGGTATGGGCTCAATATTTATAACATCAAAGGCCAGTTGGTACGAATCCTTGAAAAGGGTGTGATCGGTAACAGGGGTCTTATCCGCAAGGTTGTCTGGGATGGTACGGACAATCTCGGTATGACTGTTGGTGCTGGTATCTATTTTTACCGACTGAACGTAGGAACCAAAATCAAAAAAGGCAGCATGGTTTTTGTGAAATAATAACAAGAATGATTTGATTTATTCAACTGCGAGGCCGTCTATGGCCTCGCAGTTTTTCTTTCACCACGGACATCCGCCAATGCATCGATTATGTCTTTTCTTTTCATGCCGCTTCGCTTGTATTCCTTGCGTGCGGCTATCACAGCATCTTTGAAACGAAAACGTGCCTGTTCGTCAATAAGTTTCTTCGCCCGGCTGAACTCCTCTTGAGGCAGTTGATCTGTGAGGTCCGCGATCTTTTGGGCATTTAAATCTACAGTCAAATTCATTCTCATGGTATAGTAAATATACCCTTAATTAAGGTTCTTTTCCATAAAAATCTATGCTTATGAATGTAGTTTATCTTATTTGATGTTTGAAGCACTGCGATTCAGACAGTAAAAAACGCCATACCGGGGTAACAATACTCCCAAACACCCGTTTATCTCTGTAATCAGTCCCTGTCCAACGTAGTTTTCCATCTGACCATTAATCAAAAAGCGGATTATTTTTAAGGGATGTCATTTTATGCGATATTTTCTTGCTTGTCTGGTATGTATAATAGTATATTAGCATACCAGATGAAACCAGATGCAAGCCGCCTCAAGCAATTAATTCGAGAATTCGAGGAATCCCGTTTGGCTTATGTGCAAGACATTTTGCAAGAGCAAGGACCTCTGCGCAGCGGCTCCTTGGTTACCATCCGGCGCAAGTGTGGCAAACCTAACTGCCGGTGCGCCACCGGTGAAGGACATTCCGCTACCTACTTGTCCACAAAGCAAAGCGGCAAAACCAGGATGGTTTATCTCTCCGCCATTTGTTTAAAGACAGTAGCCCAGCAAGCCCGCAGCTACCGCCGTTTTAGTAAAAACCGGGCTACTTTGGTTAAACTAGCCCGGCAATCGTTGCAACACATTGATCGCTTACAGGAAATGCTTCAAACCACGACATCCATTGTTAATAAGAAGAAAAGAACCGCTCGGTACAAACCGCAAAAAGCGGAAAGGAAGGGGCTGATATGGATTTGGTTGTATTCGAAGAAAACAAAACCATGGTCTTGCAAGCATTGAAAGAGGGAGAGTTTGATTATATTGAGGCGGCCAACGAGGCTTTCGAGACCGATTTTTTCAAGCACATTGGAGCCAAAAAGATTCTTGAGCAGGCCGCGCAGACTTATCCAACGCCCCGAAAGAAGGAAGAGGTTCCCCTGTGGCTCTATATTGCCAGCGAGTTGACGATGCGGTTACATGGCGTACACAGTTTTCATGGCTACCCCATGGTGGTGCGGACAGGGGGCATGCTCAATGCCTTTTTTCCAAAGAATGCCCAGCCTGTAGTCCATCCGGACACCAAAGATATCACACTGGCCTGCGAGGGGTTCAATAATAAGAATGAATATGATCGCGAGACACCCTGTGATCAGGATTTTCTTCGCAAGCTTGCCAAAGGTACCAGTGCGGAAGCATTGACACAGTGGTTTAACAACGATATTGCTCGTATTTTACGCTCACAGCGTGCCTTTGACAAGGAAGGTATTTTCATCGGAGACGCCTCCTACCTGTTTGTCCCGGACAATCCCAATTATGAAGGTTCCAAACTTTTGCTTTTTGATGAAAACAACCACCCTGTCAAACAGGAAGACTTCCATAAAATGTCTGACGAGCGCAAGGCGCGTTGTCAGTGGAAACGGTGCTATAAAATGGTCACACTGATGCATACTAATGCAAAGATGGAATATTTTCTTCTCGTGGGCGTCAGGGTGGTCTCTGGTGAAGAGCATGAATGCCCATTATTCTACGAACTTTTAAGGGAATTTATCAAAGCCGTAGGAAAAGGCGTTGTGAAAGAATTGATTCTTGATCGTGGCTTCCTTGATGGGGAGGAAATCTCACGAAACAAGAAGGAGTATGCTATCGACACACTCATTCCGGTACGCAAAAATATGGACGTATATACCGACGCAATGCCGTTATTCGAACGACCCGATGTCAAGTGGGTTGTTTGCGAGGAACCAAAGGAAGAAAAGAGATCGCCACGTCCGATACGGTTGAAGCCCATGGTTATAAGAAAGAGGGAACAAAAAAGACAGGAAACCTTGGAAAAGAATAAAGCAGAACAACCGGCTCCACCGCCCGATACCGTCATTGTAAAGAAAGAGGCTGCGGCTATCGGCAACTTTACCAGTTGGTCCACCTGCACCGTGCCATTGACTGTCATCGCCAATAAGGAGCATTATGCTGATGGACACGAAAATACATGGTTACTGATCAGTACAAAGCAGATAAACGATCCTCCCGTGGCTGGGCGAAGATATCATTTGCGTACATCAATTGAAGAAAGATACCGGCAGCTAAAGTGCTTCAGCGATTTGGCAAGTTTTACTTCCCGCAATCTGTCACTTGTTGTCAATCAAATCGTCTTTACATTCCTGGCCTACAACCTGCTTCAACTGTATCTTTTCCGTATAGGACGGGAGGAGTTCAACGCAAAAACACCTTTAAGCATAAGACGGGAACTGTTGCCAGCGGCTAATCACTTCATTATCTTCAAAGAAAATTATTTTGGACTGTTTGCTCCTCTGGAGTTGATGCAACTGCTGACCATCGGGATAAAGGAAGAAGCGC
Organism: uncultured Fibrobacterota bacterium; assembly: GCA_963831235.1. Taxonomy (GTDB): domain Bacteria; phylum Fibrobacterota; class OXYB2-FULL-49-7; order OXYB2-FULL-49-7; family JAEUSG01; genus CAWHPS01. The sequence continues at coordinate 44,310 of CAWHPS010000027.1, forward strand.
GAAAGAAAATCGGCGAAAAGTGTCGTCGTCTGCGCCGTGAACTACCTGAACTGATGGGTAGTCCACGCCCGACATGATTCAGCGGCAAATGAGAAACACCGCACGTCTATTCAATAATTCGTTCCAGAGAATCCGCACTTTGTTGCAGTGGGATTTTATTCCTGGCTGGTAAGATCGTTTGTAGCTTCAGATGTATTGACATATCCTGACTGGCCAATTTGTTCATGACTCGCTTATTGTGGAACCTCAGCTAACCAATTTTTTGCCAGTTAATGCAACCTATATTATCCGCACAAGGCAAAAACCTCTCCCCACTGTCTGAATCGCAATTGAAGCAGTATAAGTTTGACTGACTTTCCATTATAATCTTATCTTTTACCCACTATGCAAAGTCAAACAGGTTCAATTATATATCTATTCGTCAAGACCGGCCCTTTTGCAAGGCTCATTCTTTTTCTGACAACGGTTTTCTCCGTCATGGCCCTTGCCGTCATAATCCAAAAGGTGCGAATGTATCGAAGGGAGCGGGCAAAAAACAAAGCCTTCCTGTATCAGTTCAATAATGCCGAGAAACTTCAGGACATTCAGCTAAACAACGATGCATCAATGTCAGGAGTACTGGAAAACATTTGTCGCACCGGTATAAGCGAATTCAACCGCCTGCTTGAATCAATACTCTCCTATCCAAAAGATACAATGAGCAGCATATTTATCGAAAGCCAGTTTTCCATAATTAAGGATCATATAGAAAAAACCGTTTCCGAAGAAGTATCAAAGATGGACCGCTACCTGGTTCGTTCTTGCAATAACAGGTTCAATATGCCCGCTCTTAGGGCTTCTTGGCACTGTTTGGGGCATAACACGCGCTTTCTCGGACATAGGCTCTATGGGTCAGGCAAGCCTTAACGTGGTTGCGCCAGGCATTGCCGAAGCCCTTATAACAACTATATGGGGCATAGCTGTGGCCATTCCTGGTGTAATTGGGTATAATATATTCGCAAATCGCAACAAAAACCTCGAAGACGATGCATATAATTTTTCAGCGCTTTTAACCAATAAAATCAAGATACACTTCTTTGATCTGATCTACAGGAAAACTCAGGACAAACAAAAATGAGGCGAAACCGCAGGGTACTTATTGCGGAAATGAACCTTACCAATCTGGTTGATGTTACATTTGCGCTTCTTATTATATTCATGATAACAGCACCGCTCTTGACCCAGGGCATAAAGGTTGACCTTCCGAAACTCAATGCAAGCAGCCTTGAAACAATTCATACAATTACCATTCATGTTTTAAAAGACCGCACAATATATGTTGAAAACGACGGTGAAAAAAGCCTTGTCCCGCTTGCAAAATTCAAGACCGAGTTTCGGGACATGTATTCCCTTTCAGGAAACAAACCGGTTGTTGTTAATGCAGACAAACGTGTACCTTACGGCATAGTAATGCAGGTAATAGGCGTACTCAAAGACTGCGGTGTGGAAAAACTGGGTTTCTTAACTGACCCTGCTGAAAGTAACGACGCCATCCAATCACTCAAGATGTGATATATGGATCCAAAAAAAGACCTCTGGAAGTTTGAATCATCAGAAGACCATAGCACGGGTTTTAGAAAACTTGTTATTGTTTCAATTATAATCCATGTCACACTTTTCGTTATTATTCCTTTATTAAGCAACTTAAGCTTAAGTCCACAAAAAGTCCCTCAAAACTATTTCTTTGACATGGTTGATGCCCGTCAAAGATGGAAACCGCCTGTTTCACGGACACGCCCTGCTGCGCCGATAATAAAAGAAAAAGCCCCTGCTGCAAAAACAACAAAGCCCATTGAAAAAGCCATTTCAACTAAAAAAGAAATCGCTAATAAAGAGCCTGTAAAGGAAGAGGAAAAACCTTCCCCACCTGCTGAAGAAACAACAAACGAACAGGCAAAAGACGACGGCAAAGAGGGCGATACTCCTGTTTCAAGTGAAATGACCATTGGCAGCCCTGATTTTCCATTCAGTTATTATGGGGCCCAGATAAGAAATGCGGTTGAACAGAACTGGCGTCAGGCACCACAGGAACTTTTGGGCAGCGAGAACCAGCTTGTTGTGGTCGTGAAATTTGACATTGAAAAGAACGGGAAAGTTTCAAACCTGCAGATTCTTGAATCATCATGGAACAGCCTGCTCGATAAACTTGCCATGCGGGCAATTGAAAAAGCGAGAATTCCTCCGGTGCCGGGTAATTTTGAAAGCCTTACCATAACATACAGACTCGTATTAAGAAGACTACAGTAAATATGCGTTTATTGAATTTATTTATCCTTTTCTTAGTTTTCTCTATTATCCAGGGAGAAGAACTTTTTATAGAAAGCACTGCCGAAGGAATTCACAAACTCAATATTGCAGTACTTGATTTCAGACAAACAGATGCATCAGGTCCGGCCAAAACATCAGAAAACCCTGCTGCCGTAATACGAAGCGACCTTAAATTCTCCGGACGCTTTAATGTTTTCGAAATAAGCTCTCCTGATACTGCTTTTTTCCGTGCAAACAACATCAGTGTATTTATTAACGGTGGATATGGAAAATCAGGCGATAAGATCATGCTTGATTGTGCGCTTAATGACGCGATTTCCATGAGCCAGATATCAAACAGGCAATACTCTGTAACCGAAAGCAATCTAAGGCGTGCGGCGCATCTTTTTTCAGATGAAGCGGTCTTCAGACTTTTCGGGGAAAAAGGCATTGCAGCAACCCGTATTGTGTGCACACAAAAGAAGGGACAGGCAAAGGAGATTGTGATACTCGATTATGACGGCCACAACCTGACTAAAATCACGAACAACAACCGGCTTAACTTGACCCCCGCTTGGTCACCGGACAATAAGGGGATCATTTATACCTCGTACAGACAGGAAACGCCGGCCATTTACGTGACATGGATTTACACTGGAAAGACCGACCGGCTGACTGCCAATAACAGGCTTAACTTTTCACCTTCATGGAACGGCATTGAAGACAAGATCGTTCTTGCATCATCAGTCCACAGTGATTGTCAGATTTATGTCATGGATAACGACGGCAATAACATGAAACAGCTTACCTTCAGGAACAGCATCGAGTCGTCACCATGCTTTTCACCGAATGGCTACGAGATTGCTTTTACATCCGACCGTATGGGCAATCCGCAGATCTTTATAATGGACAACGAAGGCACAAATCAACGGCGTTTGACATTTGAAGGTAAATACAATGACGCCCCATGCTGGTCGCCCCGTGGTGATAAAATCGCTTATGAATCACTGGAAGAGAATGGTTTCAATATTTACACCATCAACCCTGATGGTTCGGACGTAAAGAAATTGACGGAGAAAAATGGGCGCAACGAGCAGCCGAGCTTTTCTCCGGATGGTAGGCTCATTGTTTTCTCATCCACACGCAGCGGAGGAAGCGATTTGTATCTTATGAATGAAGATGGAAGCGAACAGACCCGGATTTCATTTACCGGTGACCTATATTCACCTTCATGGTCAGGATATTGACATGACAATAAAGACCACTGTTTCATTTGCTTCAATAATTATGTTTTCCTTTTTGTTTGAGTGCACGCCGGCAATCAAAAAGGTTGATCGAAATAATCAGGGTGAAGGAAAACAGGCTTCGGGCAATGGCCCCCAGGTTGTTTCCGATGTTGTTGTTGCGGAAGAAAAACCTGCAGCAGAAAACAACAGCATTGACTGGGAAAGCCCCGATGATGCGCAAAAGAAAGTATTTCAAGACATATACTATGAATTCAATCTTTACGCGTTGCAAAACAGCAACCTTGATATTCTTTCAGGGATCGTAAAGGCCATGAATGCGAATAAAGACTTTAAAATTACAATAGAGGGCCATTGCGACGAGCGTGGCTCTGATGAATATAATCTCGCGCTTGGAGAAAAAAGGGCTGAGGGTGTGCGGAACTATCTTTCCAAATCTGGAATCAATGAGGGCCGCATGAAAATCATATCCTACGGTGAGGAACGACCGGCTGTACCCGGCCATACCGAGGAAGCCTTTTCTAAAAACAGGCGCGTCCACTTTGAGGTGCACAAATGAAAAAAAAGTTTATTCCTATCCTCTTCGCATCATTCCTTTTCCTAAACAACTGCGGCAGCACAATAGCCATTGTTAAAAAAGATGAGTGGGAGCGTGAGCAGCAGGAATTAAGTGCAATGCGCGATGATATGCAGAAACTCAAGATGCAGATGGACAACATGAAAAAGGAAAATGAGCAGCAGTTAAAACTCATGAAAGCTGATTTGAGCCAGCTGTTCACTGATATGAGTCATAACCTTAACCTCATTTCAGGCCAGATGGAGGAATCCAAGAATGACCTTCAGAAACTAAGTAAGACAACTGAAAAACTTTCGGAGCGTAAATATGTGATCAAAAACGCCGGGCGCACACCCGGAGACACAACAGCCGGTGACTCTGTCATGACTGAAGATAAGCTCGATGTGCAGAAGTTATTACAGATTGCAAAACGCGACATGAACGCAAAGGATTATGACCGTGCGCAAAAGGAATTCGAGGAGATTGTTGCCAAGTTTCCGTCTGATCCCGCTGCTGCTGACTGTGAATATTGGATAGCCGAGATATTCTTCGTTAAAAAGCAATATAAGGAAGCAGTAGCAAAATACAAAGATATGTCAAAAAATTATCCTAACAGTCCTCTTATCCCCTCTGCGGTTTTCAAGGCCGGTTTGTGTTATCAGAAGCTAAATGACAAAGAGAACATGAAAAAGGCCTGGAATGATCTGATAGCCAAATATCCCTATTCTGACGAAGCCATGCAGGCAAAAGCCAGGATAAACCAGTAAAAATTTCCGGCTGCCTGCGAATCTTTACCTGATTAAGGCAAATCTCTTTTGCAACGTATGTTGCCCGCTCTTCAGGACTGCGAAGTATATTCCAGAGGCTTCTTTTCCGTGTTCATTTTTTCCGTTCCAGGTCACGCGCCCATTACCAATCACGCGCCCGAAATCACGCACCACCTTTCCACTACAATCCAGAATGTAAAGCCTGGAAAAGACCCCAGTCTCTGTCTGAAACTTAATTGTGCCGGAAGTCTTGAATGGTTGCGGACAGACCTCAAGAATAAAGGCTTTGATGGTTCCACCGGCCATTTCCGTCCCTGAACCGTTATCGGAAAGTACGATATGCACGGCAAAAAGCGGTGGGATATTGTAGGTGAAGGTGTTCCCGCTGATGCCGGCCACTGAGGGCAACTCTGTTAATGTAGGAAATGAAGGGCCGAAGCCCCACACATTGCCGGATGTATAATCACGATTGCCGGAAATTGAAAACGAACCTCGCAAAGTATCATCGAAATTCTTATTCATTACCACAAGATGTAAAACATTCCCATTGCCGGAAACAACCGAAGCATATACTGAACTCAATGAATCGTCGTCTGTTGCAGCCTGCACATGAATGTCACCGAATGTTGACCGGTTGCCGTCATAATTGCGAAAGAGCTTGAGAGCTGCTGAAACATAATTGCTGATGCTTTCCATCTGCCACCATGAGGCGAAGTAAACACCGTATTTCCCGAAAATCCCAAGTACATCCGCCATGGCAAGTCCGCCTGACACGTGGTTTTCGCCGCCATAGTTGTATTCAGTAAAGGCTATTCCCGTTCCTGGAAAATAACGATTGATAGATGCCTGCATATGCGGAATGAGTGCAACCGGACTGTTCCACTCGCCTATCCAGCTCTCTTCCACGTAACTTGAGTCCCAAAGGGTGCGGGGCGCCTGTATACGTGCCATTGCATTGTCCCTGTTTGCCGGATTTCCTGCCTGGACAATGCGCTCTCCATTACCTCTGGCCTCGGAATACCAGTGAACATCCAGGACATTAAGAAGAAGGGAGCCGATGGAATCCGAGGCCTTTTTCATTCGGTCAAGATAGTAAGATAAAAACCAGCCAGTATTCCCTTTAACGGAATTCCAGTCCGATGCTCCCTGGAAATCCATGTATTCGGCAAATCCATAAGCCACTGGCCCGAAGATTTCCGCATCAGGGTCCTCTCCCCTTATGGCAATTGAAAGGCCGATACTTTTAGTCAGAAGTTCCGTGCAGGAAGGCTTGTCAGGATGGATGCGAGGATGGGTGGATGGCCATAGGGCAGGTTCATTGTCAAGGGAATACCCTTTGATTCCATTGGGTGCAGCCGCGCCACCATACCGGTTTACCAGAAAGTGCGTGAGTTCGTCCATATAAACCGCGCTGTCGGTCAGGCTCGGATTTGTCAGGAACGCGCTGCCCTTGATGTTTTTAACTGCTACCCATCGATTTGAAGGTGCAGTTTCACTTTCCCCAACAACACCGTTTTTGTCTTTGGCCACGTAACCTGCCATCTGCAGGGTGATCAGACTGTAAGCGTTTTTAATCAAGTTGGAGTCGTGAAACGATGTGATTGCAATCCCAGGTGCGTTTTCCGCAACTCCACTGATCCCCCGGGTCCACGTCATATAATTGTCGCTGTTGTTGTTCCAATCCGTTCCAGCAGTGGAGGCGTTGTTTTCCCAGTTGTACCCTGTCAAACGGTTGCCGCCTTGGCGATAGGCTGTCCAGTTTTCCTCACCAGATAGAGGCTGGTTGGTGCCGTATATATATGGGCTTATGGGCGCCCGATCCTGATCAGGGTGAATGGTTATGGTGACGGGAAAGGGGAAAAGCATGGTGGCTGAAGCGAATAATACGGCAAAGAAAAGTAAAACCCTGGCATTAAAATGGAATGAGGTTAAATTCATCATATTCTAATTTCAACAGGAATTAATATATATCAATACCCACCGTATATACAATTACGCTTATAAAATGGGATCTTTTCCGGTCTTTGATAATGTGTTCGCGAACAAATCTAAAATTAAATTATAATAATGAAAATAACAAATGAATAAAGAATACACTCCCCCGTTTAAAATTACTTCGCAGGTACTCTCCCTTGTTGCGGAAATATCCAATAAGCTCGGGCAGCTCTCTGTCCTCGCTGCCCTTGAAAAGAACATCACGTTACGTAGAATAAACCGTATAAAAACCATCCAAGGGTCTCTGGCCATCGAGGGAAACACCCTTTCAGAAGAGCAAATTACCGCAATCCTTGAAGGAAAACATGTAATAGCCCCACCACGCGAGATTCAGGAGGTGCGGAACGCTATAAAAGCATACGACGAATTTCACAAATGGAAAGCAGCATCCCAAAAAGACATGCTCACAGCACACGGTATTCTCATGGCTGGTCTTGTAGATACCCCCGGGTGCTTTCGCGCTCGGGGAGTGGGTGTAGTTTCCGGTAAGACTGTTATCCACATGGCCCCACCCGCGAGCAGGGTACAAACGCTGATGGATAATTTGTTCGAATGGTTCAAAAAAACCGATACTCATCCGCTGGTCAAAAGTTCCGTCTTTCATTACGAGTTTGAATTTATCCACCCCTTTCAGGATGGCAACGGACGCATGGGACGGCTTTGGCAATCCCTCATACTATCGGAATGGAACCCGCTTTTTGCCAACCTGCCTGTAGAAAGCATAATCCATAAACATCAGACTCAATACTACGAGGCCTTGAATAAAAGCACACAGAATGCGGAATCTTCCGTTTTCATCGAATTCATTCTCAGAATTATTCTGGACACGATGAATCAACTCCCTGCCCCCGAAGTCACACCCGAAGTCACACCCGAAGTCAAAAAGCTTCTTTTTGCTCTGTCCGGGACCATGACACGGCAGCAGATTCAAAAAAAGCTCAAACTTAAAGACGAAAAGAATTTCAGGAAAAAGTATCAGCAACCTGCAATCAATCAGGGACTCATTGAAATGACGGTCCCCGACAAACCCAATAGCCGTTTGCAAAAATATAAGCTGACAGCAAAAGGCATTGCCTTTATTCAGAGAATCAAATGAATTCAAACGCCTATCGTTTCGAAGGCTAAGGGGAAGAAGAATGGCATCAAATGAACGTTGAACAGCTGTCAGCCCTATTTAGGAAAACCCATTTGGAGCTGCAAAAGAAAGCAGTCTGCAAAATCTTGTGAACTCAAGATTAGCGAATTCCTGTATGCCAAAACGAGCTTTTCTTGATAGAATATCTCAACTGATATTATTTTAACAAGACTTGGTCAAGAGCTCAAAAATGAAACGAGGGTAAAATAATGAACGAAGCCAATAGACCAGAACTCGAAAATGGTGAGGATATTCCCATTCCCGGTCAGACTGGCGAAACCTGCGACCCGGTTATGGTCAAACCTTTTGACCCGACTAAAATTCAAATCCAGCCCAAACAGGACGTCCTTCGTAATTTAATCGATCGATTGAATAATAATGAAATTGATATGAATACCGATTTTCAGAGACATGCCGATTTGTGGACATCCTCTAAAATGTCACGGTTGATAGAATCAATCCTTATTCGTTTTCCCCTTCCTGCATTTTATTTTGATGCAACAAATGATGATAAATGGCTGATTGTTGATGGCCTTCAAAGGTTGTCATCTATTCGTAAATTCGTTGTTGAAAAAGACCAACAGAAAATACTTCGCCTAAATGATTTGGAATATCTTAAAGATTTCAATGGGAAGACATACGACGACTTGCCACGTCAATACCAGCGGCGTATTGACGAATGCCCCATTACTCTCTTCCAAATAATGCCTGGTACTCCTGATGAGGTGAAATATAGTGTTTTTAGACGGATCAATACCGGCGGGTTGGTTCTTAATAGTCAGGAAATTCGTAATGCCTTGGCAAATCCACGTGTGCGAGAATATCTTCAAAACCTGTCGGAAGATGAAAACTTGGTACGTACGATGGGTGACCAATCAAAACGTATGCTTGACCAGGAACTCGTCCTTAGGTTCATCGCCTTTTTCACTCAGGATTATTTCAAGAGCTCCAAGAATATCGCTGAATTTATGGATGAAAGCATGGATGCATTGAAGTATTTTTCGGAACCAGAGCTCAAAGAATTGGAAAAGTCTTTTCGTCGCTCAATTTCTCTTTGTTACCAAATTTTCGGTGAAGATGCTTTTGAAAAGCGAACCGGCGAAGTCAACGAGCGCGGTAAGAGAAAGAATACCACTCTATTTGAAGTCTGGACAGTAAGCCTAGCTCGAATAACAGAGAGTCAATCGGCATTATTAGTTGATAAAAAACAATTAGTGATTGAGAAACTGCAAGCGATAACAAAACCGGATCAGGATTTTTATCGTGCTATTACTTATGCAACACAAAAGCGAGAGCATGTTCGAATAAGAACTGATAGTATTGCTAAAATTATACAAGAGGTAATCAATGATTGAATTTATTCGGATTCAGCGATTCAAGACTCTTCTTGATGCCAGTTTCCCATTATCTAGCCTGAATCTGTTCACTGGGTTGAATGGGATGGGAAAGTCATCACTGATACAAACATTATTGCTCTTAAGGCAATCTTACGAGCGAAATACTTTAGGTCAAAAGGGGCTTTTGTTAAAAGGAGATTATCTTTCGATTGGGGTTGGACAGGATGTTCTTTCAGCCCAAGCAGATACCAACTCTTTTGAATTTCTAATTAAATGGGTTAATCAGGAACCTGTGAAATTCTCATTCGAATATGCTCAGCAATCCGATTTGCAGCCTCACTTGAGACAGCTTCATATCGATAATTTTAAACTAAAAAGTCTTTTCAACAGCAACTTTCAATATCTTTCCGCAGATCGAATTGGTCCCCAAAGCGTTTACGAACTTTCAGATTATCATGTAAGAGATTTGAATTCATTAGGAAACCGTGGAGAATATACGGTTCATTTTATTGCAGAAAATTCTCTAAAAAATCTTGCTTTGCCTCAGCTTCAACATCTAAAGGCGAGTTCCGATAATTTTTTAGAGAATCTCAATGCATGGATGTCGGAAATAACACCCAGCGTACGAATCCATGCGGCTAAAACGCCTCAACTTAATTCGGCAACATTAGGATATGCCTTTTTACAAGGGAAAGATCTTACAGCTGAATTTAAGCCGCAAAATGTCGGATTTGGTCTAAGTTTTGTATTACCCGTTGTTACAGCTATTCTTCGAGCTAAGGCTGGAGACCTACTTATATTTGAAAACCCGGAGTCGCATTTGCACCCGGCTGGTCAATCTCTCATGGGACGGCTTTGCGCGCTGGCCGCTAATCACGGGGTACAATTAATAGTTGAATCTCATTCTGATCATTTTTTGAATGGCGTTCGCGTTGCAATAAAACAGAAAAATATACAGCCCGATATCGTGCGTCTTTTTTACCTGGATCGCGATCAGGAAAACGCTTCTCATTCTTCTATTGTTCAGTATCCAGCAATCGATAACCTTGGCCGTATTGACCACTGGCCTAAAGGCTTTTTTGACGAATGGGACAACCAACTTGATAAATTACTATGAGTGAGCTTATTTTCAACCATCATTCATTGCCCTATGAATCAGCTGAACAGGCTAAGAAAGCCGTCCCGGAATTCTTACATATATGCATCCGGGCCAACCGTCTCGGTTTCCCCGTTATTCTTATGGATCAAAACATTGATGAAAATTGGTTTAGAATTGAACTTGCGCCTTCATATTATTGGCAGGACTGGTATAATGAAACCGGAAAGCAGGATAATTTAAGAGATCAGGTTCGTGCCTTTCGGAGTATCGCCACCAGAAAGCCATTATTTGCTGCATCTGATATTGGCTCAGATCTTGAGTTATTTGATGTTAGAGAATATAATTCCAACCGAACTTTTTCCGCATTGAGGGCTGCCGCTTGGTATAATTATCCATTATCAAGCTTTCCCACACGATCACCATGGAACCAATCACCCGTTTCGGTGATTATTGAAACATTACGGGATCATCACCTTCTGCAACAACCTCATAATCTTATTAATTTTCATTCCCTTTCTGTCCTTTTTTCTGTCGAATCGCAATTATTGCAAGCGCGCAATGCAGCGATTCAAACAGGGCGAGAGCTCTGGGACCAAAGAAAAATAAATTATCCGCTTTTAGAATTTTGCGGTAAAGCGCCAGCACAACTTCAAAACTGGACTTATTCAGCTCCCATTTTCGATCAAATCAAACACGGGCTTGATATTTTACAGAAATTTACTGAACAATGGCAGGATGATAATATTAAGTATTATTCGCATATAACGCTGAAATCGATGGGATTATCCCAGGACGTTAGTGGAGAATCGGATTCAGTTAATAATCACAATGTAAAAAGAAACGAGAGGATGTTTTATCTTACCAGCGGTCATAAAGAATATTTCGAAAACCACATAAAATTATCTCACGGGTATCGGATTCATTTTTTTCCTGATTCCAAGACTAAAATAATTCATATAGGGTATATTGGTACCCACTTGTCATTGTGAAGAGAATAAAATCATTCTTTATATCCTTTTTCCATTTCAGTATGTATTAAACAAAAGTTATGTTAGGGTATATCCTGGTTTGGGGGTAATGATACGCACATATCGAAGAGATGCAAAACATCTTGAAAATGCTGATTCCCTTATCTCCTATCACAACATCAAAGACGGATACGCACCCCTGAGCAGTTCGCGCACCTTGTCAATCTGAATATCATTGACGTTTGCGTTCAGTTCATCCCAAACAATACGGGTTATGTTTACAACCTCGCTCTCGTTTTCAGGAAGGCCCAATATAAGAAACCTAAGGTCAATCAAACGCTTTTCAGCAAGAGCACTGTTTTGTGATCTGGTGACTTCAATGTCCTTGAGGCAAATTTCCGCAAGCTCTCCGCAGAGCGTCTTTGCCATACCCGAAAACACATCCGGTGAATCAGCCGTCTTGATGCGGGTAAACACCTCGGAATGATCCGCCCCCATTCCATCAAGGGTCGGAACAATAAGCTGAATGGCCTGTTTCGCATCATCCATTGTTTTTGCTTCCGCCGCATTTTTCAGAAGAGCGCAACGGATTATTCCCTTAAGCTCAACTAACGAATAAGCTGTTTTGCCGGTGTATTGATATGCACGCTCAAGCACAACAGGAAACCGTCCTTTTATCACTGGCCTGATATTCCTCCTGTAGTAAAGATCACAATTATCAGGGTTACGGTCTGATGCCGTGGTCATATTGAAAAAGGTCTCGATATCAGAAATCTCAAATCTGTTTTTCTTCACGCAGACTGGTGCCATAACCAATATTGCTGCCAATAAAGAGATTAAAAATATACCTGTTTTCATTTTACTTTTTCCCATCATATTCGTTTATCCTTTCCTTTCCCTGAAGGGCCCTTAAAGCACCCATGGCAAGTGCCTGCATTTCGTTCTGCCCAGGATATATTGTTATACCTATGCCAAGCCCCATCAAACGTTCTCTTAGAATTCCAATTAAAAGACCGCTTTTTGAGAGACCGCCGGTAAGGATTATACGATCAGCCTTTTCCCCGTTGAACGCGGGCACGAGGGATGATATTTCCTTGGCTATCTGATAAGCCATTGCCTTTACAACACGGACTGCATCCGACCAACCGATATTATAACGCTTCTCAATTTCAACAAAGTCCGATGTCCCAAGGAGCGATATAAGCCCGCCTTTGCCTTTATTCAATTCTTTCATTTCCCTTAACGTAAACCTGCCTGAATAGCATAAATCAATAAGCTGTCCGGGTGGAAGCGAACCGCTGCGCTCCGGAGAAAACGGGCCTTCGCCATCAAGGGCATTGTTCACATCAATATAGCGTCCCTTAAAATGAGCGCCGACACTTATGCCTCCCCCCAGGTGAGCGACAATAAGATTAAGCTCATTGTAAAAAACACCGCTTTCCTCAGCATAGCGCTTGGCCGATGCAATCTGGCTCAGTGCATGGGATATGACCCTGCGTTTTATCTCCTTGATTCCCGTGATAAGGCATATTTCATCAACCTCATCAACCACAGGAGGATCAACAATAAAAGAAGGCACATTGAATTCGTCACCCAGGTCTTTTGTAATGAGTCCTCCAAGATTGCTGGCATGATCTCCCTGGACCCCTGCTTTCAAATCATCCTGCATGGTTTTGTTTATACTATACACACCGCTTTTCATAGGATAAAGAAGGCCTCCACGCGCAACAACCGCGTCAAGATGATCTCGATCAACATCAAAACCTTTTCCCTTGAGCTCATCAAGAATGGTCTTTTTCCTGAAACGATATTGTTCTGGCATTCTGTTGAAAGAAGCGATCTTTTCATGTGGATGCGATAATTCCCCTGTGAAAATATTTCTTTCACCTTCGTAAAGGCTTATTTTTGTGGAGGTTGATCCCGTGTTTACCGCAAGTATCCTGTATCGTTTGAAGAAGTAATCCCGAGGAGTGTTTTCCCATTTGCCATGTTTCCATAAACGTAATATATTGGCTTTGATGCCAAGGCATATTTCCTCGGAACGCGATTCGCGGGCAAACTCCACAATCTTATGCCTAACCCCACCCATTTGTGTAAGCTTTATGCTTTCAGGATAACTTTTGGCATAAGAGTGATATAGGAAGTTCCCGAGATCAAGGTTCGGGGCTATGATTATATTGGTGTCGGAGTATGATATCTCCTTTGTATCACCCTCTGGGCCGCTCAATACAGGGGAACCTGCACCGAGAGCATAGCAGACCTGCACCTCGGTATCTATCTTAATATTATTGTAGCGGGGATATTTTTCTATGAGCTTGCGGAGCTTCTCCCTGATGATCGACGAGGCGTTGCGTTGAAGTTCAACCGACGGCCCTTCGTCGGTTCCTTTAGTGGAGTATGAAACAACAACGCCATGTACCACCGGCATCACACTTTCTGGAAAAAGATCACGTACCATACGGCAGGTGCCAACAGCGATATTTGCAAGCTTCTCCGGTGTCATACGGATTGTAACGCCTACATCTGAAAAGACCGCGATATTATGGGGGAAAAGAAGATCGCTATGGCTGTCGGGAAGGATGAAAATGCCGGCTTCAAAAGGTTCTCTGATTCCTGAAAGGTGTTTTAATGCGGGCCTTATAAAGTCCCTTGGTCCATGAGTAAGGCCACCCACAACCGTGTCAGCATAACCGAGCCTTGTGCACATTATTGAAAATCCCACAGGAGATCCCACAAACCCCCTTGCCTCGTCCTCAGTACAAGCCTCGCCGGACTTGGCTGAAATTCTAATGTATTCGGCTGAGAATTCGTTTAGAAGCTCTGTTTCTTTTGAAATGTCCGTGAGCCTCGCATGAGTCAAAAGGTAGTTCAGCCTGTTTTCAGGCATGGATGGAACATTCGCATGGACATAGCGCCTGAACTCCTCCTCATCAGCAGGTATTATGATATTCGCATAACGCACAAGATTTAACGCAGCAGGAGGAATGCGAGGATCAAAAACCTCGGAAAAAATAACGGTCGGTTTCTGCTTCCTTGAAACCTCAAGCTCATTTTCCAGAAACAAAGTGAAATCAAACATGTGCTCCCCTTCCTTCGGCTAATATAATAAATCCAAAAATGTAAAGGGCACATCTAAAGTTAAACCAAAAGCTAAAGCGGATTTTTGAATGGAAAAAAATTCCCATTAAACAATTGAAAACCACTTTTTCAGGCCTTTACATCTTATTTAATATTAACATTTTGTTCGCCCTGAAACTTATGGCCCTGACATTGCATTATGTTTTAATGCTATGGCCATATCCCAACTATCATTAAATACCGAGGCTGTAAGCCTTGCATATAGCAGAGCCCTTCTTTTTGATAAAATGAAGAAAAAAGGCGACCCTGCAAATGATAACCAGAGTGAAATCAGCAAGAAAGAAGCATCCGAACAGATTCTGCCGGAAGAACCACCAAAAGAAAAACCAAAACCAAATACAGTCCCCTTCAAGCCAGGTTTTGTTTTTGAATACCAGAATAATCCGGAAACAGGAAATGTATCAATTACCATCAATGATAATAACAAGGTCAGGGTTGATTTAAAGGACGATAAAAACGGAGATGAACGCAAACGGTCAATACGTTCCCTTGTCATGCTCGGTCTTGGAGAGATAAATCTTGATAATTTCAATTCATCGCTGATTGAAGGTAAGAACAATATCGATAATATTAAAAACGAACTTTCCCTGATGAACCTGAAACCTGATATTCCATTCGGCCTTGGAGACAAATCATTTTATATCAGCAGTAAAAATCTTTTGAGCGCCTACAGACCAATGGATATAAAAGGGTGATTGGATATGCGAACCCACCCCTACCCCTCCCTTTTTCTTTAGGGAAAAAGGGAGGGGTTAAGAAGAATATCAAAAACAAAATCTAAAAGCCTAAATAAAGTTATTCAAATTCCCCTTCCCTTTTTTCCCCAAAAAAAAGGGAAGGGGTTAGGGGATGGGTTTCCGTACTATGGAGAGATTTCGGCTGCTTTAGTTTACAACCGCTTTACATGTTTCGACGGTATTTGCCGCCAAGTTCAAAAAGAAGGTTCATTATCTGTCCAAGTGAAGCGTAGCGGACCGTATTAAGAAGTTCGTCAAAGATATTTCCATTCATAATAACGGTCTTTTTAAGGGATTCAAGCGCCTGGTAAGCCCTCACCCTGTTTTTTTCCTCAAAGGCCTTTAGTCTTAAGAGTTGCTCCTGCTTTTCTTCAGGGCTTGCGCGCCTCACTTCCATGATATCGTAATCCTCAGCCCTGCCCGGCTTGACAAACAGGTTCACACCGACCACAGGGTATTTTCCCTGATGCTTCAATTCCTCATAGTAAAGCGACTCCTCCTGAATCCTGCTCCTCTGGTATTGCTTTTCCATTGCCCCTAGTACGCCACCCCTTATCGAAAGCCTCCTGAACTCTTCAAGCACAGCCTTTTCAACAAGCTCGGAAAGTTCCTCTATTACAAACGCTCCCTGTAATGGGTTCTCGTTTTTCATCATGCCGAATTCTTTGGCCACAATGATCTGAATCGCCATTGCGCGTCTTACAGACTCTTCTGTGGGCGTTGTCACAGCTTCATCATAAGCATTGGTATGAAGGGAATTACAGTTGTCGTAAAAGGCAAGAAGTGCCTGGAGCGTGGTCCGGATGTCGTTCAATTCGATTTCCTGGGCGTGCAGGGAGCGGCCCGATGTCTGGATGTGGTATTTGAGTTTCTGGGATTTTTCGCTCGCGCCGTAGCGATCTCGCATTGCGATTGCCCAGATTCTTCTTGCAACACGCCCGAGTACGGAGTATTCAGGCTCCAGGCCGTTGCTAAAGAAAAACGAAAGGTTCTGGGCGAAATCATCTACCGGAATGCCGAGCCCCAGGAAATACTCGACATAATGGAAACCGTTCGCGAGCGTGAATGCAAGCTGGGTTATGGGATTGGCACCGGCTTCGGCAATATGGTATCCACTAATACTCAGGGAGTAATAATTGCGGATTTTATGCATGGCGAAATATTTCTGAACATCCCCTATAAGTTTGAGAGAAAATTCAAGAGAGAAAATACAGGTGTTCTGGGCCTGATCTTCCTTAAGAATGTCCGCCTGCAGAGTTCCCCGGAGTTTCCTGAACAGCTCGGTCTTGCCTTCTTCGTCAAGGGAACGCTTGAGCCTTGATTCCTCCTGTGCTACGGCGGTCATGAAATACATGGCAAGTATCACGGTTGACGGGCCGTTTATTGTAAGCGAAACCGACGTCATTGGATTCGACAGGTCAAAACCCTCGAAAAGTTTCTTCATGTCGTCAAGCGTGGCTATACTTACCCCGCTCTCGCCAATCTTGCCGTAAACATCGAGGCGCTCGGCCGGGTTCTCGCCGTAAAGGGTTATCGGATCAAATGCGATTGACAGGCGCTTGAAGGGATCTTTCTGAGACAGATACCGCAGCCTTTTATTGGTCTTTTCAGGTGATCCCTCTCCTGCAAACTGGCGGGTCGGGTCCTCAAACGTGCTCTTGAATGGAAATACACCGGCAGTAAACGGAAAACGGCCGGGAAGGTTTTCAAGATAGAAAAACCTGACCAGATCGCCCCAAGAGCGGTAACCTGGCAGACTGACCTTTTTCATTATGGTGCCTGAAAGGGTCTCGGATTTGATTTTAAGCTTTATGTTTTTAGACCCTATATTGTACTCTATCTCATCACCCGAATACATTCTTTGAAGACCGGGCCAGTTTTCAATAAAAAAGCGCGTCTCGGATTTAAGCAAATCCCAATGTTCTTTGTAAACTCTTTTAAGCTCTTGCTGCAGGCTTTCTTCAGATACAGTATTTATGGATTTATCGAGACAAAAGCATGTCTCCGCTTTTTCAGTCTCAGCTTCCACATTTTCATGGTACTTTATTATTGCGGCTGCAATATCGGATAGATAATACGACGTAAGATGCTCCCTGAAAGAGAAATCCCGATGTTTTTCAGAAGGCATTGATTCAAGAGAACCTTCGAGGACCTTGAACTGTATATTGAGCAACTGGAGATCTTTTACCAGGTCCTTAAACAGCTTGTTAACCCCGGGGTTATTATAATCATTGGCCTCCGTGGCATAAACCGGAACATCCAGGTTGAAAAGTACACCCGGCGCATTTGAAGCGGGTTTAATGTTTCTGGAGCGCACGTAATTTAAAAGTATCTCACGAAAAGCGTCCTCTGCCCCGCTCTTCAGGCATTTGTTTAAAACAATGTAATCAGCAAGGTCCAGCATGTCGATCTTTTCAAGCTGTGACGGTGCGCCGAATTCACTTGTCATGACATATATTGATTTGTCGCTTAAGCTCTTTATTGCATGATCGCGCTGCCCGGTTCCGGAAGTTTCGACTATTATCACCTTATATCCGGCATGTTTGAGCACAAGTATGGCATCGCCCAAAACAGAACTCACCTCATTAGGACTTTCCCGTGTTGCAAGGCTTCGCATGTAAACGCGATCACTGTAAACCGAATTCATGCGGATTCTGTCTCCGAGCAGTGCGCCGCCTGTTGCACTCTTGGTGGGATCAACGGCAAGTATACCTATTGTTATGTCAGGACTTATCTTAAGGAAGCGGTGTATGATCTCATCTGTAATCGAGCTTTTTCCGCTTCCGCCCGTGCCTGTGATTCCTATAACAACTGCCCCTTCGAGTGAGTCGCCATCTATTGTTTTACGGAGGACATCGATTCCATTATGGGTCCCGATGTTATCCTCAAGAAATGTTATACATTCGGCAATGTCCTTCTTATTCCCCATTGAAAGTTTCAGTATCGGCTGTTCACTTCTCGGGACTTTTTTTCTTCTTGATTTTGCCTTGCTTATGCGCTCCAGAATATCATCAATGATTCCGTCAAGCCCCATGACCTTTCCGTCATTGGCATGATAAATCCTTTCCACGCCCTCGGATTCAAGGGCTGTTATTTCAGAGGGCAAAATTACTCCACCTCCGCCGCCGAATACCAAGACCGAAGAAGCCCCGCTCTCCTTGAGCAGATCAACCATATACCTGTAATATTCATTGTGGCCGCCCTGGTACGAGCTCACAAGAATGGCATCAGCGTCCTCCTCTATGGCGGAGATTACAACTTCCTTTACGGATCTGCTGTGGCCGAGATGAATGACTTCGCACCCTTTTTTCTGAAGCAGACGACGGAAAAGGTTGATGGACACATCATGCCCGTCAAAAAGGGCTGTGGCGGTAATAAGACGTATCTTTGACATTATCAGTAAACCTTATTTCAATTTATGAAGCTTATAAATATAGCTTATTCAAAGAAGCTGCGAGAAGACACAACTTGTACATTCAAAAAATAATTTCAGTTCATCATATTCAAAAATCCCTTATTTTTAATTATATTAACCGCACTTTAAAAATAGGAGGGCCGGATGAAGGTTATTCAAAGGCGAGGAGATCTGATTTGCACACAGAAAGCAATTAAAAATGGAAAACTTACGATAGGCTTCATAGGCGGGTCCATTACTGATGGGCGGACAAACTGGAACTGGCCGGACCCGGTATGTTCATGGTTTTATGAGACATTTCCCAATACCAAGTTCTTTATAGAGAATGCGGCCATAGGCGGAACCGGAAGCGATCTGGCTACCATGCGGGTTGAAAAGGAGATTATCAATCGTGAATGTGATTTGGTTTTTGTTGAATATGCTGTTAATGACTGGGGGTTTGAGACCGAATACCGGATGAAAACACGTGAGGGGCTTTTGCGTAAGCTGTTGCAAAAAGAGCAACGAGATATTGTTCTGGTTTACACTTATGGCCAGTACATGTATCCATTTATGATAAAAAACCAAATGCCACCAAGCATTTCCGAGTTTGAAGAAATAGCATGTCATTACAATTTAAGTTCTGTCTGGATGTCACTTCACGCCTTAAATCAGGTGAAGCAGGGAAAGCTCAAGTTTGAAGAATGGCTCCCAGACAACCTCCATCCCCAGTATAGGGGCAGCCTGGTCTATGCCGAAAGCGTAATTACCTTTTTAAAAAAAGCCCTTATAGGAAAACCTACAAACAACAAAACCCCTTTTGGCAAAAAGCTTCCTAAATCATTAAATGAAAATAACTGGCAAGGGCTTTATCTTAAGCCCTTTTCAGAAATCAAACGTACCGGTTACTGGCTTGTAAAAAGATGGAACAAGCTGGCCTTTATTGATCAAACCTTGTGGACAACCGCAATCGGGGCCAAACTTTCATTTGGTTTTGAAGGCAGGGGATTGATTTTAGGCTTTGATTTCGGCAAAGCCTCCTCAGAATTCGTCTATCGAATTGACAAAGGCGAATGGAGGGAAAGTAAACGGGAAAGATATGATTGGTGCGACCAGGATGGATGGTATACACCATATTTCATTGCAGATGATCTGCCGAAAGGAAAACATTTCTTTGAACTTGAGGTTATTCATGGGAACCATGAAGGGAAAATGGAATTGAATACCAAGTATTCAGGTACGAACTTTTGTCTGGGCAGTATCGGGATTATACCTTAAAAAGCGCAGCAGGCTAAATTTCGTTTATAAGCAGGGGTTTATGCCCCTTGTAGGTTTCAGTATTGTATAAAATACAGATAATCTCTGTTCGTTTTTTCTTTTCTATGTTCACAATCAACCTGTCAACATATTCCCTGGAAATGTAGAGACCCCGTCCGTGAATATCGTACAGCCCTATGGGGAGTCCGGAATTATCACGCTCTATCTGGCGCCTTAACCAGTAAAGGACCTTTTCCTTGTTTAACGTACCCCCATTGTCTGTTACAGAAATGGCATATTTCTCTTCATCCATACCATAGTGCATTTCAACTTCACCATTATCAAGTTCGAATTGTTCGTTCCACTCCTCTTTTTTTTCCGGATCCATGTCCTTGGCGCCGTAGAACACCGCATTGTTAAGGAGTTCCACAATGACCATTTCCATGTTGCGTGTTGTGCGCGTAATGGACATCCTTTCAATTGGTTGCAGGGCATATTCATGTATCAATGCCGGAGAAATGACCTGAATCTTGTGAACAATTGAACCTTCCCTGAGGTAGCGATCTATGCCGAAAATGGATCCGTCAATAAGATTTCTTATTGTAAGAAGTATTTCATCAAAATTAAATGGCGCTGTTTTAGTTATTATGTTTGATATGCCGTATTTCATGGCGAGCGCGATATAATCCTCAACATTATAAGCCGTGATCAGAATTCGCTTCATCTTAGGATAGAGCTTTTCGACATTGTTCAACAGCTCAAAGCCTTTCATCCGGGGCATATTGATATCGGACATGATAAGGTCAAAATTGCTGTCGTTTTTCAGCAGATTAAGCGCCTCAACACCGTCACCTGCTGTCATCACCTTATACCCGTCTGCTTCAAGAAAATCCCTTAGAAGTTCCAGAATGGATATCTCATCATCAACAACCAGTATGCGTTTCATATATTAAGTATATATTTACACTTTTAATACAGTCAAGATATTGCAGCATAAAGAAATGCTGTTTTTATATCCATTGTGGTGCTGATGAATTTATTTTATTCAAGTTATGACTGAAAACAAAACTTATGGGGCTGCTGTTGCAATTATCGGAAGCCCGAATGTCGGAAAGTCCACATTGCTGAACAAGATACTCGGCAAGAAAATTTCCATTGTATCAGACAAACCCCAGACAACAGACAAGAAAATCCTCGGGGTGCTTACACGGGAAAACAGGCAGCTTGTATTTTACGATACCCCTGGCATAGGAAAACCCATAGGCGAAAGGGCTGCGAGGGTCAACCGAATCGCTGAAGAGGCAAAGTACGAAACCGATATCGTACTCTTTGTGCTTGATGCAAAAAGAGGCATGGGCGACAATGATCGAAAAATCTACTCAGATTTAAAAAAACTTACTTGCCCCATTATAGCAATATTCAACAAAATGGACCTTACCTCCAATGTTAATGTCGTGCCGGTTGTTGATGAACTGAACAAGGACGGAATCATAAGCGAATTCGTGCCCATGTCAGCGAAAATGGGTTACAATGTTGACACACTCCTGAATCTGCTCTTTTCAATGGCCCCGGAAAATCCGCTTATATACGGCAAGGATGAAATAACTGATCAGACCGATGAAACCATTGTGTCTGAATTCATCCGAGAACAGATTTTCATTAATTCCGATAAAGAGCTTCCTTATTCAACATCCGTTGAACTTGAGACAATGGTTTATAATCCCGATGGTTCCATAACAGCTGACGCCCTCATTCATGCCGAAAACACCAGGCACCGTATGATACTAATCGGCGACAAGGCGAGCTTTATAAGAAATGTCAGACTATTCGCACAGAAAAGACTCAAAGAATATTTCAAGAAACCGGTTCACCTGACCCTTAAAGTCAAGGTAAAGAAGCCCGGAACCAAATGACCTATTTCCTGTTATCCCTTTTATACACTGCCGTGTCCGTCATCAGAAATTTCCTCTTCGATATCGGTTTTTTTAAATCACACAAACTCCCTGTTCCTGTAATATCAGTCGGGAATATCACAGCAGGTGGTTCCGGCAAGACTCCTCTGGTAATGCTGATTGGTTCAATCCTTAAAACACAAGGAATTGAATTCGCTGTTTTGAGCCGAGGCTATGGCAGGAAAAGCACCATACCCTTCTTTGCCAAGTCAAGCCGAGATTTAACAGCGCTTCAGATAGGCGATGAACCCAAGATGATTGGAGAAAGACTGGGATGCTATCTTGGTATTGGCGCAAACCGCTTTCGTATAGGCTCCGTGCTCATGAGAAAATTCCATCCCATGCCCGTTATTCTGGATGATGGTTTTTCTCATAGATGGATTGGCCGCGATTTGGACCTTCTGGTTATTGACGGCACAAACCCGTGGGGAAAAGGCATGCTTCCTTATGGTACGCGCAGGGAGATACGTGGGAGTATAAGACGTGCTTCCGCTGCAGTAATTACACGCGACACTGAAACACTGGACGATTCAGCCATCCGCGCCAAACTTGCGGGCTTAAGGTTCTCCAAACCTCTTTTTACGGCCCGGAGAATCGCTGATGGCATAATCGGACCGGATGGAAACCTTAAACCTGTTACTGATTTCCCTGGAACACCTTTCTATCTTTTTTCCGGGATTGCAAACGGAAAAAGATTTGAGGAATCCGTTAAAGCATTGGGCCTTACTGTTAAGGGAAGCATTTCATATCCCGACCACTTTATTTTTAACAGCGAAGAAATAACGCAGATAAAGAAGAATGCAGGTGACTCGAAGCTTCTTACCACGGAAAAGGATTTTTACAGGCTTGGTGAACTTGCAAAGGGTCTTTATTATATAAGAATTTCGCTGGTAGTGGATCAGGATGATGCTTTTAAGGGATTGATACTGAATTTGATTGGTTCGAGGAAACTCTAAATATAAGGTTATAATAAATATGTACAAAAGGTACTATCTCGGACTCGATGTTTCAACACAGGGTGCGAAGATTGTTCTTCTTGATATAAAAGACAAGCGAACCATTCTGACCGAAGGCGTTAATTTTGACAAGGACCTGCCTCAATATGACACAGAAAACGGTACTGTCAAAGGCCTTGGCAATGGTGTTTCCGAATCAGTCCCGCAGATGTGGATAGACGGCGTAAGAATTCTTTTTTCAAGGCTTAAGAATTCCGGTTTTGATCCGGCTCAGATTTCCGCAATCTCTGTTTCCGGCCAGCAGCATGGCCTTGTAACACTTGATGCAGATGGAAATCTTACACGTAAAAGGAGCAAGCTTTGGAATGATGTAAGCACAGCCGAAGAATGCTCGGAAATCACAGATAAAGCAGGCGGGGTCGAAAGCGTTAAGGGTGAAATTCTAAACACATTGAAACCAGGCTACACAGCCGGCAAGATTCTCCACTTTAAAAAAGAAGATTTAGCCGCATTTCATCGTACAACCACGTTCTTTCTTGTTCACAATTATATTAACTGGTTTTTAACCGGTGGTAAAAACAGCGGTGTCAGGGTCATGGAACCCGGTGATGTTTCAGGAATGGCTTTGTGGAACCCTAAGACCCGTGAATGGTCAAGAAAACTGGCAGATGCCATTGATTCAAACCTTGATAGAAACCTGCCAAAAGTTATGCCCGCGGATGAATTCATTGGAAGCATAAGCAAAGGCCTGTGCACTGAATTCGGTTTTTCTCCATCATGTAAAATAGGAGCAGGTTCCGGAGATAATATGTTCGGGGCAATCGGCACTGGAAACGTATCCCCTGGTCATGTTACCATCAGCCTTGGGACGAGTGGGACAGCCTGCACCATTTTGGGTGAACCATTTTTTGATCCAAATGGTGAGATTGCCTCCTACTGCGATTCGTTCGGAAATTATATGGCACTCCTCTGTGTTTCCAATCTTGCCAATGGATACAACAACGCCTTATCCAAATACAAACTTACACATAGTCAATTTTCTGATATCATCATGCAAACGCCAGCGGGAAATAAAGGACGAATTCTAATCCCCTGGTTTACAGGAGAAAGGACCCCTGATCTTCCAGATGCCGCGCCGCTCTTTTTCGGATTCGGCCTTGATGATTTTACCCCGGAAATCATGAGCCGCGCTTTACTTGAAGGCCATGTTATGAACCTTTACGAGGGATTTCTTGGAATGCCGGTAAAGCCCAAAGAATTACGGTTAACCGGCGGGATCGCCCAATCAAAAGCCTGGAGACAGGTAATATCAGACATATTCAATTTGCCGGTGGTTCTCGTTAAAGGAGAAGGCGCGGCGCTTGGGGCAGCAATCCACGTAGCATATACGGACAACAAGGATTCAATCAAAGACATCCAGTCTTTTACGGATAAATTTATTACGATTGATGAGACCGCATCAGTGTCTCCAAATCAAACCAGCATTGAAACCTATTCTATTTTCAGGAAAACATATCTTGCTTTATCAGCAAGGGTAAGAGGGAGGGGCGACAAAGGCTCTCCTTTTGCTTTGCGCCATGGTATTATAGGTTAGGCATAGGCTCCAAAAACAAATCACAGCCACACAAAGGTACCCATCAGGATACGGCATTGTTTATCCATGACACGCGTCCCATTGTTCATGGAAGGGAGATATCCATATCGCCTATAATTTTTTCGCACCCTTTATCATACTGAAAAGTTCATTTGACTTTTGACTGACGGAAATTACCCAAAAAAGGTATTGGTGAATATACTTCAATACGATATTGTTTTTGTAGGCTATGCTTTAAAAGTATGAAATATAATTACGTTTTGTAAAACCGATGATCCCTATCAAGAAACACAACGTAGAATGTGTTGTTGCAAATGTTTTTTAAAGTACATTCATCTGATGGGAGGACAAACCCTATTAATCTTTTTCTGTTTTCAAGATGAAAACGCGCCCAAGCAACATCAGTAGGGACGAATTTGGGATGCTTAAAATCAGTTTTACTTGAAATGGGAAACGATCCGTAAATTTCAAGTACATGATTGCTGCCACCTCCAACTCGTTCACGTTTCCAATGTTCTATGGTCTCCTTGCAATAATTTTTAAGTTTCTCGAGTAGTTCTACAAGATTTTTATGATCCCATTCTGAAAATGCTTGGCCGGCTTGTTGTGATGGGTCAAAATATTCAAAATTAAACCGTATGTTGTTTCTTAATGAATCGAATTTGCCATCAACAGTTGTTGACGGCAAATTCAAAATAAATGATTCTTTACGATGGTTAGTTCTGCTCATATTCTCGGCATGCCGCCAATTCGTCCTGCTTTATACAACGGAGAAATTGGTCTATCATTTCTAATAAGTGTAGAATCCAATTCGTCTAGCCTGTAACAAAAGCTTTCTCCATCATCTTTATTAAAAAGATAAGTTCGATATTTACCCATGGAATCAATTATTTCTGTATTATGCGTTGAGAAAATTAATTGTGCTCCTTTGGGGTTTGTTTCTGGATTGTCAAACAACTCAACTAAATACGGAAGTATGTCCGGATGCAAATTCATATCAAATTCATCCAGCAGTAAGATTCCACCCATTTCAAGTGCCCCTTTATAGTCTCGTAAAATAGAATAGAGCTCTTGGGTACCGCCAGACTGCCCAGCGTATGGAAGATACTTAAGTTCGCCTTTGACCGTATGCCCAAATATTGGCAGATAAGTTTTCCCTTTTTCACTATCATATGGGCGTATGTCAATAGATGAAATACCTGTATCGAATTTCTTTAAGTATGATTCTATGAATTTTAAATACTCAGGATTTTTAAAATAAAACTCAGTCGTAATGTCATAATTAGGATTTGATCCTTTTACCAATCCATATCGCCATACATTACCTGAAACATTAAAAAAGAATTTGTAAATTGGTTCTATCTCTTTTATTGCATATTGATTTGCTGTGCTGATAATGGATGCATTGTTTCTGATAATGGGAATAGGTACTCCTGTAGCAAAAAAATTGTGTTTCAAGAGTTTATCGTTTTCCCTGTGCAAAACAAGAGTTTTCCGAGACTCTGTTCTGTATAACATTTCTGAGATAACACCTTTTTTTGTAAGTGACAATTCATAAGTATATTCAATGTTTTCAATCATGAATTCTACATAAAACTCTGTAGGTGTTGGATCGTCAAAAAACGTGTCAAGCGAAATATCATCTTCTGGTTTTCCGCCAAACGAATTAGCGCAAAAATATGAAAGAAATGAAAATATCTTTATGGCATTTGTTTTCCCGGAAGCATTTGCCCCCTTAAAGCATAGCGCAAAGGAGTTCTTATGACCCTTTGAGACCTCTTTAGGAACATTGTCGTTCAATCTAAATGAAATGACAGCCCATTCTTTGAAACTAAAGAAATTCTTGGCTCCAAATTCTAATAGCATGTTTTATCCTCATTAAAGGAACTCAAAAGATACCAATTGTTAGCATGTTATGTCAATATTTGCCAATAAAAGTGCTTAGTATTGTTTTATCGGCTGCGTTGGATGGCTTTTTTGTCATTACTGCTGTTTAGCGGAATGAGACTAATGAGTGCTCTTTGCGGCAAGAAATGGTTTTTCGCTTCGAGTAAGCATTGAATAACGCAGCCAAAGTTTATTTTGACGGCTCATTCAATTAAAAAATCTTATTGCCCGCTTACTGAAACGCCATCTACATCAATACGCCACAATTATTTTACGATGTATTGTATCATAACATATTTTCACTTGATTTGTAATGATTTAGATAACTATATTAATCTTTACATAAAATAGTCCGATATACCAGTAAGGCAGATGCTATTTTATGTGCCAGCGAGCGCCTTTAAGTAAAATTGAATGTCTTATCGCCCGCTATCGCCGATGCATTCCAAAAAGCGCAACAAAAACTAATCGAAGGAAGGGGGACAAGAAATGAGTAATAAATTAACATCGTGCCCTGTTTGCGATGGGACGTCAATCCATCGGAAAGAGATTGAAGAAAAAATCAGCGTTCCGTTCGGCCCGGAAAAAACAGTGAAACAATACATCCACGTATGCAATAATTGCGGCTTCGAAATGGATGATTCGGAAACAAACGACACCATTGTAACGCAAGCCCTTGATGAATCAAGAAAAGAGGCCGTCGTGAAGATACTGGATGAGTTATCCGCTGAAGGCCACAGCCTTGCCGGCATCGAACGCGCTCTTGGTCTGCCACAGCGAACCATGTCACGCTGGAAAAACTCAACTGATCTTTCTTCCGGTGGTTTTTCTCTTTTACAGATAATCAGGACTTATCCCTGGATTATCGATGTCGCGGACATGCGTTATGAACGATCCTTTGCGGCCCAGATGTTAATTCGTCAGGCGGCAAATGTACTTGGCACCCTGGTTTTGTCGGCCAATATGAATATATCTGCCGGAATAAAATATGACGCGCTATCGGAACCGAGCGGTCTATTTTTTAGCGCTGAGCGACCGGTTAGTTCGCCTGGAACGATTGTCGAAACGGAGGTTATCAATGAAGTTGCTTGATTTTATCGTCTGCGACGATGTCCGTCAGGAAATTGGAGGAAAGGTCACTGTTGTCGGTGTATATGGGGATGGGCTTAATGTACATATTCCGCCAGGCGATATTGCTGGAAAACCCGTCATAAAACTTGCCTTATTAGCTCGCGTGCTCTTTGAAAAATCCGAAGAAAAGCCGGATTCTTTTTATATTGATTTTAATCTGAATGGAAAAAGTATCACGCATGTTTCAGGCCAATTAAGTGTTCAGGCTCCCGAGATATCTTTTTTAAACATTATATCCATTTTAAATCAGTTTGCAATTCCTGAATCGGGGAAATTGACGTTCAGAATTCAATTTAAACTGAAAGAAAAAATTATATCGGATATAGTGCCGGATTATTTCCTGAATATTTTAATTCAAAAGGGGGCATAGCTCCAAAACGTCTCTCGCCTCCCCTATATCTGCCTCTTTTGCATTCGAAAAAGTCAACCCTCATTTTTTCCTATGTTCATTGTATGTTGGTCGCAAAAAGTCCTCTCCCCTGCTGCCGTATGTGTTACAAATATAATCTGCATCCTCCGCATAGCCTCCATCATAAAGTTTCTTTACTACTGATTCGATATTTTCTTTTTCGAATATCGGTGTTATACGTTCCAGCATGTGGCGAAATATTTTCCCAATCCATTTTAGACTATCCTTATCTTTAATTTCATCCAGATATTCTATCAAAAAGTGGGAGTTGAAATTTAAATCCACATGAGATGCGGACAGCATGAGCCATTCAAAATTATTTTCGTCAATTTTATCCAGATAAACTGTAAGCCGGGCAAGGTCAGATAAAAAACTTGGATAGGCAACATCCTTTAGATTACTTTTAATTTTATCCTTCTCGTTTACGCACCATGCCCAGAACTCGATAATTTTAGAGATAAATTTCTTATCTTCCTCTTCTAATTCAGCCTTTTTGAAATAATTATGCTGTGACCAAAAGAATGATACGATTTCATGTAAATCTTCACTTGTCCACCGCTCAATAAGTTTTCTGAACAGGCTTTTTGGATCCTGCAGGTGTTCATAACCCCTCAAGTAGCCGACCGTTATGTGCTGAACAAAGCTTTGGCGGCCATGTATGCCGTATTGTTTACTGCTTAAGGCTTTATCGTAATGCCCGCTATCGCGTATAGCCATATAAATATTCTTATAAATACCGACACCAAGTATATAACCTGAGAAAAAGGCATACCAATTAGGACTTTTAATATTTGCAACCTCTTTAATTTTATCTAATGCCCATTCTTTATTCATATAATAAAAATTGTTCAAATGGCGTCCTAAAAAAGTGTAAGCTTCAATAATATCTTTCCCAAGTAATTCATCATATTTGGAAAGATCAACAGCATGTGCTTTTTTACCTTCCTTTTGCACCAGGCGATTAACATGTAACATGTATAATTGAATTAAGGCTTCGGTGGCTTTGCCGGGTACTGAATTAAGCGCGTTGGTAAGATGATCGACATTCAGCGCCCCTTCTTCATTGTTTTTCTCCTGTTTTTGTGTACGGTATAAATCAATCCTTTCCAGGATAGTATTTATCACTATTTCCACATCAGGAACATTCTTTTCCGGCATGGGCCAGGTTTCCTTGAGACCTATTTCAATCGTATCACAAATTGCCGATGCGACCCAATGATGATCCGCCTTCCAATGATCGCTTTGGGCAAAAACTACTGGTTTGCCAAAATCCGGTTTGTCCAAATATTGCTTGCAAAACTGTAATAATTCACCCCAATCAAAGTCCTTTTTATCTTTCCAGGCCTCACCAAAACCATGAATGAGATTTTGCACATACAGGTATTTCACAGGCAGGAATTGAAGCAGAGAACCCATAAAAATATGAGGGGCGACTTTGGTTGCTTGTTGCAAGGTGGCGCTTAATGATATTTCTGAACTATTCCATGTATCCTTACTCTTGAAATCTTGGAGAAACCGGATCAATTCTGGTATTGGCATTTTAATCATGTCTTCCAGTGAAAGAGGAGATGGCCCAGTTCCAATCTCTACCATACCAAATTCCTGTTCGGGTTCCTTGAACTCTGTTTGGCCGGAAAGAACCTTTTGTTCTTCAAAAAGCCCTTTAAAATAATCATCATGCAACATGCCTGAATACCAATGCTGTTTGCGTACTGCCAATTTTTTTGCATTCAACCCTCTTATGCTTTGAGCAGCATGGCAAATAGCAGAATTAATCTTTTCCTTTTCATCTATTGTCAGGCTTGTAACATTTGTCTTTAACAAGGCATAAAGTTCAACCTCATAATCAGGTATCACGAATAAATCTGGTTCCTTTTTCAGTAGTTGCCAAAAATATTCTTTAAATTCCTTCCAATATACGCAAGATACATAAACAACCAGTCTTTTAAAGAAATTGAACTGATAATTCACACTTAAGAATTCCAGGATAATATTTTTTGCTTCTTCCGGTTTGTGCTTGGCTTTAGAAATTAGAATGGCTTTTATTGCAAAAATCAAAGAACCCACAGCTTCACGAAAATCATCGGCTTTTTCCTTCAATAAAGAGCGATGGAAGATATAAGAATTATCAGAAAAAAGCAATTGGTATCGCCTTTCAATATCAGCTTTTTCTACGTCACTTAATACTATATTCGGAAAGTTTGCCTTTACTAAATCATTTAGTGCTATATAAAAGTCGGATTTATTGCGACATTCATTTATATTTGCGGTAATCGCAACACGCTCTCTCTCCACCACTGAATCTGACGATGTTTTTTTAATTAATTTAAAAAGCTTGATATTAAAATTAAAGTCATCTAAAATGGCATCATTATTAATACGGGATATTTCAAATTGTAATTCCGTTTCATGATCTTGAATATTTAGGAATACATCTCCCCGATCAACAAGGAAAAGTTTTTTTAATTTGGCAGCAAGATCAAATACTACGTTTTCGCTGCACAAGGCGCCGATTTTATCAGCGTTTGTTTCCATAGCACGATTTAGCCAAAAATGATTGGCAAGCGTTTGCGGGTTTTTTCTTACGTCTTTGTAAAAACCCTTTGATATCTCTTTAGGTCGCCACACTACATCAGTTATAACTCTGATTATACTTTCCGCAATAACGCGATTACCCAACTCATTAGTTAAAAATTTTGGTAATATTGAGTCTGAGATGTATTGAGAGGTAAGGCTATTGTCAAATTTGGATGTGAGCCATCCTTTAATCCAATTTCCGCCAATGTCGATATTTTTATCAGATAAATATTTTATTACGGTCACCGTTGGGAGATTAACCAATATCTTTGTAAAATACCACCATACTCTATAATTATCCAAGGCAAAGTTGCTATTGTTATGTAAAGCGGTGGTATTATAAATAATACTTAATATTTCATTCTGAATATCCGTGTCTTTACATTCTTTTGAAATTGATTCAATGTAGTTTAGGACACTCCAGTCCGGAACATTAAAAAAGCCCTTTTGATCGGTCTCTACAGGCAGAGGGACTTTCTTGGGCGAAAAATAACCTTTTGCTTTTAGCGGATAAAACCATTTCGGATCTTTTGCATGCAAAAAGAAATAATTTTCTAGAGACTTGTTATTTGAAATCAACTCAAGCTTATTATTGTCCTGCGGGCTTAACATTTACAGCCCACCTTTGTCTAATTCTGCAAGACTTTGTAGGTAGGGCAGGGTTTGATAGGATTTTACTGAATCAAGCCAAGAGCCTAAAACGGATATAAGCCTTTTGTAACCAAAATCAAGATAATACGGTTGTACACTAATATTTAATTTCGATAAATAGCGTTTATACACCGATAATAGATTTATTTCATTCAAAAATAAGGGAATAAGAGCATAGTGTTTTTTATCTTCTTTTTTATTTTCTGTTATTACATATTCTAGAATTTCAAACTCTTCAAGTCCATAGCCAATAAATACAACGGTATATTCTATAAAGAGGTTTTCTAAAAACTCTCTTAATCCCGACCCCACTTTATAATTCCTTAAATAATCTTCAGTTGTTAGAATAGCGCTACTGATATCTTCAAGGTTGCCATGTATCTGATAGGGTATTCCTGGTTTAACAAGAGTTTGTTGGTCGAAGCCTTTATGTATAGATGTTACAACAGTTGGCGATCCTTGAGAAACATTGTTTTTTACATTAAGGGAAATGATTTTATTTTGAAGATTTTGAAGAGATTCCTTGAGTTTGTTGTCAATATTGCTTGTTATGATAGGACGTTCGAATTCAACAAGTAAGTCATATGGATTAGCTGGTAAAACCTTGTTTGGGTCTTGCTTGGGATTCAATTCCTTTTCATAAAAGCCAATAGCTTTAGGGTTTGCTTTTGAGAGGATCTCATGAAAGATGGAAAGCTTTGTCTTAGGATCATGAAAATTTCTTATTATGGTTGCGTATTCAAAATTATTTATCAGCTCAAGCTCCTCATACAGGTAATTTATTGCTTTTTCACCGAGTTCATTCCAAAGGGGAAGGCCACATAATTTTGAAACACCGGCTCCCACAAATAAGGCAATTTTATTGTTCTCTTGAAACAATCGCTTAATGGGTAGCGGCATTACAAGGTCATCAGAAACAATGAAGACGTCAAGAAAAGGAGTTAATATGCCCGGTGCAAATGAATTAATCACATTCTCAATATCAGCACGGTCCCTGATGGTTTCTTTAAGAATGTAATAGGGTGAAGACGTGGGGTAGTTTGAAAAAAGAGCACTTTCTATTTTTTCTTGTACAAGTTGCACAACTTTATTGGATTCAAAAACGAATTTAAGTTCTTTTAAAAAGACTGATTTGCGCATCACTAAGCTTCTTCCCGGGTCTCAAACGCCCTCTGCATCAACACCCCAATTAGATTTTCCAAATGCTTTTCGGATTCACTCTGTCTATCTTTAAGCTTTTCAGCATTGTTTACCGTATCGGTAAATTTCTGTTGTAACGGTGCTGGTGGACATATAAATGCAAGATTGCCGACTTGATTCGAGTTTAAGTGAGGTTGACCAGCCCTTCTCTTTAAGGGGCCGATCATCCGTCTCCCAAATGAAGAATTAATTAAATGATTGTAAAAAACCGCTTTATGAAACGGTAATTCAATTATCAGGTCATAAGCGGCGAATGCACCATCATATTTTATTGGTATAAGCCCACAATCGCCTGCATTGACGCCGCTACGAACAAGGATTAAATTTCCCGCTTTTAAACGACACTTCTCAATTTTTAACGATTCTTTTTCAGAGATGAATTTTAAACCTTCTTCAACAACTGTACCTTTTTTAATATTTGTTGCACGTATAAACGGTATTCCTTTTTCAATATATTCCGGTGGTGATCCTGTACCATAACGAATGGAATTAAAAATATCGCTAAACTTTTTCACCTCCCACCCCTTCTCATTCCTCACCGGGTCCCCGAACATCTCTAAAAACACCGCCTTCAAGAACTCGTCCGCCAAGCGAATGGCTTCACAGCGCTTTGTGAGCGCGGCCTCGGCACGGGTAAGCAGGTCAGCGATGCGACGTTGTTCTGGTAGGGGTATGTCAGGCACTTTGATTTTGCTTATATCATTTCTGTTAATTGCGGCAAAAGTGCTGCCCACGCCTGTTTGTGCCAAAATATTCTCTATTGAACGAAGAAACAATAAAAGAAAATTTGTATTATATTTGTTACTTTTGCAGCGTATTGCTGCTATACCTCTGCCTATACAACATTTTTGATCTGCAAGATTCGTAGGTCCCACAGGAGCACGCACAGACATTAAGATATCCCCCGCTTCTGCAATCTTTGTTGGCTCACTGCACCATTTTACAGGTATTGGATATAGACTTCCAAATTCTGCCTTCCCTTGGAAAAAAGGCAACCCCTTTCCATCAGAATTATATGTACTTGAAGGTGGTGATTGACCCATTGTTAAATCAGCAACTTCTGACAATAAAAGGGCTTGTTTCATGATTTTGAAATATCCTTCTGAATACCCTTGACAGCAGCTGATATTTCTTCTTCAAGGGACAATATTCGCGCAACAATCACTTCCGGCTTCTCGTACTTCACTTCCTCATAATCTACCAGCTTATACCGCGAAATTGAAAGATCATAGCTATTCTTCCTAATCTCATCCGCTTCCACCCAAAGCCACTTCTCCCCCTTCTTGGGCTCCTTCTTCTTGTCCCTCTTCTTCCATTTCTCGATGATGTCCGGGATATCGTTCTGGTCAATCTTTGTGCGCTTATCATCCAGTGAATAACCATCCTCCTGCATATCGTAAAACCAAACCTTGTCTGTTTTTTCACCCTTGGTAAAAATCATTACTGCCGTTGACACACCCGCATAAGGCTTGAAAACACCCGAGGGCATGGAAATTATTCCCTCAAGCCCGCACTGCTCCATGATAAGCTTGCGCGTGTCCTTGTGTGCATTGCTGGAGCCGAAAAGCACGCCATCCGGCACGATTACACCGCATTTTCCGCCAGGCACAAGCATGTTTACAAAAAGATTAAGAAAAAGAAGCTCTGTCTTGGGTTTGCTTGAGCCGCCGGAAATAGTCAAATCATCCGCAATATCACTCTTGTCCACGTTGCCCTTAAACGGCGGATTGGCTAGGATGATTTCATACTTGTTACGGTCGCCGAAGTTTTTCGACAGCGTATCCGCGTAACGGATATTGGGATCGCTTATGCCGTGAAGGGCAGCATGTTCATAAGCGCTATGCGCACCATGGTGGTGTCAAAATCATAGCCATGAAAGGCATTTTCGCGGAGGAACTTCCACTGGTTCTTTTCCACGATCTTATCCGCGGTAAGATGATGTGGTGCGCCGTCTTCGTCATACTCTATGTTTTCGGGGTCAGTATGGGCTTTAAGAATGTGATTATATGCGCCTATAAGAAAGCCCGCTGTGCCGGAAGCCGGATCGCAGATGTGGTCGCCGAGCATGGGGTTGACAAGTTCCACCATCATGCGGATGATGTGACGCGGGGTACGGAACTGGCCGTTCTTGCCGGACTGCGCAATTTCACTGAGAAGATATTCATAGATGTCGCCCTGGATATCAATGCCTTGAGCGAATAGATTGAGCTCGTCCAATATCTTTACAGCTTCCTGGATAAGTGAAGGTTTAGGGATAAGAAAGACAGCGTCCTTCATGGACTCTGAATAGAAATTCCCCTCGCCCTTCATTTCTTTAATGAATGGAAAAACCTCGTCGCGTACATGCTTTAACATGGATTCCGCGTCAAAGTTCATCCAATGCGACCATCGGCATTTTTCTTTACCCTTGAAGATGGAAGAATATTTCTGGCCCCTTCTTTCAGCCGATTTTTTCTCGTGGCTGTCCATGTCTTCAAGCCGCTTTATGAAGATGAGATAGGAAATCTGTTCTATAGTGGACAGGGGATTGGCCATGCCCCCTGACCAGAAAAGATTCCACAGCTTGTCAATTTTGGCTTTTATTTCAGGATTTGATATGAGCATTTTTCTCCCCGATAGAGGTATTGGCATAAAGATATTACCCTTAGTATTAATATAATTCATTAAATATAAAAAAGCAATAGGGGTAATATGTTTACTATATTACCCCTTATAGGCGGATTATTACCCCTATTTATTACCTTCTTTTCTGCCAACGAGCTGCCTTCCCTCTGCCAATCGCTTTAATAAGCCCATTATCCCGCAGGTCGCGGAGTATTTTTCTTACCATGTCACGGCTTACATTGGGGCAGCTTTTTTCAACGTCAGAGATGCCGAACGGCATAACAAAACGAGTTATGGAAGCAATGACCTGGTCTGTTTTCGACCCTTTTCCACGGATTAAACCCACGTTGTTTTCAAATTCCTTGTATGCGCGAATAAGCATGCCGTAGAAATATGACAACCAAGGGAGGACATCATGCCGGGCTTCATGCCAAGCAACGGAAGAATGCCGGAGTGATTCATAATACCCTTCTTTTGACTCCTCAATGATTCTTTCAAGACTCAGGTATTTGCCGACACCATAACCCGCCTTATACAGCAATAGCAGGGTCAATAGTCTCCCGATGCGTCCGTTGCCGTCTGTAAAGGGATGAATACAGAGGAAATCAAGAATAAACAGCGGTATCAGAATCAAGGGGTCGTACGCTTCTTTTTCGATTGATTCATTATAGAAGGATACAAGATCTGCAACATAACCCGGGGTCTCAAAAGCCGAAACAGGTTTAAACCGAACATGCCGGGTTCCATCGGGCCGGATTTCTACGATTTCATTCTCACCTGCTTTCCAGTTTCCGGACTTCTGGGTCCCATAGCGGAAAAGCATTGAATGGAATTGAAGTATTACATTTTCCGTAACCGGTATGTCTGAACTGGACTGATGTATCAAATTAAGCACATCCCTGTATCCGGCAATTTCCTGTTCTGGCCGGTTGCGCGGCGCGGCGTTCGCTTTCACTATGGCTGATATCCGTTTTTCAGAAGCTACTACGCCTTCAATCCTATTTGAGGACTGGGTGCTCTGGATGATGGCGTTTTCAAGAAGCTTTCCCAAGGCTTCGGGAGATTGTTTTTTATAGAGCTCCTCCCTGCCTTTGAATTCGCCAAGGGCACGAAGCTGTTGGGTTGATGCTGGAGAAAAACGAAGATTGCTCAGAAAATCATGTGTAAATGATCGCATAATTCAGACCGTTATATTGTTGAATAAACTTATTATTTCCTTTAATTCATCTTCGGAAAAAAGCTTGAGTGCAGCCTCTTCGCCGAATTGAGTAAACGGCGGGTCAAAAAGGTCCGCGTATTCAATATGTTTTTTCTTTGCAAACACGTTTTTAATTGTCCGCAAAAAACGTATCTGATCAGCGGAAAGCGGGTGCGTGTTGTTCCGCTCAACAACATAAGTCTGAAAGGATTCGTTGACAAGGGCCTCCGGATCTGGGAATTTATAAAGGCCCAAAATGCTTTTAATGAATTGAATGAACGTACCGTAAGGCTGGGTAAAGGCCTTGCGCAGATTTTCCTCGGTTACAAACAATTCTGGACCGTTCAAGGTGTCCTCAATATCAGCCAAATCCTTATCGGAAATGGGCGCACCCGCTTTTATTTTCTTAAGCGCGGGATGTTTTTCCGCAAGTTCCAGTATCTTTTTTTCCACCTTCTCCCGGTAGGTCTTGACATATTCACCTTCTCCATTGGGTCCGAACTCAATCCAGGCGCGTTCTGCTACAAGATCGTCCAAGTCAAGCTCAAGTATCTCGCGTTCTTCGGAAAGTTTATGTCGCATCAATGGCGCAAGATCATTTTTTAACCTTTCGCATGCGTCATAATCAAGACTGTCCCAATAGACCCCGTCAATTACGGACCGGATCAGCGTCTCCTGTCGTTTGATTGCCTGAAGGTTCATGGGGAGTTTCCTACAATCCCGGGCGATCTCCTTTTTGCATCGCTCCATTTCTTCCCTTTGCCCTTTCAGTAAAGCGAATCCGAGTTTTTCTGCTTCATTAATAAACGATTCTTCGGAAATTGAGCAGTCACTTTTGAACTTAAGAAGAGGAGCTATTTGCTTATCGAGAAAAGCCCGTGATTGATCATCGAAATCCTCCCAGACTGCGGAAGAAAGCGCTTTGTCGATGTGTTTGCGGTTTTCTTTTATTGTAATGGAGTTTTCAGGAAGGGCTTTAATATCGGCGATTAACTCGCATTTGACCGATTCCCATCGGGCTAGGTCTTTTCCATCCAGGAAGTACGCGGCTTTCGCAAGCCTCAACTTGAAAATCTTGATGGGCAGGGGTGTTACCGCCGGTGGCGGGTCACCATCCGGTTTTTCACCGAAATATTCAAAATTGCCCCAGTGGTCAATGATCAGGAACCGTTCTTTTTGCACACACCAGGGTTTACGGACTGCAATATCTGTATTCAGCTTTCGGGTACCACGGCCGATCATCTGCCAGAATTTAATTTTACTGAACACAGGTTTGGCAAATACCAGGTTTACAATTTCATGCACATCAATGCCGGTATCAAGCATATCCACGGAAATGGCAATGCGCGGCCAGCTCTCATTTTTAAAATTCTCGATTAGCTTAAGGGGCCGTTCCATTTTGGAATCAATGATTTCAGCAAGCCTGCCTTTGTATTCGGGATAGAGGCGGTTAATAATTTCCCAAAGTCGTTTTGCATGGTCGTGGGAAACCGCGAATATTATGGACTTTCCCGGAACCACACCCGAACCATCTTTAATACACACATCCATGAATTCACGGATCAACGATTCGTTTGTCCCGGCATTGGTCACCTTTTTTTCAAGGTCCGTTCCCTCGAAATTCATCTCATCAGGTGAAAGTCCTTGCTCCGTTAACTGTTGCCGTAAGTTTTCCGGCAGATCCTTGCCTTTGATCCCTTTTATCTGGAAACGGGTTTGAGCGGCATAAGCCGGTCTGAAATCAACCAGACATTTGTCTTTTATGGCCTGTTCATAAGGATAGGAAAAAACAGGGCGGTTTCCCTCGC
This sequence comes from uncultured Fibrobacterota bacterium, assembly GCA_963831235.1. Classification (GTDB taxonomy): domain Bacteria; phylum Fibrobacterota; class OXYB2-FULL-49-7; order OXYB2-FULL-49-7; family JAEUSG01; genus CAWHPS01. The sequence continues at coordinate 82,190 of CAWHPS010000027.1, forward strand.
ATTCGAAAAAACGAAAGGTATCGCGTTCCACAAATTCAGCTGGCGTGGCGGTCAGGCCTATCTGCACTGCATGAAAATAGCTCAATACGTCGCGCCATTTGTTATAAATTGACCGGTGGCATTCATCCGCTATGATAAGGTCGAAAAATGCCGGGGAAATGGTGTTAAAACACTCCATCATGGTTTGTATGGTGGCTGTGTAGAGGCGGCATGAGGAGTCCACCTTACCCGCCCTGATGTACAAACGCGATTCCTCCGGCAGGTGCTGCTTAAAGCCATCCTTGAAGGCTTGTACCGCTAGTGCCTCGCGATCAACCAGGAACAGAACGCGCTGCGCCCAGCCTGCTCGAATCAATATGTCAATAAGCGCCATTGCTGTTCGGGTCTTGCCTGTACCCGTGGCCATGACAAGCAGAAACTTCCTTCTGTTTTTTCGAAGTTCGGCGCTTATCCTTTTAATGGCTTCGATCTGATAGTCCCTGTTGACAATTGAGTCTTTAATGGGGGTTTTGTTCAGCTCTTGACGATGTCCATTCTGGAAGCGGATACGTTCCATGTCTTCACGTGTAAAAAAACCATGCACCATAACAGGCGCCATGCGCTCGCGATTCCAGAACCAGATTTCATAACCGTTGGTAAGAAAGATAAGGGGTTTCTTGCCGAAAGCCTTGATTATTCCGTCCGCATAATCCTCGGCCTGCTGCTTTCCTGCAATAGGATCTTTTGAAGTGCGTTTGGCTTCTACTATGGCAAGAGGGTCTCCAGCCCTGTCCAATAACAGGTAATCGGAAAATCCAGAAGAAGCGCCATCATTTTTTTTACGGGTAATTTTGTACTGCCCTGATCCGGTCCCTGCGATTTCAAACTCTTCTATTACTTGTGAACAATCCTTGACATGCCATTCAGCTTTTTCAAGCAGCATATCAATAATCTTCTTACGGGTTTGGGCTTCTGTGGGTTGTTCGGCACGCATATTTCGTCAGTTGGTGATTAACAGATCATTAGTAAATAATTTGGTCTATGGTTATTGGTGAAATTGGATGGCTAAAAACCGGCGCACACTTCACCGGAAACAATTTTATTTTCTATTAAACCATCCTTAAATACTACCGCGTTAAGAAGATAGCCCCTCAAAGACTCTGAATTCAAGGAGAAAAATTTAACTCCAGAACCGGTCTGATTGAATAATCGTATGTTCAGGGTACTTATTTCACAAGCTGGACCTTACGGACATAAGTGGAACGATCCAGCGTGACCTGCACGAGGTAAACACCGGCTGCCACTCGTCGTTTGGAGGCGTCAGCGCCATCCCACGCAATGACCTTGGTCCCGGCGGGCATGGGGCCGCGGCTGAGTTCGCATACTCGCTTACCACGCATGTCAAATACCTCGACGCGGCATTCCAAGGCAGGTATGGGCAGATTAAGTAAAAACACTGTACGTGCAGTAAAAGGATTCGGTGAAACGGAAAACGAAAATCGAGGGACGTTTATAGCAACCTTTTCCCGGGCGTTCATGAGCCCTTCGAAGCGGAACATGTTGTCCGCCTGTTTCCGGAAGGTCGCAATATAGGCGCCTATGGACACCTGCTTGATGCTATCGGTATTCGTTGACAATATCGGATCATCCGGAAAACCTGTCTCTGTTTCGTTACCGGCAAAGAGCACATTCACATAAACGATGCGGCCCGCGGAACGCTGCGGGATCTCGATGCGCCACGAGCCTGTGTGAAGCGCTGCCTGAAACTTCGGGTCAATAAGGAACGAATCATAAACAGCGCCGACAGGCACACGGTTCGCACCCGCAAACCAGTACTCCTTTCCAACGCCCCCTACAGTCTCGATAACCGGCAGCACGGGTAAAAGCGTCTTTTGCCAGAGTTTGACGTTGTTCGTGATAGTTACGAGCGAGCCGTTCACATAAGGCATGTTCACGGAGTGCAGGAGATATTTGACCGTGTCTGACGCTGAAAGAATGTCGTCGAAAACGATCAGGTATGTTTTGTTGATAAAAAGCAGGTGCCTGCGGTAAGTGCTGACCTGGGAAGACCTCCAGGCAGCCGTGACATCAGAATAGATGTAGTCGTAGGAAGGGTTTACTTCAAAGTCAAGTATGTCTCCTGTTTCGAGCCCATAGTTAAGCCGGAATCGATTAAACGAAGCAGTGTCGGGGGATACCTGGTAGGATGGTTTCCGCTGCTGGTAACCGGGACCGAATATTACGGTGTTAGTTGAAACAGCCTGCCGGTAATAGTTGTTGTGATGGTCGTCGCCGAATGTGAAGCAGGCGCCGCCGTGAATAGCGAGTGGTCTGCCGCGATCGATGGTGAAGGATCCTTGAGTGTAGTTGCCGTGATCTTCGAGGTGATCACCGCAACGGTAGAAGATGGAGAGATCATCATCAGCCCAGCCGCTCCGGAGAAAGCAGTAGCCAAGACCGAGCGGGCCGAACACCTTTGCTGTAGGAAGCGATGAAAAGTCCGTCATCGGCGCGGCAGGGTCTTTGAATACAAGGTAAGCATAAGGCCGGGCGCTTTCAGTCACATTTTCGCAATTGACACCCACATTGCAATCAAGCGTGATCCCAGCGTCAAACGCACCTAGTTCGCCATCCGGATAAGCGCGCTCCGCCATGGCCGCCATGACTCGTGCCTGAGGACCAAGCCTTATCCACTGTGGCCACATATCATCTTCCTTGAGCCAGGTTTGCTGATTGAGGTTCGATGCATAGATCATATAATGACCGCGATCCCTCAGCCAGGGAAAGGACAGGCTGCCATCTTCCGCAAAAAGATCCAGGTTCGCTGCGCTTTTTAAAGCGTGAAGAGCACAGAGGATGTCGAAATAGGCGTGGTAGCCGTGATACCCGAATCCACCTGTTAGCGCGCCACCCGAAAGCGCGTTGGCTGGCACGACCACGCTGTCCCAGAAGTTTAGAACCTGGGTAAGATATCCGTTGGCAGCGGCGTCTTCGCCTTTCAGCGCAAGACCGATCAAGGTAAGCCCTTTCAGGCAGCCATAAGTGCGTGAGTGGTAAAGATGGTATGAGGATGTCCATGCGCCGAAAGTAGTATCATAGCGCTTAGTTGTCAGATATTGTATGATGGAGCCCGCCATATTCTTCATGTTCGTCTTAAGCGTCGCTTTGTCGGACGCTGAGAGCTCTGGAAAGAGCCAGTCGTATAAGACCGCTACATCGCCCATCATCTCAGTTTCACTTGAATTGTCCATGCCCGTAAGCGCCAATTCACGGGCCTGCGTAAGCGCCGAATCACGGTATAAGGGGTTGTCTGTCAGAAAGTAAAGGGCGCAGAGATCAAGGATGTTGGTGGTCTTGTCGCCTGAAGGGGACGAGGCGTGAAGATGTGCCACGGTCTCCGCGAAACGGGGATCAGCGCCTCGAGCTTTGAGTTCGGCCAAAGAAAGCCCGTTGTTCCAGGTAGTGGAACGGAGAAAAATGCGGGGATGGCCGGAAATAACGGTATATGTGCGAGCTGCGGAAATAGGCGTCAACAACAGAAAAATAGAGACAAGAAGGGCCTGAGCCATTTTTATGTAATGTGATGTCATCCTGTCTCCTGTATGCTTTTAAAATAGATAGTGGTCATCAGGCCTGAAAAGAGAAAATATGCCTTCTAAACAAATTATGCTGTCTGAATTACTGTCTCTTTATTAAACCAGGCTTTTCACTTGAATTATAGGGTATTAAGCCTATATTTTCATTAAGGGATGTTAAATCTCCGTAAAGCAAGGTTTATATGGATGGTAATGATAAAACATTTCAGGGTATAAATATTTACTGCCCTCTATGCAGGGAACAATATTTTCCAATTCATACAGCCCATATAAGGCTCAGGCATTCAAAGAACGTACTTAATATCGCTTATTGTGGAAACTGCACGTTGTCTTATGCCATCAATTCCGAATCGTGCGATGCCCTGATTTATTTAAATGATTATTCCGTATGGGGTGAATCCCACGAGCATGTGCAAACGAGAATCGGGAGGGCCAAATTGCATCATTTTCAAAGAATTTTTAATAAGATATGCCGCCATATTAATCCGACAAAAGGGAAAAGCCTCCTTGATATTGGTACAGGGTGCGGATATATGCTTGATGCGGCCCGGGAAATTGGTATTGATGGTTATGGCATTGAAATTTCCGAATATGCGGCAAAGCAGGCATCCATAAAACATCCAGGGCATATTGTAAATGGAACGCTTAAAACAACAAATTATGATAAGGAAAAATTTGATATGGTTTCCGCAACCGATGTCCTGGAACATATACTTGAGCCAGTAACCTTTACCCATACAGTAAGGAAAATATTGAAACCACACGGCCATCTGCTGCTTACAGTACCCAATATAGGCTCTTTCACAAAGAGAGTGATGGGGAAACACTGGTTTCATTATAAAGAGGAACATGTAACTTACTGGAATCGCAAGTCTCTTGACTTTTTAATGGAACAGGCAGGATTTAAAATTGTTCATTTAAGTTTAAATATGAAGTATCTGAATCTGACATACTATGTTCATTATATTAAAAAGTATCCGGTTCCCGGATTCAGATTTTTATCTGATATTATTTTTAAGACCCTGCCAGGCTTTGTCCTTGACAAACCATTCCCAAACATCATAACTGGTGAAATATTATTATTGGCAAGAAAAATTTAATGATGCAATTAAAGTACCTGGTTATTTCATATTTCCATGATCGTAAAAAGACCCTGTATTTGTCGGCATTTATAATCATCCTTTTGGCTGCCATTATTATAAGGGCTAATGTAATTTATAAACACCGTTTCCCGGGCGGGGATGAAGGTTCATGGATAAGAATGGCCGATAATTTTCCAGGCAAATGGTTCCTTCAAAGCAATGTTGTACAGCATGATCTTTATTCAAAACATATTCTGCCCCATCCGGAAGACAATAGATCAATCTTATTTCCAATCCTGATGGCCATACTGAATCTTCTGGTTTCTGACACATTTTTATCGGGTCAATGTATTTCTTTTTTATCCTTTCTTTTGCTTTGCCTTTTTATAGGACTCTATTTCGAAAGGATAATCGGGAGGATGGCAAGCATAATAACCCTCTTATTGCTATCTTTCAGCCCTTTGATGGTGGAATACTCTACTCAAGTATATCCGGACATCCTTATGGCAATCGGTTTCTTTTTTATTCTATTATATGTGCCTAAAAGCACTGAATCAACAAGGAATGCATTTGGAGGCGGGCTTTTTCTTGGCCTTTTGTTTCTGCTGAAAAATACCGCCATCTTTCTTCTTCCTGTATTTGCAATTTATTTTTGGAAAGCACGGAAAGGTGATAAATTAATATTACGAATTATATGTTTTTTATTTCCATTCTTATGCTGTTCCGTTCCATGGATAATAAGAAATATCATCTTATTCCATTCACCATTGTTCCAATTTACCAATTATGCACTATTCATTGATAATATACACGATCTTTTTAAAGTCGGGATTCAAACACCTACATTCCAATCATATTTTGATAATCATGGTCTTGTTTTTATTTTTTTGAAAAGACCATTTCTTGGCTTTCTTGCAATGCTCAGGAAATTTCCATATTTTGACAGCTATTTGAGTTTGATTATCCTGCCTTTTTCCATTGCAGGCATAAAATACATTAAACCGAATGCCAGGCTTTATATGCCCCCGCTCTTATTTTCATTTTTTTTATTACCGCCTATTTCATCATTTGCTTATGTTGGTTGGGTACACAGATACGTATTGGTTTATTATATTTGGCTTTACATAATGGCTGGAATAGGGGCCAAGGTCATTTTTGATTTATTCAAGCATAAAATATTTGCCTATGGTTTTATTATAACTATAACCCTGGTTTTTCTTTCGCCGACCATTTATCCTTGTGAGTTTTATTTGTCAGGCCGCGGAAACGAACATCAGCGTGAAATGTCAGCCAGGGAAATTATCAGTGAAGCAAAAGGTTATGTGCCTGATTCAGTTGCAGTAATCAGTTCCTTCCTGGAGGGTTTTTACACGATTCATAATATGAAGACCGTTAATCTTCTTAATTTTGACAAATGGGAAGATATTGAAGCCATATTAAACAGCTATAATGTACAGTTCGCACTTCTGGAAACCAAAACTGATGAGAAATTCATTTCTCTATTTCAATTAAGCGGTAAGAAGAACTTGATATTCATATCAGAAAGCGGGCCTTTTTCCTTTTATAAGATTAAATAATCTGAATATTCCAGGGATAAAATCCTCAAGAACTCAGGTCTCATTTATTAATACTTGACACACATCCGCCATCAGACATTTTCTAATTCTTTTATTTTTAAGAATATGATTATTAAAAACAAGAATGGTTTTTATTTAAAAGTCTCCTAAAAAAACATAATGCTTGATTTTCTTGACAAAAACAATGACAAAACGATAAATGCGAATGGAACAAAATTTGCTACTAAAAAAACAAGAATGAAAACAAAAGTCGTATTATGTCATTTGTAAAATCCCAGATGAATCTTTGGCCGCTAATTATAGTGGTATATCTGTCCATAACTGGGCTACTTTGTGTTCTCTCCGCACAATTTTATATGGGCGTAAAGCCGAATCCCATTATCGGGGCTATATGTGTTGGAATTATTTTTGGTATATATATATTAAATCGATACACAGACTCACTCGAGGACTTTACAAATGATATCCATAGATATATGTTCTTCAGCAAGCGCAAGTTCTTGTTTTTACTTGGAATCATTGCAATTGCCTTTTCTATTCTAACCCTTCTAATTCTTGAAAAACTTAATTATTATCACCTGCTTTTAATAGGCCTTGGGATCACTTATTCTTTTAAACTTATCCCCTGGGTCAGTAAAAACAAACTTGTCTTTTATCGCTTAAAGGAAATTCCTTTTATTAAAAATGTTGTTGTTGCAGTTGCTTGGGGATTATCGATTTTCATGATTCCAATAAGTTTCGCAGACCATCTTGTTAAGGAAACATCATATATCAATTTATTATGCATTAGTTGCATAATACTTGTACTTAATAATACTGTTTTCGGCGACATAAGAGACCTTAACGGAGATTTAATCGCAAAAACAAAGACGCTTCCTGTTCTTTGGGGTGCTAGAAAATGTTTTTTCCTGCTTTTTGCAATCGATTTCTGCTGGCTCCTTACAATATTGATTGTAAACCATTTCAGTCCGGTTGATCCAATGCATTTTATTTTTCTTGTGTCAGTTGCGCTTTTCCCGCTTGTTTATATTTTGCCTTATATTTTTAAAATCATGTCAACTACCCAAATCTCATTCTTAAGCGAATCTGATTTACTCTTTTTTGCAGTGGGGCTATTTGCACTAAAGGTTTTATAACTTCCATATAGTTTATGGCTAAACAGAAAAAACTTGTACTTGTAAATCCTTTAAGTACATTCCACGGTTATTTTTCCAGGTATTCGGCTTTCCGGTGCATGCCGCTAAGCCTGGCAATTATTGCAGCACTAACGCCAAAAAATTGGCAAGTCAAAATAATTGACGAAACCGTAAGTCCATGCTCCTTCGAGAAAGCTGATCTAGTTGGCATTACCTCCTTTACCTCAACCGCCCCAAGAGCTTATGAAATCGCAACAATATATCATTCCATGCACATACCCGTTGTAATTGGCGGGGTCCATGCTTCTGTTTGCACTGAAGAAGCTCAAATGTTTTCAGATTCTGTTGTTGTCGGCAATGCTGATGATACATGGCCAAGGCTTATTTGCGATTTTGAAAATAATTCTTTGAAACCCAAATACACATCAACAAATTCGAGCACCATGCTTGATTATCCATTGCCTAGAAACGATCTAATACTTGATAAATATGGCATCCAACTCATCCAAACATCCACCGGATGCCCCAACAATTGCGATTTTTGCGTTGTATCGTCTCTATATGGAAAAGCTTTCCGCAGGCGGAATATTGGTGAAGTCATAAAAGAATTGCAATCCGTTAAAACACGATCCCTTTTTATTGCTGATGAAAATTTTATCGGCATGACACACGAACACAGGGATACGGCCGTTGCTATCTGCAAGGAAATGATTAAGGCTAAAGTAAAAAAGGAATGGACATTTCAGGCATCCGTCAATGTTGGAGATGATGATGAATTGCTTTTTTATGCCAAGAAAGCCGGATGCAGAAGTATCCTGATAGGATTCGAATCACTGGACTCGGAAAGCCTGTCATCCGTAAACAAACGCGCCAACCTCTCCCGTGTATCCGACGGATATTCAAGGACCATAAAAAATATTCATCGTAATGGAATGGCGGTATATGGCATGTTCATGTGCGGATTTGATATGGATGATCCGAAAAGCATTATGGATCGTGCAAAAAAGATTGTTTCATCAAAAATCGACTGCTATCAATTTTCAGTAATTACTCCTTGTCCGGGCACAAGGTTTTACGAAAAACTCAAAAAAGACAATCGTTTGTTACTCACAAATTTCCCTCAGGACTGGGCCTATTACGATGGTTTTCATCCTGTGTTCAAGCCTCAGAATTGCACACATGAAGAACTTTTAACAAGCCTTAAAAAAGCTCATTCCCTGCTTTATGGGTCACGAGCCATTTTAAGTAAAACCATTAAAACCATATTGTCAACAAAATCCTGGGGGGCAGTTGTTGATGCTCTTTCCCTTAACGTAGGTTACAGGTATTTTGTAGGTCAGGTGGATAGCCGCATTCAAACCAACCGGCAAATGACATATTCCTCTGAGAATGTCTCAGGTTCACTAGTCTGCGAGCCCGCAAGCACATAAATAGAACCGCCATATTCAGACAATATATGCAGCCTGCCCGAATCCAGTTTATCAGGCAGCTTTATTGCCAGGGCTTTTGTATGAATCAATATTTTATAACTACTCAATTCAAACTGGTCTTGGGAAAGGGAATCAACATCCTGAACCACAAAAGGATTCACGTTTACATTCCTGAAAACAGTGAGTATCTTTCCTAAATCAGAAATGCCGGTCTTAACAAGAATGATTCGGGATTTCTCAATTTTTTTATTCGGGTCTGTTTCTTCGTATATTGGAATCGCAATTTGCAACTTGAGTCCATGTTTGCCGTGGTTTTCCAGATTTTTCGAATAAGCACTGATGTTTCCACCATGCGCCTGAATAATGGTGCTTGTAATTGTCATGCCGAGTCCCGTACCCTTATTTGCCTGCTTTGTGCTGTAAAATGCCTTGAAAATACTATCAAGCTGGTCTTTTGTGCATCCGATTCCGTCATCTTCCACAAGGATGAGCATTACACCGGCATTAATCAGGATTTTAACCCTGATATGTATCCGGCCTGATACTGCTGCGTCAAAGGAATTTTTAAACAAATTCCGAAAAACCTGTTCGAGTTTACCCCAATCACCATATATCACAGGCTCATTTTCCGGAATATCAAGGGTAAAGGCATCTGCTGATTTCTCGAAATGTGCATGAATACAATATTTTATGACTTCAGAGACACGAATGGGTTTTTTGTTCTTGATGATTTGCGATTTTGACAGGTCTAAAATATCCTGACTGAAACTCCTCAGACGTTCGACTGTTAAAAATATATTATCCACATGTTTTTGGCCATCTGGTGAAAGCGTGCAAAATTCCTTTAGCAATTGGGCCTGTGTGGATATTATGAACAGATAGTTGCCTATTTCATGATTGATCATGGCTGATGCTTCGCCTAATTTTTTTAACGAATTGACCTCTTCCAAATCCTTGAAGGCTGTTATAAGTTTTGCATAAGCCGCTTTCCTGTCATTTATGATTAAAAGGAGCCGCTCGGAAAAAAGGATGGAATACATGACTGCAAAAGCCAATAACCCAAGGACAGTGGCGCTTCTTATTGGGAAAAGAGTGTTGCCTTCAAAAGCAAAAGATATCAAATCAAATATACCGCAAAGAAACAGGGTTACAAGCCCTACAAGATTCGCAATCAATATTTTATTTTCAGAGTTTTCATGTTTCCGAATCCCGTTTATGAGCAGCCTTACAAGAAAAAACATTGAAAAGAGTACAAGGGGAATAAAAACAAGATCATATAAGAAGGTTGTCTGTACAGTGTTATGATCTATCCGCATCAAAAGGTTCGTTAAAAGGAGTATGACGGTTACAATAACAATGAATATTATAAGACGCATGCTCCTGAATGTTTTTTTGCTTAAACTCGATATGAGTAGAATGAAAACCGGTATCTGCGATGTGGCTATAATGTGCTGGATTCGAGTCCAATAGAGCATGGAAACAAGCGATCCCTTATAATGGAGGAACCATATGTCTATGCTGGAAAAAAGGCTCGCCAAAAGAATGGTAATACCCGCATAAAGAAAGGTTCGATCAAAACCTGTTCGGAGTTCGACCATGCAAAACAATGCTCCAACGACGAACAGGTAAACACAAATAGCCTGAAAAATAAATGTTATCATGAAAATAACCTGTCGATATTTCTAATGATCCTCCCGAAGTTTACTTTCTGGTTTTGAAAATAATGCTTAAGGATATCAAGGGTGGTGTCCGGTTTATTGTCTGCAAACCATTTTTTTAAAGCCAATTTCAATGCATTTGCAGAAGAATACCGCTTCTTGGGGTCAGAGTGCATGCATTTGATGATTATGCTGTTGAGCTTTGAATCAATCTCGGGGTTGAGTGATTTGGGTTCTGGAAAATCACATAAGGACACATTGTGGATAGTGGCTGCTGCTGTCTTTCCACGGAACGGTAAATGAAGAGTTGCTAAAGCATAGAGGACCACACCAAGGGAAAAAAGGTCTGAGGCCGGGGTTAATTTGTCGCCATGCGCCTGTTCAGGAGACATGAAGGCAGGCGTGCCGATGATGCAGCCCGGAATGGTCAGCGCCGTGTCCTCTATTTTCAAGCAGTGTGCAATACCGAAATCAAGCAGTTTAACTATACCATCATCTGAAATAAAAATATTCTGAAGTTTGATATCGCGGTGGATGACTCCTTTTTGATGGGCATACTCCAATGCTTTGCAGACCTCAATACATGTTAAAACAACAATCCGCAGTGGCAGCCTTTCGTTCTTGCTGAAATGATGATGGAGTGTATGTCCTTTCATAAGTTCCATGACCAGATAAAATATATGACCTTCATTTCCATAATCACTCACATTTATTATATTGGGATGCGACAAGGATGCTGTTGTTTTAGCCTCATGATAAAAACGTTTTGTGAAAGAAGCGCTGTTTGTCAGGTTTTCGTGCAGGATTTTAATGGCCACAGGTTTTCTTAAGTGGAGATGGACGCCTTTATATATTGTTGAGGAACTCCCCTTGCCAATCTCTTCAATTAGAACATATTTACCGATCTTTCTTAAGTTTTTGTCTGATTCGCTTATGGGGCTTCCAAAAAGATGCTCTCTGGCGGTCTTTTCTATAACATCCCTAAGTTTGTCAAAGGTAAATGGTTTCTGAAGGTAATCTGCTGCGCCATGTTTCATTGCTTCAACCGCATGGTCGATTGACCCCTTGGCGGACATTATCAGAATAGCGCTGAAAAAATTCTTTTCGCGAATCTTTTTAAGTATGCTAAGTCCATCCATGCCCGGCATCTGAAGGTCCAAAAGAATAATATCAAACTCCTCTTTTCCGAGCAGACTGAAACACTGGTCACCACCATCAGCAAGCGACACATGGTGTCCTTCCTTTTCAAGGACCATTTGAACAGTTTCCCTTATTAGTGGTTCATCATCAACCACCAGTATCTTGTAGCTCTTCTTTTTAGCAACCAATGGTTTGGAATGATTTTTTACATCTCCTGAGAGAAGATTTAAGATTTCAGTCTTCATTTATTATTTTAGAATAGGGGTGTACGGATAAGGAAATTTTCCATGGCAGATGACAATAAAGGTAAACAAATCCAAAGTCAATGTCAAACAAAATGAGGATGGCTTCATTGTTTGGGTTATATGAGCCATTTGTTGCCACGGATGTTCACTTTTTCTTATTTTCATGTTCAAATGCTGAAAGAAGAACAGGACATTTTTGAAGCTGTTTCAAAACAGAACGAAGAACTTAAGAACCAACTTATGGCAACATCGGTATTGGGAGAAATTACCAAGACCATGCTTGCAACGCCAAACCTTGAGGCCGTATTCAATACTCTCATACTCGGCATAAACGAGACACTCTTTTTCGAACGCATTGTTCTGTTCCAGGTGGCGCCATCGGAATTCGCCTTGAAACCGCTTCACTGGTTTGGAATCGATGACGAAAAAGTAAAAAGCACCCGTGTTTCACTAAGTTTTCTTGATGGCGGTGAAATCGCGGACGCCATATTTTTAAACCGGCCCATTGTTGTGGATCCTGTTTCACTTGAGGACGACCCGTTAAAATCCTGGACCCCAAAGTCATATCTTGCAATACCAATAGTAACGAAAATATACAACCGTTGCTATGAATTCAATAACTGCAGGGAATTTGAATGCGCTGCCTACAACCACCCCAACCCTTACTGCTGGTGTGTCAAGGGTGCAGGCAAACGTCAAAAGCCTCTGGACGAGGACACAAGAAGAAGAAACTGTGTAAAATGCGGTTTCTTCAAGTCTAATTACGTGCTCTTTCTTGACAAGCCCAATCAGGCTGAGCTTGCAGGAAGCGACGATATTTCCATCCTTACCACCCTTGCCAACCAGACAGGGATAATAATAGACAACTTCAAGAACTACGAAAATCTCGACACTGCCCACAACGAACTTAAAAACGTCAACAACAAGCTTAACAAGACCAACCGCGAACTTAAGGAAGCCCAGGCAAAAATCAACCGTGACCTTGAACAGGCCCAGGCCATCCAGCAGGGACTTTTACCGCAAACCTTCCCTAAAAACAGCTCCTTCCTTTGTTCTGCAACATACATCCCGGCAACCAAAGTCGGGGGTGATTATTACGATCTTTTTGAAATAGGCGAGGATTCCTATTCCGTGCTTGTAGCTGATGTTTCCGGCCACGGCATATCTGCGGCTCTTATAATGTCAATGGCAAAAATCCTCATCAAATCGTATGCAAACCCCATCTCTTCCAAAACGACCCTTGATAAAATCAACCAGGTACTTACCAAAGACATACGCAACGACAATTTCATTACCATGTTCTATGGAATTATAAATACACGCGAAAAAAAGCTCATCTATTCCTCTGCAGGCCATAACCCCATACCCCTTATAAAACGCAGCACACGCGAGGTTACGCATATCAAAGCCGACGGCATATTCCTCGGGGTCTTCGATAATGCCATGGTGGGCGACAACGTCATATCCATTGACGGAGATTACCGTCTTGTACTTTACACTGACGGACTTACGGAAGCGGAAAACCAGCGCTCTGAAATGTACACTTATGAAAGGCTCACCGAACTAATAAGGAATACTGTCATGCTTCCGACAGACGCTGTTCAGGCTGAGATAATGAAGGATTTCAGAAACCACATAGGTTCCGCGCCACTTGAAGATGATGTCACGCTCATGGTCATTGACTTTGACTTTAAATGACAACAAAAATACGCATAGTTCTGTTCCTTTTCACAATCCTTCTGGCAACAATTTCAGTTCATGCAATTTCAGCGCGATATATTTTAAGTCTCGGAAATATTCCAGGGAAGGAAGGGGCACTCAAGGACCCGGTTGCAGTGACATTCGGCGTTGACGGTAATATCTTTATAACAGACGCCCTAAGAAACAGCGTGCTTAAATACTCGCCTGATGGTCGTTTTATGGGCGAGATCGGGGGCGCGGGTACAGGCGACGGGCAATTCGACGCTCCATACGGCATATCAAGGCGCATTGGCTTCGGGCTTTTCGTATGCGACTCCCACAATAGACGGCTTGTTCAGATTAACGAGGACTTAAGCGTTGTCTCCTCATTTTCCCTTAACAACATTACAAAAGACAATACATTTATGCCCTTTGCAATAGCATCGTCCCATGACGGTACACTTTTTACAACAGACCCGGGCGACGGTGAGGTGCTTGTACTTAAAAACGACAACAGAATTTACCCTTTGCCATATAAAGAGGGATCACAACCTACAGGAATAATCTTCCCGCATTCAATTGCAGTGCTCTCCAATATATACATGGATGATGCAAGGAGCGGGCACATTTATTCATTTGACAAATTCGGAACATTCATGAGAAAGTTCGGCGAGAATCTGTCCATACCATTTTGCGGCCTTGCAGCATGCAACGATACAATTCTCTGCGCCGCAGATGGGAACAAAAAACAAATCATACTCTTTTCCGAATCAGGAATCGAAACAGGCCGTTTCAGCACCTTTGATGCAAATGGCGAATTCGCTCCTGAAGGCATTGCATCACAAGGCCGTGTTTTCGTGGTCCTAAGAAAAGATCCGCCTGCTGCCATTGTAATGCATGTCCGTTATTGAATAATAAGAATAAACTATATTTTTATTGCGTTTAATAATATAAACCCATCATAGACCCTGTTCAAGAGATTTGAATGATATTCATACTTATTCTGCTTTTTTCAGCCTTTATTGTGGGCGCTGAAAACCCCGGCCATTATCCATATTCCAGGGATCTGATAATACTCCCTGTAACAGACAGCCTTGTATTTTCCGACAAACCAGTGCTTCGCGGATCTGTGAGTCTGTCAAGAAAGGGAACATTGCTCGTCCGCGGAGACGATTACAGGGTTGACTACAAGAAACAGCTGGTCTTTTTTCTTTTTTCGCACCCTTCACCCGAAACACTCTCCTTGAGTTATGAAAAAAGCTCGTTTGATTTTAAACCATCATACTATCATAGAAGGCTTGAGGCCTTCACGGAAAACCCGGACAGCGTTAAAATCGAAACATCACCTGTATTGACAAAAAACAGTTCCATTGATGAGGAAACGCACATCCTTCTGGCGGGTACCAAGACCATAGGCATTACCCTGGGTTCCGGAAACGCAATGACAATAGACCAGTCGCTCAACCTTAACATAAGCGGTGAAATAGCAAAAGACGTTGAAGTCCATGCCATACTTACGGATCAGAACATGCCTTTTCAACCCGAGGGCAACACTGAATCCATTCGGGAACTCGACCAGGTGCTTGTTGAAATAAAAACTCCTCGCCTTACCGGAGCGCTTGGCGATCTTTACCTAACCGAAGAGCGGACAAGGTTCGGCAATTACAGAAGAAAGATAAAAGGCGCACAGGGTGAATACCATGATGATAAATACCGTGCCATGGGAGCGTTTGCAACATCAGAGGGTATTTTCAATGTCCTGGAACTCCATGGAAAAGAACAGGAACAGGGTCCATACAGACTCACAAGCCGGGATGGAGCAACTGGGATTGTGGTAAAGGCGGGCACGGAGCGGGTCACGATAAACGGCAAGCAAAAAAAACGCGGCCAAAATAATGATTATGTAATTGAATACGGAAACGGCCAGATAACCTTTACATCAAATTGTCTTATAACAGCGGACAATACGATCGTAGTTGAATATGAATACACAGAAAACGAATTTCCCAAAAACCTTATTGTAACAGGTGATGAAGCGAACCTGCTTTATGGCAAGCTCCTTTTTGCCGGGAGCTTCATAAGCGAAACCGATGATGACAAACATCCGCTTCGCGCGCCCCTTTCTGAAAAAGACCGCAGCGATCTTGAAAAAGCAGGCGACACAGGTACTGCCATTGGGAGCGGGATATTCAATCTTTCCCCGGACAGCGTGAATCAGTACCGCGGGTTTTATGTGCTCACCCCGGACTCACATTATGTTTATCATAGCCCGAGTGAAACATCTTCATACAGGGGTGTAGCATATTATGATGTGGAATTTCAATATGTAGGTTTTGGAAAAGGAAACTACAAGGACAGCAGCGTTAAAGACTTAACTGATCACGCCTTATCCGGAACGTATGAACAATATCGAACCATATATGTCTATACCGGAAACAACCTCGGCAATTATATAACAGGTCATGCATTGCCAAGACCGGAATCTCATAAACTTGGGACCATTCGATATAATTTCAAGCCAAAAAAGGATGCGGTATTTAAAGGAGAATTTACCGGAAGTAATTTTGACCGTAATACACTCTCTTCAAAGGGAGATAGAGACAACAATGGTTATGCTTTTGAAAATGATTTTTCCATTGGATTTGGAAAGTATATTCCGGAAAATGGGCCAGGCCGTTTTACATTATCCGGGCGACAGGAATTAATAAACAGTAAATTCACCCCCTTTACCCCCATTCAGAACTCCTACGCATTTCTTGGAAAGTGGGACTTGAACCTGCCTACTTTAGCCCCGGACATAAATTCATGGGAAGGGAATATCGGTTATTCCCCATTGCAGCAATTGACGATCAATTCAGGCGGGGGCATACTTACGATGAATGAAGCTGAATCTAAACGAGCCGAGGCCGGCATAAATTTTGTCCGTACCGGATCGCACACGCTCAAAGTGCTTGAGGAATATGCAA
Organism: uncultured Fibrobacterota bacterium; assembly: GCA_963831235.1. Lineage (GTDB taxonomy): Bacteria > Fibrobacterota > OXYB2-FULL-49-7 > OXYB2-FULL-49-7 > JAEUSG01 > CAWHPS01. The sequence goes on from CAWHPS010000027.1 coordinate 98,679, forward strand.
ACGCAAACACTCAAGCATCCTCCTCCACCCTTTTCCGTACAACCGGTTCTTTGGACAAAACCCTTGGGCCCCTAACCCCAAACATAAGCTTTATCGGCGAATATCACTCCGTTGACACGGCTGATTTTCTTGTACGCAAAAATGATTTCGAAGATTACGGTGCAGGCCTTTCAACTAATCGGACCAACATGATTACCGGAACAAGCAGTTTCCACTTTCGTAAAGATCGCGTAAGCAGACGAAACGATCCTGAAATGTTGCTTGATTCCGCGCGAGCCTATACGGTTGAAAACCGCTTGTTTCTTGACGGACCCGGTACGTTCTCAATGAACATAGCTGTTGTAAACCGCAGAAGCACCCGCCTTGAAATGGGCGCATGGAACAGTTACAGGTCCGATCTTGTTAACATGTCATCCGAGGTGCGTCCGATAAAGGGAGCAATTGACCAGCGCGTGCGATACGATCTTTCATCCACCCTCTCCCAGACAGTAGTTGACAGATACGAACCCGTCCCCCTTGGGACTGGGACCCACACAAGGGACCCTCTGACAGGTGATTATGTGCGTAAAGACGGGGGTGATTACATTTTCCTCGGCACTGTGGCTGATCGTAATTCAGCTGGTGAAAACGTGAACTCATGTGAAATCTCATACCGTCTTTTCGTTTACCCGGGAAAATTTCCCTCCCTTTCAAACGATTCCGGGTTTCTAAAGGACTTGACATTTGACACTTATGTTCTTGCATCCCAAGACAAGTTCCCGGATAAATTCCCGAATTCAGGGCTTTCTTTTTTCAGTAAATATATCCCTGATTTCAATCCGTACAATGTCAGCGCTGATAAATCATCCCGTTACTCAATGGAGCTAAAAGAAGACATAAGCCTTGATTCAAGAAAAAAGAACCTGTTCTTGAAACTGAGCCTTTATCCGCGTTTCAAATCCGATTATCAGCATACAACTGGTGGATTCACAGGTTTTGACGAATGGCGTTCATATTTATACTCCCTTTCAATCCGTTTTGCATTTGTTCAGGATTTAATCCTTGAAAATGAACTTGCGTTTGAATGGGTCATAAGGTACCGTAACGACCCTGAGCCATTATATGATATTTTCAACCGCCGATTGACAAACACCATTACCTGGTCCATTAACAGGTCATTCAGCATTCCTTTGGGCCTTAACGCGGGATTAAGCGTAAATCAAAAACCGGAAATAACCAGTGTCCCTTACTTCATGATTAAACCCGGTCTCATATACACCATACCCGGCAAAGGTAAGATTGAAGCAGGATATCAAATCGTTCGTGTATTTACCGATAAGGAACTGATTTTCTATGAAATGGCCGAAGGAAACGTTCCAGGTACCACACACAGAGTTGACTTATCAGCCATGTTTGGAATCGGTAAAAACTTTGATCTGGATTTTTTCTATGCCTGGGAAAAAAACAAAAACGATCCCATGCCCGTTCAGAGAGGTTCGGCACAGCTTAAGGCATATTTCTAATATGAAAGCAAATAAACGCGCATGAAAACGGTTTTAATAATCTTGCCTTTTATTATTTGCCTCTATTTATTGAATGCAGCCAATGCATCCATGAGCTTCATTGGCAACCGCTATTTTTCAATATCGGAACTTGAACGAATTTCAAAGGAAGCAACTACAGAAAAAGACAGCAACAATTTATCAACATCTTCTAAAATTATAAAAGCTTATCATAAGTCAGGGTTTTTTGACTGCAGTATAAAAGAGGGAGGAAACGACACTAATCAAGTTGTTAAAATAAACGAAGGTGAGCGCTCTCGTATTATTGGAATTATTTTATCAGGCAATACAAAAGTTAAAACAGATACGCTTTTATATCATGCGGATTTTGCACCTGGCATTTTCTTTAGTGAGTCGCGCGTGGAAGAACTAATCGACGCAATGTTAAAATGCTATGATGACCGCGGTTTTCCTTTCTGCAACATCAGCGTTGAAGACGTATCGCGGGATAGCGCGGGAGCTTTAATAACGATGGCTGTTGATGAAAACATCAGGTGCTTTTTCGGGAAAACAGTTTTTACAGGCGCGCTTAAAACCAGATCCTATGTAATTGAGCGAATAATGAAACTTACGGAAGGCGCCTCTTTCAGTGAAGAAAAGCTCGCCAAGGCCCGTGAGAGGCTTTTTAGATCAGGCCTTTTTGAAAGTATTGACCCACCTGTTATTTCAATCAAACCAGGACGTCGCGTAACGGACATAACAATTAATCTTAAAGAAGCGGCAATTAGCAGCGCTGAAGGCGTTTTGGGTTATAAGCCGCAGAAAAGCAAAACCCCGGAATTCTCGGGCTATGTTGATCTTAACTTAAGAAACATAGCAGGCACCATGCGTGGTCTCCGTCTCCATTATCTTAAGGAATACCCTCTTACCCAGGCTGACTTTTATTACTTTGAACCATGGATCATGAAAAGCAATTTCGATGGCGAACTGTTTTTCAATTTCAAGATTGATGAAGAGAGCTATTCATTTTTCGAGAGTAAACTTCGGGTCACTTTCCCAATAAGCGACAACCTCAAGGCATTTAGCGGCCTTACCCGTTCATCAACAACGTATAAAACAATATCAAGCAACGACTCCATACTCCAAACAGATTATACTACCGGAAGCTATGCAGGAATGGTTCTTGATTTACGCGATTTCCCGGAAAACCCGAGAAAAGGCATCTATTTAAATGTCCCTCTATCAATCGGAATAAAATCAGGAAGCGCCGGTAATTTTAACGAGTTTAAACCGGAGATGTTTTTTGAATGCTATTATAACCCTAAGGGATCGCATGTTTTAGCCTCCCTTTTGCATTATGCGTCACTTATCACAAGCGATACCAATCTTCACCAGGCTGAGCTATTACCACTCGGAGGTGTAACATCGCTACGTGGCTACAGGGAAAACCAGTTCTATGGCAAAACAATTTTATCAATGCGGAACGAATACCGTTATCTTCTCGGCAAAAGAGGACGGGGAATCATCTTCCTGGACCTCGGCTCGGCCCTTGACAGGTCGCCTGATTTCTGGAGAGGAATGCGGCTTAATTCAATCATGGCCGGATATGGCGTGGGTTTTTTCATGCGCACGCCGGCGGGCTATGCGGGCGTTGATTATGGTCTTGGAAAAGGGGACCCGATATCAGGCGGGAAGATTCATTTGATCCTGCAAAACACCTTTTGAGGTACCGCACCTTTTAACAAACCACAACAGGTTGCGTACAAAAAACCATGAAAACCATCAATGCTTGACAAAATACACTGGCAAATCCAAGGCAATAAAACCCACTGTGAAAACGCCATTCATTTCGTCAATTAATCAGCCGCTCAGCCCTGTCTAATAAGGCCTTGCAGGGTGTTTCAGTCGGGGTTTATTTGAGCAAAAAAAAACTTTTATAAACTTATAAAAAAATCTTGACTTGAATGCAGGATTTATTTTTGTTTTATGCAGGAGACAACAAAATATTGTGGTTTTAAATTCAGGAACACACTATAATTAGATTGTTCTTAAAAATCACAAAAACTGATTATAATCTTATTTAATGATATTTATGGAGGGGTGTAATGACGATCAATGGAACCACAGAAGAGGTTGAAAGAATTAATATGATGCCTGATCTTACCAGTGAAAAACGGATGGGAATGCGCTTCGACAGATGTTTTACCAAAGAAGGCGTCCATCCTTACGATTGCATCGTATGGGAAAGAAGGACAGCCAAGATATCAAACGACAAGGGCGCCATGCTTTTTGAGCAAAAAGACGCTGAAATGCCGAAATTCTGGTCCCAGATGGCAACCGATGTGGTTGTTTCAAAGTATTTTCACGGCAAAGCAGGCGCACCAGAGCGCGAAACAAGTCTGAAGCAGATAATCGACCGTGTAACAAAAACAATCGTCCGTTGGGGCAGGGAAGACGGCTATTTCGGCACCCCCGAAGACTCCGATATATTCGAAGCGGAACTTACACACCTTCTTGTCAACCAATATGCATCTTTCAACAGCCCTGTCTGGTTCAACGTCGGCATTGAAGACCGGCCACAGTGCAGCGCCTGTTTCATAAACTCCATAGACGATACAATGGAATCAATCCTTGACCTGGTTAAAATCGAAGGCATGCTTTTCAAACACGGGTCCGGCACCGGCACGAACTTTTCAAAACTCCGTTCATCCCAGGAAAATGTAAAGGGCGGCGGCATAGCATCAGGCCCGGTTTCCTTTATGAAGGGCTATGACTCCTTTGCAGGTGTAATCAAGTCCGGCGGCAAAACCAGGCGCGCTGCAAAAATGGTCATACTCAACATAGACCATCCGGATATTGAAGAGTTTATCCAATGCAAGGCGACCGAAGAGAAAAAAGCCTGGGTATTAATCGACAACGGCTATGATGGCAGCATGGGCGGCGAGGCTTACAGTTCCATATTCTTCCAGAACTCGAATAATTCCGTACGCACAAGCAATGCCTTCATGAAATCAGTGGTCAAAGACAAGAAGTGGCACACGCGCGCCGTAACAAACGGTAAAATCATGGCCTCCTACAGAGCGCGGGACCTCCTGAAAAAAATGGCTGAAGCAGCCCATGTATGCGGCGATCCGGGGCTGCAATTCGACACCACGGTCAATGAATGGCACACCTGCAAAAAAACATCCCGCATCAATGCCAGCAATCCATGCAGCGAATTCATGTTTGTGGACGATTCAGCCTGCAACTTATCCTCCCTCAATCTTCTTAAATTCGTGGATGAAGAGGAAAACTTCAATGTAAAGGAATTCTGCCACGCATCCAATATCATGCTCACTGCAATGGAAATACTTGTTGACAGGAGCTCATACCCAACGGAAAAGATACGGCGCAACAGCATCGACTACCGCCCCCTGGGACTCGGCTATGCAAACCTTGGCGCGCTCCTTATGGCACGCGGCTTCCCTTATGACTCCGACGAAGGCCGCGCATACGCAGCCACCATTACCGCCCTCATGACAGGCCAGGCCTACAGGGTCTCGGCCCTTCTCGCCCGCGCAAAGGGGCCATTCAAACACTTTGAAGCTAACCGCGATTCCATGCTCGAAGTGGTCCAGAACCACAGGTTCCATGTCTCCAAAATAGAGGCTTCGTATGTTCCTGATTCACTTTTCCAGGCCGCGCACAAGGTCTGGAACGAGGCGAACCATTTGGGCTTTGAGTACGGGTTTAGAAATGCTCAGGTAAGCGTTCTCGCCCCAACAGGCACCATAGGCTTCATGATGGACTGCGACACAACAGGCATCGAACCCGACATCGCGCTTGTCAAATACAAAAAACTCGTTGGCGGCGGCCTGCTCAAGATTATCAACCACTCAGTGCCGCGCGCGCTTAAAAACCTCGGCCATTCCCAGGAAGAGATTAATGACATCATAAAGCACATTGATGAAAGCGAGAAGATCGAAGATGCTCCGCACATCAACAATGAATACCTGCAGGTCTTTGACTGCGCCTTCAAACCCAAGAACGGGAGCCGCTCAATCCATTATATGGGCCATATACGCATGATGGCTGCTGTCCAGCCTTTCATATCCGGTGCCATAAGCAAGACCGTGAACATGCCATCCGAAACCACACCTGATGAAATTCTTCAGACATTTATCGAAGCATGGCAGATGGGCTTAAAGTCCATAACAATTTACCGTGACGGTTCAAAACGCACACAGCCCCTAACAACCTCCCTCGACGACAAGGCCGGAAAATCAACGGTTTCCAAGGAAACAAAACCTGTGTCAAGCCCCAAGCCATATCGTCGTCGTCTGCCCAACGAACGTCCGTCAATCACCCATAAATTCTCCATTGCAGGCCATGAAGGTTACATCACGGTTGGCATGTACGAAGACAACATGCCCGGAGAAATATTCGTGCGCATGGCAAAGGAAGGTTCGGTTGTTTCGGGCCTTGTTGATGCTTTTGCAACAGCAACATCAATAATGCTCCAGTACGGTGTACCTCTTGACGTGCTTGTCAACAAATTCAGCCATACACGTTTCGAACCGTCAGGCTTCACAAACAACCCTAAAATACCCATAGCAAAATCCATTCTGGACTACATCTTCCGCTGGCTCTCTTTGAAGTTCGTGGATAAGGATGATGTTCCCATGATGAAGGTGATACCGGTCCCTGAAATCGAGAAACTAGCGGAACGGATTGAATCAACAATCGAAACCCATACCCAGGATAAAAACGACGGTTTTGTCACACATGAGATGGAAATAGACTCCCCGCCTTGCCCTGAGTGCGGATCCATCATGATACGTAACGGCGCATGCCACAAATGTGTTAACTGCGGCAGCACAAACGGCTGTTCATAAAGCTAAAACAACTTAAGCTCAGGTAAAACCATACTGAGCTTTTCAAATACCTGTTGTTTGAATGTCTGTTGACAATAGACATTTAAAGCAATGGGTTTGTCATTATAATCGGTATTATTGATATCAATTAATATATATTATCCGTCAATATGAACCTTCGTTTGAAAATCCCCCTTCTCATGGGTGCTGCTCTTGTTGTTTTGATCGCAGTCATTTATATCACTCTCCGTACGATTCTTTTAAAAAACATCACACAGCTCGAAGAACGCGACATGGGCAGAAATATAGAACGTGTGACAGATGCCATTAATTCTGAAATAAGCCGTTTAAACAGCACAACAGGCGATTACGCCACCTGGGATGATACATACAAATTCATCTTTGACCGCAACAAGGAATATGTAAAAACAAATATAAATTCCGAAACAATGCTGAATCTTAAGATTGACCTGATTTCTTTTTTTGATTTAAAAGGAGACATTGTAACCGGTGGAAATTCAGATAGTAAAGAAGGAGCCGTGCTTCCACTTCTTAAAGAACAGAAGAAAATACTTGAACAAAATAAAATCATCACCCGTCACAATGGGCTTGACAGTGAAAAAAAGGGCCTGCTGCTTATGCATGGAAGTCCGTTCATGTTTGCATCCCGTCCCATTATAAAAAGCAATTTCGAAGGACCAATAAGGGGCTCAGTTATAATGGGCAAATACATTGACTCATCCGAAATAGCAAAGCTTTCGACAGTAACCCACATTAAGTTCATATTATCCATCCTGGATTCTGCCGTATTGAAGAAAAACAACTGCCCTCCTGAAATCCTAACCCACCTTAAGAAAACTATTGCGTTTGCAGCACTGCCAATAGACTCCAAAACCATAAATGGATTCAAAATATTAAATGATGTGGACGGGCAACCTGCATTGCTTTTAATGCTGTCCGAGAACCGCGACATTTATAAACAGGGCTCACGAACACTCAAGTATCTCCTGATTAGCCTTATTTTGATTGGCCTGGTTTTCATCATAACCACGCTTCTAATTCTTGAAATCCAAGTCCTAAGAAGGCTGACTCACCTGAATAGGGACATTCAGATAATCAAATCCAACCGCAATATGCAAAGCCGAATCACTCTTATCGGCAGTGACGAGATTGCGGCGCTTGCAATGGAAATCAACCGCATGCTCGAAGCGCTTGAAAGATCCAACCTGGGCATACGGGAAAGTGAAAAGAAATTCCGCCTCACATTTGAGAGTTCCAAAAATGCGATTCTCTGGATAGATGCTGACACCGGAACAATAGTCAACTGTAACCGCGAGGCTGAAAAACTTTTCGGAAAAACAAAACTTGACCTTATTAATACTATCCAGACAGCGCTTTTCCCAATCGGAAAAGCGCCTTTTGACGACAAGAGATACAAGGCATCGGCTGAAAAGGGAGAGAGCTATGAAGCCGAAGTGTCATTCCGGACAAATCTGGATGAAAGAAAAGATGTTATTATAAGCACATCCGTGACCTCTTTCAGCGGCAAACGGCTTATTCAGGAGGTATACCGGGACATAACCCAGCAGAAACAGGTGGAAAAAGAACGGTTTGCACTTGAAGAACAGCTGCGCCAATCGCAGAAAATGGAGGTAATCGGACAGCTTGCAGGCGGTGTTGCCCATGACTTCAACAACATGCTTGCCGGAATATCCGGATATTCCGACCTTATAAGGCGAAAATTCGCTTCAGACAATCCGGTACTCGAACGTTATGCAGTTACCATATTTGACACGGCCAGGAATGCGGCTGAACTCACAGGGAAATTGCTCGCCTTTGCCCGCAAGGGTAAAAACGAGAAAGCGATTATCAATATCCACAGCGTAATACAGAACGTTTTTAACCTGCTTGAACACACAATGGATAAAAAGATTGCCATGACCCGTTATCTTCGTGCAGCTCCTGCAACAGTGCTGGGCGACGGATCACAGCTTGAAAACGTTGTTTTGAACCTGGCCATGAATGCCAGGGACGCCATGCCTAATGGAGGTGAGCTGTCATTTGCCACTGATTGCATCTTAATCGATGAGGCATACAAAAAGCGGCATCCTTACAAACTAACTGATGGCCGCTATGTGATGCTCGCTGTAACGGATTCCGGAACAGGTATGGATGAATCAGTGAAGATGAAGCTCTATGAACCCTTCTTCACAACCAAGGGACCGGGTAAGGGAACCGGCCTGGGTCTTGCCTCGGTTTACGGAACAATTAAAAGCCATAATGGAAGCATAGAATGTTACAGTGAAGTGGGCAAGGGCACTACATTCAAGATATACCTTCCCGTAATCGAGAGGAATAGCGCAAAACGCAGACATAATCAAGACAGCATCATCCGCGGTACAGGCCGCATACTTCTTGCCGACGACGAGCAATTGGTACGGAGTGTAACAACGGACATATTAACCGAACTCGGTTATAATGTTACAGAGGTTACAAACGGTCTTGAATGCGTGGAATGCTACAAGGCACATCCTGGTGAATTTGACCTTGTAATCCTGGATATAATCATGCCTCAGATGGGAGGCTACGACTGTTTCATGGCATTAAAAGCATTCGACCCAGATGTGAAAGTATTGGTATCATCGGGTTTTTCCATGAATAATGAGTCAATCAGGATTCTTGACCAGGGCGCACGCGGTTTCATATCAAAGCCGTTTGACATTTACGGTCTGTCCAAGGCCATAAGCGAAGCTTTCAAAAGCTTATATTAGGATTAAACCTGGTCTGACGCTTCCACGTTGTTCTTCCGTATTATGCTTTTCCCCTTGAGGGCCGCAACAAAGGCCTTTTCATCAGGATAAAGTGTGAAGATATTCGTGAAGCCCGTGCATTCAAATATGCCGAACAGCTCTTCCTTGATTCCAATGAAAACCATCCATCCATCTTTAGCTTCTATCTTGTGTTTGGCTGAAAGAAGTGTGCTCAAAAAGTCGCTGTATATATGCTTTACATTGGAGAAATCAAGCGCAATAAAAACGCTTCCGCCGTTTATCTGCTGTGTAATGTATTCATTGAACTGTATAGCATCCTGAAGGGTTTCGATTTGGCTTTCGAAAGTGATCATCTTGAAATTCTCAACCTTCGACACGCGAAGCTTTGTATTAATATCACTCTTGACCTCCTCCATCCTGGCAAACGGCGTATTATCCTTGAATACATGGATAATTTTGTGAAGGTTAAGCTCGTGCAATTTGTCAAGAATTTTCTGTTCGGAGCACAAGAGATGCAGTTCCCCGCCCTGGTAGGTCACCCTTTTCCAAAGTTTGATGAGGGACCCGTAACCGGTGCTATCTATACGCGTCACAGCGTTAATGTCTATGACTATACGTCTATCGCGCGGTTCGGTAATTTCGCTAATGACAAAGTCGATTGTCTGGTGGTCAAGGCAGCCCTTGAGTGTATAAATAACGTAGGGCCCTATATTATGTTTTTTTATTTCCATTTTTTCCTCCGTGGTATTTTGTTAACATATAAAATTATTAACAGGATTAACAATAAAAAAGGGCAGATATAGAATATTGCACTTGTGAAGTGGTAAATGTATTTTTAAAATGGAATGAATCCGGCAACAGAGAAAGAACCTACATAATACTCCCATCTATAAAATGATTGTCTATTGGTGATTCCACATTTGGTATTGGATATATATGTTTAATACGCTAGGTCAAATATATGCGAGAAAGCGATTAAAGAACCGCTATGGCTTTAAAAATAAATGGGCTACATATTTAATTAAGCTCCTAATGTTTTCATTCTTAAGCACAAAATTTGCTATCTATTTCTTTAATGATGTGTCAAATAGCGGAGTTCTAATAGTTACGTTTTTTATACTCTCTTCTTTAATTCTTATGCTTAGAAGCATTAGCATTATTCGAAACCCTTCAAATGCTGATACACTATTCCCTTTCGGGTTAACACAGAAACAACTCGAAGACTTTACTTTCTACAACCTTTTCTACGAATCTGGTATGATGATTTTAGGTTCAATAATCACCCTGTTTTTTTCTTATCTATTTTTCAAGGCAAATTACCATGGAACCATTTTATTTATTGGAATAATTCTTTTCCTTTGTCTATTCACGATGTTAAGCCTAAAAGTTTTGATACTCCGGAATTGGCTGAAACCAAAAAAAGATGTATTCGCACTTTCTTCTACTACTCCTAAATTCGTGAACAACACCCCATCTTTTCAGTTTCTTGGCCAATTGCTAATTCGGTTAGTCAAAATAGCCCCCCTTTCAATAAGGATGCTGCTCGCAATATCATTGAAAAGCGTATTTCGGAAAAACCCGATCTACTTTCTTATGCTTATTGTTATGCCAATAATTCTTAGCCTGGCATTATTTTCCGCGCCACCTGCATTCTTTCCAATATTTATCATAACAGGAGCATTATTATCCTCCGAACTTGTCACCTATTTTCATGAGGCAACCTTCACAATGCCTGCATGGAACTACATTTTCCCTTGTTCAGAAAGCCATCATCAACATGCGCATTTTCTTCTATTATTGTTTATTACCCTCCCTTATGTGATTATAGGAGCAATGTATGCACTAATTAAAAATCTGCTTTTATCCTTTACTTGCTGTCATTCTTTTGGTACCTTTTTAATTTTGATTTCACTATTTTCAATTTTTGGTGCCAAACATAGGCGCCAACCATTTATAGCTTCAGTATGGAGTATTATTTTTATTATAATTTTCGGGCTGTCTTTTCTTTTTCCAATTTTAGCTATTCCAATATTTGTCTTTGGGATGGTCTGGATTATAGTTCAGTTTAACTCAATAAGGCGACTCATATATGATTGAATTTACGGATCTTGCCTATTGCTATAATTCGAAAGATGCTTTTACTCTTCATGATATTACATTACAATTCAAGAAGGCAAAAATTCTTGGAGTCTTAGGACATAACGGCGCAGGAAAGAGCACTTTAATAAAACTCATTTGCGGCCTGCTTCCCATAACCGCAAAATCTTTCACAAACAATGGCTCTCCCATCTTATGTCAGCGTTCTGAAATGTTGCATACTCTTAAAATGGGGTTCTCACCTGACATTTCCGAATTAGATCCCGATCTTACGGCTAAAGACATGTTTGAATTAGTTGGCGCCCTTAGAGGTATGAGTGAACAAGAAATAGAAATAGAAATCTCGCATTTTATTGAAGTTTTCCAAATGAAGGAATGGTTTCAGAATATGTTAGCTAAGCAATATTCTCTTGGAATGAGGAAAAAAGTTTCTTTGGGAATCGCCCTTTTGGGTCCTGTTGAATATGCGGTATTGGATGAACCATTCAATGGACTCGATCCAATAGCGTCCTTCAAATTCAAAAAACTCCTTTTACAAAAGAAAGAGCACGAATGTGGAATTCTCATTTCTTCAAATCTATTGGAAATTGTTGAAAATCTTATTGACCACGTTCTTATTTTAAATCAAGGTGTTTCCATTTTTAATGATACTCTTGAAGTATTAAAGAACAAATATCCACAATGCAATAACCTGGAGGAAATTTACTATCACCTGCACAGCCACCAGTGAAACAATTTATTATACTACAAACCTTCTCATCACACAAAATTAGAAAGTTTTAAATATGAAACCAAAAAGAAACGATCCATTCCCTTGCGGAAGCCACAAGAAATTTAAAAAATGTTGTATTGATAAACCCGGCAAACTGGAAGATATTTATAACCAACAGACTAAATGGCTTGATGATGAATTAACAGAAAGAAGCCCGGCTGAAGTTGCTTATGATGACGTTCTGTTAGCCTCACTCCGTGATAACCTATCAATAGAAGACTCCATAAAAGCAGCAAACACTCAATACCCAAATGAAGCACTTCAATACAATTCCGATTCCATTGATGATATTGAAGCTCATTATACCTTTTTATTAAAACATATTGAATTAAAAAGCAAATTTGACAAGATGTGAAATTAAAAAGCCGGACTTACCATAGTATAAGGTTCCTTAAATTCTGTATTGATTCATTGCCAGCGCGCTATTGTTCAACCGAACCACGGAAGGTGAGGAAACACTTCTTTATCATTTTAATTTCTTATCTGACGAAAAGTTCCAATTTATATATTGTTATTCATTTTTTAATAAGTATCCCATTTTCATTGCCTTCTGGTAATTTGTTCTCTTCTTTTAGTCCAATCGTTAAAGGTACCTGAAACTCGTTTTCCTGCCTTCTTATTGTAATCATTATCTTTCTTCCATATCCTTTTTCTATTATCGTGTTTATTAAATGAATTGTTCCATCTATTTTAATATTATCGATTTTTAAAATAATATCCCCAACTTTTAATCCTGCTATTTCTGCAGGTGATTTTGAAATAATATCTATGATTTTTAAATCATTACCCGACAAACTTACTCCAATAGACGGTCGATCTTTGGGTAGAGAATATAATTTTTTGTCTGGTAAATCATTTTCAGCATAGTATGCTATTATCTCAGGCCCAATATATTTCTTTAAGATTGGAAATAAATCAATCTTGTCTGCTTTGTTTACATTAATAAATAACGCCATGTCTTTTAATAAATTCCAATATGTTTTATTATTGTATTTGTAAAGTTCATAATACTTATGTTGATACGTTAACATTTCTCGACTATCATGAATTCCTGTTATGGTTTCCTTGTAAAATAAACTTTCTGATATATAATTATTCTTCCAAAGAAATAAATTTGTTTGAAATTTAACTAATACTTCCATGGCAATCTCATGTGAAACCGCAGGTCCATATAACCAACAATGTAGCAGTTCATGAACATAAAAATGATAAGCTAATGCTTTATCTTGTTCTGTTTTACCAAAACCACCTGGAAGGGTTATGGTTATTATGCTACTATCTTTGGAATATTTATTTACAGCTGCTTGTTTTATACCAATTTTATCTTTTATAATCATCACTGATGGTATTTTAATTTTAAACAAATCATAATAATAGGAATATGCCTTTTCAATTAAATTTACAGTTGCTGTGTCTGAATATTCTCGTAAACCTTCGCGGAAATAATTGAAATGGTCGGTTCTTGTAATTGACGACCAATTCTCTATTAATTCATCATTAAAAGCAAAGTGACTTAAAAGTAATAATACTAATATTGATTTAATAAAAATCATTTACTGGCCTCTTTCTTTGTCTTCGATGGCAGTATTGCCCCGTCATTAATCCGGCGCATACAAATCTTCTTTTCAGATTTAGAAGTCGGCGCGCTTTCGAGTCAATGTCCGCTTTAAATTTAAATTAAGCTCCTGCCATTGTTTCTGTCAAGCTCACTTTAAAATATTTATCATGCCGTTTTGATACGGCAACACTTCGAAATCTTCCAAGAATATATGCGGAGCAATGTCGCCTGAAAGCAGCGAAATGTTATATTTATACCCGGTCATCTGAAAATATTGTGCAAAAGGAAAATAATTATGGACATTTTCAAACTATCCGAAAATGCAAGGAACATGCAGGCCTCTGAAATACGCGAACTAATGAAGCTTGCAAGCAAGCCCGGTATAATAACATTTGCAGGCGGCAATCCGGATAGCACTGGTTTTCCAGTCCATGAGGTTACCGGCATTATCAACAACTGGAACGACCAAAAAAACAGGGCCGCTTTCCAATACGGTGCTACAAACGGATATCCCATACTCCTTGATCTTATTTCAAAACGGATGCTGTCTAAAAATATCCCAATGGAAGGTCAGAAGAATATAATTACAACCGGGGCCCAGCAGGCAATCTACCTCATGTCAAAGATGCTTATTAATCCTGGCGATAAAATAATCGTTGAATCACCCTCGTTTATTGGAGCTATCGCTTCTTTCAAGTCCCTGCGTGCGGACATCGAATGGGTGCCTCTAGAGGAAGACGGCATATCCGTAATTGAACTTGAAAAGACCCTTCTGCGCCTTATAAAAGAAAACAAGCTGCCAAAGTTCATTTACACCATCCCCAATTTTCAGAACCCTGCAGGCCTTACAATGTCACAGGACAAGCGCAGGGCTTTTCTTGACCTTGCACTTGAATATTCGGTCCCTGTTATTGAAGATGATCCTTACGGCGAACTTTATTTCGAAGGAAAAGAAAAGGATTACGCCCCCATAAAGACGCTACCTGGCGGCGAAGATGCTGTTGTTCTTATCAACACTTTTTCAAAAATCCTGTCGCCTGGAATGAGGCTGGGTTGGATTACATGCTGCTCGGAAGTCGCTGCACAGGCGGAAATAGCAAAACAATCGGTTGATGCATGTTCAAATTCATATACACAGGTGATTGCGGCAGATTACCTTGAGAATGGTTATGTTGACAGTTATGTCAATTCAATGAGAAAAGTTTATGGGGAAAAAGCGATCTGCATGCTTTCAGCACTTAAAAATCATCTGCCGCAGGAATGCTCCTGGTCAAAACCAAAAGGGGGTTTCTTTATATGGATAACTCTCCCGGAACAAATAGGTGCCAAAGCATTGTTTGATTCGTGCATACGAAAGAATGTGGCATTTGTTACGGGGCATGCATTTTGCGAACCTGGAAAGGGTGATCATTTCATACGTCTTGCCTTCAGCAATGCTTCAATTCTCGACATTGAAAAAGGCATTGAAATTATCGGCAAAACCATGAAGGAAATGATGGGGGCTGAATAGTTAGGTTGGATCAATAATGGCGTCAGCTGTTTTCTCGCTTATGTCGTCATCACCGCTTTTAAGCCGTCTTAAAACAAGAAGAATTCCCGCACCAAACCAATAATAGATATCTGCGGGGTGCTCGCTTATATGGGTGCCTGTTGAGTTCATTACAGTTATAGCAAACATAATGGACAGGATGAACCGTGCAATCACCCTGCGATCCGGCTCCTCTTCCTCTCGATAAACAATATATCCAGCACGAAATATCCGGTATAGAAGAAATAAAAGGAGGAAAAAGCCAGGATAGCCAATATCATAAAGCGTGGAGAAATAATAGCTGTGGGTATTGAATGACCCCATTCCCCAGCCAAAAGGCCCCATTGGCAATTCCATAGACGATTGAATGGCCTGCCGCCACATTCCGGTACGGGATATCATGGAGTGTTCTTGAAAAGGATTTGTAAGGGCGGAGGTGCGATCCGTAACAAATATCTCCGTTATTTTACGGTCCTGGTTTTTTCCATGAGCAACTCTTGCCTGTTCCATCACGGCCAAATCACGTGCCCCTGAAGAATCAAGAAATGTGCTGCCAACAAAGAAAACAAGCAGAAGAAAGGCCACAAATAAGATTTTATAACGTATTGAACTGCGGTGTGCTATTATGAACCAGAAAAGCACGCCCATAATAAACCCAATCCAATTGGACCTGACTGAAGTTATTAGGAGAGCAACAATCATAGGCGGTATGAAAAGGGCGTAAATGGCCTTTCCTTTGGTTGACTTCATTGACAAAAGACTCAGGGAGGCATAAATGGCGATTACCATATAATCGGCAAAGCTGGCAGGTGACGGCAGTGTTGAAAAAGGGCGCGGTTTGCCTTCAATAAAAAGAGTTACAAACAGGGAATGCATTTTCTGTATCCAGATTTCCTCGAACCGCGTGTATCCGAAAAACGCCTGCTTTATACCATACAAGGCAACAATAAAACCGATTACCGAAGTAACTTTAAAAATGGAAATGACCTGTTTTTTTGTTTTTATAAAATGAATCGCATAGAAAAAACAAAGTATATAAAGGGCCACAAATTTAAACTGATTGATTCCAGTTACAACGCCTGACCCGTTTGCAATAAAAACCCTTGCCAATTGATAAAAAAAGAATATCCAAATCCATTTAACAACAGTATCATCTTCACTTTTTATGTGTTCCCCTTTACGAATCCTGTCAAAAAGCACGATAAAAAGCATGACAATCATCAAATCAGGGATGATTATAAGCAAATCCGAGCTAGGCCTGTCATAAAATAGATAAAAAACCCTGCGAATAAAACCGATAAACGGCGGAACAATCACAAGGAAAAAGATTCCTGAGATCGGAAACTTCATCACGGGGATAAAAACAAGGATTGCAATAAAAACAACGACATCAAGACGCGTGGGAATGTTGAATATCTTTTTTGCAACAATATCACCAATAAAAACCACAGCAGCTGTGAATAAAATAAGCTCAAGAACAATTAGAAAACGATTTTTAGGAATGCCGGAGCTGAATGGCGTCATGATATAACCTCAAATAGGTTTTAGCTGTTTTAAGAATATCGAAATCCCTTGCCCGAACAAGTCCTTTTTCGGACAATGACTTTCTTCTTTCAGAAGATTCAAAAAGACTGATTATTTCATCAGCCATCCGTTCTTTTTGAACAAGGATGCCGTATCGCCCATCGTCAAGGACAAAACACGGCCCATCTGAAGGGTTGGAAACAACCGGAGTCCCGCATGCCATGGCCTCAACCAAAGGAACACCGAAACCTTCATAGGATGAAGGCATGCAGTAAACCCAAGCTTTTCTGTATAATTCAACCAGTGTTTCCATATTTATTGCATTATGACTTTTGATTCCCATACCTTCAATGTGTTCCGGTGTTACCATAAGAAGCTCTGCTTCAGGAATCTTTCTTCTGACACATCTGAAAATATCGAGCATCATATCCCCGCGTTTTCTTCCCTTAAGGGTACCGACAAACAGGATCGACGGAGCCGGACTTTTATCTTTGCCAGGAGAAAAGACATTTAAATCAACTCCACATGGGACAATTTCATCAATTGCCGGCAGATAACCCCTTGTTCCAGGAGAAATTGCAGTCCGAATATCAGCGCAGGGAATGCCGCAGAGCTCAAGAACATAAGAACCCGCCTGACTAAAAAACCTGCCCTGCCTTCGGGCATTCAAGGCTTCCATAATTGCGGATCCATAATATGTGCGCACTTGAGGTCTTCTGCCATATAGAAGATAATTATCACCGTGCGCATGTATCACCTCGAAACCGCTCAAATCCACTTTAGAAAAATAATATCCCAAAAGGTAGCGTTTAAAAAGTCTGTTTGATGCAATCCTTTTCGGAAGCATTATCTGTTTTACATCATATAAAGCATCAGACGGTCTTTCGCTGAGAGTAAATACGGTTACGGATTCGCCCATCCTGCACAGGGTATTCGCGAGCAGATGCACCTGGTCCGCCACACCACCGTGCTTATCGGAAGGCAAATCTCGCTGAAGAAAGGCTATGCGCATTTTTTCCCTTTAAAAAGATCAATCATTTTCAAGGCAATTTTTTTTGACGACATATATTCCAGGTAAAGATTTTTTCCGCCAATCCCTATTTTTTCCGCAAGAGAGGGGTCGGCTTCCAGTTTTCTCACGGCATTTACAATCCCTTCAGCGCTTCCGTCATGAAAATAAAGGTTTTCACCATGACGGAATACTGAATCCGTCCAGTCAGTTCGATTTGCTATTACAGGAAGCCCGCTCATAAAAGCCGCTGCAGCGCCACTTTTTCTAAAGCTTATTCCACGTTTATCACAGACTATAAAATACTTTAAGCATTGGAGTTTCTCCGAGACCTCGGCATCCGGCAAAAAGCCCGTGATCTCCAAGTTTGTAACATCTTCCTGCAAACCCTTAAACCCCCCTATAAAAAGGGCCTTTGTGCCAAGGATACGTGCTGCTGAAAGTATTCTATCAATCTGTAAATCATGATGCTGGGTTCCAAAAATACCCATGAGATGGGTCTTCTTTTTGATAGGTCCTGTATATGGAGGTATGCATGAAAAAGCCGGAAGTACTGGGCAGTCTATTCCATACCTCTTCTTAATTGAAATTGCGCGGTGGCCGAAAGTGACAACGGATATGTCCGATTTGAACAGGACCTGCTTGTCCTTGTAGAAATTTATGGGACGCATGACAAACTTTCCGGCAAAGGTCGGATAATAAGGCATGAATATTTCGTGTATTACGGAAAGCGTCCTGACATTATTCCTTCGGAGATGTTCAAGTATCCTGCACGGAAATAAATTGCTCCATCCATAAAGATTGGGCGTGTATTCCAATATTGCAGCATCACAGCCGCTGCCCTTGATTTTTCCGGCCAAAGAAGCGGCAATCGAAAAAGGAAAATATTCTTCCGTTATTGGTTCCACCTCAATAAATTCTGAAAGGGCTTTGTTAAGAATCAATGGATAATGAAGAAGCCCTCCGCGAATTCCATGATGACAAGGAAATATATGCGCTATCTTTATCAATGTCCCACCTTATAAATATATTGATACCATAAATATAAATAGATTATCTTTTTTACTAAAGGAAATAGTAACATGAATAAATACTCCATTGCTTTCATTTCACCGGGAAACAATCTTCTCCACCGCATAGTCCGCGCAAAAAGCGAAGATGAGGCGCTGCAAACCTTTTTTAAAGAAATAAAATTGGCCAGCTATACCCAGGACGATGACGGGTTCTTCTATTTCAAAGAAGATTTCAACTTCGGTGAACGTCCTGCCGGAAGCATTCTGCAAACAGATTGAGGTAGCACTTGGTAACAAGAATCCTCGTTGTGCTGTTATCGCTTGTGGTACTCTGTCCCGCCCAGCTCAAATTTCAGGACGAGGACGAATCCGAGCGTACAAAATACGGCATGTCACAAGCCGAATGGCAGCAATTCAAGGAATCGGGACTTTCAATAACACAATTGGAAAAACTGCTTGAATGCGGCATCTCCATGGGCGAATATTCAAGCCGTCCCTGGCTTTCAATCGGAGTGCAGGAAAAAGACTGGATAGCCGAACGCTGCAAGGGAATGGTTGACGAAGACATACAGGCTTTCAACGAACAGGGAGAAAGCGATTACTCTGTACTGATCGCATTCGCCCTTCCTGGCAGTCATCATTGGCTAAAAAAATCATATCCAGCAGCCATGGGATTATCTTCGGTCTTTGCATTGTCGCTTACGCTTTATTTTGCATTACCTGAGGTCACTGAAGAGCCCTCAATGGCTGCGCAAGGCGGCATCACCAATGGTCAACGGGAGGAAATAGAAACCCGTCGGCCCATTTTTCTGGTTTTTTGCCTTGCTGACATGATTTTAAGCTCAGTACTCACTTATCGTGATGTAAACAGCCACAAAAATGCGCCTGAAGTTAAATCAAGCCCAAAAACCTCGCTTTACCTTGATTTCAAAGGCACCCAACCCATGCTGAACTGCGCCTATAAGTTCTGACCTCTGGGACAAAAGTAATTTTTCCAAATTATTAATAAAAAAGCCTGTTGCGTAAATAATTTCTTCCGACATCGTTAGTCCAGCCGGACAGGTAAAAAGGTACAACAGTCTCAATAATTATTACAAGACCCTTACTCCACCAGCAACAGCTTCAACGTCCTCTTAAACCCAGGCGCCTGCATACGGCAGAAATAAATGCCATTGCCAAGCGTACGCCCATTCCCGTTCTTCCTGCCGGTGAATGTAACTGTGTGACATCCGGATGTAAAAGAACCCTGCGCAAGTGTTTGAACCAGACTGTCCGCTTAAATCATAAACCCGCACCGATACCTTCTGCATTTCATTTTTCTTTGCCTGAGGCACATTGAATGTAACCTGCGTTGCCGCGAAGAAAGGGTTAGGTGCCGCTGTAGGCCCTAAGAACAAAGGAACATGCCTCGATGCTTCAATAGAAGTACCTCCTGTATCCTGTGAAACAATCTCATAAATTCTGACTCCAAGAGGCTCTATGGATTCGCTTAGAGAATCACCATCAATATTTAATTCTGTGTTGTCTGTAAGTCTTTTTACGCTTGTCCATGAGCCACTCCTCGACTTGACGGTAATATCGGTTGCAGAGTATATGGTATTGACTGCAAAAAGATAGATACGGTTTTGGTAATGAAATTCCCTTGTTCGCAGGTCGCTGTTTGAACTGATGGAAAGTAAGGTATCTGTCGGTGTATTGGAGAGCAAAATAGGAGAAAGCGTATGAATTTCGGTTGTTATTTTCTTTGTGTTAAGCAGGCCCTGGGGAGATTTAAATAAAGAAAACTGGCTGCAATGATAACCCCAGAACGTCAGACCTTTGACTCCTGCCGTAAGTGATTGATAAACCATGTTGCGAACCTGCTCATAAGTGGGTTCCAACAGACCGTACCCTGCACCGCCTGAACCTGCTCCATGAAGTTGTATGACATTCCAGACAGGCTTGTTGCCGGCAATCTGCTGCGCAACATTTATTTCATTGTACACATTCTGAAGATCGGAAAAGGGTTCTGTAACCGGATAGGGATCCGTCATGATTATATTTGCACAATTGAAATAGTCCATATTTTCCATGAAAACATCCTGTTGATCTTTCACCAAACAATGGACAACCACCGTTGGGCGAACACCGGCATCATATTGTTTTATGAGAAGTGAACTTGCCAAAAGAACATCCGCCGGTACACCCTGCCACTGAGGTTCATCAAAAAGATACCATACCAGCAGCCCAGGAGACGATTGTAGCAGACGGATTCTCTCTATAAGGCTGACAGAGTCATAATTTACAACATCATAACGCGGCAAGCCGATGAATGCTTTTATTCCGAGGCTGTCCGCTTTATCAAGATAAGCCTTGACAACAGCAGCAGCACCTGCAGTTCCAGGAACATCAGGTGATCCTTCCGCCATATAATTATGCACAACATTAAATCCGAGATCTTTCACGCTCGCCATTGAATCAGCGGGCACGGAGTAAATACCTATAGGGAAGAAAGGCGTGTCGTTTACGCAAATCCTGCGCTCACTGTCAATTTTTACATTTACAAGGCCGAACACGGAATTAGTGCCAATAAACATAATGAGAAACAATAAAATGCCATTTCGAATTTCCATGCTTTTACTCCTGATAGTTGATTGAGATTGATGATACATTGTTGAGACCTCCTTTTAAATTTTTTAAAAGAAACACCCAATAGGCATAATTGCTAACTTTAGAGCCTGTTGCGTCAAGGGATAAAATTATGGCTCATAATCGTCCTTAAAAAGACCGCAGGCAACTTGTTTAAAGACATGTGACATCTCCTTTTCTTATTAAATTATTGAAAATCCGCTTTAAAGTAATATATATAAAGTATTCTGTTTCGGGAATGGATAAAATTTGCAAATGGATGGATAATTTTTACCTGTCATGAACCCTTCAATATTTTTTCCATCTGGCATTGGCTCACTTGGAGTAGATGTGGTAGGATGCGGTCATCAGAAGCACCTGCCAATCTGGTGGAAACCTGCAAAGCGCCTTTTCGACACTTACGAACTTTCATATATAGCAAACGGCAGTGCCTGGTATGAAAGTAGTGCAGCAAAACGACAGTTTATGCCTGCCGGAAGCTGTGTCGTGTTTTTCCCCGGAGTAGAATCATTCTACCAGCCCTGCGATTATTCCCTATGGGAGGAGTACTGGATTCATTTTCAGGGACCAGTTGTCCGTCTATTAGAGAGTGAAGGCATTATCCGACAAGACAAACCGGTATTTTATACCCGTCGAAGCGTATTTCTGCTCAAGCTGTTTCGTGAATCCGTCCGCATTGCTCTTGACAGGTCTGAAAGAGCCCAGAGGCGTTTATCCGGGCGAGTCCTTAATATCCTTAACGAAATCTTACTACTCGACAAGGAGACAGCAACCGGCTCGACGCCTTCCGGCCCTATCACCTCTTTGGTGCGGCAGATACGTCTGAACCCTGCAAAAAAATGGAACTTCCAGTTTCTATCCCGGGAAATGGGCGTTAACTATTATTTTCTGATTAAGCAATTCAAGAAAGTCACCGCACTCCCACCGCACCAATTTGTCAACCTCGAACGCATGAAACTTGCCTGCCAATATCTGGCTAAAGGCTGCACTGTCCAGGAAACTTGCTTCAGGATAGGAATGGAGGACCCATACCATTTTTCCAGGTTATTTAAAGAAATTATGGATAAAGCGCCGCTTTATTTCCACAATATTCGAAAGGCTTAATTGAATTTTTTGAATAGCCACAAGGTGTAACGTAAAAGTATCTGCCATCAATTTGAAACATGGAATAAATGAGGTTTTCGAATTTTTAATAAAACAGTATTGAAATAACCAGTGCAAAAGATTATATATTACTACATAAAAAAGGACGTGGTATGCGTTCATTATTGGTAATTATTCTGCTTGTTTCAATCTACACAGGCTCTTTTTCAGAGAACCTGCTCGCACCAAAAACACCGTTCACAAAAGAATCATTATTGGGTAATAATGCCACACTTGGTATTAATCAACAAGGGCCCAATTCCCTGCTCGATCCTTCCCGATTCTCGATGCACCAAAGCTACAGCATGAGCTATTCTTCAAATGGCACATCTTCAGACATGACAGGTCTATACCTGAACCGTATGCAATACGACTTCCAGGTTCCGGTATCGCTCCAGGTTGACGTTGGTTTTTTTAACAAGCCAATGGCCCTTATTGGCAATGGAGGTAATGCTCCAGGAGAAAAAAACTCGGTTCTTACAATACCAAGGGTTGGGCTTGTTTATCAGCCTTCAAGAAACTTTACAATGGCTTTTGAATACTTTAACCTTCCCGGCGGCTACGGCAATGCTGCCATGCCTTATGGCTTCATGAATAATGATCCTTTCATGCCATATTCTTTTTCCCGATCATCGAACAACAGCTCCGGTAAATGAAATACGTTTATTACGGTTCTGTGGTTGTACTTTCCGGCCTTATTCTTTTTTTCTATTTCCTTACGCGCACTAAAAAAGAAACGGTTTTGGTTGAAAGGGCTGTTCCGAATATCGGCTCGGTCCAGATACTTAATGGCTGCGGAACACCGGGCGCAGCCCAGATAATAGCGGATTATTTGCGCAAAAAGGAATTTGATGTTAAAGAAACGGAAAATGCAAAGGACTGGAATTACAAAGAAACAATTGTGGCATCGCGCATCCGTGACATGTCAACCGCAAACAGCATTGCAACTGCTTTGCATACCAACAATGTAATTATGCTCCGCAACACTGACGGCTTTTACGATGTAACTGTATTTGTCGGCGAAGACTATCTTAAAATCACTGATTCTGAAAATAACTGATTCTTTTGCCTTGGCTTTTTAAAATCCAATCAATGTATTTTATTTCCACCACATGAAACATATATTCTTTTCAGTCGGCGAGCCATCTGGTGATATTCATGCCGCGGCCGTTATAAGACATCTCCAGGGTTTTCGTATATCCGGAATAACCGGAGATGCCATGATTGCGGCTGGTACAACAACAATCTTTCACATAAGGGAAACATCAGTAATCGGTTTTAGTGAGGTTGCAAGAAACTACCTGCGTCTAAGAAGGATTCTGAACAAAACATACCAGTGGATTGAAAAAGAGAGGCCGGATCTTCTTGTTCTGGTTGACTATCCGGGCTTTAATATGAGGCTTGCCCGTTTCGCAAAGAAACTTGGAATACCTGTCTTATACTATATTGCCCCAAAAGTATGGGCCTGGGGAGAATGGCGGGTTAAGTCCTTAAGGCAGGTGGTTGATAGAATGGCTGTGATATTTCCGTTTGAAGAGAATTATTTCAGGGAACGCGGGATAAAAGCCGATTATGTCGGCAATCCGAGTGTTGAGACGCCTCATACAATTATAGATCGCAAAACATTCTGCAAAAACCTTGACATCCCGGAGAGCGCACGCATACTGGGGCTTCTTTCAGGCAGCCGAAAAGGAGAGGTCGAAAAAATCCTTCCACCCATGACGGATTCCGCTAAAACACTTATGACCGGAAAAGTATTTGATTATACCCTTGTTTCAAAAATGGGGTATCTTTCTTCTGATATTTTTAAGGGTATTAAAAATGATCCTAGATTCCGTATCGTTGATGGAGACCCTGGAGGGATTTATTCTCATTCCGACTTTCTTTTTGTCAAATCCGGTACAGCAACCCTTGAGGCTGCACTTGAGCTCAAACCTTTTCTTGTTGCCTATAAAGTGGCACTAATATCAGGTTTCATCATACGCAGGGTTTTGAGCATGAAATATGTAAGTATGATCAATATCATACTGGGAGGCCCTGTGGTAACCGAGCTCCTTCAGGAAAACGTAACCTCAGAGAAACTGACCTCTGAAACACAAAAAATCCTCAGCAATACAAAACAAATCGCCGGTTTAATAGAAACCTTTAAAAGACTTAAAGAAGATATGTCACAAAAGAAAGCATCCATTGAAACAGCTTCAATAATAAGGGAAATGACAAATGGATAAGTTCATAATTCGCGGCGGGAAAAAGCTATCCGGTGAAATAACCCTTTCAGGCTCCAAAAACGGCACCCTTCCGGTAATGGCAGCTGCACTCCTTACCAAAGGAATAACCACACTTCGCAATACACCATACCTTAGGGACATTCAAACAATGTCCAATGTAATTCGTGTAGTTGGAGCAAGGGTCTTCGGCGGAAGGAACACAATTAAGATCGACACTACGCATTGCAATCATATGGAAGCCCCGTATGATCTTGTAAAAACAATGCGCGCATCATTTTATGTGCTGGGGCCGCTCCTTGCCAGGTACGGTAGGGTGCGCGTTTCACTCCCCGGCGGCTGTGCCTGGGGTCCGCGTCCTGTTGATATCCATATAAAAGGAATGCAAGCGCTTGGAGCGGATGTCAGGACAGAGCACGGTTTTGTTGAAGCCTGTGCCAAAAGACTTACAGGGTGCAGGTTTGAATTCGACAAGGTAAGTGTGGGTGCAACAGCCAATATTATCATGGCTGCCACACTAGCGCGCGGTGTCACTCAATTAATAAACACTGCCAAAGAACCTGAGATAACATTCCTTATAAACACGCTTAACCGCATGGGTGCAAATGTCCGCGAGACGCGGGACGGGGTTGAAATCAAGGGTGTCAAGGAGCTTAAACCGGTTTCCGTAAGCGTAATTCCGGATCGGATCGAAGCAGGCACATTCATAGCAGCCGTTATCCTTGCGGGCGGGCGCATAAAGCTTCTTAATGCTCCTGTAAAAGACCTTGCTTCAACAATCGAAATGTTCGAAAAAACCGGGGCAGCAATAAAAACAGGAAAAGAGATGCTCGTTGTCGAAGCCCCGAAAATCATCCGGCCGGTTGAAGTGACCACCTCCCCTTTCCCGGGTTTTCCAACAGACCTTCAGGCCCAGATAATGGCGGTCCTTTCCATGGGGAATGGCACAAGCATAATAACAGACACTATTTATCACGATCGTTTCACTCATGTGCCCGAGCTAAAGCGGCTTGGAGCCAACATAGCCCTCACAAATAACACTGCCGTAATAATGGGTGTGAAGAAATTAAGCGGAGCGCCTGTTATGGCAACGGACCTTCGCGCAAGCGCGGCACTTGTTATAGCAGGCCTTAAAGCCTCAGGCCAAACCGAAGTAAGCCGTGTTTATCATATTGACAGGGGATACGAGAAAATAGAAGAGAAATTAAAAGGTGTTGGCGCAAGAATCGAACGCTCTCAGGATCAGATGGTGTATTGATAACACCAGTGCCCCCTCTCCAGTAATCTGGAGAGGGGATAAAGGGGTGAGGTTGATTAGAACTTGAGTCCCAAAGAAAAACGCTGGGCCCCGGAAAGATCACCGTAATCACCTTCGTCAGTCTTGAAATATTCGTAGGAATAATCAGCGCCTATCCTGGTTTTAAGCACCTTTATCGGACAGTCTATACCGAGACCGAAATGATAACGCCTCATGCTTTCCATTGAAAAGTTTTGGGACATGCCAATTCGCAATGCCAGGACATTCCGGAAAAGCCATTTTTCCATGCCAAGCCTTACATTATCTTCAGCATCATTATAAAGGCTCTTATTACCGTCAAGCACAAGATTGAGTGTGTTCATGAGCCTGTAATGACCGCCTATGACAAGATTGGCAGGAACACCTTCACTATAGTTCTCCCCTGTTGATGTGTTTTTATAACTTATAGTGCTTAGTATATCTCTTAGCAACAGACCGACTGTTATGCGCTCAGAGAGTTCGAATTGCGAGCCTATATCAAGAGAACCACCAAAACCTCCGCCTTCCACGGCATTGTCCTGCCATGCATAAACATCATTCTTGGCCGGTGACACTGTCATCATCAGAAATTTGACATTAACACCAAGTGAAAATGGGCGCATCCTGTCGCTTATATCATCAAACACCTTTGAAAAACTGGTGATCACCTGTGTTTCACTTGAACCTATATCGTCGCTGTTGCTTGTTATAATCGCCTGCCCATGTGAAATGGTACGTGTCACATGATTGACATAGCCCGAATAAACATAAGGCAGAGACCCGCTTCCATAGCGGTAGTCCATGTAGCCCGCAGTAACATTGCGGCCTTCCGCTCTCCACATTCCAGCCGGATTGTACGCCATGGCATTCGCATCGTCAGACAACCCTACAAATGCCCCTCCCATCCCATGCGGGCGAGCTGCAATCATGAGATCACCAAACGCACCGTGCTGGTTCGCGAAGTTATTTATATCATACTTTGTTGTGCTCAGATTTTTATTCTTGCCGGAAGGTGATAATGCGCCTGAAGACGAGGCATATAGAATTGCGGCCGCAGTTGTAACCCCTCCTGCAATGGCCCACTCCAGCTTGTTTTTAATTTCACGACCCTTGTACTTGACAATGTTGATATCAACATTCCTTGTCTCAATCTTGAGGATTTTATAAGCCCCGACCTGGGCAAGCTGGTCCAGTTTCTCAGGAGGGCAATCAGATGCGACAATGGTCTTTGATTCAAAATCACGGCTTTCCAGATCAAACATCTTTAATTTAAGCACATTCAGCTTCCCATCAATATCAAATTCTCCCATAACAACCTTGCTGCACGCTAAAATCTCGCCTGCGTCAAGAGCGCAACGTTCATTTCGGCATTCATTCCGGATTCGATTCTCCGGCAGCGATTGCACGCTTATTCATCTCTTCCTGGGACAAGACATAATAAAGCCCTGTCTTGGAGAATGCCTCTCGCAAAAGCACAGTCATTTTCCCGGCCTGTTCAGACGATGCTTTACCGTTGCCGAGAGAGAGGACAACAAGTCTTGTGAGGTCTTCGCTTTGTTTGGCAGCACCCTCTTCGGCTGCAAAGGACACGCAAACAACAAGAAGCATAACTGCTGCAAAAAGTATTGGTGTTTTATTCATATATTATTCCTCCTTAAATTATTTGAACAGGACAACAGGTACGCTCTTGTAAGTCTTCTTCACACCATCATCAACCATGATTTTAACAAGATAACGACCGTTGCGGCAAATTCTTCCGAGATCATTGGTACCATCCCAGAAATATACTCTGCGGTATGTCTGGTTGCCAAAGAACCCTCCATTCGTGTTCAGTGAATACAGCTCCTTGAATGACGTACCGGAAATGGTTTGAGTGTTTAGTCCCTTACGTATGATATTTCCTTCTATGTTAAGTATCCTGACTTCAGAAGAAACAGATGACGATTGATTGGTGGCCACATCAAACTCTATTCTTAACCCCGGCCATTTAAGGATGCCATCTGTTGCAATAACAAAGGGTGAGAATGGGCTCGGGCCGATTTTAAGATTATAGATGCCGAATGCCTTGGAGCTTATAAGAAGGGCGTATTCTCCGCTTAATTTGTTTCCACTAGTACTTCCAAGGTTCAGTACCCGAATACGCATCCATTCAGGGGTACCCGGGCCGGCATTCGCACTTGAACCCTTGTATAGCCCGCTTTGAACTGCTCCAGTGTTCGACAATATCTGGAAAGCATTGTCAAGGGTTTGTGTTGAACCTATTATTTCCCAACGGGTTTTTTTCTGGTTCCAAACCCCTGCAAAAATTTCCTTGTCTGAGAATTCCCTGGGTATTCTTATAAAAAAGTCCATGCTGTCGGATGGGGCTGCTTGACTTACTGTTCCAAAAGACAATTCGAACAGGGAGGATACAACTATTCCTGTCTGTGCATTGACCGACTTTAATACAGGCAATTCAGACACAGGTGTTGATTTGAGCAAAAAGTCCTGCGAAGCCCCGGAAAAAACAGTCGGCCTGAAAAATGCCCGGAAGGCGCTGTCCATACTCATAACAGTATCTGACTTTATCTTGAACATGACCTTGAGTTCCTGTGATTCAGTCTTGCCGAACGCATTTACTTTAACCGTAACAGTCCCGATTCTTCCTGGAGGCGAGGTAAATTTACCTATGGAGGACATATATGAACCCATGCTCAAAGGTTCACAATACCAGAACCCCTGGGTGGTAAACGTCTGCCCCGTGGATTTATTTATGCCAATAACCATGTAAGAAGCTTCGCCACCGGAGTATATTTTGTCGTCACCACCATTTATTATCATAAGATTATCAACTGCCTTGCGAAGTACTTTCAAGTATGTTTTAATGGTTGTATCCTGGCCTGAAACAGATATCCTGCATCTTATCGTATCTATAAAATTGTTCACAGCAAGACTGTCGCTTGTAACAGCCGCTTTAAGCACAGTTCCAGCCTGACTGAATGTAATCACACCAGGACGATCTTCGAATAACCACTTAATGGAACTGGAATCCAATTCCCGTGTTGTGAATGATCCATTCTGGCAAATTATACGGATTTCCGATGTTCCACCAAGAGGAAGGAGAGCTGGGTTGGACAGGTTCCTTGAAGAAGGAAGAACCGTAAAATACTTGAGTTTTGACGAGGGTGGTATAATTGTTGTAAACAGTTTTGATGAATTCGAGTAGTTGATTGTATCACCGGAACTATCCACAACACTGACTTCAAAATAATATTTCATATCGCTGCTGTCGGCAGTTGGTTTAATATTGAAAACAATGGTGCTGTCGTTACCTGCAATGGTATCTCCCGCAGCCGAGGTCATATTGTTCTCAGACCGGTCACGGTAGAATATTCTGAAAGAAACAGCATTTCGAACTGATACACCCGCCGCTTTTACAAATATTTTAAGCTCTGCTTTTCCACTACTCGTGTCCATTACCGCGACTTTCGGCATTATATGTTTTACAGGGTGCGGCATGATTATTTGAGTGTCCCGCAACGCCTTAACACGCATTGTGTCTATATCAAGAATCTTGAGACCCGCCGTTGTTTTAAACACGGAATCCGTGGTTACATTGGTTCCAAATGCATAGGAACCAGTGCCCATGCTACCAAGAACATCTGTTGATTTCAAGATCATTTTATTCGGGTACTTGATGCTCACAGTTTGTGTGGAATCGTTATTTAACAGACTATCAAGAAGTTTTATTTTGAAGCTGATGGATATGCTACCAGGCGTCAATGTATCAACACCCGTAGATGCCGACTTGTAGCCTATCTTGCCGTCCTTTGTCCTTCCGGTGTCAACGCCGGCCAAATCCGTTTTAACATTAAATCCCTGTGCAGCGTAAGTCAGATTATAACGCCCTGTATCAAGCCCGGCAATGGTAAAAGAACCTGTTGCTGCTATGGTTGTCACGCTTATGTCGGGAATTCCGGCTTTGTGAGCGGTTATATTGACGGATTGATTTACCCCGCTTTTCAAGGCCCTTACAATGCCCTTTATGGATGCGTATTCCTTCAGGTAAACGGATTTATCAACAGAACCGCGTGCGGTCACATTGATATTTGTTATTGAATCAGTAATGACATTCTGCCCTGTAAAGTGGAGGGTATATACACCTGCGGGTAAAGAAAGCATATAGGAATTATCGCCACGTCCGCTTGATACAGACCCGACTGTTTTGCCTGAAGCATCAGTCGCAATGACGTTTATTCCCTGGCGGCTGTTGGTAATAAATTGAAAATCTGTCAAGAGAAAACTTGTGACGTAGGTTACACCGCTTATCTGGCCGAGACCGGACTTTAAATTAACATCATAGATGGCATTTGTCGTGACTGTTATTCCTGGAATGTTCTCCGTGCTGAAACCTTCACGTTCAATGTCAAGTTCATAACCACTCCCGGTTTTTACCGAGAAACTATAAGCGCCGTTATCAGCCGTATTTGCGGTCCCTATTACTACCCCGTTTCTCGACAACAAAACATTGGCGCCGATTATGGGTTTTCCTGATGCGCTGTCCCTAATGGTTCCTGATATGATATTGACAAAGCGTGTTATTTCAAGGGTGTCAAGATTTTTGCTTTGCTGGGGGCTGACTGAGGCTGGTTTTCCCTGCGAACGTTCGTATCCGTCCTTTTCCGCATAAACAGTCCAGTCGCCCACAGGCACATACATGGAGAAGCTGCCGAGTGCGTCTGTTTTCTGTCTTACCGTATCTCCCTGTGCGCTCATGGCTGTTATTGACGCATCGCTTATGCTTATCCCCTTGTCAGCAACAATGCCGTAAATTTGTGCAGGGAACTTTTGCAAAACAAATGTCTGTGTGTCTGATGGATGTGATGAGGAGATGTTTACATCAACGGTCTGCGAATCATAGCCTTGAAGGCTTATAGCGATTCTATATGCCCCGAGCTGGAGACTCTTCTTACCGTATCCATTCTGGTCCGTTGGCAGGTCAATTGGTAACCCGCCGCCCTGTAAAGGGATAATCTTGACATTCGCAAATTTGAGTGTCACATTATTTGAGCCGATACGTTCCTTTGAATAATAAACAAGTGACCCTGCCGGAATGGTGTCCCTGTAAAAGAACGCCTTTTTCTTTGACGCAATGCCTGAACCACTCTTGTTTTCAACAAAGACCTTCCACACATGCAACACGCCTGTTGCTAGAAAAGATTTTGCATTTAGAGTGACAAAGGTATCGATTGTGTTCTTTGTCCATATAGCAACAGCAGCATCAATTCCGGTTGCGGAATCGTATAACACATTATATAAGTAAACCTTATATATGTTTGCAGAATCACACCTTCTCCAGGACAGTGTTATAAGCCCTGTATCAGAAGGCCCGACTGTAAAAGTATCAACCTTGAGTTTTGTAATGGTATCGCCTTTTGAAACCGAATCCATATAAAAGCTCTTTAAAACAGTATCCTTTGATGCAAGCCTACCGATTGTCTTCATTGTCCCTGTGTCGGGAGCAGTGAGGCCTTCAAGCGATCCCTTGATTGTGAAATATCCGGGCAAAGGGATTGCATTAACCGATGTGAACTCCTTGGTGTTGCCGTAATTGTTGAGTATCATCCACTCATACTTGACGTTAGGTGACAAGGGCGGGGGTGCGGGAAAAAGACCTGATGGATCCGGTGTGCCATATTGAATCTGACTTCCAGGTGTGATTGCCTGCCAGATAAAACTGGCATTGGAGATGGTGTCAAATTTTTCACTTATATTTATGGGTTGATCCGATAAAAGCAGATGGTAATACGGAACACCAGCAACAGGCTCCCATTGGAAAGTGGGTCTAAACTGGGTAATGTCTGAGTTGGGGCTGACAACCTTGGCAGGCTGTGTTGTTTCAACAATAAGCTGGCCTTCCTGGCTTATCTTGTTACGCTTACGGTTTATTACCACAAAGTAATACTTTCCGACCGTCATGGTCTTGGTTCCACCCTTGCCAATCTGATGTCTTGGAGCAATAAATATAGACCGTTGGATAGGGTTCATAATGTTTATATATGGCTTTACAAACATGGTATCCGTTGATACACGAAGGAATGATAAGCTACAAGCATTTGCGACAAAAGTGTCTATACGTTCGGATGTCAGAGGCGTGTTGTGCCGGGTGTCTATCCATTGACCGTTTATTCTTGATGTAGATGGAATTGTAGATGTATCAAAACTGAATACGTTCGTGGCATAATTGGTATAATTGCCGTAAACGCCACCACCTGTCTGAGAACTGAATAAAACAGTCACGCTATCAACCGTGGTATCAGAAGAGAAGTAATCAATGCGTACATTTTTTGTTGTGTCAATACCTTTTGGCGGATCTATCCAGTAAATCGTATATTCACCAAGAGAAAAAGCCATGGTGCATGAAAAGAGCACCATCAAAAGGGAGAACCTGAGTAATGACATTGTGTATGATTTTAAAGTCATGGATTTTATGCTCCTTTATTTGACTTAAAGATAATAGACGAGCCCTGATTTAATCGCAGGAATCGGTAAAAGATCCAATTCCAGCAGAATCCTGAGTGAACTGCCGAATGAGGTCGAGAAGCTGGTTATGGGAACAGGCACCCCGCCTAAAGTTTCGTACATTGATTTGCTTCCAAGTTTTATGCTCCTCGACAACCAGTTATACTTGCCTGTTTCATAAAAGTCCATAAGGAAAGCGCCTGCTGTAAGCCGTGCTTTTCCGAATGACGCATTTAATGTAAGGATGTGGTTTATATTCAATCCGAGGTCAAGGTCCGACTTATTCTGCTCATTTTTATGATAGAGTGAGATTGCCCCGCCATGAATATATGTATATGAGAGGAGCAGGTGATTCCTTATAATATCAAATGCAATAGTCTGGCCTGATGGGATATTGAATTCAGCGTCCGTTCTTGTATCCATAACAAAACTGTCTGTTGCAGAAGAGTCAAGATTACCTTTGAGGCCATTGAAATCCTGCAGGAGCTGATTTAAGTCTGTGTTGCTGGAATCATTTGACTTACTGGCAAACTTTGTTACAACAAGTTTGTCTTCATCAACACCAAAATGCTTTGGATCTGGGTTTACAAAGAATGGCAGATGCCATTTCATTGTGAAATGTCCTTTTACCTTTGTATTGACCCCGAATCGCGATGCAAGAGTAAAGCGCCACCATTTAATGCCTATTGAAGGGGACCACGCTGTCCCGGTGTATTTGCCGTTAATCTGACCGAAAACATCCTCTTCAGAATAATTGATCGGCAGATTGTCATTCAGGCCTTTCTTCATGTTGATGGCAACATTTCCAAGTATGTTTGTATTGACTGTTCCGTTTGCAGTAATCTCGAATAAATGCTTGTGGAGGTTTATTGCCACAATCATATCCTTCAGTGGTTTGAAGGCATAACCGAATGTCTGTGTGCGCCAGCCCATTTCATAACGGATAGGAAGATTAATTGCACCATTAAGATTCAAATCAACAGAATCAGTGCTTGAGGAATCCCCGATTCTCATCTGCTTGTTTACGTCAATATTACTACCAAGGTTCATATTCATGTCAAAATTAACATTTTCAGTTTGCGCATAAGTTACGACCCCGCGCATCATTGGAATATTAACCCTTACGGAAAAGTTCAATCTTTGACGGGCTCCGATCCTCGGTGTGAATTTCTTTTGCGAGCTGTCAAGTTTGGAACCTAAATCGTATTTGTTGGTGGTAAGATCAAGCGGTATGTTGAACGAAAGATATCCTTCAGGATAATCAAAAGAAACACTGGTCGGATATCTGAGTATGTCATAAGACACACTTCCGTTCATGACCGCCTGGGTCTGGTCTGAATTTAATTTGTAGTTGAGATTCTGAGCACAAACCAAGGAAGCAAGAACAAGCACCGCAAAAAGACAAAATTCCCCCTGTCTCTTTAGCATATCAGCTCCTTCTATTGGGATTTGTAAAATAGAGGAAAAATTCCTATGGTCAATAAATTTATAGTTTTAAACAGTCATTGTCAAGACTTTATTTTATTTTCATGCAAAATAGGGTGCAGACAACTTTGGCAAAGAAAAGTTAATACAAAAAATAAAGTCATTCCAATCTTGTTCGGCGGCAGCGACGCCAATGCAGTTAACTTAAGGTTGTCATATGACAAGTAGACAAGATAAGACTGAAGAACTTTGTTCTCTTGTGGGTGACCCATCCCCCTTTCCCCCTTCCCTACGAGTAAGGAAGGGGGTTAATACGTTTTGTTCCCCTCCCTACTTTCGTAGGGAGGGGAAAGAAGGGGTGGGTCACCCGTAAACAACCCGAATTCTTCAACATTTTAGCATTCGTCAATCATAAGTCAAACAGCATTGGGCAGGAACGCTTTAACCAATATCCATATAACAAAGTACAGTGCCGGCCCTCCGTGGCCGGCAAAAACATTAGGAAGCGTTGTCATACCCTGTTAAATTCTCACCTTTGCTTTACAGATGCAAAGGTGCCGGGAGTGATTCCAGTATATTTCTTGAACAATCGCTGAAACCCAATAGGGTCTGAGAACCCGACTGTTTCTCCAACCTCCCTGACCGACATACTATGACTTTTAAGGAGAATCTTTGCTTCCTGAAGGCGGATATTGGTTTGATAAGCCAGCGGACTTAATCCGTAAGATGCCTTAAAACAGCGTATAAAATATTTATGGCATTGGTAACATTGACGAGCAAGTTTTTCAAAGTCGATTTTACGATAGAAATTCGCCTGAATATATTTACGCGCATTTTCAAAAAGGATTATTGATTGGCTTTTTAAATTCTTTTGCGGAAGCATTGGAAGCGGCTCAAACTTAAGAAAAAGTGCTGATTCCTGTTTGAAATAACTTACGATTTCAGATGAGAACTTGAATAATTTGCCTGGTGCTGCCTTGAACTCAACTATCCGAGGGCTTTTAAGATCAATTTCTTCGGGATTGTACAAAGTTGACCTGGAAAAGACCTCAGCATGCGAAAGTTCAATTTTCCCGTCCCAAAGCAGCCATGAGAAATATTGTGAACGCTTATCAAAAATGGGGTTTGGATCAACAAAGTCAATAAGCCTTTGTCCATTTGCATCCAACCTGAAATATCCTCCGATACGCGCTATGGAAAGGTGAAGCCCGCGCTTGAGGATTGTTTTTGCCTCCAAAACAACATCACGTTTACAAAGATAGAATGTAAGTTTATCTCTAACTTCCAAATCAATATGGTAACTATTTTGAATGGCCCTAGTACGCACATCTTTTGGAAAGGGTTGACCAAGAACAATTGTACTGCTGCTCGCATGACCTGGAATTATATCCAGCACCAACCTGATATCCTGATCAGCGGGATTGAATGAGTGCGGTAATGTAAAAGTCGGTACTGAGTTGACCTTGCCTTCAGCGGCCTGCATTAAAAAACCACGCGAGGTCAGGATTAATTGCGCGGATGAATTCATAACCATGGGCTTTACCGGTCTGGGATGCAATGGCTTTCCGTCAAATGAGAGCATTTTTTTCCATTCACCGCCTTCGCATATAACAGAGCCTTTCGGATAAGCTGATTTACCTATTCTTCGGAAGGGATTGTCTTTTTTATCCTGCTTTACAATTAGCGGAAGGATTGACTTGAATTGAAATTCATCAGGCTCCATGAAATTGATCATTTCATGGAAATGGTGGTTGTAAAGCACAATACTGTCTTTCCTGTCAAGAAGCACAACCGGATAGTTCAGATTATAATACATTGTCAGGAATTTGTGGCTTGCAGGGGCTTTCATGGTTTCAGGAGATAATATGACCAGAGCCGTGCTCTTGTCTTTCCCTGTAAATGGAAAAACATAAGTAAACAGGAAGAGGGAATTATCGTTATTTGCTGAAGCACCTGCTGATTTTACATAGAAACGGCATGGTCCTTGTTTTTCCGTGGGAAACTTTTTAAGGGATAAAAACTGTTTTGCCTCAAGGCCAACAGGCTTGATAATGTCAATTAACCTGTTGCCAATAATACTTTTGCCCGGGTAAAAAAGACCCTTTTTTGCTTCATTGGAAGCATCCAGCACAATGAAATCCGATTTAACAGCAAGCAGAATATGGTTTGGGTTGTCCAAACGGTTTATAAAAGATGATACTGTTGTCATTTAGGTTAAATATAACTAATATCGGGTTCCAAGGTGAATTTTCACATACGCTTATTTGAATAATAGTAACATGAAATTTCTTTTTTTAAGTTATACTTTATACAGGAAAATATATTGTAATTGCATTTCAATAGATTTTTGTATAAATTAACTTTATCAGGAGGTCGTCATGAATTCTTATCAATTGAATCCGAAAAATAAAATTCTTTTCTCATCTTTATTCATTATAATATTCTTTGTTGCCGTTTCATCAGCACTTACAGTTTATCCCGTAAAGATAATGGTCCAGCAAAACGAGACGGTTCAGTTCAACCCGTTGTTCAAAGCGCTCGATACTGCTGATAGAGCAATTCAGCTTTCGGTGACAACACAAGCTAAACATGGAACCGTGACAGTGGTTCCAGGCGCATTCACAAAAGGCTCGGTGACAGTGCCTGGTTTTCAGTATGTACCCAATGCCGGTTTTCTTGGGGTAGATTCCATGCAATGGTCCATTGGCAACACACTCGGATCAGCAACCGGAACCTGCAGGATGATTGTTCATCCACCAGAACCCAATGGAATGCTGGTACTTATCTATGTCAATAGTGCGCTTTTCCCGGGTGTTACCAATGAAATCAATCGGCTAAAGGATGATTTGACTGCTGAGGGCTACACTGCAAAGATAAAGCTTTGGCCCAACTCTGGGAATTTATTGCAGAATGCCGAAGCCTTTCATGACTCAATAAAGGCGGAGTTTGACCTTGCCAATGGATTAATGGCTGGTACAATAGCTGTTGGCAACCTTCCGTTTTGGTATGAAAATTGTGGGGGGGGGAATTATGCCGACAATGATGCTAAATACTGGAACATAAGCGATTGGAGCCTTGCAACAGACACTCTTGTTTGGGGAAATAGGGGCAGAAGCTCCAGGCATGTCTGGTTTTGCAGGTTTTATGGTTTACTTAACGAGAGGGGTTATAATAAATCGTTTTATGGACCTGAAAATCTAATAATTAAAAGGGCGCTTCAGGCGAATCATGACTATCGGACAGGAGCACAGCGACTACCTTATACGGTTTGGAGATACGGTGCTCGTGCTGAAGATACTTCGTCAATAACAGATCAAATCATGAAAATATGGTCAAGACCAGGCGTGAAGATGTGTCAATATGATCCGTCGTGTAATATGAATCTATTACCTTATACTGATGGAGGGGAGGCGGCCATTGTTAGTCAGGGCAATCGCATTAAAATTTAACGATTCCAAGGATGCGCTCCAAATATTGTGTGCTCAAAGCTGCTTTTAATTGTTTGCGTACGATACTGGCTTTTATTGATGTTTCCTGTCTCAATAGATTTATAGCGACATGCCGGACTACATTCATATTTGTTGGTGCATTTGATTTTCTAATGCGACAGTCATCCTCTCTAAAAGACACATCCAGATTCCAATGCAATTTGTTTTCAATTCCCCAATGACTGCGTACTGCCTGACCAAACTGTTTTGCCGACATTTTACGACTGAGAATATAATACCGTATTTCTGTCTGCTCTGCTTTTTTTGTTTTCCTTATGGAGTGAACAGCACCGATAGCAGACAATGATCGCCACTGTTCCTTATTTTTTAGCCAGGTAATATCATCGATAACATGATACTCACGATGCTCTTCGCGACCATGTCCCTTATCCTCTGTTGAATACGTGTCATGGGCCACATCTTTCAACCCATCCACCACGACAGTATCTACGCGGTTGCGGATTTGTTCATACAGGCTCGGTTGATTTTCTTTAACGGCGAGAACATAATCCGCGCCATTGGTTACAATATTGTCGGCAATAGCTTTTTGACAACCCATTGCATCGATAGTGACGATACATCCTTTCACCATGAGCATATTCAGCAATTCAGGGATAGCGGTGATTTCGTTGGATTTATCATTCACCTTTATTTGCCCCAGTACCAAGTTATTTTCTGCTGCCCAGGCACTAACGACATGGATAGCATTTCGGTCGGCCTTGGTATCAAATGAACGCCGTGCGGTTTTTCCATCGACTGCAATTACTTCATTTTGTTTCGGCAATCGTAACGCCTCAACCCATTTTATAAAGCATTCTTGAAAGTCTTTCGGATTTAGCAAGGCACTGGCCCGCCCAAAAGTGTCATGCGATGGAATGCCGTTTTTGAGTTCAAGAAACTGTTTAAGCCACTCTATTCGCTCGTTGCCAAATAATTCGACTTCCTCGAATGACTTGGCGCCGCAAAGGGTAGCACATACCAAGACAACAATTATGTCGATAAGTTTGTGGAGTTTTTTACGTTCTATGCGTGGGTCCGGTATGTCTTGGAAGTATTCGATAAAAGTGCATGGCGTTGAAATCATAAATCCCCCTTATAGGTAAAATAAAATGTGGACATTGCCTCTTCTTTATACTATAATATAGCTCTACGGATATCCGTAGAGCTACTTAAATAGAAAGGAATTGGGCATGGGCTATCCAACAACGATTCAACTCATCTCACGGAAGAAAGGAAATCAGTGGTATGTTAATTTTCCCAATGCTTTGGCAAAAGCGATGAATTTCAAGAAACGCGAAATTGTGGAATGGGAGGTTGAAACAGTAAAGTGCATGAAAATGATTAGAACTGGCAAGTCTAACAAAGTAACTGCAAGAACAAGAACGGATCGTGTGTCACGTATTACCGTTGACAATAAGAAATAAAGTGGCGAATTTTAATGCGATTGCCCTGCATTGTTAGTCCGTATGGTTTTGGGGGCTTTACAATGGAGAGTTTCTGTCCGTTTAGGGTATTGCTGTACGATGCTTGTGGCGGAGGTATCGCAGGTAAGGGTATCAATACACATCAGTTCGCCAGGGGCACCGGAAATGTGCTTGCCGTCAGCGAGACAGCGGATATATACTTCATTAATGAATTTCCCGGTCAAAATATAAATACCATAGGCAACAACGACAGATCAATGGGGTGCATTCCCGATTTGTTGGTGTTTTTTAAGCCAAGTATTGACATTGACCCTTTTTTTTAGTATATTTCCGATAGCAATTATAATGCAATCGGAAAGGAGCATGCCCATGTCCGCCAATAAACGTCCTGTCCAACAGGTTAAGGACGCACTTTATCGACTTGGCCCTTTGTTGCCTGGCAGCATCAGCACCCAATGGAATGTCTGCGGAAAAGCGGGTTGCCGTTGCAAAGACCCCGAAAAGCCTCGTAAACACGGCCCTTATTACCAGCTCAGCTTTACCGTTGGCGGGAAGAGCTCCTCAATGTTCATTAAGGCCGCCGATATATCCGCTGTACGAGAATGTATAAAGCGCTATAGACAATTCAAAAAACTCAACAACACCCTGTTAAACGCCTATTTGCTATGGGCGCGTAACGGAGGATTACAGCAATCAAAGGAGAAAAAGCTATGAGCGGGAATATGTCTGAACAGGAGAGAGAAGAACTCAAACTTCGCATGATGGAACAAATAGAGGGCTTGTTGAACAAGATTGCCGACACCGGCGTCGTACGCAACGCGGAACAATTGCGAAAAGCCGAACTGGAGATTGCCGCAATTACCGATGGAATGGCCGGGGATGTCATCAAAACTGTCATCAAACACTCTCTGCAAGACCAGTACCTTATTACCCAGGGACAGTTATTGGCAAAGGGGGCTACCGTACGCATGAAAAACCACGGCAAGCGTGATGTCGTGATACAGCCCTATCGAGGCGATCCTTTTACTGTAGAAACGACCTATTACTACAAGGCGGGGCAGGTTCACCGGCCTGCAGCAAAAAAAAGGGTTCTTTCCCGAATTAACACTGCTTGGCGTCCTCGCCCACCATACGCCGGTGGCCGCAAGTGAGATAACGCAATTGGCTACGGCGTTATGCTCACTCAAGGAAGCCGTTGTGATACTCCAGGAACGAGGACGCAGCATTGATATCAAGACCCTGCGCCGTCTGACCTATCATTTCGCCGATACAGCCCGTTCAGTACAGCAAACCATCCCCCTCACTCTTTCCAATACCGTTGCGGGCAAACGATGTGCTGTTTCCGTGGATGGTGGACGCATCCGAATTCGTACGCCCAAGCAGGGTAAAAAGACCTCGAAAAAGCGAAGTCGTTTCAAGGCAGATTGGCGTGAACCCAAACTGCTCCATATCTGGCTTCTGGAGGGTGATGGGACTATCTGTCGTGATTTTGCGCCGTGGATTGACGGCACGCTGAATGGTCCCGATGCCGTCTTCATGCTCCTTGGATATTACCTGACAGCACTCAATATCACCAGCGCCGATCAGGTCCTTTTTATTGCTGACGGAGCACCTTGGATATGGGCCCGGGTTCCGCTGCTCGATAAAAGAACTCGGGCTTGACCCGGCAAAGGTCTACCAAATTGTTGATTTCTATCATGCCGTGGAGCACCTCAACGCCGTGGCAAAGCTGTGCAAGCGTTGGCCGGAAAAACGACGCCGTCAATGGGTAAGCCGCTTAAAGGGTTATCTGTGGGTGGGAAAGAATGAGGAGGTTGTGGAGGCAGTACGCGAAATCTCTGGGTCGAAATGGCAAACTGATAACGCGTGAAAGAAATTATTTCGAAGGTAATATTCAGAGAATGCAATACGCATTGGCCCGGAAAAACAATCTCCCCATTGGCAGACGGCCCAATGGAAAGCGCAATCAGGCGAGTGGTGAATCTGCGCATGAAAGGAAATGGCATCTTTTGGCTGGAACAGAATGCGGAAGCTATGATCATGCTACGCTCATACTACAAAGCGGGACGCTGGAACGATCTCTTTCTCATGGCAACCACCGCATCGGCAGGAGATCACTCATAATGTCACCCACAAAACGGGAATGCACC
>CAWHPS010000028.1:0-13318 GCA_963831235.1 uncultured Fibrobacterota bacterium
TTTTGACTGTGGTAATTTTGTGGTAAAATCTCGGCAATAACCCTGCATAACCTTGCGTAATCTTGCAGAATTCAAAGGGTATGTTTTCCCGCCTGTCAACATATCAAAAAGTAAAGAAATTAATTAAATGTGGCGTTTCCCCTCTGAAAAACGTATTTTTAACTGATTGCCCGAGTGGTGGAATTGGCAGACACAAGGGACTTAAAATCCCTCGGCACTTAAATGCCGTACCAGTTCGATTCTGGTCTCGGGCAGTTTTATTTTATACGGTAATAATAAGTTGTTATCTACAAAGGAGTACCTTAAATGATTTGCCCACAATGCGGTACGGAATACAAAGAAGGGTTTACGGATTGCGCGGACTGCCATATCCCCCTGATAACCGGCACGGCAAAAGAGTGGGAAAGGGAAAAGGAATTCGTACGCCTTGTACCGATTTATACAACGGGTAATTTTGCTTTTGTCACGGTTGCGAAGACTGTCCTCGAAGGGGCGGGGATACTCTTTAATGTAAAAAATGAAAACCTGCAAAACTTATGGGGGCTGGGCAGCATGGGCACCGGATATAACCCCATCACTGGGCCCATGATTATTGAGGTTGAGGCTGAAAGAGCGGATGAAGCCGCCACATTACTAAAAGAAATGGAAGCCGGCGGATTTGATGAAATGGAAGGAGGTATGGAAGAATAAGACCTCAGAAGTCTTTAATCCTCGACTACTTTATATCCTTTTCGTCTATTTCCTCATCCAGTAATTCATCGTCATCGTCATCAGTAGGGAGTTCGGTGTCGGCGAAATTTTCTCCCTCATATTCCTTATCATCGTCATCTTCGTCATCCCCGTCCATAAGAATTTCATCGAGGGTGCTTTCGTCCTCCAAATCTCCTGATGGGGTAAAGGGACTGTCATCGTCCTTGTAACGCTTGGGTGCCATTGGGAATCTATCTCCTTTAAGTTAAGTTTTATTGAAACGCGTTAACCGCCTCTTCAAGCGTATTAAAGATATCAATGGTTTTATTAAGATTGGTGAGCGAGAAAAGGTTCCGTATCAGGGTATTTATTCTCGCTATTTTAATGTCGCCACCTTTTTCATTGAACTTCTTTTTTACATGAAAAATCGTTGAAAGCCCCATGCTGGTTATATAACTGCACTGGGACATATCAAGTACGATTTTGAATTCTCCACTATCTAAAAACTCCACTAGTTTCTTTTGAAGTATATCCACATCTTCCTGTACGACTTCTTTTTCAAGGGAAAAAATGAGCACATCTTTCTGTATTATTGTCTGCATAATCATTAACCTTCTCCTAATATTAAATTAAAAAACAGGAAAACGCAAGCCCTTTTATTATAAAATTAAATAGCTTTGCGACATGGGAAAAGAAGAGCTCTCGACGTTTTAGTCTTCCTCCATGCTCATGGCTTTCACAAAAGCATCAACGATTTCCTGTGAAAATTGTTTTCCGCTACATCGTTTAAGTTCTTCAAGGGCCTCTTCTTTGGATATTTTTTTCTGATATTCGCGGTCCGTTGTCATGGCATCGTATGAATCAACAACAGCAAGAATGCGGGCTCCAAGCGGGATTTCATATCCCTTAAGTCCATGAGGATACCCTTTGCCGTCAACACGTTCATGGTGGTGAAGTATGATAGGCGTTTCTTTTTCCAGAAACTTGACATCTTTAAGGATGTTGATGCCGATAACAGGGTGCTGCTTCAAAAGCTCATATTCCTCGGAATTTAATTTTTCTTTTTTAATCAGAATCTCCTGGGGGATGCCGATTTTTCCAACATCGTGGAGAAGGGACGCGTTGCGCAGCGTCTCGATTACCTTTTCCGGCAACTTGAGCGCAGTCCCCAGCATCGCGGCATAACGGGACACATTCTGGGAGTGTTCCCGCGTATAGTGATCTTTCGCGTCAATGGCGTTTACAAGCGCATTGGTTGAATCAATGTATGTGGTCCGCATCTTATTGGAAAGCTGGGTGAATTTGTCCTTCAAATCGTTGATGCTGAAACGATCAATGGCTATTTCTTCCGTTTCTTCCTGTTCGCGCCACTGACGGATGCAGTTGCGGCCTTCGTGTTTTGCCTGGTAAAGGGCTGTATCTGTGTGTTCAATAAGTTCATGCTTGGTTTTAATGTCGCTTTTGTATTCGGCAACGCCGATACTGACAGTAACGCATGTTACTATGTTGTTATCCGCGAAGGTGTGACCGGCCACGGATTTATTGATTCTTGTTCCGAATTTCATGGCATCGTCTATTGAAAGGTTTGTGATGATCATGAATTCCTCGCCGCCGTAACGGCCGCATATATCCACGTCGCGGGAGAGAGTTTTGAAAAGTCTTGATAATTCTCTAAGAACATAGTCACCGTACTGGTGTCCGTAGGTATCGTTTATCTGCTTGAAATGATCAATATCGATAAGAAGGCAGGAAAGGCTTATACCATAGCGTTTGGCCCGGTTGAATTCAAAATCAAAACGTTCCTGCAGATAACGATGATTGAAAAGTTTGGTAAGCCCGTCGGTAATGGATAATTCGGTAAGTTCCTTGTTTTTTTTGTCCAGTTCCTCGAAAAGTACCTTTTCAGAGGCAAGCGCGAACTTTAAGTCATCAAGCGCTTCCACAAGCTGTTCCTCTGACTGTTTGTGATTTGTAATATCGACCTGCATTCCCGTGATTCGGTATGCCTTTTTTTTTGTGTCGCGAAGGGCTGTTCCCCTGCACAACATCCATCTGTAGCTGAAGTCCTTATGCAGGAGGCGGTAGTGGCATTCAAAATGTTCAGTGTCTCCATTCAGGTGGGAGAATAGGGTTGATTTCAATCTGTTAATATCATCATCATGAACACGTTTGAACCATTCCTCAGGATTGTCGGAAATTTCATTGTATAGGACACCGATCATGGACTTCCATTCCATTGACAGGAATATCTTATTGCTTTGCAGGTCCCAGTCCCAGAGTCCGTCTTGTGCACATTGAAACGCCAGCTTGTAACGTTCAAGGCCGTTTTGAATCTCCAGTTCTTTTTCTCTTTCCATTGAAATGTCTCGTACTCTTGCAAGAAGAAAGGATTTGCCATCAACAGGCAAAATGGAACAGTCGATGCTGGCAAGAAAACGAGGTAGGGTAAAGGTGATTTCCGTTTCAATGGTTTGACCTGCTTTAACCGGAAAGGGCGGGGTCCTTTTTTCAGCGAGCCATGTTTCGCGATCAACGTTCAGGAGTTTGGCAAGCGCTGTGTTTATGAAAATTACGAAGCCCTTATTGTCAAGGATTGAAATCGCCTCTGAAAACTGATCAAGGGTATCAGTTATTTTCAAACTTTTGAGATCTGTCCTGAAAAATTTACGTATTGGCAAGTGCATAAACTTTGTATATCCTGGTAGGTTTAATTGAACCTGTCAGTTTTCATCATAAAAAAACCTTACCCTATTATCGTGCCCTTTTTATTGAGACGCGGGTATTTTTAATACGTCCTTCATCACTGACGTTGCTTGAAATCGGGTCAGCAGCCCCTACGCCTGTCACGCGGTAACGGCTTTTATCAACATGGTTCCTGTAACC
The DNA here is from genome assembly GCA_963831235.1 of uncultured Fibrobacterota bacterium. Taxonomy (GTDB): domain Bacteria; phylum Fibrobacterota; class OXYB2-FULL-49-7; order OXYB2-FULL-49-7; family JAEUSG01; genus CAWHPS01. Next base: position 3,574 of record CAWHPS010000028.1, read on the forward strand.
GAGATATTTTTCAATCTCAACTGCTTTTTCCTGTGTTTCCTTGAGCTTCCTTGCGATTCTTCCCTTGCCGTCACAATTAACGGTTATTTCAACAGAGATTGCGGGAAAGACCATCATTGCATTATATATGGAATCAAGCTGCGTATAAATGGCTTCAGGAAGAGGCTCTCCAAGAGTATATAAAATGTTCTTTACGTATCCGGGTTTTGGTTCAGGGACGAGCTCGTCCGGACATCCGTCATCATCCTGGAAATTATTGAAAACTTCGGGCTCATTAGGGCAGGCATCAAGGTAGTCCTTTACACCATCATTGTCGTTATCGAGATCAGGTGTTCCGTCCTTGTCCTGGAAACCATCGATGTCTTCCGGATCTATGGGTGCCACATCGATTGAATCAGGTATGCCGTCAATATCATTATCATAATCAGGACATCCGTCCATGTCTTCGAAACCATCGCGATCCTCTGGTGTGTTAAGGCACAAATCAATCGAATCCGCAATATTGTCCTTGTCGTTGTCAAGGTCCGGACAGCCGTCCTGGTCCTCAAAATTGTCAAAATCCTCGGATTGAAGAGGGCATTTATCAGTTATATCTGCGATACCATCATTGTCGTTGTCAGGATCAGGGCAGCCATCCTGATCTTGATAACCGTCTATGTCTTCCGGATCATCAGGGTATTTATCCATATCATTGGGTATGCCATCGCCATCCCGATCACCCCAGGAACCTTTCAGTTCTCCATAAGGGCTTACATTTCTGTTTGAGTTGTCCTTTTTCAGGTTAGCGGAAATTTTCTCTATTTCACCTGGCTTTATAAGAATTGTTTTAATCCATGGGGCAAAACGCTCCTGTTCTATTTTTACAATGGATTTACCGGCTCTAAGATTGCCTACAGTAATAGGGGTTGTGCCCCAGTAGATATTGTTTACATAAACAAAGCTTTTCGGTTGATCGGATTCAAAAATGAGTGTCCCGTATTGTTCGGTTAAAAAAACATTTATACCATTCTTTTCCCCATCAATTATCCGAAGCTGTCTCTCTTCTGAACGAAATCCCTTTTTTTCAAGTTTGACAATATAAGAGCCTGCATCCAAATTATCAATTACAAGCCCTTTATCTGTTGTTTTGCCAATACTACGATTGCCTATTGACACATCAATTCCATCAGGATTCGTTAAAATCCTTACGAGCCCTTTTTTGCGATAGAGTAAAGCATTGACAACCGAGGTTTCCTTGGGTTTTATTGCAAGTGTTCCTGTAACTTCATTAAAGTGGTTGAGCATAACCTTATATGGGTATTGGCTTACGGGTAATTTCAGCATGGATATCGGTGTGCGATCAATATACCATCCCCCAAGATAAAAAGATGCGTCAGTGACATTTGTTTCTACGTTCAAAGTTCCATAAATCCTGTCGGGTCTGTATTTAAAGCTTGAATCCGCCTTTAATGCCCGTGTATAAAGAGGATCATTAAGAGTCGAATATGATACCTGCGAAGCCGGATCTGGTCCGGATGGAGTAGTGCTTTGTGAAAAGGTTCCTTGAAAAAGAATGGTAATAAAAAAAACGGATGCAAAAGAATTAAATCGTTTCATAATAAAGTCCTTGGGTTTAATCCATTCTAGTTATATTGATGTGTTATAATATAATTATTATTAGACTTATATCAAATACACTGTAAAAAGCGTGCCTTGTCGCCTTGCAGGACAGGAATCGCAAAATTGTCATATAACATGAAAGACACTGCAATATCCAGTGATGTTCATTTTATTTAGTTATCCTTTTCTCTTTTATTTTGATATATTACATCCTTCAATCAAGAAAGATTACAAATGAAAATAAAAATAGTTTCAGACCTGCACTTAGGTGATCCGTCAAGCTGTCTTTTAAAAAAAGGTTCAAAATGGCGTCCGGATACTGGTTTTGACAGGCTGGTTGCAGCATGCGGGACAGACAATGATTATCTTGTTCTCCTTGGCGATATTCTGGATTTTACCATTCTTGATTATACTGACGCTTATTCAGCCGCGCAGGCTTTTTTCTTTGAAATCGCTGAAAAGAACATAGCCAGGGATATAATTTATATAATCGGCAACCATGACAATACACTATGGCACATTGTTATGCATGAGGCAAATGTCATTGATCAAATCAATGCAGGCAAGGTCCCTAGAAAACGTCCATCAATGGCTGGAATAATTGACCATCGGTCAAACCCCAATTCAAAACTGGTCCTTGCCGGGGTGCAACAGAAAAAAGGCGGTGGTTATGGCGGTCTTTTTCTGGATAATCTGTCTTATCCGAGAACCTTGTCCTTTTCAGTGGCATATCCGAATCTGTATATTGTTGATCCGATAGGCCAAACCACATTAATAACACATGGCCACTATTTTGAGGATTATTGGGCTTTTCTACTTGAGCTTTCCATGAAGATGTTTGGCCCGGATCTGATCCTGGATGGGGGAGATGCTCCGAGTATAAAAGATATTGTTCAGGTTAATTTTCCCCTGAATGAATTGGCAAGTTCTGGTCTTGGCCAGGCTGGCGCCTTAACTCCTCTTGTCCGGAAGATTCAGACCGCTGTGTATGATAGTGATTTGGATTCGATTCATGGATATATCGACAGACTGTTTAAAATACTTGACAATGGGATTGTTTTCAAAGGTTTTTGCAAGCCGTTAAAGGAATATGCCACAGATAAAGCATTGCAGTGGGTAAAAGACCTGTTCATTGGAAAATTAAAAACCCTCTCAACGAGTGCAGCAAGAAACAATCCTGTTTTTCCGAACCCAAAATGTTTGGAACCATATCTTGCAGCCTCCTTCCTGGAATTACATGAAATCTCTTTGACTCGGCATATACCTTTTCCAAATATAAGTAACCTCATATTCGGCCATACCCATATCCCGATTCAATGGGGGGAAAGAAAATATACTTCGCATAAATTTGGACAGATTATCACACTTGCGAATACCGGTGGATGGATATGTCAGGAGAGCAACCATCAGATTGTCCCGGCGATAGTGGTCTGTTATGATTCTGAAACACCTGTTCATTGGACAACAATAGCTGTATAGCAATTACAGTTGGACAACCGTCGGGAAAAAAGACTAAATTTGCAATAATTGGTCAAAGAATTTATATTTTTTTTATACAACAGGAGAAAATAAATGCCTACTTATGAATATATCTGTGATAAATGCAACAAAAAATCCGAGATTTGGCAGAAGATTACGGATAAACCAATTGAAAAATGTCCGCAAAAGGGTTGTAAGGGAAAGGTAACGCGCGCAATCGGCGGTGGGGGAGGGTTTCTATTGAAAGGGAGCGGGTTTTATGCAACAGACTACCGTTCAAGTGAATATAAAAAAAAGAAAAGCAATGAAACACTAACTCCAAAACCACCTTCAACATCCGGTGATACCGGCAAATCAGGAGCCGCACCTAAAAAGGAAGCATGAGTAATATCAGACTCATCTGCCCTGCATGCAAATCCTCCCATGAATTTGATTTGACAAAGGGTGGAACCGTACTTCTTTTAAATTGTCCTCAATGCAAAGCAGTACTCATTAATTTCCATGGCGTTACATATCAGGTTGAAAAGAGTGAGGTCAGGGATATCTCCAGGAAGAAGAATCTTAAAAGCATACACACGCTTATGGAAAAGATAAGCAGGCAAAATAGTGAAAAAGAAAAGCAGCCCATAGTTCTTTTCAAGCCAAAAAGGTTAAATAAATCCAATCCCGTATCAGGTGTTTCAAGAACCGGGCCTGTAAGTAAAGACGAAATACTTAATCTTGTAATCGACATTAACACTACCTCTTCTGTCTCTGAATTTTTAAGAAGGTTGTCATAAATGAAAGAAGCTTTGTTTTATACACCTGAAAGTAGCGGGCGCGTCCAATGTTTTTTATGCGCTCACAATTGCGAGATCGCCCCGGGCCATGAAGGTTTATGTGGCGCCAGAAGAAACAGTGAAGGCAAACTTTTCTCACTGGTTTACGGTGAAGTGTCGGCCCTGGCATTGGATCCTGTTGAAAAAAAACCTTTGTTTCATTTTCTTCCAGGAACAACCGCGCTATCCATCGGTACTGTTGGTTGTAATTTCAAATGTGAATTCTGCCAGAACTATTCCCTGTCTCAGGCTGTGCCTGAAAGCTCATTTTTCAGGACAATGTCACCCGAACAGATCGTTGATGAAGCCCTCCGTGTCGGTGCTTCTTCAATAGCCTACACATATTCAGAGCCTACAATTTTCTTTGAATACGCTTATGATACCGGTGTTCTTGCAAGAAGCAAGGGCCTGAAGAATATTTTTGTTACCAATGGGTTTATGGGCAAAGAAACTTATAAGTATTTTCCAGGATTTCTTGATGCCGCAAATATTGATCTTAAAAGTTTTGATGAAGGTGTTTATCGCAAAACCATGGGTGGCAAACTTTTCCCGGTGCTTGAGAATATTCGAGGTTTGCATGAAGCTGGGGTTTTCATTGAGATCACTACGCTTATTGTGCCGGGTATGAATGATTCCGAGGAAGAATTAAAGAAAATTGCCGAATTTATTGCATCGGTAAATCCTGAAATTCCATGGCACATCAGCAGGTTCCACCCTGATTATAAAATGGACAACAGGGAGAATACTCCCGCCGGTACCATGCAAAAAGCCGTGGAAATAGGATCGCTGGCAGGTCTTAAATTTGTTTATACTGGGAATATTTCAGGTGAAGGAAATGAAAATACCTTTTGTCCCCAATGTGGAGCATTGCTTATAAAACGTTATGGATATTCCAAACCGGAAATAAGCATGCAAAATAATTTATGCCATAAGTGCATGAAAAAGATACCTGGATTGTTTGACACAAATGAGTTACCATAATTATATTGAGATAACACTTTAATTGACAATGCGTTATGGCAAAAACTCTGATTGTTAAAATAGCAACGATTGCAAGCATCGTTGCATTGGTACTTGTTTTTTCCATTGCCGCAGGTATTGGGCTCCTTGAATTTTATTCAATCCCTCAGCTTTTTATTGCTACCATATTTATTTCAGGCCTTTTTTGGGGTGTGATTTTTACAACCACATCATTTCTTACTGTTAATAAAAGCGAATTTACGGAACGGACCATACTTGACAATTCGCTTACCGGTATTTTTATTGCCAATCAGGGACTTGGAATGGGTGATATTTCATATATAAACCCGGGTTTTGCAGAGCTTTTCAGGGAGCCGGTTCCGAACCTTATGGCAGACGAATTTCTTCCCGAGAAATTCTGGGTCGATCCTGCCATGCGAGAGGGATTCATCGAGACCATGCGCAAAGAAAGACTGATCTCCAATATCGAGCTTAAATTGCGAAGCTCAATAAATAAGGAGTGGTGGGCAAGGCTCTCCAGCCGTCATCTTGAAACCCCGGGTGGGAAAAAGATTCAGGGTACTCTTATCGACATAACTGAGAAGAAAAAATTCGAGGAAGTCCTGACCAATTATAACGAGACGCTTGAACGTGAAATAAGCGAACGCACCCGTGAACGTGATGAAATCCAAAAGGTCTCAATAATCGGTTTATCCAAAATAACGGAATACCGCGACCCTGAAACAGGAAACCACGTATTACGTATGGCCCACTATTCCCGCATCATGACAAAGGCTTTGAGCAAGAATCCTCGGTACAAACATTATATAAGCGATACATATATTGATGAAATCTTCATATCAGCACCATTGCACGACATCGGCAAGGTGGGCATAGAAGATCGGATTCTTAAAAAACCCGGAAAACTTACACCCGAAGAATTTGATCAGATGAAATACCACTCAATTTACGGCGGGGACACACTTCGTGATATAGAAAAACAACTTTCATTCCGATCATTCCTTACTCTTGGAAAGGAGATAGCCTACAACCACCATCAACGTTGGGATGGAACCGGATATCCCAATTATCCACCTGAAGGCGGTCATCCCACGCTGAATATACAGGGCCATAAACCTTTGAAAGGTTCGGAAATACCTTTGTCTGCGCGAATCGTAGCGCTTGCAGATGTTTACGATGCGCTTACCTCAAAGCGCTGTTATAAAAATGCTATCCCACATGAAAAAGCCCGCGCCATCATAATTGAAGAACGAGGGTCGCATTTTGATCCGGATATTGTGGATACATTCCTGGAAGATGAGCAGGAATTCATAGATGTGCTCAACAAACTCAAGGATTGACGGCCTCGAACATTCTTGTGTCTCTTAAACGGATAATTGTATTTTATTGCGTCTTAAAGCAAATGGTCCCATCGTCTAGGGGTTAGGACATAGCCCTCTCAAGGCTAAGGCAGGGGTTCGATTCCCCTTGGGACTATTTTAAATTACCTCGAAACGGAGCATCTAATGTCTCTTGCTTATTTAGGGTACGGCTCCAACCTGGGCGATAAAAATTCCAACATTGAAAATGGAATTGCCGAAATATCAAAACGCGGAATCGGAACGGTTCTGCGTAAATCAAATTTCTATATAACCGAACCAGTAGGCACAAGTTCAGGAAATGATTTTCTTAACCTTTCTGTTGAGATAATGACTGATCTTGAACCGCATGATCTTTTGCAGAGCTTGCGCTCTATAGAAGCTGATTATGGCAGGGAACGGGAAAGAGACAAGAATGCTCCCAGGACGCTCGACATAGACATTCTCCTCTATGATTTTATGGTAATAAACGATGCCCTTCTTAAAATTCCCCATCCGGAAATTGCAAACAGGCGTTTTCTTCTGCAAACCCTAAACGAGATTAGGCCGGATCTTCTTCATCCAGGGTATCAAAAAAGCATGAGTGACCTTTTGGCCGCAGCTTCCCCGGAAATCCTGAAACAGCGGATAACTCCACTATGAAGCGTGAAGGAGGGTTCCTAAACCAGATTCACTACCTTGCGGTCGAGGGCTGCATTGGCGCGGGAAAAACAAGTTTCTGCAATATTCTTGCAGCCAAGCTTAATGCCCGTCTTATAAAAGAAGATGTTGCGGAAAACCCCTTTATAGACAAATTCTACCGTAACCGTCAACGTTATGCCTTTCAGGCGCAGATATTCTTTCTCCTTTCACGATACCGCCAGCAACAGGAGGTTGCTCAGAAGGATCTCTTCTACAATCTGGTTATTTCCGACTATATGTTTGCCCGTGACCGCATTTTTGCAAGTTTCAATTTATCAGAAGAAGAGCTGACGCTTTATCAGAACATAGCCGATGTACTGGAAAAGACAACGCAAAAACCTGATTTCGTGATTTATTTACAATCCACGACAGAACGGCTACTTAAAAACATCCATCAGCGCAATCGTAAATACGAAGTTGGTTTTGATCAGGAATATCTTGCAAACCTTAATGAAGCGTATAGCCATTTTTTCTTCAATTATACCGATGCTCCTGTCCTTATTATTGATGCGTCGGACATTGACTTCATCCGCAATCCTGAAGATCTTGATGAGATCCTGCGCGAAATAGACAAAGGCGCAAAAGGCACCAGGTTTTTTAAACCGCTGCCCCATGGTAACAAAAAATGACCTGTCCTAATCCTATAGAGAAATTCGCGGCAAAAAAGAAAAGAGGGGAGAAGATCGCCATGATTACGGCGTACGACTTTGCCTCAGCCGAAGTCCTGAAATGCGCAGAAGTTGACATCGTGCTTGTAGGCGATTCCCTTGGATTCACAACCCTTGGCTATGAAAGCATGGCACAGGTCACCATGGACGACATGCTGCATCACCTCAAAGCTGTTGTCAGGGGGGCGGGCGATTCTTTCATACTTTGCGACATGCCGATAAATACTTATAGCACCCCTGATGATGCAGTACGAAACGCAGCTATTCTGTACAATGCCGGATGCAATGCTGTTAAAATCGAAGGCGCTGTCCCGGAAATGGCGAATGCGATAATTTCTTCCGGTGTACCTGTTATGGGGCATTTGGGCCTAACTCCACAAACCCTTACCAAATATCATGTCCAGGGGAAAACATCTGCTGATGCAAATCGAATTCGGGAAGGGGCACTGGCACTTGAAAAAGCCGGATGCTTTTCCGTGCTTCTTGAACTTGTTTTTTCTCCACTTGCCTCTGAAATAACAAAGTGCCTTAAAGTCCCCACTATTGGCATAGGTTCCGGCCCGCTCTGTGACGGACAGGTGCTTGTTTACAATGATCTCCTGGGTATATTCAACAGATTCAAACCCAAATTCGTGCGCCGCTATAAGGAGCTTCGCTTTGAAATGATCGATGGTTGCCAGAATTTCATTAATGATGTCAAATCCGGAAAATATCCATCCGAATCAGAATCATATTCCATTTCAAAATAACCTGATCCAAAATATTAACCTTGAAAGTTCGGGAATAGTGAATTTATCTTGATCCACTCAAGGTATCGCTTTTCATTAACGGGGCATGTGTTGCAAATGAAAGTTTTTCTTATTTGTTGCCAAAAAAAATTCTCAATATTGTCGCCGGCGACATTTATGCTTATACCAGTGTTGGCAAACTTTTTAGTAATATACAGATAGACTTTTCTTTTGGCATAAGGGTTTTTGCAGCCGGGTAACACACGATTGCATTCAATGGTAGGGAAAGTGGGGAGGAGCGCGCATTGGGCAACGGAATTTATTTTTACCGTATGCAGGCGTCCGGATTTGCGAGGACACGGAAGCTGCTGTTGATGCAGTGAAATCATATTTAATTGAAAGGGATTCAATATCATGAAGACCGCGACACCATCCATAATGACCGTTGTTCAGTGCTGGGACGATGGTGTCGTAGGGGATGTCCGCCTGACAGATTTGCTGCGGCGACACAGGGCCAAAGCCACCTTTAACCTTAACGCCGGTCTCCACAAAAAAGAGCGTAGGATTGCCTGGCCCGGTTGGAATCACAAAGGCACCGAGGTCTGGCGGCTCGCCTGGGATGAATTAAAGGACGTGTATCAAGGCTTCACCATAGGGAACCACAGCCTTACGCATCCGGATCTTGATAAAATCCACATTGAAGACGCCAGGCGAGATATTGTTGAAGGCCGCGACAGGTTGCAGCAGCACTTTGGACAACCAATACTCGGCATGGCTTATCCGTGCGGTTTTTACAATGAGTCGGTCATGGTGGCTGCGCGTGAGGCCGGACATGTGTATGCGCGGACCACACGCTACATGGAACAGCCCTTTCCACCGGAAAACGCAATGGCCTTTCACTCTTGTTGCCATTATTTCAATGCCCCTGACTTCTGGTCACGGTACGAGAAGGCGCGGCAATGCGGGGTGTTTTACTTCTGGGGTCACTCCTATGAATTTATAACCGAGGAAATGTGGACCACGTTTGAGGAAGTGATAAAACGAATCAGTGCTGATCCTAACGCCCTATGGGGTGAAGTAGCTGATCTTTTTTGCTCTTGAAAATAAAACTTTAATATATTTTTATGAATTGTCTTGTCAAATCCTGAAATTGTAGGTTCCTTCCAGTTGCATTCGACGGAACGGGGAACGGGAATAAGCTTACATTAGGCAATGGCATTTATTTCTGCCGGATGCAGGCGCCGGGGTTTACGAGGACATTGAAGCTGCTCCTTGTGGAGTGAGTGTCCGAATTAATGCTCTTTGAGTCCGGTCGGATATGGTCAGGAAATTTTCTAAAAAGGGACAACATCAAGGTACGCACAGTATTAATTTCAATACTGACGGGCTTGCCAATGGGATATATATTTATGAGTTAAAGGCTGACCGTTTTG
>CAWHPS010000029.1:0-56244 GCA_963831235.1 uncultured Fibrobacterota bacterium
AGAATTTCAAATTTAATTTTCAACCCCTTTGATGTTTTACATGTTTTAACAGGCAATAAAATGTATGAATTTACAGCAAGAATACAAAACTAAGTTATATAATCCGTGCCAGTCAAGAATTGGAGTTGTGTTAAACCCCTTTCCCAAATCATATGGAATTATCTATTTTAATGCCATGAATATAGTTGCATCGTTAATCATTGTTTCCATCTTATTTATTTGTTCCGGTGTTCAGTCACGAACAATGGATCTTTTCTATACCGAGGATGGGAAAACCGTTAAAAGTATCCGTGGGTTCAATATAAACGACAACTTCACGCTCTCTCCCAATGACGATGAAAGCTGGCTTCTGGTTGGATAAAAGATCGGCCCAAACGGCTACACGCCTAAGGAAAGCAAACTGGTACTTGGCACTCTCGCAAAGTCACATTCACTGTTTCAAGTCATGTCAACTGATTTTCTGGGCTTTGGCAGATCAAAACGCTTTGAACGGACAATAAGCTTTACGGACATATCATATATTCTTCCCGATGAAAAAGCCTTCGAACCATTGCATGTTGAGCTGAACGACGGACTCAAAGGGGAATTATTCGTTGCCGGAGATTATACCGAATCAACAGGCTCGCGTGTAGTAAACGGAAGAGTTGTAAATGAAATTTCAATTATCCGTCTAAAATATGAATCTCGGAGTCAACGAGGTGTTGATACCAAACCCCTGCAATATGGAATAAAGGCCAAAGCCGTTGCATTCTCGGAATCAGGGCTGCGCAAGGCTATGCGTATTCTTGAAGATATAAACGACCAATCAGAGTAATCTTCCGGTCTTCAGTTGCAGAATCCCGCTATCGGCATCAGCAATAACCAGATCCTCCTTTGTGGTAATCTTGATATTAAAATAATGACCAGTGACAACATGAACGTCCATTCCCATGGTTTCAGCAATAACACATTCATCAGTGCCTGTTATATTATGATTCATGGCATGGTCAAGAAGTGACTTAAGTTTTTTGTATTTAAAGCCCTGAGGCGTAAGTGTATGCCATAAAGTATTGCGGTTCAAGGTGCCAAGGATTTTTGTTTTATCAACTATCTTTATTGTGTCTTTTACAGGAACCGCAAGGGTGACGGCATCGTATTTTTTTGCGCCTTGAATGACGTTTTTTATGTCTTCCGGCGCACAAAGGGACGCACAGCATCATGCACAAGGATGATGTCGTGTTTTTTCTGGAGAGCGCTAAAACCATCTGCAAATCAAATTGTGCGTCCTTTCCTCTCCACCAGCTACGACAGAAGATATTTTATTAAATGATTTTTTTAGTCCAAAGCCCGTGGGCCCGACGTCTTCTTCCGGTAAAACAACGACTATTTCAGAAATCCCTGCATGGTTATTAAAACAGAAAGGGTCCGGTTTAAAATCCGGACCCCTTTTATTTTAAGATATTGCTTGGCTGTTTTAAGGCCCATTGGGCGGCTGAGCCCCCTGCTGGTATGATAAGACCAACGGACATCAGCGCTTGTTCCTCAAGCGTGCCTTTGTTGCAATGGGTAGACCAAAAAGTTTTATGAATCCTATTGCGTCTTCGATTGTAAAAAAGCCTTGTTATCCGTAAACGACGCGATTTTGGACATGTAAAGCGAATATGGAGATGTTGTGCCTGCAAGTTAGCTTCCTGATATTGCCTTTGTAAAGTTTAAGCGAAACCCTGCCTGTTACTGTTTTCTGCGTCTCGGTTATAAAAGCGTCAAGCGCTTCCCTTAGGGGCGAATACCATTGCCCGTAGTAAACAAGTTCCGCGTAGCGTTTGCCAATTAGTTCCTTGTAATGGTATGTGTCGCGGTCAAGAACAAGGTGTTCCAGTTCGTCATGTGCATAATAAAGTATTGCTCCACCAGGGGTTTCATAAACGCCTCTGGATTTCATTCCAACCAGCCTGTTTTCAACAAGGTCAACCTGACCCACTCCGTGTCTGGCACCTATTGTATTAAGAGACCTCATGAGTTTGACAGGATCCATTCGTTTACCGTTTATGGCAACCGGGTTTCCATTCACAAAATCTACTGTAATGTGCTCGGGTTTATTGGGAGCTTTCTCAATGGGGTTGCTTATTGTAAAGACCCTGTCAAGAGGTTCCTGTGGCAGGATTCCTTAATTTGTCGCCTTCATGGGACAGGTGCCAGAGGTTGCCGTCTTCGGAATAGATTTTCTTTTTTGTGGCTGTTATGGGAATGCCTCTTTCATTCGCAAGTCTATAGCATCTTCCCTTGATTTTATTGTCCATTTGTCGTCTTTCCAGGGGGCTATGATCTTAATCCCCGGGATTGAAATGAAAATATGTCAGCTCAAACCTTACCTGATCGTTTCCCTTGCCAGTTGCCCCATGAGATACTGCTGTCGCCTTTTCCTTTTCAGCTATCTGCATCTGATATTTGGCAATCATGGCCTTGCAAAAGAGGTGCCGAGAAGATACCGGTTTTCGTAAACCGCGCCGGCCCGAACAGTTGGCCAAACAAAATCAGTCAGAAATTCCCTGGAAATATTAATCCCATAAAACTTGGATGCTCCTGTATCAAGGGCCTTTTTCCTGAGCTTTTTATGTCATCGCCCTGTCCAGATTAGTGGGTAAAGCGATTACATCATAGCCATAAGTTTCCTTGAGCCAAGGGATAATAACAGAGGTGTCAAGACCTCCACTGTATGCAAGAACGACCTTTTCAGCCATATTATATCCTTTCTCAGATTGTAGTGTTGCAAAATTGAGACGAGAAAATATTTTAAATTCAACAGGGTTAAATCAATGAAATATAAACTTGATATTTATGCAATTGATTTGGTATGATTTGATAAATTCATTTATTTTAGAAGCAACATGAATTTACGAGAACGTATTGAAAGGCTGTTGTCAGGTAAATCAGTTGATAGACCGCCATTTTATCCGGAGATACGATTATAAATCTTCCTTGGTAAATGTGCCTTCACATTTGTTTGCACAGACAGTGGGGGAAATTTATGGGGCTTTATCTCAAGAGGTAGCTTCTCTTGATGCTGAAGCGCTCACAGCTGCATACGATATTTACAATATTGAAGCAGAGGCACTTGGCGGGATTGTTGCAAGAAATTCAGCAGAATAATGCCTGAAATACATCAACCCCTTATTGGATCACTCGAAGAGATTGCTTCTCTTATTCAGATTAAGCAGCCATCCGGCCGTATGCCTTTGTTTATTGAAGCTGCAAAACAGGCTGTGCATGATTTTGGCAATAAGGTGTTGGTCAGGGGCGGACTCTCAGGCCCTTTTTCAATGGCAGCAAAGATTTTTCCACGTGAAAGATCTTCTGTGGGAGTTTTCATGAACCCGAAGGGGTACAAAATCTTCTTCGTTTCTGTACTTACACCATAAAGATTTACATGAATGGGTTCCTCGGCGCAGGTGCGGGAATTGCTATCTTTGATTCTTTCATCGCTCCTCCAATGCTTTCTCCGCAAAATTATGAAGAAATTGTTTTGCCGTTTCATCAGGAGCTGTTTGCTATGTTGCGTGAAAAAGGAATTTCATTACGAGCCCTGATTGTTGGTGGAAATACCCTTCCTATATTGCCGAACCTTGTTAAGAGCGGTGCAAATCAGTTTATTCTTGATTATAATATCCCTATTGAAAATGTCCGCGAGGTCATGACGCAATACCCTGAAATGCTGTTTAGGATTAATCTTCCGCCATCACTTATCATGGCTGAAGACATGATTGCAATAGCAAACTTCGTTCATAAAACACTTGAAATTATCGGGGACAAACGTAATTTGATTCTGGGAACCGGAGATTACCGCCACGGACACCCCAAAAACATATCCTTCAGGTCAAGTCAGCAATGTGTGATTTTTATGGACAGAAGGATTGAGCTTAAACTGATGTTTTGCAGGATAAAAGCCTTTATGATAAATAAGATTGGTCAAATTAATTATATTATCCGTACTTTACGTAAGGAGGATACACTATGAAATCAATCGTTTCCAGTGAAGATCTGGTTGCATATTGCGGTCTATACTGTGGTGCTTGTCCGTCATATTTAAAGGAGCGCTGTCCCGGATGTCATGGTAATGAAAAGGCCTCGTGGTGCACGGTCAGGTCTTGCTGCAAGGAACATAATTACGCAACATGCGCACAATGTATGGAATTCTCCGACCCAATGGAATGCGGTAAATACAACAATTTCTTTTCTAAAATAATCGGTTTTCTGTTCCGTTCTGATCGTGCGGCATGCATAAGGCAAATCAAGGAATTGGGTGCTAAGGGACATGCTGATTCAATGGCAGCACAGAAAAGACAAACAATTAAAAGGGGTGCGGGTAAAAAATAAGAAACACCATTTGGAGCTAATTCTGCTTGAATCTGTATCAGCTCTTCCAAAGGCCATGCTTATTGCAGTAAGCGCGCGCGGAAATGTTTCCAAAACTACCCTCAAATATAGCTTCAGGTATGTCTTCCGGGGCTAAGATAGCGTTTGTAAACACCGGTATCTGAAACAAGTTCAATGAATTCAATATAATGGTCAGGATCCATTGGGTGTGTTATTGCTCCGACTTTTATAATTACTTTGCCAGGAGATTTCTCAATTACCGGTATATGTTTCTCTTTTGACGCATCAACGGTGTTTTCGGTCTGAAGCAGCATTTCCTTACTGCAGCATTCCAATGTGCCGCCACCTTTATGAACCACTTCAACAATATTACCGCAAATACTGCATTTCCAGATTTCTTTAATTGCTTTTACCATTTTATTAATCCTTAATCAGATTGTTATTGTTTAGGAATTTAAGTATTTATGCGCCGGCTCCAGCAGTTGGCACTGGAGGTACGAATACTCTTTTTGCAAGTTCCTGATCAATCATAAAAAGGCCCGCCCCTTCGCTACCGGACAGCTTGATTTTATTGAGTACCTTGGTAAAGTTTGCCTCTTCCTCGACTTGTTCGTCAACAAACCATTTAAGAAAGCTCTGAACCGCATGATCGCTTTCCTTTATGGCAAGGTCTAAAAGTTCATTTATGCTTTTGGTTACAAATTCTTCATGATTTAGTCCGGTCTCAAGAAGGGCAGCCGGAGATTTGAATTCAGTCTCGGGTCCGTCTATTGGTTTTAGAAGGATTTGTCCTCCTCGGTCATTAATGAAATTGTAAAACTTCAGCGCATGAACATGTTCCTCTTTTTGCTGAACATCGAACCAGTTGGCAAAACCCTCAAGGTCGTTATTCAAACACCATGCCTGCATTGAGAGGTAAAGGTATTCCGAATATAGCTCCTTGTTAAGTTGAAGATTCAAAGCATCCTGGATTTTCTTTGAAAGCATTTTTCCTCCTGTTGGTAATTTATTTAAGTTCAATAGTCGAACACAAACAACATTGATTTACAAAATCAAAGACTTTAAAATATTTTAAATTCAACAAGGACAAATCAAACAAAATACCGGGTGTGGGTGATATTATAAGAGACTCCTAAGTTAAGTGAGAATTTATTTTTAAGCATCGCTAAAGGCTTAAAAATCACTTTAACCGAAGGAGTCTCAGATGAGAAATTACAAAATTGCAGCAGTCTGTCGAAACAGGAAAGCAGTGGAGGAGTATCCCATGGTTGTTTCATTAGATGACCATACATCAAACATATATATGTATGGTGTCAACATTCTATCCGGTGAATTGATGGTGGACAAGAATATTATGGGAGACTACCATGCCGTGCGAAATCAGCTTGAGAAGATGGGGAGCAAAGAACAGGTAATGGTATTGGTGGAATGCGGCAATAAAGGTTTTTCGCCATACCGCTATTTTGTCAAGCATGGCTATCATTGCAAGCTTATTGCGACAAGTTCGATTCCGAAACCGCGGCAAGGAGCAGAAGACGGATCGGGATGACGCGATTGCAAATTTGGATTATTATATGGCGGGGTTACTTCGATTTGTTCATATTCCCGACGCGGCGGACGAAGATGCCCGCGAGTGTCTTCGTTATCGCTATGATCTGGCATGGTCAATAGGCAAGCAGAAACAGCGTATTCTTTCATTAGTGAAGCGTCAAGGGCAACAGTTTAGCGGTACGAAAACCAACTGGACGGTTCAACATCATCGGTGGCTCAAAGCGGTTGAACTTCCGATTTGTACGCGTATACGGTTGGACATGATGCTCACGGAATTGGAAACATTGAAGACCAAGACATCGGATTTGGATTTAAAGCTGACCGAACTCTTTTTAAAAAATGATCCTTATGGAAAACTTATGGCATTATATCAAACTCTACCGGGATTTGGGTTCGTAGGATCAATGACGCTGATAGTCGAGGGACATGATCTTCATCGTTTTTCTACAGCGGATCGTTTGATGAACTATGTTGGTTTGATTCCCAGGAAATATTCCTCCGGAACACACGATCCGGCCCGGGGGATTACAAAAGCAGGTAATTCCTATCTGCGACTTGCGTTTGTAGGAGCCGCTAAGTTTTATACGGATCGGCGGTTGATGCGTTCAGAGGCATCGCTTACGGATAGCCCTGTGCTATTACGCGAATTTATAATGCGTTGTCAAGACAGGCTATATAGCAGATATAAATACTTGCGAAATCAAGGCAAATGCAGCAACAAGGCAAAATGCGCCATTGCCCGTGAATTATGCGGATTCATTTGGGAGCTAATCGTCAAGGTTCAGCCACAGATAGAAAAATTAAATACGACCGTTAAGGCTGCTGCGTGAAAGCCAAAAACCGTGCCAACCTCCGCATCCGCGAGGGGTGCTCTGGTTGTCACGGTTTTTGCAGAATTCAAAAAGGAGCGTCACGTTTGCCATAAAGAAGAGAACAAGGAAAGCGCTGTGAAGCCCGCGTTGTCATGCATTGCAGAGTGTATTTATACATGGTCTGCGTTTGGGTGAAATAATATAGCGGATAACACAGAGTGAATTATATATCGTAGGGTAACCAGTCCCAGGATAACTGCTTTGACTCTGTCAGTCAAATTTCTGTTCTCTTCTTTTTGGTGCATGTGACGAAACAAGAAAATGAAGTAAAGCCATATTTTCTTATTGACTGGGGAGTCTCTTATAACTGCATGACAGCTAATGTAGTCAAAAATGTAGGTACCCTGTAAAATCCGATCGCCTTTCCGATTTTAATGAATTTAACAAAAATATTTCTTGACATTATCTTGTTATAATATTATAATAAGGCTATGCAAAAGGATACAACCCCCTACCTCAAAGCATCCTTAGGGCAAACCCACTTCAAGTGCGGTAAAAAGAACTGCCACTGCACGGATAACGAGCTTCATTCCGCTTATTATTTATCCTACCGGAAATCAGGAAAGACCTACACCGTCCATATTCCGCAAGAACTGGTCAAAAGCATCCAATCATTCTGCAAACAATGGAAAGTAATGAACAGGGAAATTGAATCTAACACACATAAAACGATACAGGGGCTATTGAAGTCCTATCGTGCAAAAAGGAGAACAAGAAAGGAGTGAAAGAAAATGTCAAAGGTTACATCAACCGATTCGTGGGACGGAATCCGGAACGAACTACTTCAAATGATGGATGGTATGCTGGAGCGAATCAAACAAAAGACAGGGCGACAATCCGATGGGCATTTCCCGACTATTACAGAGAGGGAGGAACTGGTTGTTGCCTTAGGCAAAGAGATTGGAGAATATCTTCTGGAAAAGAGCATTCTAATGGATCCTGTGTTAATCGAAGTACTGCTTGCCAAAGAATGCGATTGTCCCAAATGTCATACACCCAGCAAGCGAAAAGAAGACGCAGAAAAGAAAGCAAAAGAAGAATCCGTGATGGTTAATACGGCAGTAGGAAAACTCCCGTTTGCAGCACCCATATTCGGCTGTCAGAAATGTCGGCGGGATTTTTCCCCCCTGGCGTCGTTTATTGGGGTTTGATAGTGTCGATTACAGCCCCTCTCTGCTTAAGAAAATCAGTTGGGCTGGTGGCAATTGCAATTCGTATCAACAGGCAGAAACTGTTTTAGCAGAGATAGGCGATATTTTCATCAGTTATCGGCAAATTGCCAGAATCACAGATAAAATTGGCAAAGAATTATTATCCGTCCGTGACCATAGCCAGCTTGTGGATCAAACTGTTGTCCCCAAAAACCCTCCAGCAGCGGTTGTCTCGGTTGATGGTGGACGTGTTCAAACCCGTGCGGAAAACGATCTACCCGGAGTACACAACCCCCAATGGAAAGCAGACAATATCGCCCATCTCCAGATAATGGAAGCGGACAGTCATGAGGTGGACCCACATCCAGAGGTTCCAACAGTCTTCATCGATAAAGATTCTGTTCGTGCCTTGGTAACGGGCTTGGCTGGGCATGCCAAAGCAACCGAAAAAGAAAAGGTCAATAATACAGTTTCACTCCCCCCTCAACCGCATACGCACAAGAAAGACACCATCCTGCTGAAAAGCTGTGTGGTCAGCATGTTGGATGCAAAAGGTTTCGCTCCATTGGTACGGAATGAAGCTGAAAGACTGAATCTCAACGCAGCTCCGAAAAAACTGTTTATCTCAGATGGGGGCACGGGCAATTGGTTGGTCTATGAGATGTTCTTCAGTCACTGGTTAGCGCTCTTGGACTTTGTCCATCTCGTTGAGCATCTATTCGCTGTTGCCCAAGCCACGGTCAAGTCCCAGGAGCAGGCGTGGCTTTTCTATGTCACGTTGATTACTCATGCATGGAAGGGTGAAGTGGTGCCTATATTAAACCTTTTGTCACAAAAACAAACGGAAATTGGTTTGCCTCCGAAGCAAGCGTCCGATAGTGACCCACGAATCATCCTGAGAAGAGCAATCCACTATATCAATGAAAATGCTTCCAGAATGGATTATCCACGTATCCGAAAGTTGGGATTACCGGTATCGAGTTGTCGGGTGGAGAGTCTTATCAAGCAGGTCAATCAAAGAGTGAAAGCCTCTGATAAGTTCTGGACAGAAAATAAAGTGGAGGCTGTTATGCAAATACGGGCAGCCGAATTATCGACAACCAAGCGATGGGACACTTTTTGGGACAAAAGAATGCTGTTCCTCGCGGAGGCAAACCGGGTTTTCTTGAGAAATGCCGCGTAGGGGCTATGCATTAGCTGTCATGCAGTTATAAGAGACTCCCCAGTCAATAAGAAAATATGGCTTTACTTCATTTTCTTGTTTCGTCACATGCACCAAAAAGAAGAGAACAGAAATTTGACTGACAGAGTCAAAGCAGTTATCCTGGGACTGGTTACCCTACGATATATAATTCACTCTGTGTTATCCGCTATATTATTTCACCCAAACGCAGACCATGTATAAATACACTCTGCAATGCATGACAACGCGGGCTTCACAGCGCTTTCCTTGTTCTCTTCTTTATGGCAAACGTGACGCTCCTTTTTGAATTCTGCAAAAACCGTGACAACCAGAGCACCCCTCGCGGATGCGGAGGTTGGCACGGTTTTTGGCTTTCACGCAGCAGCCTTAACGGTCGTATTTAATTTTTCTATCTGTGGCTGAACCTTGACGATTAGCTCCCAAATGAATCCGCATAATTCACGGGCAATGGCGCATTTTGCCTTGTTGCTGCATTTGCCTTGATTTCGCAAGTATTTATATCTGCTATATAGCCTGTCTTGACAACGCATTATAAATTCGCGTAATAGCACAGGGCTATCCGTAAGCGATGCCTCTGAACGCATCAACCGCCGATCCGTATAAAACTTAGCGGCTCCTACAAACGCAAGTCGCAGATAGGAATTACCTGCTTTTGTAATCCCCCGGGCCGGATCGTGTGTTCCGGAGGAATATTTCCTGGGAATCAAACCAACATAGTTCATCAAACGATCCGCTGTAGAAAAACGATGAAGATCATGTCCCTCGACTATCAGCGTCATTGATCCTACGAACCCAAATCCCGGTAGAGTTTGATATAATGCCATAAGTTTTCCATAAGGATCATTTTTTAAAAAGAGTTCGGTCAGCTTTAAATCCAAATCCGATGTCTTGGTCTTCAATGTTTCCAATTCCGTGAGCATCATGTCCAACCGTATACGCGTACAAATCGGAAGTTCAACCGCTTTGAGCCACCGATGATGTTGAACCGTCCAGTTGGTTTTCGTACCGCTAAACTGTTGCCCTTGACGCTTCACTAATGAAAGAATACGCTGTTTCTGCTTGCCTATTGACCATGCCAGATCATAGCGATAACGAAGACACTCGCGGGCATCTTCGTCCGCCGCGTCGGGAATATGAACAAATCGAAGTAACCCCGCCATATAATAATCCAAATTTGCAATCGCGTCATCCCGATCCGTCTTCTGCTCCTTGCCGCGGTTCGGAATCGAACTTGTCGCAATAAGCTTGCAATGATAGCCATGCTTGACAAAATAGCGGTATGGCGAAAAACCTTTATTGCCGCATTCCACCAATACCATTACCTGTTCTTTGCTCCCCATCTTCTCAAGCTGATTTCGCACGGCATGGTAGTCTCCCATAATATTCTTGTCCACCATCAATTCACCGGATAGAATGTTGACACCATACATATATATGTTTGATGTATGGTCATCTAATGAAACAACCATGGGATACTCCTCCACTGCTTTCCTGTTTCGACAGACTGCTGCAATTTTGTAATTTCTCATCTGAGACTCCTTCGGTTAAAGTGATTTTTAAGCCTTTAGCGATGCTTAAAAATAAATTCTCACTTAACTTAGGAGTCTCTTATAATATCACCCACCGGGTGTGCAAATGTTTTTAAATACTGTTTTAAAACAAGACTTGAATAAAAATTAAAAACAGTTCAACTATAGGAAATATTATTTTATGCTGAATGATAGAATCATGTGGTATGGAATCTTTGGAGGACAATGTCATGAAAGAAAAAAAAATAGATCCCGAAATACGTCAGCTACTTAAAGAAGATTATATAAAATACCGCACAGCAATATTCCTGCAAGGTCTGAGTAAGGATGATAGAGCGCCTCTATTCCGGCTTTTCAAAGAAATAAAACTCGGAACAAACAAGCAGCGCGAAATAGTTGAATGGGTTTTTGATATTATCAAACGCGACAATATTGAGGCAGGGGAGATTCTGTCCAGGATGGGTTTTGAGGAAATCCTCGACGATCCGGTTCTTAATGCTCCACAAAAGGGCGATAGGTTCCGGGACAGGCTTTTTTCAATGCGCTATCCTGATATAAGCCGCTACCTTGAAGGTTTGACAGCAAAGCTTAGATCTCTTGAACTTCCAAAAAATGTGAAGGTGGTTCCTATGACGCCCCTTGAAGAGGGTGAGTTCAGAATGGAAATTATTTTCCATTCAAAAGACGATCTAAAGGAAAGCATTGATATTGTCAATAATTTAATCAAGAATCATTCATTGAAGGAGTTATGGGAATAATAAACATTGGTTGAAATTAATGTGATAGTGGATTCTCCTTTTTATTTTTTAAAAATATTATTGATAATATAATTCCAATTAAAGCCATTCCGGTCGTAGGTATGAATGCATAGCGATATGTTCCGAAATGATCTTTTATCAATCCTGAAAGCAGGATGCCGATTGTCCCTCCTGTTCCATAAGCCGTGAAAATAAGTCCGTAATTCTTTACCTGATGTTTTCTTCCGAAAAAAGTTGTTGTGGAAGCAGGCGCAATTGCAATCCAACCTCCCATTGTAAGCCAGAAGGCTGCAAAGCAGATTACATAAATGGCGATATCACCCTGGCCGGCAGTAAGCATGCCTATTGAGGCAAGAAGTATAATGATAAATGACAAGGTGGATGTCCATCTTGGTGTAAGTGCATCAGAAAGATAACCGAACAACGGACGGCCCGCTCCATTAAAGAGCGCAAAAACCGCAACTAATTGAGCGGCCTGTGCTGCAGAAAGTCCGATAATTTCTTGGCCAACCGGGCTGCTTATGCCGATTGCCATTGGACCGGACAAGGATGAAAGGAAGTAACATAAATATAGTCCCAGAAATGTTGATCTACGGAATAGGAGATTGGGTTGCAGTTCTATATCGATGCCATTATTTTTTAAATCAATTTTGTTTGTCATGAAACAATCCTGCTCTGGAAATCGCATAACAAGTGAAGAAATTACAATTACAGTAAAGATGACAGTTCCCATAACCTTCATCGCAAAAAATGGTCCGTTTATGGCAATAAGATATCCCGCAAAGGGACCGGTAACAACAGCGGACAGGCCATATCCTGCAAGTGTCAGGCCCACTGCAAGCCCTTTTTTATCAGGGAACCATTTTGATGATATGGCAATGGGGCAGCCATAAACAATGCCAACGCCCGAACCGGCAATTATGCCGTATGTAAACGAAAGTATTGTGATATTTGGCGCGCATCCTGAAAGAAACCATCCCAAACCTATTATGATTCCTCCGGTACTTATTATTTTTCTTGGTCCAATGCGTTCTATAAACTTACTTGCAATCAGCATGGATGTGACGAAAAACACCATAAATAATGTGAAAGGTAATCCACTTGCAGTAGAATTGCAACCAAAATGATCTTCCAGGGGTTTGCGGAAAACACTCCAACTGAAATTGGAACCCATTGCCATATTAATACAAAAACCCGCAATAACGAATACAAATCTTCCCATGGAAGGAGGAAGACCGAAAAGTTTATTGGTCTGATTCAAAACAAATCTCCGGATACAAAAAACCCTTTGCCTTATCTTAAGAAGTCAAAGGGTATGGCCTAAAAATATTGGCTGGGGCGCAAGGAGTCGAACCTCGATAGCCAGATCCAGAATCTGGTGTCCTGCCATTGGACGACGCCCCAGTATGGTATAAATATAAATGATATTAAAAAGGCTGTTCAATAAAAACTGTTTGTTTAAAAATATCCTCTAGTTTTCAAACATATCCCCCAGCGATCTTACATCCGCAGGATAAACATTTGCCATTACTGCTGATGTTAATGGGTTCAATTGAAAATCCTTTACGCTTAATTACAGTTTTTTTACATCCAGGGCAAACCGTGTTTTCCCTGCCCATTCCGGGTATGTTTCCCGTATAAACATAATGAAGACCGGCTTTTGTAGCGTAATCCTGAGCCCGCAAAAGAGTCTCAACACTGGTAGGTGGCAGACGATCGAGTTTATACTCAGGATTGAACCTTGAAAAATGAAGAGGGGTATCTTGACCGAGGTTTTTGAGAATCCATCCTGTTATACCCTTTATTGTTTCCATGTTGTCGGTATAGGTGGGAACAAGAAGTGTGATTATCTCAAACCACACATTAAACTCCTTCAGGGCCTTTAAAGTCTCAAGCACGGGCTTAAGATGGCCGCCGTTAAGGGTGTTATAGATTTCCTCTGAAAACCCCTTTAAATTTACGCTTGCAGCATCTATATATTGACAAAGAGGCTCAAGAGCCGCCCTGCTGATATATCCGTTTGTAACCATTATATTTTTGATCCCATTGCTTTTTGCGAGTTTAGCTGTGTCGAACATATATTCGTAATATGCAACAGGTTCCGAATATGTGTATGCAATCGATTTACAACCGTGGGCGGATGCTGTTTTAATAACATCTTCAGGAAAAAGTTCACGAGATTCAACCTCTTCAGGTTTTTTCTGGGAGATTTCCCAGTTCTGACAGTTAAGGCAGCGCAGATTGCACCCTGCTGTTGCCATTGAAAATGCGGTGCTGCCGGGCAGGAAATGGAAGAGCGGCTTCTTCTCAATTGGGTCGGTGTTTATTGCGCATGGATTTCCGTAAGCAAGCGTATATGCCGTGCCGTCAATATTAACCTTTACCTTGCAAGCTGATCTGTCGCCAGGTGCAAGCTCACAATGGTTAGGGCACACAAGGCATTCGGTTTTACCACCCTTTTTTTCGTAATGGTAGCACTCTTTAGACCATTTCCAGGGAGCCTTTGGGGCACTACCCCTTATTATGTCCTTTTCAGCCATGTTGCTTCTTGTAAATAGACCAGCGCATGCACTGCAAGCAGCGCATCCTGTAATGCCAAGAAGTAAATCTCTTCGTTTCATTTTGAAAATCTAACCTTGCAAAAAGATATGATTTTCATGAGCACAAGGACACAGACTGACAATGAAGGCCCGAGAGTGGGGAAAAAAAACAAGCCCATAACAAACGCCCCAAGTGCGCCGCCCATAAGATCAGCCCAATACAAGACTGCAAACGAACCTTTTTTTTCCCGAATAAGCCCGGACATTTGTGCGCCTGAGATAAATGATATGATTATTAAAAGAAAAGGGATGGCATGTTTCAAGGATGGGCTCATTGCGGCAATAAGTGTGGGTAATACGGCTATCATGGCAATTTCCGCGTAGGTTGATTTAAATTCAGACATTCGATTGCCTATTATAAAACCCATAAAGAGGCCAAACATAAATAATGCGAATAGAAAGCTCATGGCAAAATAAAGCGTCCCAAAATGGATTTCAAAGGCCATTAAAAGAAAGACTTCACTTCCTGTTGCCGCGAACGCTGTGGAAAATAGCATGAAAATATATTTTCCTGCAAAGAATAGGAAAAACAAAACAGGAATTGTGGCCACAATAAGAATATGGACTTTGCTTAAAGAAAATTCTCTGAAGAAACGTTCCTGGACTTTAAGAAACAGAGAAGGGGCAAAATCCATGTTAACCGGAGAATTAATGGTTGAATCATTTACCATTTCAAACCGAGCTAAAGTGAAATACCCCTTCAGATAATTGGAATTGAGGAACCTATTGTCTAGCGGCCTTTGCCTTAGAAGTGAGTCAATGGCAATGCTTATGATGTTATCCGATGCAAGGACAATTGTAGTGGTGCCAGGGAAAAAGACAACTTTGGAAAAACGCGTTTGCAATGTTTTTCGGACCCCTGAAAGGATGGCCTTGTATTCTTTGCTTATATAATCAGGCATGCCAGGAAGGCTGAATGCCACGATTCCGCCTGGAGCTATGTGTTTCTTCACCATCATGTAAAACTCGGATGTAAAAAACCGATTCAAGGAAATTGTTGAAGGTTCAGGCAATGCCATAATAATGCAATCGTAGATTCTCTTTGTTTCCCTGAGAAAGGTTCGCGTGTCACTTTGTATATATTGTACGTGTGGATTGTCTTTAAGTACTCCAAGTTCCCTGCCTGCCTTTAGGATATTCTCATCCAGTTCCACATAGTCAATATGTTTCGGATGATGTTTTAATACCTCATATATGATATCATCCATTCCACCTGATATTATAAGTACGTTGCTTGATTCAGGTACCTGAAGCATTGGTATGTGGACCAGTTCTTCTGATTTAGCGTAATTAAAAGGGGTGTAAACCGGTCTGCTGTTTGAAAACAAGATTGGAGTGCCGTCTTTCTCCTTCATAAGTCTAAGTGAAGCATATTTTGAGGGAAATGATTTTTCAAAGGAAAGATCGCGGAAAATCATTTCAAGGGTCAACCTGTTCAAATCGCAGAATAATGGTATTGAGACCATGATAAGAAGCAAAAGACCATGCCATGGGCGCTTAATTTTAATCAACACGATAAAATTTAATATACCGATTATAAGAAAAATATGGAACGGATTTGTGGTCTTGAATAATATGAGCGTGAATAGCAAGCCCCCCGTAATTCCGCCAATGCAATCCATGGGATAGGCTGATTTGTTTTTTGAACGCGTTCCAACTAACGCATTTGCTATTGGAAGAAAAACGCCGTTAAGAATACAGAATGGTGAAAGAATCATGAACGAAAAAACTAAAAAGGGTACTATTTCCGGAGCAGCGCCACTTACAAAAACAGAATTCCGGAGTAAACGCAATAATAAGATTGATATGCCGGGAAAAATGACCGCGCCTATATGAAGATAGGGAAATAGTTGCGGTTTGTTTTTAAGTTTCCCGCCGATGAGTGTGCCGATTCCATTTAAAACCAGCCATTGAGAAATCAGAACAGCGGTAGTTAGTTCATTCTCTGAAACAATAGACAGGAATTCGCGGAAAAAAACCAGCTGTGTTATCGCCGCTGTTATGCCGAAGACCAATACTGAAAACATGGTCAATCTTATAATAATTGCTTTTAAGGGTATATTGCCTGGGCTACCTGACCGCGTTTACTGACGCAATATATCCGTACTGAACGATTTTGTAGCAGTGTGGTTTTTTTCTTGAATTTGTAATATTCTATTGCGCTTTTGGAGGCATAAACTCTATAAAGCGAATCCGGCAGGAGAGTGTCGATTTTAATGCTTATGGAAGGGCCATCCACTTTTATGGAATCAACCGGAATTTTATTGGAATTGAAAAACGACATCATGTATTCACTTGCTTTGGCCTGGTATTCAGGGCTGGTCTCATCCATTCGATTGAATCTGCTGCCCTCCTTTTTTGAGTCCGGGCCGCATGATAAGCCGATAAACCAGATTAGGAATGCTGTTTGGATAAATAATTTTCCCATATCACACCTCGTTTAAAAGAAATGTTTTTTTTCAACGGGGAAATTCCGGATGTTTTTATTCTAATTAAAAAGAGAGTCTATATCCACAATACTATTTC
Organism: uncultured Fibrobacterota bacterium; assembly: GCA_963831235.1. Classification (GTDB taxonomy): domain Bacteria; phylum Fibrobacterota; class OXYB2-FULL-49-7; order OXYB2-FULL-49-7; family JAEUSG01; genus CAWHPS01. The sequence goes on from CAWHPS010000029.1 coordinate 16,545, forward strand.
GGATTTCAAGGCATTTACTCAGGCTTGAAAGGGTAAATACCTTTTGAACGATTTGGCTCGGATTTATTATTATAAGGTGGCCATTGATTTTCTGGACATTCTTGAACATGTTGACAATAAGGCCTATTCCCGTGCTGTCGATGAAATTGACCTCACTTAGCTCCAAACCCAGCTTGATATGACCCATTCCAAGCATATATTCAAAACGAGCTCGAATCTGCAACACGGATTTTGCATTAAATGCCCCTTTTATTCTGAATAAATAAAATATTCCGTGTTCTTCTTCTTTAATTTCAACTTCTTTTTGTTCCATAACATAAATATAAACTATCCTGGCATTGAAACGGCAATAAGAAAAAATAAAACCCATCAATATCGGGTTTTAAAACGACCCCTGAATTGATGGGTTAAAAGGGTATTGATTCTTCAGGCAACAAAATTGATTATATTGCCGGCATTTGGATTGTTTTTGTCCTGGACTTGACGTTTGTCAATATTTTCCGAGCCCTTCTGCCGGGTTTCCTCTTGAATCGCGGATTTCCTTGCTTCCAAAGCTGCAGCTTCGGTTTTATCGCGGCGAGCAGCATCTGAAACCTCTTGCCTGGTACTTTCGTCGTTTCTTTTTGTGTCAGAATTCTTTCTTGAGGCTTTTGCGGCTTCTTCACGACTGTCACGTTGTTTAATTTCGAAATTCGGTTGTGAAGGATTTAAACGATTTCCCAGAGCTTCAGGCATAAAACACCTCCCCTTGGTAAATATGGATTTTAAAATCTTTTTTTACCTTCTTTTCCCCGAAGAAGGGATTTTAAAACCTGTAATATCCCATTATTTTATCGGCACTTTTCAAAAAAACTTTAGCCTTTTTTATAAATTTATAATCCATTGTCCATAAATGAATTAAGTCCACATAGGAAATGTTAAAAGAAAGTTTATATTATAACTGAGGATGCGAAGGAGTGCCGAAGGTGATCAAGATGTTTTTCAAGGTTATTAATTGAATCCATGTTAATGATATTCTGATTGATTTGAATGAGTCTTTTTTTAACAAGGGAATCAAGGGTTTCCTGGAGTTCGGTATGAGGTATATGAAGCAATTCAATCATGGTATTTTCTACTTCTTCCAGGTTTAGTCCACTTTCTGCATCAGGGCTGTGTAATAGGTATATAAGTATTGCGCAAATATTTGCTTCATTAACCGTAGGACCGGAGAGGCTGAGCCTGTTGTCCGTAAGTCTTATTCGTTGCGCAAGTACCCTTGAAACGCTCATGAACCAGTCTGGAATGTTTTTCAGCCCCTCAAGAAAATCCACAGGAGAGATTTTTATTACTTCACAGTCATCCATGGCAATTGCAGTTGCGCTTCTTGGCCCCCCGTCGAAAATAGAAATTTCCCCGAAGATCCCGCCTGATTCAACCTGGGTAAGAAACATGTTACGATTGCCGATTTTTTTTATGAGCCTTACGTGGCCGCTCTTCAAAATAAATACATCCTTGGAAAATTCATTTTCCTTGAAAATGATGGTTTTTGCGGGAATGGTGATTAAATTACCAGGGTTTTCCTTAATGCCTTTCATATTGTTTTAATATTTATATATCATGAAATGAATGTCAATTAATATTTCTTGCAAGACCAAATATCAGAATTTATATTGAATTATACTATAGGTTTACATAAAGCCATGATGATAATGGAAAAACTCGATATTATTCTTTTAATTGCCGGTGGAGTACTGGTAATAATTTCCATTGTCATTAACTTTGTTTCATCCGCAAGAATTGGCAAGCTCTCTGAATCCATCAATCAGTTTGAAGCCAAATTCGAAACCAATTCCGCTCATGATAAAGTTGAGGGCCATGATGACAGCAGAGCCGGACAATCCGGTATAACAAATGACTCTTCTGGACAATCAGTTTCTGATCATGGGGGTTCAGACTCACGCACCGGAACCAGATACAGGCCCCCGGGTTCCGGTGTCAAGCCGCCTGATATGGGTCCGAGTGAGGAAGGGTCGGGTTCCATTCTTCCAAAGCACCATACAGCTATTGCCAAAGCCGGTGTTCGTCTGCCTGCGGATGAAGGCCCAAATCATGATCACGAAACCCCTGTTTCAGAGGAAAAAAATGAGCCGGAACCCTCGGCGGAAAAACAAAGAGAGCCCCTTTCCAATAGTGAGTTGCATGATATGCCTGCGCAAAAAACGATTGCCTCGTTAAAATCCGAAATGCTCAGCATGGACGACCAGGCGCTTATTCAGGATTATCTAAGGAACGATACTGAAATCAAAGGGGAAAATGTTAATGATTATGCGGCGGATTTGGTTCAGCTCAAATCAAGTTATAGCTCCGAAGGCAGCAGCCAGGACGGGGATGTAATGGAAGTCGTGGAAGACACACGTGCAATGCAATCACCAACCCTGACGGATATTAAGGAAGAGGATGAATCAATTAATCCTTATGATCCTAATTTAATGCGGATTGATTTGGGCAAAGCCGGGCATTCCCTGAAATTTGTCAATAAAGGAGTGCCCCTTATACTTGACTTCAAGAATGTGACCTCTCTATCAGAGGATGAAACCGCCATGCTTATTGAGCTCAACAGGAAATGTATCAAACAGGAGGTACCCCTTTCCATAAAAAATGTTCATCGGGTACTTAAGAATGATCTCCATTCAAGAATAGCTGAAATCAAGTTCATCTGATTATTCGATGAATAATTTTCTTACAAATCTGGCTCTTAGAATCATTGCCCTCTTATGTGCCATACTTCTCTGGTTTTACGCTACGCTCAATAAAAAATATGAGACCACGATAACCATGCCAATCCGTCTTGTAAATATACAAGACAACATCGCGCCTGCGAATGCTTTTCCGCTTATTGCCAAAGTCCTTGTCTCAGGCACGGGCCGGCAACTTTTCATGCTCAAGTTTTATGATGCTGAACTCCTGGTAAACGGAGAAAAGGCAATATTGGGCGTAAACATATTCAAGGTGAGCGGAGAAAACGTGGAGATTCGGGGCAATCCCGGTGTGCGTGTTCTTTTCGTCAAAGATCCTGTGCAGCTTACCATTAATTTTGACGCAATAATAAAAAAAGAGATTCCTGTTATTTCGGATATAAATATTGTAACAGCTCAGGATCGGATATTGGAAGAAGAACCCCGTTTGTCGCCCGACCGCATCACTCTTTCCGGACCCCGTTGCAATGTGTCTGAAATCGACACCATGCGTACCAGGCATGTCGAAGCTCTTGGTGTCGGAAAGGACACGGCCTTCTTTGCGTTTGTTCGTCAGCCCGGTTTGTTTGGAGTGGAGTTTGTACCCAACAAGATTCGGGTGAATATCAAGGTTGCGACTGTTAAAAAGCGCAGAATGGAAGGGATTCCGATACGTCTTATTGGCACACCGTCAGGGGTTGAAGCAAGGCTTAATGTGAAAACAGTTTCCCTCACTGTTGCGGGTGTTAAAAGAGATGTGGATTCATTGAAGCGGGAGAGCATCAATGTATTCGTAAACTACAGCCGCTTCTCGCTCGAACAGGAAGAAGAAGTTGAGCCTGTTGTAAGCATCATTGGAAACGTAACATGGTCCAATCTTGATCCCAAAACAGTCAGATTGATGTCTCATGCTTTAAATGGCAAGACTAAAATACGTGAACAATTTTAGTTTCAGTATTTATCAAACCGGATAACTGTTGAGGCATCTTTCCGGCCCCTCGATACACCAGCCGGTTGCCGAGTGTCCGCCGCAGGCGGAAGTTCGAGGCACCTCGGCTGGCACTCGGGGACCGGCAAGACGCCTGAACAGTTATCAAACCGGATAAAAATTCCTGCACCATTATGGATGACTAATGAAAATCCACCTTGTTTTTTCGCCTCCGCAAAACCCTGGAACCCTTGCTGAGATGAGTGAAGGTGTCATGCCGCCCCTTGGAATATTGTATCTTGCATCGTATGTGCGTGAAAGGATTCCAGGTCTTGAGATTAAGATCACGGATGGGCTTGTTTGCGGTTACGCTGCGACCATAAATGAAATTCTTGATTTTAAGCCTGATATCCTTGGTGTATCAATAAATACTCCTGGTGCTGTTTCAGCTTATGCCCTCATAGGCACTGTCAAAGATCATCTGCCAAAAACTTTCATTGTTACGGGCGGTGCGCACGTCACATCGCTGCCAGGGGAATGTCTTGTCAATTCAAAAACCGATATTGCTGTTATTGGTGAAGGCGAAGAGACCTTTTTCCGGATTGTGAGCTCTTTTGCAAGTCATGACTCATTGATTGCAGGACAACTTCCTTCTATATATGGAATAGCTTTTATAAAAGATCAAACCATCATTAAGACCCCAATGCGGCCGTATCTTCAGCCGCTTGACAGTATCCCATTTCCAGCAAGGGACCTGATTGATTTGAAATCCTACAAAGGTTGGTATCTATCGAGAAAATCTCCTGAAACATCAATGGTGTTTTCCAGAGGATGCGCGTATCATTGCACCTTCTGCTCAAACAAGGTTTGGAATGTGTCAGAACCAAGACTCAGGTTTCGTTCACCGGAAAATATTGCGGATGAAATGGCATTATTGAAAGAACAATTCGGAATAAAAGAGGTGTTTGACAATTCCGATGAATTCAACAACAGCCTAACCAATGCAAAAAATATCTGCAAGGAATTGATTAAACGCGACCTTGGCATGACATGGAAAACCCAGCTTCGAGCAAAACCTTTGGACGAGGAACTTGTACGGCTTCTTTCTGAGAGTGGATGCTGGTATGTTCATCTTGGAATAGAGAGTGGAAATCCTGAAACACTTGAAGGTATAAAAAAGGGCGTGACACTTGAAGATGTTGAAGCAGCTTGCAAACTTTTAAAAAAATACCGGATACGCATAATGGGGCTTTTTATGCTTTTCAATGTTTGGGAGGAAGAAGGCCGACTTTGTTTTGAAGATGCCGCAAAAACAAAACAAACCCTTTTATTCGCCGAACAATTATACAAGCGAAAGCTCCTGGATTATTTCGGCTGGTCCATCACTTTGCCATATCCAGGCAGCCCGCTTTATGATACAGCTCTTCTCCATGATCTTATAAAGCACCACCTTCGAGATCATTGGGACAAATGGGTCAATGAAGAATTCACGGTTATGCAGTTGCCAGGTGTTTCCGACAAGGATGTGGCAAAGCTCAAATCAAGAGGCTCTGTACTTCGGGCCCGCTGCATGTTAAGATCAGGAGGGTTCGGCTTAAAGGACATGTTTTATATTTTAAAAAAAGTCATGCGGGTTGTTAAAAATGAAATTTATGTCCGCTATAAGAAACCATAAATAAGTTTTTTCATATCTGATTCGAGTTTAATAAAAAGTCACAGAGACATCAGAAGGCAGCTTTAAAGCAAAGTTTTTAATGTTCTGAAAAAGCTCGGGTGCAGTCTTTACGTCGAGTGCATAAAAAGAAATTGTGTTGCTTTCGCATGCGTAATTGTCCGGTATTTTCCATTCAGCAACTTTTATCCAATCTTTAGGGATTTCACCAATACCGAATTTCATGAAATATGGCTTTAGAAAGGAAAGCAGTGGAACTTTGTTAAAGAAAGGCTTTATAAATAGAAATATATCCTCTTTAAAAAAAAGGTTATCATACACAACTGCAATTGAAGCGTTTTCTTTTCCCGCTATCCGTATAAGATCACTTGTTGAAAAACTCCATCGCTTTCTAAGATTAGCTATTTCGTCGTGGCCAACTCCCCGAATGTCGATAACATGTACATTGCCGAGAAAAGATGATGCACCGATATCATTAAGTACAACGCTCTTTCCATGTTCATATTCTTTAAGGAAAAGACCGACCTGATATTGCTGATCATAAATCATCTTTGAAGATATCGGAATACTTGCCATTGCAGCACCCGCACGCCAAGCAAGAAAAATTGCGATTAATGAAATTAAGGTGATTATAAACCGATGTTGGGTCTTCTCTTCCGTCCCTTTGTAGAATATGTTTTTCCATTCCGGAAAGGTTAGGAAAAGTGCGCTTAAACCTAGGATCATAAGATAATCTTCAGACCTGTTAAAAAAGCCAATCCGCCCGAAAAGAAAGTGGAAGATGTCTGATAAAATAAAAATTAAAATCAGTTTTTTACTGTGATCATGAAGAGTAACAGCTCCCTTACGTGCCTTTATAAGGATATATATGCTTATTATAATAAGTCCTGTAAGATGCGGGGCGGATACAATATGCAATAGGAATTTTCCGCCAAACTGAAGAATTGTCACGCTCGATATGCCGGGTGAATTGCTGTTTAATACAAAGGAATTTGGAAGAAAAAGCCCGCTATGCCATAAGGAAAAAATGCTTGTGGCAGTTAAAACAAATCCTGATGTAAGGCCTACCCTGGCAAAGTCCCTGCCCTGTTTATTTCCAAAAAAAACAATCATTGCAGCCAGTATTGTAAATATCGATTCGAATCTGGTCAAGACAAGGGCTGAAACAAGCAAAATTGTCAGCCATTGATTTTTAGATGATTTCTCCGGTTTGATTGACCTGAACACAAATAGCATGATCAAGATCGATTGAAGGACATACTCCATTCCAGAAAAAACCACGGGGACAATGTTGCCAAACAAAATAACTGAAAGAAGATATGATAGTCTTAAGGGTGTTGAAAGTTTGAATTCAAGGGAGGCGTGCCATAAAATACCGAAAAGAAATATTGCCAATGATAAATTCAGGAAAAGCGGCATTTGTTCAAGCAAGGAAAGGTTCCAGCCGAAACACGAAAGAATAAGTGTCCAAAGAGGTGAGGATGAGGCGTTTGCAAAATGGTCAAAAGAGACTCCCCATATTCTGGATGAGGCAAAATGAGAAGCCATGGAGAGGTGGATGTAAGGATCATCTGCAATGTAAACCAGGTGGCCATGTGTTTTTTGAAGTAATACTATCAGTAAATATAATGTAAGCCCCGCGAAAATGAAAAGTGGCAATAAAAACCACTTTGTTGATGAAAACCTGTTGTTCATTAGGCTTTTTATGTTAAAATGATGTTTATTAATATATATTTACTGCATATTTGAAAAACAGATTTTTAAATCATATTTATGCCCGCATATAAAACAATCCGTACACATATCAGCCATTATTTCATTTTATTAATTTCTTTATCAATATTCACTTTTTTTTTATGGCGTTTCAAGCAATTCTATTCTGATGACGCTTTCATTTCCTTGAGATATGCTGCAAACTGGATGAACGGTCTTGGGCTTACATTAACTCCCGGAGAAACAAATAAAAGTCCCTTTAATTTCCTGTTCATTTTTTTTATTAATATATGTGGCAGATTTGGAATAGATGCAATTCCCGCCTCACGGATAATAGGAATTGCATCTGGTTGTCTTACATTTATTCTTCTATTCGTAATCATCAAGTATCAAAATACTGAAGCCAAAGGTTTGGGCCTTTTATGTATGTTGCCACTGGCTGCCAATGGATGCTTTTCTGCCTGGTCTTTATCCGGCCTTTCAGAGCCACTGTTTACAGTTATTTTTCTTTCCACTATACTGTTTGCAGCAAAACCCCGAAGACATTCATCAGACGGTTATATCACAGGAACCCTGATTGGATTGTCGTATTTGGCAGATAATTCCATCTTGCTGCTATTGATTGTTGTGACGATAGCAATTCTAATTTACTGGAACTGGACGGAATACGGTAATTCCTTTAAGAATACTTTTATGATTATAACCGGTTTTGCAGTAATTGTTTTTGCATACCTGATTTGGTCTCATCTGAATTATGGAACGCTTTTCATGGACATGATTTCGATTAATTGGCATATCAGTCCTCATGCGGTTGTTATTGGGTTCAAAAACATGGGAAGGGTCATGGCGATTTTTGGCTTTCCAGCAATCTTTCTTGTGTTTAATTTAATTTCTATTTCACAAAGGCCTTGCAATATTTTTCTTACCATAATTATGGTAGTTCAGGCACTGCTTTTACTTTCACATAATGCAAATAGTGATTATCCTTTTCGTTATCTTTTACCTATTCTGCCGCTTTTCTACTTTCTTGTTGTTCAGGGACTGATTAATTTACAATTTCTTATAAGTCGTCGCCAAAATCACCTTCCGGTTAGCATGGTAATTATTGTTGTTATTGCCTTAACAATAATCAATTCAGCAGTGTCAGAAAAATATCTTTCAGTATTCAAGGTCAGGGATGCTTCATCTTTTGTGGGTGAAAAGGTAGGTCTTTTTATACGTGAACACTGGAATGTTGATGCATTAATTGCAGCTGACAATTCAGGTTCATTGCCTTATTTTTCAGGATGTTCATTTATTCCCCTTTGCAATGCATTTGATGAAAGAACAACTACTCAGAAAAAGCCTGATTATATCATACTTGGTCCGCCTCAGGGAGATTCTATTTCAAATCTTCCAGGGAATGAAAGAATTCTCGAATCCAGTGAATTCAAGGAAAACTATGCATACAGGTTTTACCGAATAGTTGTGAATGATCCTGATATATGGCACTATGCTTCAACTTCAGGAGGTTCAATATTGTTTCAGTTCTATGAAAGAAAAGTTCCGGTGTTGCCGGATACGGCTACTATATCTGAAGAGCAACCGATTCTTTTAAATTGACAAGCTGCAATTAAATCAAACAACCGACATCTTGTTCACATCTGATTCGTGGTATCTGCCATTGCCCGATTGACCAGGAATAAGGTTTTGCCATGATGAATCCCAAACTTTGGCAGAAAATATGCCTGTGCGGCTTTCCTATTCCTGATATCATTAAGAATTGCTCCGATGCAGAAATGAGGTTTTATCCGCGCGGAACCAGCTTCAATTTGTTCTCTGGTTTTTACATTATAATCTATTTTAAGAGGGTCTAATGTAATAAAACTGTTTAACAGTGTGAGTAGAACCAATAAACTCATTATTGGAATTGAGGGAAGAACAAAACCAATAACAATGGTAATCATAAGAAGTACCGGCAACAAATAAGCAATATCATGTGGTAGCCGGAAGAACAGAAGCTCATAGTAAATAAAGGATAAACTAATGCCCACACATAAAATAGACACGTTAGAAATTTTGGGTGAATACCGATGTTTTAACAGAAATGTCATAATTAAAATCAGAGGCAGTATGCCAAGAAGCATAAGATTTTTATAAACTACCCGACTTAGGATACTAAAAAAAGTGAAATTTCCAGAATCCAGCCGGAAAAAGGATCCAACCATTCCGCCATTGACAACCAGAAACATTTCCTGGCCAGATGCAAACCAGGAAGGCAAATAACAGACTATTGTCATAACGGTAAAAATCATAATGGATACAGTCGCCCTATACCAGGCCTTGCTATGATACCCATACAACAGCAATGCAAGCCCAAGCACAGGTGCTATCGTAAGCCGTGAAGCTGCTGCAAACGCAAAAAGACTTGCGGAAGCCAGTGGTTTATTGGCAAGCATAACACGGATTCCGAGCAGGGCAAAACCCAAACTGTACATATAGTCCATTGAACTTGATGCTGCAATAATCCAGTACGGATTAATTCCTATAAACAGTGTTAGGGCACCGGAACGTGCCTTACCAAAAAATGGGAGAACCAACATATTGAAACACCAAAGACAAAGCAACGAAAAACCAGCAGTCAACGCATTGGAGAGGGGATAACCACCGCAATATGATGCCAGGCCAATGAGAAATTCAGGAATCGGGTATCCAGGGGACCTTGACAATGAATATGAGTGGGTTTCAAGAAATATTTTCCATGTTGACAGCATGCCGTATGTGTCGAAATCCGTACCGTATCCAAAAGAGCCGAACAGGAGGTAAAGCAAAGCAGGAAATCCTAATACAAACACAGGCTTTGAAAACAGGGGCTCCAACAAACTAGTCGTTGTCAGCGAAGTTTTATTTTCGTCATGACTATACATACTTTATGCCTTAAAGTATATGGTTTATCTGGTCAAAAGATATTGGCGTAAAAACTGGTGAATATCACCGTCAAGAACTGCTGCGGTATTGGATGTCTCAAGGTCGGTCCTGTGGTCCTTGACCATATTATAGGGATGAAGAACATAAGAACGTATCTGGCTGCCCCATTCGATTTTCTTTTTCTCAACCGCCTTGGAATCGCGCTTCTTTTCCTCTTCTTCCTTCATATATTGCAGCACTTTGGCTTTTAGGAGCTTGGTGCATATTTCACGGTTCCTTATCTGGGAGCGTTCGGTTTGGCACTGGGCAACAAGGTTTGTTGGAAGGTGCGTCATACGTACGGCTGAATCGGTTTTATTGATGTGCTGGCCGCCGGCCCCGCTGGACCGATAAGTGTCCACTCTTATGTCTGTGTCTTTAAGATCAACATCATCCACTTCCTGGAGAATGGGAATCACGCTTACTGATGCGAATGAGGTATGGCGCCTTGCATTTGAATCAAAGGGGGAGATGCGTACAAGACGGTGTACCCCTATCTCGGCTTTCAGGTAGCCGAACGCAAATTCGCCTTTTACTTCAAGGACCGCGGACTTAATTCCGCTTTCTTCACCGGCCAGTATGTCGATCAAGTGGCTTTCGTATCCCTGCCTTTCAAAATAACGGGTGTACATACGAAGCAGCATGTTTGTCCAGTCCTGGGATTCTGTGCCGCCTGCTCCTGAATGGAGTTCAAATATGGCATCAGCGGAATCATCAGGCCCGCCGAGCATTTTCATAAGCTCCAAAGATTCTATTGTCTTCTCAACGGATTTAACAGCTGATTCAAGTTCCGTTCTGGTTTCGGCATCGTCACCTTCATCCAGCATCTGGAGGAACATCTGCGCGTCATTAAGGGATTTTTCAGCCTGCCCGAATTTTTCCACCCATTTTTTTTCAGTATCAGCTTCCTTCAAAATTACACGGGCCGTTTTATTGTCATCCCAGAAATTCGGTGCAAGAGATTTCTCTTCAAGAACAGCTATACGCGCCTTATGATCGTCAATATGCAGGACCGCGTGTAAATCCTTTAACTTTTTCTGAAATTCTATTATTTGTTCTTTCATAAAATATCCATTATGCAATAACCATATTTAAAAAAGCTTAGTAAAAATGTAACTGTTCAGGCATCTTCCCGGCCCCTCGATACACCAGCCGGTTGCCGAGTGTCCGCCGTAGGCGGATGTATCGAGGCACCCGGCTGGCACTCGGGGACCGGCAAGACACCTGAACAGTTACGTAAAAATAGGCTGTCACAGTAAATAAAATCAATAAGAATGCGCGTTAAATATGATGTCATTTTATCGAAAACGGACTAATAGTTTATTATATTTCTTTTACAATGAAATTATTTTACAGGATATCTTCCATAATTATGGTATGGGCAGTTTGTGTTTTTGCACTTGATGGAGACTGGCATTTCCTGAATTCCACATCTGATGTCAGGGACATGGATTATTATAATGGCACGCTCTATTGCGCCACAAGCGGGGGCCTTTTATGCGTTGATGTCAATACAGGGGAGCAGAAGAGGTATACTTTAAGTGACGGCCTCGGCGGAACCGGCATTTCCGTACTTGTTGTTGACCATGAAAACGGTAAGGTTTACCTTGGAATGGATAATTTGAATATTACGGTTTATGATCATGGCTCATTCAGGGTATACACGGATTTCAAAAGCGAAGAGAATGTGATATTCAACAAATTCTATGTTCACAAAGGTACTCTTTTAATCGCAACCAATGAAGGAATCAGTTTTTTTGCTGAAGATGACGGCGCCATGGCCTTTGGGACATTTAAGATGTTTGGTGATGCCACAAACCCTTATCATGAAGACAAATTTTTTGAAGAGCGCAATATCCGTGATGTTACAGTTGTTAACGATACAATTTATATTCTTACCAAATATTTCTGGGCCAAAATGAAGATCGACTGGCGAAAGCCGCTCCTATCCTACAATTCGAGCATTAAAAACCGTTATCCATCAAGTTGGATCACTAATGCGGCGGAGGGTGACTTTGTTTACCGTATTAATAACAGCGACGGCACTTATGATACTGTAGGATACAATCGTTTTGCAGTAACCCCGAGTGGAATAAAAGGGCTTACTGATTTCGAGAGTTTTGAAGAAGGTAATGGAGCAGTATTTTCCATGAAAATTATAAATGACAGTTTGTCGAGGCCTAGAAACATTTTCATTACCTGCGAAGCTCGCGGCCAATCCTCAAGGTTTAACCAGGGTGACACCTTTTCATATCCGCTATTTTATCCTACTTTCATACGTTATAACTGTATGGCAATTGATGACCAGGGCCGTATATACATTGGTACAAGCGGCCGCGGTGCATACCGTGCCTCAGACAATAAGAGTTTTTGGAACGGTGACGATCAGATTATGAGCGATTTCAAAAAATTATGTACTGATTCCTACGGAAACGTTTATGCATCGAATATTGATAATCCTTCCGCGGAATATTCGAATTCCGTAAACAGCGGGGAATACAGAAATATTCCAACAACGGAATATGGTCCCGCTTGTTTGCAAGCACTGACACGACAATTTATTACCCCGGGTTAAATGATATTGTAATAGATGCTCATAATCGTATATTCGGTTCAGTAGCGGAGCGAAAATTCATTAAAATTGGTGATGATCCAAGGACCCCAAATGTTATTCTTATGGAAAATCCATTCTTGCAGGAAGTGGTTACAATTGATGGGAAAACGTATGATCCTTTCCATTTTACTGCATCAGAAAGCATTGGTGTTGATGCGGGGCTCTGTCCAAGTTCCTTGCATATTGATAAGCAGGGATATCTTTACATAGGTCAAAATGTTAAATGGGATTACAGGGGAGGAATAAAAATATACAAGGATTGTTCATGGTCGTCAAATTCCAGTGCCGGAGGATACCAATTAAACCAGTCGAACTTTAACTACGCAAAAGATGTCTCTGGTTTCAGGCAAATAGGTGTTGTTCTTGAAAAATATCCGCCACCGGAATACGAACTCATCCGTCCCAGATCAATGGCTGTTGATTACGCCGGAAATATCTGGTGTCTCCGCTTTTCAATCACCCATCCAGATTTTGATGTATTCGGACTGACAGGAAAAACTCCGGATACTTTGATATTCGACAAGTCGGAGATAAAGCGGCATATTGTTGATCCGAGATGGCTCGCGGGGGAAAAGGAAATACCTGAATGCAGGCGCGGTATTGACGCCTATCTTGCAACAAAGACCATGTCAAAAATCAAGGCTGATAATTACGGCAACATCTGGATAGGTACATCGGCGGGCCTATTTTACTATTCCGAAGGCCAGGATTCGACGATAAATCATATTTCCTATGGAAATGTGTTTGGTTTTTGGCGTTATTTTCTGCCTGATGTTGGCATAAATGACTTTGATTTTGATTCGCTCAACAATGTGTGGATAGCAACATCCACTATTGGCCTCAAAATGCTTCATTACAGTACTGCAAAATATCCAACACTTGACATCAAGCAGGGTACAGGCGATCCCTCAAAAGTTGTTTATACCTCCTACAGCTCATCAAACGGGCTAATTTCAAATAAAGTCCTCTCGGTTGCTGTTAACGGTAATACAGGGAAGGTTTTTATAGGTTTTGACAATGGCATGCAGATGTTTGAATCGGGCGTGCGTTCTGCCACAAATGTGGCCAAGGGCTATGCATACCCGGTTCTGGTGCGCGGAAACGAAGGGGTATTGCTTAATACCATGCAGAACGGGTCATCCATAGCGGTTTTCACGCTTTCAGGGAAGCTTATCATGAGCAAAACACTCCCGAGCCACCAGTCAAGTTACAAGTGGGATACACGAAATCCCATATCAAACAAACTTATATCAACCGGCATATATCTTTACCGATACACATCCCCTGCCAACACAACAAAATCAGGCAAGTTCGCTGTCATCCGTTAGCCCCTCATGGCCATGCTTAAAACCAGGTTCTCATCCGTTCTGATTTTATATGGTTCAAGCCTGATTATAAACCGTTTTCTGGCAGCGCTTCTTCTGCCGGTGCTTACAAACATCCTTGCGCCGGCTGAATTCGGTTTGTGGACCCTTCTGCAGTCACTTTATCTCGTACTTACCACCCTTGCACTTCATGGAATGGATGAAGCTGTAATGAGGTTCACCTCTGTCAAGGGAAATGAGCAGAAATCCTTTTTTGCGGCTGCTTTATCAGGGGCTTTAATCCTTGCAATAATACTCTCTATTGCAGCTGTTTTACCTATCAAGGGAATATTATCAGGAAATCAATTTCTTACCCAATACGGCCTTTTCTTTTCCATCTGGATAATTTCGGATACGCTTTCAATCATTATTCTTGCTTATTACCGATCAACTCTGAAACCTTACCGTGTTGCTGTGTTTATTGCATCCCAGAATATTCTCCTTATTTTATTTATATGGTTTTTTATCATCCATTCACAGGGAGGGATGGAAGGGGTGCTTAAAGGTTATGCCGTATCTTCATTTCTTTCGCTAATGTACTGGGTGCCTCATATTTTCAGGGAAAAGCTTGAGAGTCCTTCTTTTTCGCAGTATCGCATTTTGTTAAGGTTCGCGGCCCCGCTTATGATCATTAATTTAATGGGGCTGCTTACAAATTATGTTGACCGTTATTTCATTGCTTATTTCCTTGGCAAAACCGCCACTGGAATTTACAGCGTGAGCTACAAGCTGGGTATGATGACCTATCTATTGCTTTCAGCATTCCGGATGGCGTGGTATCCTAAATTTTACGCGTTATACAATGACAACAACAGGGAGCTCTCTTTAAATTATGCAAAAAAAACATTGTCAATCCTGATTATTATTATGGGAACGGCTGCTTTTTTCATCACAATATTTTCAAGGCAGATTGCGGCATTTCCCGTGCCTCATGGGACTTTTATTGGAAAGGAATACTGGTCGGGCCTTTATATTACCAGCATAGTGGCCCTTGCCTATGTTTTTGATGCTGCATCCACGCTCCTCGATTCATTCCTTTATTTTGAAAAGAAGACACGGCTCATTCTTATTGCTTCAGGAATAGGACTTTTTACAAACATAATCATGAACCTGCTTCTTATACGTCCGCTTGGTCTTTATGGGGCTGCTTTATCAACCCTTCTTTCATATTTGGCCCTGTTTTTTGCAATACAATATATTAATACAAATAAGATAAATATTCAAATCCTTTCCGTGAAATCAGTCACCCTAATGATATATTTTATTTTAATTGTCATGGCCGGTCAATTTTTACACAAAACCGGTATAAACGTAATTGTTTTTTCGATACATTGCGTTATAATGTTGATTCTATTAAGAATTTGGAAAAATAATGGCGAATACCAATCGAAAGCTTAAAATCCTCTATCTGGCGCCGGCAAACCATACAGGCACACTGGATCAGTTTGTGGAAGAACACAGGAAAAGGGGACACCTTGCTGACTTCGTGACCTTAACGAGTAGCATTGAAGGATTCGACAACGGCATTTGTTTTGACATTTGGCCCAATGCCAGGCACAAAAAAGTCAATTTATTCCGTGACCTCATGGTCCCAAACGCGAACATGCGGGGTGAACGAAAGCAATTGCCCGGTACCCCGCCGTTTTACAAACCATCTTTTATGCATTCACTTGTCCTTCAGATGCAGGATGCAATCTTTAAAAAGCGCATAATGTCAACGATAGAGGAGTACGGCCTCCTTGATTATGACATTTATCATCTGGAAGGCGGTATAGACTTTTTCAAGGATTATCGCACAATAAGCACGCTTAAAAACAAAGGATGCAAACTTATTGCAAACTATCATGGAAATGATTTCCGTGACCGGGGGGTGCATCCATTGCTTAACAAACTTGTGGACGCGAACACAACCTCTGAATGGGACATTTATTTCCGGTATCCTGGATGCCTTTATCTGCACCTGCCAGCAAGGCTTTATAATGGTCCCTCAGTCAACCAGGCAACAACCCGTGTAGTTGTTGCCCATATGGTACGCAACGAGACCTTGTTCCATTATAAGGGCACTGCTGATATAATCCGCTCGGCAGAAGAGGCGACAAAGGGGCGCAACGCGGAATTTCGATTTATTCATAGTCTTTCACATGGTGAAGCTATGGAAAAGATGAAAGACATCAACATTCTTGTTGATCAAATTGGCGGCATGGCCGGATGGGGCTATGGAATGACAGCAGTTGAGGCATTATCAAGGGGAATAGTCGTATGCGTTGATATACAGAAGGAAATCGAGGGTGTTCTTGCAGGACATCCTTTTGTAAACGTTAACCGCAATAACCTTACCAAAGCTCTTATAGGACTTATTGAAGATCATTCAAGACGGATTGAGATTGCAAAACATGGACGCGAATGGGTCACGAAAACCCACTCGATAGGCGGCGTGGTTGACAGGTTATATGGAATTTACAGGGAAAAGCTTTGTATTCAGATATGAATAACTTATCTGCTTAAATAAACATCAAAGTATTTGCTTTCAACATCAAGCTTGGTACATCGGCTTAAAAGGTCAGGAACATAAAAATATAAATCAAGTGGATATGTCTGGGGGACAAGCTTAAAAGCCAGGGATTCGGTGTTATACCGATCAAGAATAACATAAACCCTTTCCTTGTCCAGAGCTTTGTTTATTTCATTTTGCAGTCTGCTTCTCTGATCCAAGATATTCATCACGATAAATCCAGTCAACAGGAAAGGGATTCCGGCTATTCATCATCGGATAAATGATGGCATTATTTGGAAGAAGCACAAAATGGTCTTTGATTCCCTTGTCGATAAAACTGTTGTAGATGGCAAGGAAATCACGGTAATAATCGTAGGTCACGGGATTCGTGCGAATATTGCCGAATCCTGGCATAAGTTTTCCGAGTGTGCACGTAAGTTCCTTTGAGGGTCTGTCACGGTAATTGAATTTCTTCTGGTTCCAGAGAGAAAATAGAAAGAGCGCAGTAACAACTGCTATCATTAACAGCTGGAACCATAATTTAACGGATCGATCTATGATGCATAGCGATCCTTCCTTGACAAGATAGAAAATGTAATAAAGTAAGGTTACAAGAAGCAGCCCTGTCACAAACAGCGGGGAATTAACGCCGAGGGAAAATGATGATGCCCAGGCGAGAACAATAATGAAGGTCACTGTAAGGGATATTCTGAAAGGTATCTTGATAAAATAGGCAGAACCAGCATAAAGGCAGAGCAACATCCAAAACAGTTCAAACGGCACGATAAGATAGTCACGTTCATATAAGATAGTGAATGAGGTGTACACCGCATATCCCAAATAGATTGAAAGTATGCCGATAAGCATGACCTTTAATAAGGGTTTGCCGGAAACATCCTTGGTTTCTATTAGCGGCCTTCCTTTTATTCGGCATATCCATAAGTAAAAGACAGCAGCAAGAATCCATGCATTAAGCATGAATACCTTGGAATTAAAGAAGGTGCGTAGGAAAGGATAGATCCCAAGGGAAACATATTCATGGCGACCCAGCATTTGGAGCAAAAACTCCTTAAGGACTCCGAAATGCAGTACCATTCCAAGATAAACAATGAGAGGGAGCAGTCCTGATAAAATAATGCATACAAGTTTCCCAAACTTTGCGATTCGCCTTAACGAAAATGCCGCTATTATTATGGTAAAAAGCGTTATTATAATAAAATTCTGTTTGCATAAAGGAGCCAGGGATGAAATAAAGATCGCAACAAATGATAACCCCAGGGACTTTTCCTTACCTGAAACACCTGAAACCGCAAAAAACAGGAATATAAAACTCAGGATGGAAAGAAGTATGCCGTCAATGGTCGTCCATGGGTAGAACATGAATACGTTTAGATTAATGGTAAATGCTGCAATCCCAGTTAAAATGAAATAGATAAAAACATTTATATTCCTGAAAAAAGTAAAAGAAAAGGCAAGCCAGAGCAGCCAGGCAAATATAAAAGAATATAAAAAGAATTCAACCAGGGAAAATAGCCGCCCGCTTACTTCGAGAGGGAGGGGGCTCTTGAAATTGATGGTATGAATCAACCCGGATAAACAAGGACGAATTGAAATGAAATCACGGTGGGGTATTTCTCCATTAAGGAGTCTAAAGGACTGGGCCAGAACAACACCATCATCAGTGGGATTAAACCCTTCTTCAGAAATATAATTTAACCGGATGAATATGATGGAAATCAGCAAAGCACAAAGAAAGCCGCCAAGGAAAAATACACTGTTTCTTGATATCAACTTGTTTCTCTTGTTTTAACAAAGATTTTAAGATTAATATAAAATAATCTAATTTCCAGGGTTTCATCCAGTATGAAATTTAAAAGCAGGTAAAAAAATCCAATTTAGCGCTTTAGCTATCGTTGTATCGCTTTGTTAATCGCTATATTTTTCAGGAAATCGGAACTGGCGCCTGAATAGTTAAATAAACGGGTTTGTATCAACAAAGACTTGAGACACGATATAGATCTCCTCAACTATCCCCAGTTTTGAATTCTCGAAAGAAGAAATCATCCGGAAGCTTTTGACGTCCGGCGGCACGGGGGCCGCCGGCTAATCATATAAATATATTATTTTATATCTCCGGGCCAGAGGCGGCCCGGAGATAATTATGATCCACTATACTATAAGCGCTTACCAGCATACTAAGCCTTTTCTTTCATATTCTTTGGCATTGCTATGTTGTAATAATCTAATGCGCTGTCATACGGAAGGGCGCATCTTTATTCCTGCTTTTTGTCTGATGCCTGACCATCTTCACCTTTGCCTGGATGGAAAAGAGGAAAAGACAAAGAAATTTATTGCGGAATGGAAATCTTTTATTACACATGAATCCTGGAAAATGGGATGGTCAGGAAAGCTTTGGCAGGCAGGGGCATTACCAAAGGAAACTATCGGACCCGAAGGAGAATCGGCAGTCATTGATTATGTTCTTCGAAATTCACAAGAAGCAGGTTTGGTTTCTTTATTGAAAGAGTGGCCTTTTTGGGCGGAACCCCGGTATGATAAAAAGGGATGGAATGACTCCTGCGAGGCCGCCTCTGGCCTCGCCAACAAAACAAATGAATAATTGATTAGCCGGCGGCCCCCGTGCCGCCGGACGTTAAAAGCCAGAATAATATACTTTTCTTTTTGTTGAAACTGGGGAGCACTGAGATAGATCTCCGCGTTTCCATTTTTTTCCTTGCGAATTGGGCTTGATTGAGTCGAGGGCTTCAAAGCATTCGGATAACCATTCTTCTCGACTGCTGGAAACAGATTCGTATAATATTTTCCTAATGAGTCCGTTTAGCGTTGTATGGTTACGGCGGGCATATTTCCGGCCTTCTCTAAGCAGGCCATCATCCAATGCCAGTGTGACATTTTTCATAAGTCATTTCTCTCGATTATCAATATATGTGTCCACATATTATGTGTACAAGAATTTTGCTTATTTCAAAGATTAATGCGAATATTTCCCCATTTAAATAGACGTCTATTGAGCTTTAAATTTAATATCCTGCAAGACGCTTGAGTCTTTCTATCAGTGAAGGTTTATTGACAGGCTCTGAATGGGACGGCTTGAATTCCTCAAGGATTGCCTCCCAACCAGGGAACCCACCGATGATTTTATCATCAATATATAAATCCGCGTCGATTTTACGGCTTGTCATCATATCAGGGGTTTCCTCAGGATGGTTTCGGTTGATGGAATAAAATTCAATGCCGTTATCTCTGCAAAACTCCACAGCTTCATCAAGTTCTTTCCCGAAGCGGCATGTCCAAAGGATTAGATCAAAGCCGGCTTTTTTAAACTCCTTTAAAGTCTTGAATGCGAGCGGCTTTTCCCTGCCTATGGAAGGATATTCGTGTTCAACAATTGTACCATCGAAATCAACGGCAATTTTCATGGGTATTTACACAACAGGGAATATTTATGTTAATTTTCAAATGTCAGATAAGGGCTGACGTCATACAACATCTCTTTTTTTGTATAATCTATAATATTTCACCTAAACTGAGCGATTCTTTCAAAATAAAATGATCTTTTCCTCCGAATCTCCCTCTAATATTGTAGGTATACGGGCCTACAATAATTTTAACCCAGAGGGTAACCATGACAAAGAAACTCTTCAAGGATTCCTCCTGCAGTATAAACAAGATTGAGACGACCAACGCAAAACTTTGCAGTCGCGGCGGACTGACGTTTTTTCTCCGATATCTTGAAAATGTCAGTTTCTTCAGTCTGATAGAAACTTTTCTTACCGACATGAGGCAAAGCGCCAAAGGCAAGCCGGTTGCTTATTGCATACGCCAGATACTGGCCTATTTCATTGACGGAAGCATGAAAGCCATAGTTGGTTTTGACCGTTTGCGTAATGATGATGGGTATGCGGCAGTTCTGGAGGTAGAGAAAAAGAACCTGCTTTCTTCTCATGCGGTAAAAAGGTTTTTCTCCAAGTTCACTTTTGCAAAGACTTTCCAATTGCGTCATATCCTTAACGCGCTTTTCGTCTGGCGGCTGCAAATAACGCAGCCGTCCATCATTGTGCTTGATATGGATACCGTGGTACTGGATAATGATGACGCTCTTCAACGTGAAGGCGTGAGTCCGACTTACAAGAAAAAGAAGGGTTTCCAACCTCTTCAGATCACTTGGCTCGGAATCGTGGTTGAAGCACTCTTCCGCCGTGGCAGCGCCCACTCCAATCACGGTAACGACGTGCAGGATTCCATGAAGAAACTGGTTAATCTGATACGAAGAAAATACAGTCAGAATATTCCCATTCTTCTTACCAGCGACAGCGGCTTTCTTGATGAAAAGAACTTTGAATATTTCGATAAAAAGCTCAAGATTCTGTTCATCTGCTCCGGCAAACTGTATGATCCGGTTACGAACTTTGCAAGGGCTTGTCCCAGAGAACAATTCAAACGGTATGATAACGGTAAACAGATATGGGAATATGTTGAATTCGGTAGCAAACTGGAATCGTGGAAAAATATCGGTTTCCTGCGGACTATTTTCACCCGTCTTTCCTGCGATGAAGACAGGCAGATGATTCTTGAGATAGCACGCCCTGATTCGGTGTTGTACACAAACATTGGCAGCAATGCCACGCTGACCCAGGAATTGAAGAATACTGGAAACGAAGACTATTTGAAAACAAAACGCATTATCGAAATTGGGCACGGTCGCGGTAAGAGCGAGCTCACCAACCGCTCCATCAAGGATTTCATGACCAGTGAGCAGATGCCTTTCAAGCGCTTCGGTATGAATTCGGCCTATTATTATCTGATGCTGATAGGACATGCGCTTCTTTGCGCCTATCAGGAAGATGTAGTCAAGGATATCGTACCTATAGCTGCAAATTGTTATCCCACTACGCTGCGTAGAACGGTCATAGACTTTGCAGCAAAGATCGTTTTCAAAGGAAATTGTATAAGACTTCAACTGACGCATTTTATCCATAGTACGCTCAACATTCCAAAACTTTGGGAGCGCTGTACAGGAACAGGGCTCGTTCCGATACCATTGACCATATAGCTTCACAACATTTCACGGGGCGTTGCATAAACCATTCTCCGCGCAATAGCGCCTATGTAAAGGTGCGCACAGAAATAAACCAATATCGCCACTATTCGAAAATTTTCCGCAGTTTTCCATGAGAAACCTCTACTTGTCAACGCGTTTCCCTTGTTTACTCAAAAAGAACACCATCTTGACAATGGAAAGAAAGAAAAACTTGCTTGCTGCGTGCGAATTGTGATATTTTATCATAAGAATCGCTCAGTTTAGGTTTCATACTTAACTTCAAATGTTATATGTTGTCCTGAATATCTTGACTTATGACACCTAATAAATTATTATATCGTACCCAAATTCACATCTTCAATTGTATCAATAAATGGAGAACAAATATGAGTAAACTAATCTGCCTGGTTGTGTTTTCAGTTTTCTTTGTTTTTTCCTGTTCCAAAAATGATCCGGTCAGCAGCAATAACAGTGAAAATATCCCTGAAGGATATGGTATTGTTTCGGGAATCGTCACCTATAAAGGAACACCGGTTGGAGGTATTTCCATAACGGCCGATCCAACGACAACAATATCAGCTGCTAAAACAGCACAAAGCAAACAAAATAATTCAAGCTCATCGGGCAGCTATAAAATGATACTTCCAGGAGGGCGCTATACGCTTTATTTTACCGCTAAAGATTATAATGTCACCTGCATACGGACAATCACTCTTAATCAGAATGAATCCATAAATCTTGATGTTGATTTGATGCAATACCTTCCACAGCTTTATACGAATTATATAAATGGATGGTATGTGGTCCTTTCATGGATCCCATACACGGAAACTCCATATTATGAACCTATTTACAAATTTACAGATCATGCCGGTAGATATCAATTATGGAGATCTCAAGATTCACTATCCTGGACTTTATTGGACACAACAAGAATTGGCGCAGGCAGCATTTTTATGGCAACATCAGACTGCTTTAAATGCGGTGGAAAATGTTTTTATAAGCTTATTGTAAAAAAGACAGGTATGGATTCAATTGTCGGTGAAGATGTTTTATCAATTAATTTATCCACCAATCCGCCAACACCTATTGTATATAATGATTATTATTTTTCACCTTCTTGGATGCGTGTTTATGTTCCTAGTCCTGATTCGGAAGAATATCATATAATAATATCAAGAGGCAGAATTAACGAAGAAATGTCAGATTTGGATACTATCCTTTCTTCTGGTTTTGAATCAATTAATATAGGAAGCTACTATGAAAACTGTGCAAACTATCTTTATCATGACACCTTGACTGATACAGGATATTTCAGATATTCTTTTACAACAGTAGATCCGCAAACAAATAAAAGAAGCCTTGCATCAAAAGAATATCTTTATCACAAATCAGGCTCGAACAATATTTTATACTCACAAATTGAATTGATTGATAGTTTGAACTTTATTTCAGTTAAGATTGGTTTCAGGCCCAATAATGCAACAGATTATTTCCCAATCAATATAATACTGCAAAAAAAAGAAATTGGAGGAACAAATAAATGGAAAAATATTGATACGGTTTCATTTACAAGCTATATCCTGGTAGATGATTATTCTTTGTTTCGTGATTACACAAATGATTCTGGAATGTTTTATTATCGTTTAAGTTACAATACACCTGGTGGATATGTTTATTATTCAGATACTCAGTCGTACAACAGGATAATTGAATATCCTCAGCCAAATGTAGTTTTAAAGGAGGTTGACAATACTGTTGTCTTGGGTTTGTCAATTGAGTCGTCTTGGGAAAAGCCATTTGTTTATGGGTTTCCAATCATAAATATTTATAGAAAGGCACCAACCGAAATTCAATTTTCACTGGTTAAAACTATTAGCATGGTGAACTCTTACTGGTATAATCAAGTAGCATATATTGATAAAAACCTATCAACTTCCGGCATGTATTCATACTCTGTTGTAATCCTGAGTTCTGATAAAATAACCAATCCTGCTGTTGTGGATTCCATTGTTTGGGAAAATATTACTTCACCACCCACAATTAGTAGTAATACAAATGGGACATGTGTTTATATTGGCATAAAACCCCACATCAGCAGTGGACACGTTGATGTTTATCGCTCCACAAATCCTGATACATCATTTATTAGCGATACCTTGATTTATTCTGGTACAATCAGTGGCGACAGTTTGACCGTAATTGATATTCCTAATGTTATAGGTGCTTACTACTATAAAGTCGTTACAAAATACGGTTCTCTAAAGCCTAGTCACGCAGCAAATACACTGATAAATTTTACCGGAAACCCTTCTTTTGCCATAACTCAGAGCGAAGCTATATTTAACCTGGCGCTTTCATCGGATAATATTTCCGGTTCATACAGGTTTGCAAGAATTAAAAATGATACACCAATTGATACAATATGGCTAAAATCCGTTAATCATTCGCAATCTTATCAGGATGCCGCTAATATCATGGATTCTATCTGGCAGGTAGGCTGGCATAAATATATTTGTTTTTACTCTGACACTTTGCATAAGAGATACTTTCAATCAGAGCCTCAAATGGTTTATATGGCCGGCTTAACCATGCCTCCTTCACCAATGATTTCAAGTGATAGTTTAAAAAAAGTTTCCTTAAATCTGTCTTCTTGCATAATTGCGGCTTATGATACCCTTATGATAGAAAGATCGAATATTAAAGCAGGTCCGTATGCTTATTTAGTTGACACCAAAACAACCATTTACAATGACACCACAGTACAAAATGACAATACCTATTATTATCAGGTAAAACGTAAAAGCCACGGGTTGCTAAGTCCAGCTTCTGAACCTGTTGGTATCCGATTTGTGAAGAAGGGTCAATAATGAAATCACTATCATTAATAATAATTTATTTACCTCTTCTTCTTTTTCTAAGTTGCAGGCACGAAAGCGCGCCTTTTGCCCCGAGTCAAATTAAAACCTATGGAAAAGGCATAATTACAGGTAAAGTAACATTAAATGGCCGCCCCATAGATGGTGCAATTATAACGGCAAGTTTTTCAACAAATTCGCTTTATAAGGAATACGCGATTAAAGAAGATTCAAAAACAACAATTACAGGTGATTATTCGATTGAACTTATACCTGGAGAGTATAATGTCCAATTCACCTGTACGCAAGATAGATTTTATCAACAAAACATTTATATCAACCTGAATGCCGGTGAGACTGTAAACCAAAACATTGAAATGTCTCAATATCAACCGAATTTCCATGTCGTGAAGACTGATGGGAGGATCGTTAGTTTAAAATGGGATGCTTTATCTGATATAAATTCTCTATTAACAAAATATACCCTTGTATGTTCAATGGATTCCTTAAACTGGCAGCCAACTGACACTTTTTATTATTCTGATTATGGGTATTATTTGTTTGAAGGGTCTTATCCTGATGAACGTCCAAGGTGGTTTAAGCTTCAGACTTATATTGCGGATACATTATATAAAACAGAATTTGTTAACGCTTTACCCAATTCATCGCCACCAACTGCGTCTATATATATTTATAACCATGGATATGCTTTTCGCTTGGAAGGGACAGTTCCAAATCCTGACAGCCAACCTTACAAAATAGCCATTGTCCGGAAAAACCTAACCACTGATCAAATTATATACGATACACTTTCAGGCCTTCCATTAAGATTCGAGAGCTTTCTTAGCAAGTCAACGGCTCATGTTGTTTCTGCTTTCAAAAGACTAGATGCTGATATTGGAGAGGGAATTAATTTTCAATATAATGTGTACGTTATTGACTCATTGGGAAATGCCAATAAGGGACTACCAGAACCCCTTGTGTGCTATTCAGATAGATTAGTAAGAACTTACGATCTTAGCGTCAACCCTCCTGTTGGAAAAATTACTTCTATTAATTTTACATTGCCACATGATTATGAATGGGATTCAATTATTGTTTCACCAATAAGAATAATATTGCAAAGATGTTCTGAAGGTCAAACCATATGGCGTAATATTGACTCTGTTTCTATCCAGCCAAATTTGAATTTTAATGACGACGTATATGATCAAAGCCAGGATACAGGAACATTCTTTTATAGAGCCTTATTTACTGATGCTGCAT
The DNA here is from genome assembly GCA_963831235.1 of uncultured Fibrobacterota bacterium. Lineage (GTDB taxonomy): Bacteria > Fibrobacterota > OXYB2-FULL-49-7 > OXYB2-FULL-49-7 > JAEUSG01 > CAWHPS01. Next base: position 42,176 of record CAWHPS010000029.1, read on the forward strand.
CCCACTGGGCAACCTATAAACCAATAAAATATCATAAAACAAATCAATCGCCCATCCCCTATGACTTTAAACTATCAAACAATGGGAAATCTATTGAAATAAAAGGCATCGAAATATCTGGCAACTTTCCTGTTGTGGTCTTTCGAAAATTGGTTAATGATACTGCATGGACCATTGTTGATACTGTAAGTCAAAACTCTTTGAATTCATCTCCTAATGCTTGGATTTGTACGGATTACCCTCCAAGAACAGGCTATTATTACTATTGCGCTGCATACCTTGACACATACAATGGTAAGATTGGATTACATTCAGGTGAACATAGCATTAATTTTATAAATCAAATGCCCGCTCCAATAATCACGGCTTCAAATTATGGTAACTATGTTAAAATCTATCTTATTAGCCCTGTTTCGGGTGCAACCTATTACAATATTTACAGGTCAACATCTCTTTCAGTGGACAGCCTTGGAATTCGAATTGCAAGTTCAGAATTTTGTTCGTTATATGTGGATTTTCCACCTGTTGGGAAAACATACTTCTATAAAGGCCAGGCATTGACTGCAGATTCACAGAAAAGTCAGACAGGTGTTTCGAACAAGGTGGACTTTACCGGAATACTGGAAGCCCCGGACATAAAAATTAATGGGCCAATAGATAACATTATCGGGCTAAGTGTTGTGGAAAACAATACGGTTTTTACTTCAAAATTTGCACGCGTTCCTTTAGGCACATCCGACACAACATGGATTAATCAAAACGCAGACACTCTTTTAAAAAGAGGGATATATTATTATACTGCGTTTTTGGTAGATTCAAATAATGTTCTAGGCTATCCGTCTGTACCTGTTATGTTTAACTTTAATGGAATACCAGCACCTAATAAACCGAAATTATCAATTGATTCAATTTCAAACAGAATAGTTTTAAATTACAGTGGATTCGAAAATACCGTGGAAATCCTACGTTCTGTTATACTCACAGGCCCCTATATATCTGTTGCTATAACATCCGCTACTTATGGATGGATCGATTCGAATATTCAAAGTAATAATTATTACTCTTACAAGATTATCCGCATTACCAACGGGATGCAAAGTGATACCTCTGAAAGCTCTGATATCTGGTTTCACTACATCCTTCATGCGCCCGACAGCTTGATTGTTACATGTTCTGGAGATAAGGATGTTAATTTAAGATGGACGCCCGTATCCGGGGCTATTTCCTATAACATTTACAGATCGCCAAGAAATAATAGCTATACTTTTTACCTAAATACTACTGTGCTGACCTGTGTGGACACCTTCGCATTAATATATAGTAGCGATTTAGAAGAATATGAATCGATAAATCAATATTATAAAGTTGTGGCGGTTGATAGTCAAAATATTGAAGGAAGAGCAAGACTTAAAACAAAAAGTTCCGGCTGTGTATTGTACTGATTAATGCCAAGCACGATCTTTCTCGCATTTGAGATTTCAGGGCCTTGTATCTTTGTCAAAAATGCATGATGCCTGTAAAATCTTTTTTAAACAATTCTAAAGATACCTTTGTATTTACCACGGGTCAATTTTTATTTTCATAGCTTATGCCACCAAACCAGGAAAACCCTTTAATCATCCAGAGCGACCGTTCGCTGCTGCTTGAAGTCAACAACCCCCGCTATGAGGAGGCGCGCGATGCCCTGGCCCCTTTTGCGGAACTCATAAAATCTCCCGAATACATCCATTCATACAGAATCACCCCGCTGTCTCTATGGAATGCGGCAGCAGCGGGTCATAGAATCGATGAAATTCTCTCTTCCTTGGAAAATCTGTCAAAGTATGCCATACCGGAAAACGTAAAGTACGAAATAAAGGAATACTATAGCCGCTATGGCAAGATTCGAATAGAAGAGGGAGAAAACAAAGAGACACTGGTCCTAAAAACTGATGATAATGCTCTTCTTTTGGAGCTTTTGAACCAGAAGGGTATAAGAGAGCTCTTAGATGCCAGGATTGACGCACATACGGTAAAATTCCCTATAATGAAGCGCGGCATAGTAAAACAGGCGCTCATTAAAATAGGTTATCCCGCAGAAGACCTCGCGGGCTACGTAGAAGGCGATCCCTTCCGCTTCAACCTTAAGCCTGCATCTGTAAACGGTGAGGTCTTCACAATTCGCGACTACCAGAGAAATTCAGCTGAAACCTTTTATGCATCAGGAAGCCGCAAAGGCGGAAGTGGTGTTGTGGTGCTTCCTTGCGGTGCAGGCAAAACCATTGTAGGCATGCTTGCCATGCACCTTGTGGGGTGCAAAACGCTCATCCTTACCACAAACATTACAGCAGCCAAGCAGTGGAAACGCGAACTTCTTGACAAAACCGATATCAAGGAAGACGACATCGGCGAATATACCGGCGAAATAAAGGAACTCAAGTCAATCACCATTGCAACATACCAGATTATCACATATCGAAAACGCAAGACCGAGGAATTCCCCCATTTTGTGGTATTCAACGCAAACAACTGGGGCCTTATTGTTTACGATGAGGTTCACCTTCTGCCTGCTCCAGTGTTTCGCATAACCGCACTCATTCAGGCGAGGCGCAGGCTCGGACTTACGGCAACACTTGTGCGCGAAGATGGCAAGGAAGAAGAGGTCTTCTCGCTCATTGGCCCGAAAAAATACGATGCCCCATGGAAGGACCTTGAAAAACAGGGCTGGATAGCTGAGGCCGAGTGCATGGAAATCCGTGTTGAACTGCCTGACTATCTAAAGCTTGAATATGCCACTGCCGAGAATCGAAAAAAGATACGCATTGCAGCAGAAAACCCGCTTAAGATAGAAATCATCAAGCACCTTTTTGAAATGCATGAGGGTGATCTTATACTTGTCATCGGTCAATACCTGGACCAGATAGACGAAATCGCACGTGCATTTGATCTGCCGCTCATTACGGGCCAGACCCCTACATCCGAGCGTGAAGTCCTATACAGAAAATTCAGGAGCGGACGGATAAAAAGGCTCATTGTTTCAAAGGTCGGCAACTTTGCGGTTGATCTGCCGGATGCCAATGTGGCCATCCAGGTATCAGGAACATTCGGGTCGCGGCAGGAAGAGGCCCAGCGCCTCGGACGAATCCTAAGGCCAAAGAAAAACGGGTCCAAGGCCAATTTTTATTCGCTCGTAACACGCGATACGTGCGAGCAGGACTTTGCAATGAACCGCCAGCTGTTTTTGACGGAGCAGGGTTATAACTATATTATTACAAATAGTAATGCTTTTATAAGAAAAAACCCATTGGAGTAAAAATGAAAATTTTTATTGTTGTCATAATCGTGGCTTCCGCATGGATCTCAATCTTTTCGGAAAGTCTCCTGAATGTTAAGGAGCATATTCTTAACAACGGCTTAAAGGTCCTGATTGTCGAGGACCACAAATCACCTCTTACTGTATGCAGGCTTTATTATAAGGTAGGTTCTGTTTATGAAAACATCGGCAAGTCCGGCTTGTCCCACATGCTGGAACACATGATGTTCAAAGGAACCGAGACAATCGGTGTAACGGATTTTTCCAAAGAGCAGAAGAATGTCACAAAGATTGATTCGCTTTTTAGGCTTTCGGATAATGCGTATAGCAGGGGAGATTCAACTGGTTTTCAGAAATACAAATCAGAGGCAATGAAATATGTTGATGATTCACGGAAATACATAAAGAACAATGAACTCTGGGGCCTTTACCAGAAAGAGGGCGGCACTGCGCTGAATGCATGGACCGGCGACAACATGACAGCATATATAGTCACCCTGCCTTCAAACAAGGTTGAGCTTTTCATGTGGCTTGAAAGTGATCGCATGGCGCATCCTGTGATGCGGGAATTTTATACTGAGCGTGATGTTGTTATGGAAGAGCGAAGGCTGAGATACGAAAATAGCCCGTACGGACGCTTTTATGAATCTCTGAGTTCGATGTTATTCGAGGCGCATCCGTATCGCATTCCGACAATCGGATACATGTCGGACCTTCACCATTTAACGCGCGCGGATGCATTCAATCACTTCAAGAAATTCTATGCCCCCAACAATGCGGTATTGATTCTGGTTGGTGACATCAAGGAAGCGGATGTTTTGCAGATGGTGCGTAAATATTTCGGGAATATCCAGAAAGGGCCTGAAATTGAACCGTTATTCACCACTGATCCGGAACCAATCGGTCAAAAGCGGCTGATTGTAAAAAAGAATGTTGCCCCGATTCTTGAAATCTTTTTTAAGGTACCGGCACTTGGTAAAAAGGATGTTTTCCCTCTGAATATTATTGAGGGAGTGCTTAACGGTAAATCCGGCAGGCTATATAAAACACTGGTACGAGACAAAAAATTTGCAACAGATGTTTCAGCCGGAAATATTGTTCAGAACTACACAAGTTTCTTTATGGTGCATGCTGATCTTGTTGAAGGCGTGTCTCCTGACAAGGTTGAAGCTGAAATATGGAATGAGCTCAATAAATTAAGCACGGACCTGATTTCGGTTCGGGAGCTTGAGAAGGTTAAAAACAATGTGACCGCTGAACAGATAAACCTTATGCGATCCAACGAAGGCCTGGCGGATCGTTTGGCCTTTTATGAAATCGGAGGAGACTGGAAGTGGATCAACTCTTATTTAACTGATATGAATGAGGTGACCCGCGAGGAGGTAAGAGATGTTGCAAAGCAATACTTCACCGAGAAAAACAGCATCATAGGCATTGTTGAAAAGGACAAGAAAGGCGGTAAAAAATGAGGATACTCATTATAACATTTGTAATTACTGTTCTTTTTTCAGGATGTATAAAAAAAGAGACTCCTTATGATTTGAAATACCCTGTACTTAAATACACGGCTCCGACACCATCCCCTTACCGTCATGTTCTTGATAATGGAATTACAGTGTTTATTGTTGAAGACAATAAGCTGCCTGTGTTTGATATCCATGCGCGCTTTCGTTTGGGCGGACTTATGGAATCTACTTCTGAAAAGGGGCTTTCTTCTCTAACAGCCGACATGCTTGAAGAAGGCGGTACAAAATCCATTCCCTCTGACAGTCTGGATGAGCTGCTTGAGTTTCACGCAATATCCCTGTCTTCAGGCGCTGACTTTACAGGCGCCATGGTTTCTTTGTCGTGTATTTCAGATAAGATCGATCTTGGCTTTCAGCTTTTCAATAAAACAATTGAGGAGCCGGCATTTGAAGAAAAAAAACTCGCCATCCTGAAACAGCGTTCCATGGAGGCCATTAGCCACAGGTTTGACGAGCCTGGCAACACTTTGAGGATTGCGGGCAGGTATGCGCTTTATGGCAAGAACAAATGGTCCGAGCTCCTTTCGATCAAGGATTTAAATAAAGCAACCCGCCCGGAGATTGTAAAGTTTTACGAGAAAAACTACAGACCGGAAAACATGATAATAGGTGTGTCGGGCAGGTTTGTTGCAAAAGATATCCTTGAAAAACTCAACAGCACAATTGGGAAATGGAAAAAATCTGGAATACCTGAAACAACATTTCCCAAGCTCGATATGGATGCAAAGAAACGTCTTTATTTCATTGAAAAGGATATTAATCAGGCTTATGTGCGTATCGGCGTACCGCTTTCGATTATACGTCCGAATCCTGATTATTATCCGTTGATACTAATGAACTGGGTGCTTGGCGGCGCATCATTCACATCACGCATAAGTAAAAAAGTCCGCGAGGAAGAAGGCCTGGCTTATGATGCAGGGAGTTCCGTGAGCTGTGAATATTTTTACCCGGGTTCGTTTAATGTTGGGCTCCAGACCAAGAGCGCATCAACGGCTTATGCAATTGATCTTGTTTTCAAGGAGATTACAAAATTTCTTGCGAGCGGTGCCCTTGACACAGAGCTTGCAGCAGGCAAACAGAGTCTTATAGATGCCTTTCCTTCAAGCCTGAAGGATGGCGACAGGATGGCAAAGGCCTTTACATATAACCAGTATGTAAAGGAGTCGGATGATAATATAAAAGATTATTGCGACCGTATAAGGGCAGTAACACTTGATGATGTTAGGCGAGTTGCAAAAACCTGCATACAGCCCGAAAGCCTGTCAATAATAATCGTGGGCAGATTCGCTGAATGCGAAAAGGGCGATAATACCCATAAGGTCAGCCTGGCTGATTTCGGTCAGTTCAAGAAGTTTACTGAAAAGGAACTTGGGAAAATCCTTGGAGATGAATAACAAAATATATCATTGATTATATGAAGCTCTATCCACTGAAATTCAATAATATTTTCAAGGAAACGATTTGGGGTGGTGATTCCATGCGTAAGCACCTTAGCAAACCCGTGGATAGTGGTACCAGGATAGGGGAATCATGGGAAGTGTCTCAACATCCTAACGGGACAAGTATTGTAAAAGACGGCTTTCTTAAGGACTTAACACTTAATGAGGTGATTGCAGAATATGCGGCACCTCTCCTTGGGAAACGCATTGCAGGAAGATACGAAAAACTCCCGCTCTTGATTAAGTTTATTGATGCTCGGGATATACTGTCGATTCAAGTGCATCCAAATGATTCTGATGCAAGGAAAATCAATCAAGTCTTTGGAAAGACAGAAGCATGGTATATCATTCATGCAGAACCCGGGTCGAAAATGATTTGCGGGTTTAATCACGCTACCACAAGGGAAGAAATAAAGGCGGGGCTTGCTGATGCCAGCCTGAATAATACCCTCAACACCTTCACTGTCAAAGGTGGAGAATGTATTTTCGTTCCAGCTGGAACAGTGCATGCCATAGGCGCAGGTGTGCTTTTATATGAGGTCCAGCAGGTTTCAGATATAACCTACAGGCTTTACGACTGGGGCCGCATTGGAAATGACGGCAAACCACGCGATCTGCATGTTGAGGAATCGCTAAATGTAATAAATTATAATGACATTGAAGATCATATTGCACAACCAGTTAAAATGGCAGGGATTGGTTTTGAAAGAGAAGTACTTGTTGTTTGTGACTATTTCGTTCTTGAAAAGTATTATATTACAGGTAATACAACACGCACACTTCCGGATCGTTTTGAGATATTGACGGCAATATCGGGCAGCGGCAGCATTAAATGCAATGGAAAAGAATATCCTGTTGGCTGCGGCGAAACGGTTCTGGTGCCTGCCTGTTCCGGAAAATATAATATTTCAGGAAAAGACCTTATAGCGCTTTTGTCGTGGGTCCCGGAAAACCGCGATGCTGGATTAAAAGAACTTGAACTAAGCGGCAACAATAAAATAAGTTAATAAAATAATAAGGAGGATTAAAATGGCGAGCAAACTCACGCTTGAAACAGAAGATTGCGGAAGCTTTGTTTTGGTAAAGGTTGATGGCGAACTTTCAGAACGTACGTTAAATACGTTTAAAAAAACAGCGGCTTCTGAAATCGACGATCACGGACATACTCATATGGTTATTGATTTTTCCTCATGCTCTTATGTAAACAGTACCGGTGTCGCCGCCATTAATGTCCTTGCAAAGAAACTGGTGAATCTTGGCGGGAAGCTTGGTGTTATAAGCGCGAGCGATGCGGTACGAGATGTAATCACAACCACAATGGACGACACCGGCCTTCTTAGGGAATACAAAGACCTTGATGAGGCTGCTGACGATTTGGATGGGCAGGACTGATTATTTTACAGTCTCTATCTTTAAAAGGTTGGTGCTGCCCGAATGAAATGAATCACCGGACAGTATTATTATTCTGTCTCCTGTTTTAATCAAACCTGATTTGCACGCTATATTTATCCCACAGGAAATAAGCTTGTCAGTATCCCGAACAAATTGCATGAGCATGGGATATAATCCCCATGAAAGGGCAAGCTGGTTTACCACCTTAGGGTCCGGAGTAAGCGCTATTATATTCATCTCCCTTCGCTTCTGGGATATGAAACGGGCGGTATGCCCGCTTCTTGTATGGACCAGGATGGCTTTGCCGTTTATCTCCTCGCATGCATAGAGCGCTGCGCCGGTCAGGGCAAGTGTTGAGGAAAAATCATTTTCCGTGGTCAAATAGGGCAGGTGCTGGTGCATTAATGTTTCCTCGGATCGCAGGGCGATCTTATGCATCATCCTGACGCATTCCAAAGGGTATTTCCCGCTTGCGGTTTCTGCGGATAACATTATGGCATCCGTACCATCGTATACTGCGTTTGCGATATCAGAGGCCTCAGCTCGGGTAGGAGAAGGGTTTTCCGTCATGCTTTCCAGCATCTGAGTTGCCGTGATGACGATCTTGTTGGAAGAGATTGCAAGCTTGATTATCCGCTTTTGAATTGCAGGCACGGCTTCCGGTGACATTTCAACAGCCAAATCGCCGCGTGCCACCATTACACCGTCGGCTTCGGCAATTATGGATTCTATGTTGGCAACTCCTTCCGGCTTTTCAATCTTGGCAATGACCTTTGCATGCTTTCCGCTTTGTTTTATTATCTCCTTTAATCTGTAAATATCATTTGATCTGCGGACAAATGAGAGAGCAATGAAATCAACATCATGCTTAAGACCGAACTTAAGATCATCCTGATCTTTTTGCGTTAAAGAAGGCGCGCTTACGATTGTGCCGGGCAGGTTGATGCCCTTGTGGTCTGAAAGTTTTCCACCGACCATTACCCGTGTTTGTATGTCCTTACCCTTGATTTTAATTACCTCAAGCAGAATTAGCCCGTCATTCAGGTAAATCTTTTCTTTCGGTTTTACATCAAGCGGCAGATGTTTGTATGTTGTTGAAACAATATCATCATTTCCCATTACGTCACGCGCTGTTATTGTGAACATGGCACCTTTCTTAAGCATGGTGAAACCTTTTTCAAAAGTGCCTGTGCGAATTTTCGGTCCCTGTAAGTCCTGAAGTATTGCAACTGGGCAATTGAGCCTAATGGATATTTTCCTAATGGCGCGTATGTTTCGCAGGTGATCCTCTTGCGTCCCATGGGAAAAGTTGAGCCTGAAGGTGTTTACCCCCGCACAAATCAGTTCTTCGATCATTGTATCGCTCGATGATGAAGGTCCGAGCGTGGCTATTATTTTTGTTTTTCGCATTTGGAATACCCTTTCAATCTGTTTATAGAAAATAAATCCAGGGGGACCCTTAGTCAATGGAAGAAAACATCCGAGGTGCCGAATGCTCAGTGCTCCCCACTTTTAAATTGCCATAGACGAAAAAGCTTTAGCATTCTAATTAACCCTCACCCCTTTTTCCCCTCTCCCGTGAGCGGGAGAGGGGCCAGGGGTGAGGGCCATAAAGGAATGACCAAATATATTAATACATTAACAAAAGCCAAAACTGGGGAGCCATGAGTCCCGAATGTTTCTATAAACGACATCCCTAACAAATTGACATAAGAATTATTTATCTTTCATGGTAACTGTTCAGGCATCTTCCCGGCCCCTCGATACACCAGCCGGTTGCCGAGTGTCCGCCGTAGGCGGATGTATCGAGGCACCCGGCTGGCAATCGGGGACCGGTAAGACACCTGAACAGTTATCTTTCATGCTAAGAAAATTATAGAGGTGCCATGAAAGTAATTTTCATTCTTATTGCTATTATGTCAGTCATTTCCGTTGGGTTTTCTCAGGATACCACGAATATCACGGCCCTGAATGGTAAGACTATTGAAATGATGTCCCCTGAAAAAATGAACAGGGCAAAGGAACTTCTTAAAGGTGAGGGCATCGTGCTTCCTCAAGGCCAGATTGTCGGGATGGCCTTTGACCCGGCTGTGGCAAATTACACCAGCCTCATTGTCATAGCCCTGGATCAGAATCTGGACCCGATAAAAAGCACATTTTCCGTATCCATTGGTTTTTATTCAAATCTAATTGGTAAAGCTTTAGAACCCACAAAGAATGAAACCGCACCCCAAGTTCTAAAAACATCTGCTAAACCAGTGACTAAAAAACCAAAAGAAATCGGTCGTACTTATTTTATAGTTTCCACGGCCATAAGGACGCTTGCAATATATCCTGTCGGGTTTGCATCGGCCCTGGGCAATAGCGCCTGATCCGAGAACAGTCACAGGTCTTTCCCTTCTTACATTTGGAGGCTCCCTTTACGGGTCATACCATTTTACCAAGGGCCGGGAATTGGGATATGGCCGTGTTGCTTTGATGAATTATGGAGGGGAATTGGCTGTCAGCTATTCTTTTCTTACAGCTGATTTACTTTATGGTCTAAAGCTTTTCAAATCGCATGTTGTGCCCGCCTATACATACACCTTCTACACGCCTTATGGAAAAAGGGATACTACCTATTATGATACTGTTGAATCCAAAACACCTGGCAAAATCACGGCGATTGGGTCCATGTTGACCTTTCCGCTTGGCATTTATCTTGGCTCAATATCAAAATTAGCAGGGAATTATCAATTCGGCAATGCTGATATTATCCGGTTTTTTGGAAGATCCGCCTGGCTTTACGGAGCGCTTTTGCCCATGTACGGGTCAGGTGGAAGTAAATATGATCGCAGCCTGGCGTTTTCAGGGTTTACAATGTGTCTTATGCCTATTGGCATTTATGGGGGATACAAATTAGTCAAAGACCATGATTATTCATCAGGCAGGGGCCTCTTAATTGAAACCAGCGGTATCATGGGTGCGCTTACCGGATTACTTGTCCCAACACTTTTTAATACGGATTTTGACCATGATCGCGGAATATGTATTACCTCTACACTGGCCGGGCATGCGCTGGGCACAGCCTTTGGATTCAAGTTCAAAGAGGAAAATTCCTATACATTTTTCCAGGGTGGTTTCATGGCATTTTCCGCAATGTGCGGCAGTGCTGTTGGTTTAAGCTTCCCTTTCCTTGCCAAGGCGGATTCATCAAACCCTTATATTATTGCAGGGCTCATGGGAGGTTGGGGAGGGCTTGTTGCCGGAGAATACCTGGCAAAAACATTGTTTGAATCAGACACCCATGACCAGAAACTATCCAAGGTTGACATCTCGCTGCCTGTTGTTTATCAGTGGCCTTTGCTTTTAAAGACGCATGTTCATGAACGGGATCGATACGGACATGTTGTTGACAACAGGGTGGATATGGTAAGGGTAAGGATCGCGTTGTAAAACCCTCACACTCCATACAAATAATTTGCTTTCCTTGAGATTGACCCCTGAAATATTTTATCTCAATACTATTATGTCGGAACTTAATGTACAGGTAATCCGCAGCTCTTCTTCAGGCAACTGCACGGCAATCTGGACGCCAACAGCAGGGTTTCTTATTGATGCCGGAATTTCAAGGACGATTCTCTGCGAATTTATAAGTGAGACCGGAAACCCTGTTGACGCTGCATTGATAACCCATGCTCACAATGATCATTTAAGCAATGCAGCGTGCAATTTCATGCTCCAGAACGGTATACCTTTATACATGGCAAACAACCAGACGCTCTCCGCTTTCGAGGAGTTTCTTCCTGCCTTTGCCAATATGGAAGGGGGTATAAAATTATTCAATTCCGAGCCCTTTCGAGTAAGGGAATTCAATTTAATCCCGTTCAAGGTTGATCATGATGCTCCGGGGGGGTGTTTTGGTTTCAATGTTTTCTACAAGGATAGAAAAATCGCCTATGCCACGGATTTTGTTAACGTTACCCGTCGTCTTCTGCCTTTTTTTGTGGATTCCGATGTCATAATAATCGAGTCAAACCATGATGTCAATATGCTTGATAACAGTCATCAACCGGCGCATGTAAAGCATCGTATAAAAAACGAAGCGCACCTTTCCAATGAAAAGTGCGCCAATTTTTTACAAACTGTTTTCAAGAAAAGCCGTAAAAAGCCTTCCTGTCTTTTCCTTGCCCACATAAGTTCCGAATGCAATTCCCGTGAACTTGTAAGAGAGGTACACGAAGACTCTTTTGAGCGCGAGGAGATTTTCGGTGTGAAGGTGCTGCTCACATATAATACACATGCATCTGAGCGGGTAACCGTCTAATTTTTTAATATTGCCCGTAATACATAACCGTCAATCTGTTTCCATTGTAGCCATCCTGGAAAGCAAAATATGGTTTACACAAAAGATCATTCGCTATTGAAGGATAGCCGATGGATTCGCTCGATATGCTGTTGACAACTCCTACTGTTGTCCATGCATTTGAAGCGTTCAATTCGTATGCTGCTGCATAAAAGTAAGAGTTTGTGCCATCGCTGAAAGCCACTCGGATGGTACCGCAAGCCGAAGCCAGGCTAAGCCCGCCAGTGCGATAATATACAAGGGGTGTGGCCCCAACCTGCATCCATGAAGTACCGTTAAATTTCTTTACCCATACGCTGCCGTCATCATAAGCTACATAGGGTGTATCATTAAGGCTGCTGAATTTAAGGTCAATATAATTAACCGCGGATGTTGAAAAACCAGGTGTTCCTACAATGGACCAGCCTGTGTCATATTTCATTACGGTCACTTTCAAACCATTGGCAAAGTCCTTGTATGCCGCGTAAATCACGCCGCTTCCATTCAATGCAAGGGATATTCTGCTCACAACGCCTGGAGAAAAACCCGGGTTTCCAACAGTATCCCAGGCCAAACCGTTGTGTTGCATAACTGTAAGTTTATTGGATTGGCCGGGATCGATGAACCCAACATAGATATAGCCGTAAGAGGGGTCAATGGTCATTGACAATTCCGTAACATTGGCAGGAAAAAAAGACGAGTTACCTACAGTGTCCCAGATAGCTCCTGTCCAGCGTTTGACGGTAATACGCCGACTGTTCACGCTGTCATTAAACGCAACATAAGGAGTATTGGCATACGTTGACATGTTGAGAGTTGTAACGCTCCCGATTGACACAGGCGCACCGCCAAGCATGGTCCAGGAGGCGCCATTGTACTGCTGAACAACTGCCCGGTTGGACAACCCCTGATCAACATAAGTAACATACGGATAGCTGCTGTATTGAGGAATGTTCAAGGTGATTTGAGATGCTATACCCTGTGAAAAACCAGCTGTGCCGGCGGTTTTCCAGGTGCTTGTTACAATCGGATTGCCGGTATCAAGGCAGGGTGTGCAGATCCAATCAGCAAACTCCTTTGATATGCCAAGCCCTATCCAAGTCATTTTAGACGGAACAAATACGGTCAAACCCGGGAGCATATACGAGTAGGATTGGGGCGGAGGGCAAGAGCCATAGCCATATGCAGGAGCAGAATAATAAGTTTCATCATTCCACGATGAATCCGCCCATCCATCCAGCATTGTTGAAGTATCTTGTGGAAAAAGATCTTTCCACATTTGCGACATGAAAAGATAATCATTATAAGATGTCCAGAAAATTTTACCAGAGGAATTGATGAAGCAAACAATAATTGTATTTAATCCTGGCTTTACCAGGATATCGCCTTCCACGTAATTACCATTTCTTTCTAAGGTGCCGGTGTAAACGACATCAAGATAGCCATATTGTTTTATTCCGGAAATGAGGTCGTTCCAAACATCGAGCCTTTTTCCAGCAAAGGCATTGTAATTGGTTTGTGCCACATTACAATAAAAATCATCGGTTTGCGATGAGTTGAAATAGCTTTGCTCATTATAAAGGTTGACAACCACAACTTTTGCTTCTTTAAAGTCTATCATCGCTTGTTTATTTGCAGAATTGGGGTTAGATGAATCAGGTTTCATCCTGAGTGTTTTGTAGAAATTCTGGAATTCCGGAAAACGGCTCAAATCTCCATAAAATTGGTCCAGTGATGATATTGAGATCTTTTTATAGCCTTCAGGAATTATGTCTGGGGTTACGGGTTGCTTTGAGCATTGGAAAAGAAAAATACATGGCAGAATAAGAAACAAAATTAATATCAGTATAAATAGTGTATGTCTCATGATTATTCTCCCTAAAATTTATAGTGAACATTACCTGATAGTTCAATTCCGAACACCCCTGAATTACCGAAGCTGCCCATATCAAAACCAAGTTCGCCGGTAGTGATTATACGATCGCTGAATTGATATAAGCCTCCTCCGCCAAGAGTGGTTATAAATGCATCATTATCCGCAGAAGAGGCACCTCCGCCGGAATATCCGGCAAGTGTAATTTTTCCGTAAGGAAGAG